>CAZVKC010000034.1:35441-47640 GCA_964627455.1 uncultured Solibacteraceae bacterium | reverse complement strand
TGCTGTGGACTCGCGGGTTGCAGAGTTGCCGGGTCGAGTCCTGCAGCTTTGAATAAAGGATCCCAATTGGGTGTTGCGGCAGGCGGGTCTTTCAGGACTTGCGGGGGAACGGCTTCGAGGCTGATGAGATTACCCTTTGCGTCGAGCACGACTTCGATCATGCCGGATTGTGTGGGCGGCGGATCGGTGCGCGTGACGACACCGGGCGTCAACAGGTCGGAGTGGTACTCGCCGCCGGTCATTGGGGCATCGCTTTGCCGGTACCAGAAACGCAGCAATGACGGGGTTCCGGCCAGGATCCTGTTCCATGTCCGGTTGCGATTCGTGGCGGCTGTGCCGACAAACGGGAAGTACCAGTCGAAGCCCGTGGCATACTCAACGGGCCGGTGGGATGCGCTGGCGAAGTTCACCGATACCGCGATTTCACGAGCCTTTTGTGTGAGGACTTGCGGCGGCAGTTCCGGCGCCATGCGTTCCAGCGCGCTGGTGCGGATCGCCAGGGCAGACGTCGTGACGACGCCGGCGAGCACAACTGCGAGCACGAGCGACTGCACGCGAATCGAGGAAGCGCTGACGCCTTCGCCTCCAGCCGCGGCGATCATTTGGGGCGAGGGCGTTTCACCGGCGGCAAGCGCGGCGGCGAGCGGGTCGCCTCCCGGAAGCGCCGCTGCGACTGCGAGCGCCGAAGACGGGCGCGAGCGAGGATCGGGTTCGAGGCAACGCTGGATCACCGCGCCAATGGCGGGATCGAGTTCCTGCACGTAGGACGAAGGATCGTCCGGCGCGGATTCGCCGCGCATGCGGATCAGTTCGGGAAGGGAAGCCGCGCCGGCGTGCGGCCGGTCTCCGGTGAAGATCTCATACAAGACGAGTCCGAGCGCATAGATGTCGCTGCGGACGGTGACTTCCCTGCCGGCGAGTTGCTCGGGCGCCATGTAAGCCGGCGTGCCGCTGCGTACGTCTGCAACGTCGCTGGTATTGGACAATGCGGCGAGTCCGAAGTCGGTGAGCAGGACATGGCCCCGGCTGTCGAGCATGATGTTGCCGGGCTTCAAGTCGCGATGGAGGATGCCTTTGTCGTGTGCGGCGGCGAGTCCCGCACAGAGCTTGCGGGCGATCTCGAGTCCTTTGGTTGCGGGCAGGCGGCCGATGCGGCGCAGGAGCGATGCGAGGTCCTCGCCGTCGACGTATTCCATCGAAAGGAACAGTGCGCCGTCGAGTTCGCCGATGTCGTATACGCGGCAGACGTTGGCGTGCGACACCTGGCGCGCGATGCGGACTTCATCGCGCAGGCGGCGCAGGGCGTCTTCGTCACGAGTGAGCGACGGCGGCAGGAACTTCAGCGCGACTTGTTGTCCGAGCGAGAGGTCTTCGGCGCGGTAGACTTCCCCCATGCCGCCGCGTCCCAACAGAGAGACGATGCGGTAGCGTTCGCCCAGCATGCTGCCGGGTACGAAGTGTGTGGATGCGACGGTGGACGAGCGCGGTGGAGCGGGAACCGAGGCGACGGTTTCGACGGACGACGCAGGGTTGGTCGCAACGGTCGCGGGTCCGCAGAGGCTGCAGACTGCGCCTTCCGTCTCGAGGACGGTTCCGCACATGGTGCACTTGGGCATCGCGAGAACTTTTCCATGATAGCCGCGGCGATGCTCCGATGGAACCGGAGCCCATTGCGGAACGCTACACTAATAAGTATCCCGATGGCATCGAAAAACTCCTTTGGCGCCGCGTCGACGCTCAACGTCGGCGGGCAGTCCTACCGCATTTACAGCCTCAAGGCTTTGGAGAAAGCGGGTTTCAATATCTCGCGTCTCCCGTACTCGATTCGCATCCTTCTCGAGAACCTGCTTCGCTTTGAAGACGAAGCCACGGTCAAGCGCGCCGACATCGAATATGTCGCCAAGTGGGACACTTCCGCCGCCGCGCAGGAAATCAATTACCGTCCCGCACGCGTCGTGCTGCAGGACTTCACCGGCGTCCCCTGCGTCGTCGATCTCGCCGCCATGCGCGATGCGCTGCAGAAGATGGGCGCGGATCCGACCAAGGCGAATCCTCTCATCCCCTGCGACCTCGTGATCGACCACAGCGTGCAGGTGGACCACTTTGCCGCCAAGGACGCGTTCGATCTCAACGTCGCGCTCGAATACCAGCGCAATCGCGAACGTTACGCATTGCTGCGCTGGGCGCAGACGGCGTTCCGGAATTTCCGCGCGGTGCCTCCGGGGACCGGCATCGTCCACCAGGTCAACCTCGAATACCTCGCATCGGTTGTCTTCTCGGCTCAGGATGAAGACGGCGCGACGCTCGCGTATCCCGACACCTGCGTCGGCACCGACTCGCACACGACGATGATCAACGGCATCGGCGTCGTGGGTTGGGGCGTCGGCGGCATCGAAGCCGAGGCCTGCATGCTGGGCCAGCCGATGTCGATGCTGCTGCCTCCGGTGGTTGGCTTCAAGCTCAAGGGCAAGCTGCCGCAGGGCGCGACTGCCACGGACCTCGTGCTCACCTGCACGCAGATGCTGCGTAAGAAGGGCGTGGTCGGCAAGTTCGTCGAATACTATGGCGATGGCGTTTCGGCGCTGAGCCTAGCGGATCGCGCGACGCTCGCCAACATGGCGCCGGAATACGGGGCAACGATCGGCTTCTTCCCGATCGACGAGAAGTCGCTCGATTACCTGCGCCTGTCGAATCGTCCGGATGATCGCGTGGCGCTCGTTGAAGCATACTGCCGTGAACAGGGATTGTTCCTGCTACCCGACGCGCCGGATCCGGTGTACAACGACACGCTGGAACTCGATCTGTCGACCGTCGTGCCGTCGCTGGCGGGTCCGAAGCGTCCGCAGGATCGCCTCGAACTGCCGCAGGTGAAGACCAACTTCGCAGGCTTGCTGAATGGCGCGGAGCCGAAGTCGACCACGTACGATGGCGGCGGGACGCTCGCCGATGGTTCGGTGGTGATCGCGGCCATCACCAGTTGCACCAACACGTCGAATCCCTCGGTGATGATCGCCGCGGGCCTGGTCGCGAAGAAGGCCGCGGAAAAGGGCCTCACGCGCAAACCGTGGGTGAAGACGAGCCTCGCGCCGGGATCCAAGGTCGTGATGGATTACTATCGCGCCGCCGGGCTGGTCGCGCCGCTCGAAGCGCTGGGCTTCCATCTCGTCGGCTATGGCTGCACGACTTGTATCGGAAACTCGGGTCCGCTGCCGGATCCGATTGCCGAAGCTGTGACGCGCGAGAAGCTGGTGGTGGCGTCGGTGCTGTCGGGCAACCGCAACTTCGAAGGCCGCGTGAATCCGCACGTGCGCGCGAACTATCTCGCGTCGCCGCCGCTGGTGGTCGCCTACGCGATCGCGGGCCGCGTGGACATTGATCTCGCGACGGAGCCGGTCGGCAAGGGTTCGAACGGCGAGGACGTGTTCCTGAAGGACATCTGGCCGACCACGGAAGAGGTGGAAGCCGTCGTCGCGTCGAGCGTGAAGAAGGAACACTTCGAAGCCGAGTACGGCAAGGTGTTCGAAGGTGATTCGATGTGGCGTTCGATGCCGGTGAAGACGGGCGACCAGTTCGAGTGGGATGCGACGTCGACCTACATCAAGAAGCCGCCATACTTCGAAAACATGGCGGATCCGACCAAGCCGATTGCGGACTTCACGGGCATGAAGGTGCTCGCGTCGCTCGGCGATTCGATCACGACCGATCACATTTCGCCGGCGGGCAACATCGCGAAGGATGGTCCTGCAGGCAAGTGGCTTATCGAGCAGGGCGTGAAGCCGGTGGACTTCAACTCCTACGGCGCGCGCCGCGGACACGATGACGTGATGGTGCGCGGCACGTTCGCGAACATCCGTCTGCGGAACCTGATCGCGCCGGGAACGGAAGGCGGCTGGACCACGTACAACGGCGAGAAGACCACCATCTACGACGCCTCGATGCAATATCAGGCGGCGGGTGTTCCGCTGCTGGTGCTGGCGGGCAAGGAGTATGGTTCGGGATCCTCGCGCGACTGGGCTGCCAAGGGCACGCTGTTGCTCGGCGTGAAGGCTGTGATCGCGGAAAGCTACGAGCGCATCCACCGTTCGAACCTGGTGGGCATGGGCGTGTTGCCGTGCCAGTTCCTGCCGGGCGAGAGCCGCGAGACGCTGGGGCTGACGGGATACGAGACGTACTCGTTCAGCGGCCTGGCCGAAGCTGTGGCGACGGGCGGCAAGGCGACCGTGACGGCGAGGGCGGACGATGGGACGGTGAAGACGTTCCAGGTGCAGGTCCGCGTGGACACGCCGCAGGAAGCGGAGTACTACCGTAGCGGCGGCATCCTGCCGTATGTGCTGCGGCAGGTGGCGGCTCGGGCGTAGGTCCTCGAGAAAACGAACAGAACGGCCGGCAGTGGAGCGATCCGCTGCCGGCCGTTTCTATGGGGCGTCCAGCTAGAGGAGCCCCAGAACAACTCCTTTGACCTGCCACCACCATCCGGCTGCGGTGCGAATGGAAATCAGAATCAGCGGCATGGCCGGGATGATCGAGCGGATTGCCAGGCCACGGAAAGCGATCAATCCCCACAGAGGCGTCAGGGTACGGCCGAAGGCGTAGGCTTCACTCCAGATGTCCAGGGACGACAGCAGCACGGCCATCGCAGCGTAGATCGATGCCGCGATCGTGAGGGCGTCGCGCCATGGCGGCGCCGGCAGGATGTACCTCGCGTACCATGCCAGGCCGAGCCAGGCCCCCAGGAATGCCACGATGTCGAGGAGATGCGCAACCTGCTGGAGGGCGTCGGCAGTCGAGGGAGCTTGCGTGACGAGCTTCCAGAATCCCAGCGCCGGACCCGAGAACGGAATCCAGCCGATCCATTTCGCTTCGAGCGGGGGAGTGCGCATGGCGACGAACAGATACCAGGAGGCTGCCGGGACCGCCGCGCTTGCAGCCAACATACATCGCTTCCACTGCCGGGCAAGCAAGGCTTCGAAGAACTCCGCGGCTGCGATCGCCAAGCCGGTTTCACGCGTGAGTCCGCAGGCGGCGAGCGTGAGCCACCAGGTTGCGCCGCCCGCGCGGCCGTTTTGTCGCAGCAGGATCCAGCACGCGATCAACGCCGCAAGCGCAACGTCGACGGTCATGCGGTCGATGGATGTGAGTGTGGCCGGCAGGGCCAGGAACCAGAATCCGTGGGCAGACGCCAGATCGTGGATCCGGAAGATCCTCGATGTGGCGTAGACCCCAAGCCCAATGAAGCCCAGGATCACGCCAGCGTAGGCGACGGGCGTCCACGGCAGGTGTCCCAACGAGAGCGCCCAGGCGAGCAAGGGAACGAGGATGCGCCGGTACCGGACGCGGGGAACGTCGAGTGATCGAAAGGTTTCCGGCCGTTGTACAAACGGGTCGAGCGAGATGAGCCAGTAAGCGGCCCCGTCGTATCCGGCGGGACTGGCCTGGCGGAAGACCGGCGTGCTGGCTTCCGCCCAGTCCGGTAGAACGTGCTTCGCGCCGATGCAGAAAAGGCCTGAGATCCGGCCATCGTAATTGACCTGGACCGTCGCTGTCTGCCAGGCAGCGACGGCGAGACAAGCGACGAACGCCCATCCAGCAGCAGCGCCGCAGCCTGCCAAGGATGGCTTGGGGACTCTCATCAGCGGAACTTCTCAGTATACGACCGGTCGTATGCAGTAGTCCGCGAAGATCCCTGATAAATGCGACAGCGTTACTTCTTCCAGTACAGGTCGATGTCGATCCAGCCGTTCATGCGGCTGGTGTCGAGCTTGCCTCGATCCTGTTTCTTGATGCGGTCCAGTTTGGGACCGGAGCGATAGCCGCCCTGGCCTCCGTCAACGGACATCCAGGTGTCGTCGAGGATGTCGTAAACGATGCCGACGTGGCCGTATTGCTGCACAGAGCCGTCTTCGAGGGTCAGAGGAACGGAATAGAAGTCACCGGGCTTCGGGCGATTCGTGCCGTCGGATTTGATCCAGCAGCCAGGGTTATCTTTGTCGGCCAGGTAGAGATAGAGAGGTCCGCGGGTGAGCCAAATGCCCGGGGGCCGGCCCAGCGCGGCGCCGAGTTGAATGGCCAGGGATCCGAGAGTCAGATTGCAGCAGGTGAAGCCGGTGTTTTTCTTCGGCATCTTTCCTTCCGGATAAGGAGGGTTCTTGTTCTCGGGCTCCCAATACTCATCGAGCAATCGCCTGGTGTCGAAGCCGGTGAGCATCTTGAAGGCGGCGCTGTTGGAGTCGATGACCGGCACGGGGACCCACTTGTCGAGGACCTGCCGCATGGTCTTGCGGATCTCCGTCATTTCGTCGTTTTCTTTAGGGTCGCCGACCCAATAGATGTTGCCGCCATTCAAGGAGGAATCCGGCGGGGCGAGAATCGCTCCCGTGCCCGCCGCCGCGCCCCGCGCCGGCAGGTTCAAAAGCCGGACGACAGGCATGGACATCTTGCCGGGGGGCTGGTCGAGCAGGAGGACTTCGGTGCCGTTGACGGTCGCGGATCCGGATTGCGAGTAACCAATCTTGGACCAGAGTCTTGTGGCATCCTCAGCGACAGACCACTGCGGCGGGGTCGCCCCCCGGTTCACCTGGAGTTTGATGCTGCCGCGGGTGCGCCCGTCGCTGTCGTAGATCATGAGTGAAAGAAGCATGGATGTGAGAGCGGGCCCGCGAGGGCCCAATACCTTCTAGCGCAGTTCGTGCGCAATTTGTTTCAACATTTCTCAAGACCATCGGCGGATGCTACTTTGAAATCCATGGCTGACGCCAAACTCTTACAGGACTCGCTTCGGTTCGAACGCCGGGTCCCGCCTTGCGCCGTGGTGATTTTTGGCGCGAACGGCGATCTTACGAAACGAAAACTCATTCCTGCTCTGTACCGGCTCGCGTATGAGCGCCGGCTGTCGCCGAGTTTCGCGGTGATCGGCAATTCGCGCACGGCGATGAGCGACGACGAATACCGCGCGAAGATGCGGGAAAGCGTGCAGCGGTTCCTCGAGGATTCGCCGTTCGACGAGGGCTTGTGGGAAGAGTTCGCCAAGCGTCTGTTCTATCTGTCCGGCGACATCAGCCAGCCGGATGTGTTCGAGCGCCTCGCCGTGAAGCTGCGTGAAGCGGATGAAATGTTTCAAACGCAGGGGAACGTTCTGTTTTACCTGTCGACGCAGCCGAGCCACTACGAGCCGATTGTGGAGGGTCTCGGAAAGGTTGGTTTGCAGAACCATAATGGGTCGCGGGGCTGGCGCCGGCTGGTGGTCGAGAAGCCGTTCGGACACGATCTCGGGACCGCGCAGACGCTGAACGAAAACATCCAGAAAGTTTTCCCGGAATCGTCGGTCTACCGCATCGATCACTACCTCGGCAAAGAGACGGTCCAGAACATCCTGGCGTTCCGCTTCGGCAACGGGATCTTCGAGCCGGTGTGGAATCGCCGCTACATCGATCACGTGCAGATTACGGCGGCGGAATCGATCGGCGTCGAAGGCCGCGGCGGGTATTATTCGGAATCGGGCGCGCTGCGCGACATGATCCAGAACCACCTGCTGCAGGTGATGTCGACGATCGCGATGGAGCCGCCGGCCTCGTATGAGCCGAATGCGGTCCGCGATGAGCGCTCGAAACTGCTGCGTTCGATCCGGATCCCCAAACCGGAAGAAGCCCCGCTGTGGTCCGTGGCGGGCCAGTATGGACCTGCGAAGCTGGGCGGCGTCGATGTGCCGGGGTTCCGTCAGGAACAAGGCGTCGATCCGCAGGCGCGCACCGATACGTATGCGGCCGTTACATTCTGGGTGGACAACTGGCGCTGGTCCGGCGTGCCCTTTTACATCCGCACAGGCAAGCGGATGCCGAAGCGCGTGACGGATATCGCGGTGTTCTTCAAGCAGCCGCCTCTGAACATGTTCGGCGATCAGTCGCTGCGGCCGAATATGCTCATTGTGCGTATCCAGCCGGAAGAGGGGATTTCGTTGCGATTCCTTTCGAAGCAGCCGGGTCCCGGGATGCAGCTGCGGCCGGTGTCGATGGACTTCAACTACGGTTCGAGCTTTGGCATGCGGACGCCGACGGCTTATGAAACACTACTCGTAGACGCGATGATCGGCGACGCGACGCTGTACACTCGACAGGACATGGTGGAAGCCAGCTGGCGCGCGGTGCAGCCGATCCTCGAGCATTGGGAGACGGCGCCGTTCTCGTTCCCGAATTACCCGGCGGGCGGTTGGGGACCGAAGGAATCGGATGACATGCTGGCGCGCAACGGCCACGTCTGGAGAATCCCATAATGGGCAGCACGTCAACGGTACAGCCGGAGAAGATCCTCAAGGACCTGGCGGCCCTCTGGGGAACGATGTCCAAGGGCGAATCGCAGGGTGTGAACAGCGGTGTTCTGCGCGCGTGCGCGATGACGCTGGTGGTAGCGACCGAAAGCGAATCGGACGCGATCGCGACCGGCGAAACGCTGGCGGAACTGATGCACGATCATCCGTCGCGCGCCATCGTCTTGCGGCCGATCGAGGAGCAGGGAAAGCTCGACGCCCGCGTGTTCGCGCAGTGCTGGATGCCGTTCGGCAAGCGCCAGCAGATTTGCTGCGAGCAGATCGAGATCACGGCTTCGACGGATCGGGTGAACGAAGTGTACAGCACGATTCTGGGCATCATGGCGCCGGATCTGCCGGTCGTGCTGTGGATCCGCGGCGGCGCGTGGCTCGAGTGCGAGGGTTTCGTGAACCTCCTGAAGCTCGCGCAGAAAGTGATTGTTGATTCGTCGCAGGGTGGTTCGCTGGCTATGATCCTGCGCTTGCAGCCGCAAGTGAAGTTGCTCGGCGATCTGGCGTGGACGCGATTGACGAGCTTCCGCGAAGTGATTGCCCACACGCTGGAGGATCACCGCATGCTGGGTGATCTGCCCCGAGTGACGAGCATCGTCGTCGAGTATTCGTCGCATCCGGTTTCCGCGGCATACCTGGGCGGCTGGCTGCAGACGGCGTCGCCGAACGCGCAGGTCGAGATCCGGGTGAAGGCCGGTGTCCACGACTCGGTGCGGTTGACCGGCGAGGGGGTCGATATCTTCGTTGAATTTGGTCCGACTGTGTTTTTCCGCATCAACGGATACGATCACCGCGCGGTGCTGCCGGTGCCGAGCGAGGTGAATGTGATGCGAGAGGAATTGTCGGTTCTGGAGCGGGATCAGGTGTTCCGGGCTGCGCTGGAGCGTGCGGAGAAACTGTGATGCCGATGCAGGTGTACGAGAGTCCTCGAGAAGCGGCTCGCGCTTGCGGGAACCGGATTCTCGAGATCCTGGAAGAATCGCTGCGGGGCGGCGCCGCGAGCGCGACGCTGGCGGTATCCGGCGGGTCGACGCCAAAGCTGATGTTCGACGCGATGGCGGAAGCTTCCGGGTTCGACTGGAAGCGTGTGCATTTGTTCTGGGTGGATGAACGCGTGGTTCCGCCGGGCGACGAGCAGAGCAATTATCACCTCGCGAAGGAGTCGTTGATCGATCGGGTGCATATTCCGGCGCGCAATGTGCATCGCGTGTTCGGCGAGATGGAGCCGGACGCAGCGGCGAAGCGATATCGCGAGGAGTTGCGGGATTACTTCGAACTCGGGCGCGACGGCGTCCCGGCGTTTGATGTGATTCATTGTGGGATGGGGCCGGATGCGCATACGGCGAGTTTGTTTCCCGAGGATCCACTGACGGAAGACCGGCGCGGACTTGCGGCGAGCGTGTTTGCGCCGAAGTTGCCGCACTGGCGTGTGACACTGCTTCCGGCTGTGTTGCTGAACGCAAAGAACACGCTGATGCTGGTGACCGGCGCGGACAAGGCGGACACGCTGCAAGAGGTGGTGCACGGGGAGTACGATGGCTACAAGCGCCCTGTGCAGATCGTGCAACGCGAAGGCCGTAATGTCGCCTGGTACCTCGATCGCGCGGCGGCGTCAAAGATCACGACGACCGCAGCATGAGCAAAACCAGTCGCCGCGAGTTGCTGCTGAGCGGACTCGCAGCGTTGCCTCTCACCCCCGCGTTGGCGGACACCCGGATTCGATTGTTGTTTGGCGGCGACGTCATCTTTTCGCGTGGCGTTGCGACGAAGATGGAAAAGACGGGCGAGAACCCGCTGCAGATGCTGGCGGAACGGTTTCGCGCGGCGGATCTTTCTTTCGTGAACCTGGAGTCGCCGTTTTCGGATCAGCCTCTCATCTGGCAGGCGGAGATGGTGTTTCGCGCGGATCCCTCGGCGGTGAAGCATCTGGTGGATGCGGGCATCGACGTGGTTTCGACCGCGAATAATCACGTGCGGGACTGCGGGCCGCGTGGGATCGAGTTCACGCTGGAGCATTTGCGCAAGAACAACATCGTGGCCGTCGGAACGGGACGCGACGAGGCGGAGGCCTATGCGGGATCCGTCGTGGAGCGGCGCGGCGTGAAGTTCGGGTTCCTGGCGTATACGTTCGATCAGGCGAACGGGAATCATCGCGATTCGGATTCGCGGATTGCCATGCTGGATATCGCGAAGATGCAGGCGGGTGTGGCAGGGTTG
The DNA here is from genome assembly GCA_964627455.1 of uncultured Solibacteraceae bacterium. Classification (GTDB taxonomy): domain Bacteria; phylum Acidobacteriota; class Terriglobia; order Bryobacterales; family Bryobacteraceae; genus F-183. The sequence goes on along the minus strand of CAZVKC010000034.1, from coordinate 37,112 downwards.
AAGCGGAAGACGGGGATGGGTCCGGTGATCGTGTCGATGCATGCGGGCGTGGAGTATCAGACGAAGCCGCATCCGTCGCAGGTGGAGTTTGCCAGGGCGGCAATTGAAGCGGGCGCGAAACTGGTGGTGGGGCATCATCCGCACGTGGTGCAGACGTTTGAAATGTATCGCGGCGGGCTGATTCTTTACTCGTTGGGGAACCTTGTGTTCGACCAGCGCCGCCCGGATGCGCAGCGCGGGTTGCTGGCGGAAGCGATCTTCACGCCGGAGGGCCATTTGACGGAGTGTTCGCTGGTTTCGGTGGACATCGTGGACACGGCGCCGAGGGTGTCAAAGCGGGGCGGAGAGTCCACGATATTGTTGGGTGCGGCGGCGGGTTCCGCAGGCGGAGTTGGCCGGTGATTTTTTGTGCCGGTTTTGTTGACAGGCGCCCTGGTCATTTGCTGTAATCATAGAGCAGTCCCACCGCATAAGATTCCTCGGTAGCTCAACGGTAGAGCATCCGGCTGTTAACCGGAGGGTTGTAGGTTCGAATCCTACCCGAGGAGCCATAACCTTACAGCGCGCTCAGAATATCGGTTTTTGCGAAGTCGTCACCGACGTAGAGCAGACGACAGCCGCGCTCCTTTGCAACTTCATACGCAAAACAGTCACCGAAATTGAGACCTGCCGGATGTACACCTTTTCCCCATTGCTGGTACGCCCGAGCGACGCGGCGCGCTGACGCGGGGGTAACCGAAACAACCTCAAAACCGAGCCCCTCGATCAGGCTCGACAGTTCCTCAGCGATGTTTCGCCGAGCGCCAACGATCAGGACTTCAGCCAGTGTGCCCGCTGAGATCAGAACATTTTCGTCGGCTTCGAGAGCAGCAATGCAGGCGTCTGCCTCCGGCTCATTGAGCCCGATCGCCATCAAGGCGGAAGTATCAACCGCGATCATTCGGGAAGACCATCGTCGCCATAAAGAAAATCCTGACTACGGGCCGCGCTTGGACCGGACGTTGCCTTCGCGGAGCCGGCATTCCGGGTTGCTTCCAGCATCGCCCGTCGAGTTTTCCTGTCAGGCGCGGGTCTGATGGGAACGAGACGTACGGAAGGATGGCCGTGACGGGTTAGGATCACTTCTTCACCCGCTTCGGCGCGACGTACCAGCTCCGTAAGCTGTCCTTTCGCTTCGGTTACAGAAATCTGCATTGGCCATTCTCCAAAGTGGACCATTATCTAGTCCATATTTTACCAGGAGAAGGGCGAGGCTAAGAGTCGATGTCTGTTAGATTCGACTTGGCGCGAGTCGCGATCTTCGGCGTCTGCGCTTTGCGCCTGTTTCAACGCTCGATATCCCGCTGCTTGAGGAACGGTTCCTCTCGTGGCCGGCGCCCAGTGTACGCCGGCCCTGAAAGGGTGCGGATCTGGTAGGCTCGCATTGTGTGCATGAGGCGACTGATTGCGGTATTGATCTCGATGGGTGTGGTTGCGAGCGGGCAGGTGCGTTACAGGCCGACGGAGAACGGCCCTTGGCGGCCGTGGAGTTTCACGGCGATCGCGAGCGCGAGGCAGGCGCGGGGGGCGACGGCGGCGGAGGTGCAGGGTTGGCAGGCGCGGCTGCAGGAGCTGGGGGCGATCGTAAAGCGGTCGCCGGCGGTGGCGCAACCGGTTGGGTTTGCGGCGGAA
>CAZVKC010000034.1:18608-35341 GCA_964627455.1 uncultured Solibacteraceae bacterium | reverse complement strand
TTCACCGTGAACCACATCGACCGTGGGATCTTCTCCGCGACGATTCCGATGGAGTGGAGTGGCGAGGATGCGCCGGGTTTCGTGGCTCCGAAGGTTGGGGCAACCGCGGCGGGGGGCCTGCAGTGGATGGGCGACGTGCTGGTGCTGGTTTCGGAGAAGAATGCGGGGCGGCCACTGTGGTTGCCGTTGACGCTGGGAGAGGCGCTGAAACCGGTGGTCGCGCAGCGGCGAGGCATCTATGAGAACCGGCGGACGAACCTCGAAAAGCAGCGGCGCGAGTTTGCCGAATGGCAGACCGAGGTCAAGCGGGCGGAGCGTCGCAAGGACTGGAAGCAGGCGGCCGCCACGATGGGTCCGGACCAGGGCGGAAAGTTCCTGGCCAACATGGAAAAGACGGACGTGGAACTCGATGCGTGGAAGCGAAAGCAACTGGCGCCCGGCGGACCGGAAGAGAAGGACGTTCAACAGGCGGAACGCGAGTTGAAGGAGGCGGAAAACATGGCGGGCGGTTCGGAGGCGGCCTGCTACGACCGGGCGGCGAACGGTCTCGCCGGACGGTTCCGCGCGTTGGCCGGAGCGCCGCGGAGCTGCGAGCCACTGGTGAAATCGAACTGGGCCTTCTTCGACGCCACGCGGCCGCGGACCGCGCCACAGGTGTTGATGGTTACGATGTTTGCGCGCTGCGTGACGAAGGAATCGCTGGCGCGCGGGGAAGAGACGCGGGGTGGGTGTGCGATCAACCGGAAGCTGATGGAGACGCTCGATTGGGAGGCGGTGAAGGAGTGGATGAAGCGGTAGATTCATCCCGCGCCTCTCGACGCCGGCGTGCGGGTGACAAAAGTCACTGTCTGCCGGTGATTGCTGCCGTAACGTAGAGCTAGAGAGCGAGCGTTAGATGGCCAGGATCGAAAGTCTTCTGTACCCCAAGCATCCCGAACGGGTCTGCTGGGGATGCGATCTCTTCTGCCCACCAGATGACCTGCGCTGCCGCGAGTCGAGAGTTCCCCATCCGATCGAGCCATTTGGCGGTTGTGGACCGGAAGGTTCGGAATATGCTGTTCGTGCGGAAGAGCCACGGTCCAATAGAATCGGGCTCATCACGGAGATTGGCGCCACTCGGGCTACATCGGCCGGCTGTGGCCCTGCTTCTGATACTGTTCCAACAGTGCGGTGAGCCGGGCGACGATCTCCGGGTGCTTCTGGTACAGGTTCACGGATTCCGCTGGATCCGCGGCGATGTCGTAGAGCTGTCCTGCCGGACCTCCGGATTCCTGCGGGATCCGAGCGGGCTTCGTGAATCCGCCTGAGCCGAGGCCAAGTTCGAGCTTCCAGTTCGCCTGGCGAATGGAGAACATCCCGTCGATCGAATGGTGCACGATCGCGTCGCGGATCGGTTTGGTGGCGGTTCCGAGCAGCGCGGGAAGCAGGTTATAGCTGTCTTCCGCCGCGTTGCGTGGCAGTTCGGCGCCGGTCAAGGCGGCGGCCGTGGCTGCGAAGTCCGTCAGGCATCCCAGTTGATCGCACACGGCGCCCGGCTTGATCCTGCCCGGCCAGCGCGCGAGGAACGGGATCCGATGGCCGCCATCCCAGATGTCCGCCTTTTCGCCGCGCCAGTTGGCATTGGCGCGATGGCTGAACTTCGCCTTATCCTCGACCTTCCAATCCGCGCCGTTGTCGCTGGTGAAGATGACGAGCGTGTTGCTGTTGTCTCCGATCGCATCGAGCACGCGGCCGAGCATGTCGTCGACCATGGCGACGAAGTCCCCGTAGTCCCCCGCGCGAGAGCGGCCGCGATACTTTGGCAACGGCAGCCACGGTGTGTGCGGCGCAGTCAGCGCGAGATACAGGAAATAGGGCTTTTTGTGTGGTCCGCGAATGTAGTCCACGGCCTTGCTGGTGAGCGTCGGCAGCACCTGATCGAATTGAAAGCCCGGCGCCACTGGCCCCTGCCGCCAGAATACGCCGCGAGGCTCCGAACTGCCGTCCGTATGTTTCGTGGGTTGCTCTACTACGTGGTCGTTCTCGATGTAGACGTACGGATCCATGTCGAGCGAGGCGGGGATCCCGAAGTACGAGTCAAAGCCGTGGTCCAGTGGACCGGGACGCAATGGCTTCGAATAGTCGGTCTTCTCGGCGTTGCCGAGTCCCAGGTGCCACTTGCCGATTCCGGCGGTTTCATACCCTCGCGACCGCAGCAGGGATCCGATGGTCATGCGGCCGGGCTCGATCAGGTTCGGAGAATAGCCCCACAGCACGCCCTCTTTCAACCGCGACCGCCAGCAGTAGCGCCCGGTCAGGATCCCGTAGCGCGTCGGCGTGCAGACAGCAGAGGGCGAGTGCATGTCGGTGAAGCGCACGCCCTGGCTCGCGAGACGGTCGGCGTTCGGCGTGGGAACCGCGGATTGAGCGTTGTAACAATGCAGGTCGCCCCAGCCGAGATCGTCGGCAAGAATGTACACGATGTTCGGGCGTTCGGCCGTTGCTGCTGCTGCTGCTGCTGCTGTTGCGGCGGACCCCAGAAGAGGCGCCGCGCCCATCCACTTACAAAACTCTCTCCGTTGCATAGCGTCCTTTGCTGAATTCTCCCTGACTCCCCGCCAGCGAAAGGGTCAGGATTACGGCCATTCCGATGAAAGTCCGATCGTTCAGGTGCGATCTCCAGATGGATCAGTATATCAAGGCGCCGGTCCGGGGCACGTTCCGGGAGGTGCGTTTCTATTGCGCGAACGGCGCACTCGTTACGCGTCCGTTTCCCTGCGGCGAGTGCGTGCGAACAACACTAGCGCGGCGAATCCAACCGCAAAGAACGCCCACGTTCCAGGCTCGGGAACCGCGGAGTCTGCCGGGGCGAGTTCATAGCGGAAACGGGCGCCGGCCCATTCGACCGACTGGTTCAGTTGTGGATCCCATCCGAAGATGAGGACCGCTGTGATTGGCGCGCCGGTCGAGGTGGCCGCCATGAGTTGCGCCGAGATCGGCAGGGTCCCCGCCGCGTCGCCGAAATTTCGCAACACGGGCGGGCCGAGCGATTGACCCACTCCATAGTAGACGGCTTCGAAGGAGTAGGGACCTCCAGGGAGACGGTCGGGTTGCAGTTCGAGGCCGAAGGTCCACAACGGTTGGCTGAAGGTCAGCAGCACGAGGGACACGCCGTAATCAGTGTAGAGGACTTGCGGCGAGTTGTCGGCCGAGTATCCTTCTGTTGCCGGCGACGTTCCCCAGCCGCCTGGCCACCCGGACGAAGGCCCCGCCGTGAACAACAGCATGTTGATCGGTTCCCTGAAGCGGGTGGTGCTGAAGTTGACGGTCAGGGTTCCGTCGGTGATCGACGAATAGCTGCCGGTTTCGAGATAATCGGGCGGCAGCAGGGGGATCATGACGGTGCGGCTGAGGTAGGCTGCGTCAGGCGTACTGTACGTGATGAGGTTCGCGCTGGCGTTTTGCGTGACGGCGAAGAGCAACAGCAGTGCGGGTAGAAATGAGAGAGAGAGTCGCATAATGGATGTCCTCAATGGCGCCGGCGGGAAGTGCGGAAGGTAAGGATCCCGGCGAATCCTGCGGTGAGCAGCGTCCACGTACCAGGTTCGGGGACCTCGCTGCCGGTGGCCGCCAACTCGTAGCGGAATCGCGCCGCGCCCCATTCGATGGGCTGTTGATTGGCCGGGTCGTAGGCGGCGAGACGTACGGCTGTGATCGGAAGCCCGGTGGATGTCGCGGCCAGCAGGAGCGCCAGCGGAGGTTCGATCGCGTCCGCGCTGCCGAAGGTGAGTTGCGCCGTGCCGAGGTACTGGCCCGAGCCCCAGAATTCCGCGGTGATGATGTATGGTCCGTAAGTCGAGCCATAAGGCTGGATTTCAAAACCGAAGGTTGCGAGTGGCCTGCTGAAGTTCATGAGCACCGCGGAGACCGCGTAGCCGGGAAACAGGACCTGGGGCGATGAATCAGGATCGTAGCCCTCTGTATCCGGGGCGCTCCCCCAACCGTCTGCCCATCCGGACATGGGGCCGGCTGTGGCCAGAGCCAGCAACAACGGCGTCGGGTTCCCGATACTGCCGGCCTGGAAGTTGACGGCGAGGTTCCCATCGGAGATGGACGGGTACACGAAGCCGTCGAGGTAATACGGCGGCCGCAAAGGGATGATCGTGGTGCGGTTCAGGTACGTGGAGTCCGGCGTGGTGTAGGTGATCACGCTGGCGTGCGCTGCTGCGGCGGCAGACAGCAGCAGTGCGACTGTCGGGAGATAGCGAGTGCGCAAGGTGCGGCGGCCCGCTTTTGAGACGGCGATGCCGGCGATTCCAAGGGCAATCAGAGCCCACGTGCCGGGTTCGGGAACGGCGTTCGGGTCGGTGGCGACTTCGTAGCGGAAACGGGCGGCGCCCCACTCGAGAGGCACGCCGTTGACCGGGTCATATCCATCGATCCGCACCGCAGTGATCGGAACCTCCGTGGAGGTCATTGCCAGAAGGCGCGCGGTGATGGGTACGGATCCGTCTTCGCTTCCGAAGGTGAGTTGCAGAGTGCCCAGATAGATGCCGGGTCCCCAGAACTCGGCGAAGATCATGTACGGGCCGCCGGAATCGCGGAAGGGCTGCATTTCCATGCCGAAGGTGGACAAAGGCTGGTTGAAGTTGAGCAGAACGGAAGAGAATCCGAAGTCGGAGAACAGAATCTGCGGCGAGGAATCCGGCGCGTAGCCTTCCGTATCGGGCGAGGTTCCCCAGGATTTGAACAGGATGGCATTGGGGCCGGGATTCTGGAGCAACAGAAAATGCGGTTGCCAACTCGGCTGGAACTGGATGACGTGCACGGCCGAGAAGTCGACTCGCACCGTGCCATCGGTGATGGAGGAGTAGCTGCTGCCCGTCACATAATTGGGCGGCTGCAGCGGGATCTGCGTGGTCCTGCCGAGGTAGGTAGGATCCGGCGTGGTGTATGTGATGACGTTCGCCCGCGCCGCTGTCGCGGCAGACAACAGCAGCAGCGCGGCAGCGGCGAGGCGATCGAAGATCCGTTTCGGGGAGAACATGTCTATTTCAGGTTGCAGACGGCGAAGGCGCTGGCGCGTCCGGAACTGCAGGTGACTTTCCAGCCGTTCGCTCCGTCGGGAATGCTGGATGCGAGGCGGGCTTCGGTTCCATTCGGGACAGCGCAACTGCCTCCACCCGTGATGAGGACCTCGGTAGTGGAACAGGCAACTGCGGCGGTCGTCGTGAGGGAGGTCGCGCTTGTGATGCGCAGTTGTGGCGCCAGACCGGGATTGCCTTTGGGACCGGTGAGGCCGGCTGGTCCCGTGGGACCCTGCAGACCCGGGTAGCCGGTGTCGCCGCGCGGACCCTGCAAGCCGCGGCAGTCCTGGGCGGTGCAGGCGCCGTCGCCGTTGGTGTCTTCGGTCGCGACATCGCAGATTCCGTTGTTGTTCCCGTCCCAGCAGTTGTGATTTCCCGAACAGCGGTTGGACTCGAGGAGTTGGTCGCGGCCGACCACAAGCGAGGCGTCGCGTAGCATCCAGGTCGTAGGAGTTTCGGCTAACTTGGCCTCAAAGGCGAACACCTTGTGGTGTTCACCCGGCTGGTAGACGAATGGCTGGCCGCGCCTGTTTGGGAAGGGGATGAAGTAGTCTTCGCGGATGAACGTCTGCACCGGCGAGGCCGAGATATTGTTGTAGCCGTAGTAGAGGGTGACGGTGTCCGTGCTGGCGGGATCACTTAACGGGCGTTGGGTCCAGCAGTCGAACAGTGGGATCACGACCGGCGTTTGGGACCAGGCGGCTGCGCCGAAAAGCAAGGCGCAGGCGATAACTTTCGAGCGGTTCATTTTATTGATTTCCTCCGGGAACGGCGGCGCAGACGGCGACGGCCGTGGCGTCGCCCAGTGAACAGGTGACGGACCAGCCGTTCGAGCCCGACGGGCTACTCGAAGCGATCCGCCCGCTGTTGGTGGTGCGGTTTGGGATGACGCAGACGGCGCCTCCCGAAATCAGTTTTTCGCTGGGCGCGCAGGATACCGCGGCCGATGCGGAAGAACTCGTGGCAGAGGTCATTCGGAAGGCAGGGGGAAAGGCGGGATCGCCTTGTGGGCCGCGCGGCCCTGTGGATCCCTGCAATCCGGTGGCGCCGGTGGGGCCTCGGAGTCCAACCTCTCCCCGCGGACCGAGACAGTCGGCGATCGTGCAGGCGCCGTCGCCGTTGGTGTCCTCGGTGTCGACGTCGCACTGCCCGCTGTGATTCTTGTCCCAACAAACTGTCCCCGTCGGAAGGCAGGCGTCGTTCACGGCAGTCACCGTGGCCGAAAGCGAGCCGAGGGTCCACGTCACGGCGGTGGCTGCGGTGCGAGGCCCTTTGAGGACTGCCAGAAACCTGTGAGGATTGGTTCCGGGGCCGAAGGTCGCAGGCTGTCCGTACACGATGGCGTTCGATGGGGTGACGGCGTTGCCGGAGCCGATCGGGGTGATCACGGTGGCGGCTCCGTCCGGGAGCGACACGCCGAAGTGAGCCACCATCACCTGGTTGGCGCTGTCATATTCGACGCAGGTCGCGAGCGGCGCAGGACTCTGTGCCTGGAGCCATCCGGCGCCGGTGGTCAGGCCGCAAGACCAGAACACAGCGGCGGCGATGGCGCGGTTTGCTTTCATCTTGTTTCTCCTCCGACTGGGAACACCCGCTGTAACGGGGTCCGATTGCTTGAAGGTAGTCGCCAGGGCGGGCTAGATCAGAGTGAGAAGGGGCTATAATGAGATGTTTTAGCCCCTGTTTTGTGATGAATCCAAAGCCACTTAGGCAATTCGGTCGGGACGACCTCCGGCGCATCCTGGCGAGCGCGGAATTCGCCCGTTCCGAGCGGATGGCGAGGTTTCTTACATTCCTTTTTGAACACAGCCAGGATCCTGAATCGCACAAGTTGAAGGAGACCGAGGTCGGAACGGCGGTGTTCGACCGGGCGGTCGGGTACGACCCGAAAACCGATTCGATCGTGCGGGTGGAGGCGACGAGGCTGCGCAAGAAACTTGCCGCCTATTATGCCGGTGAGGGGGCGGAGGATCCCGTGCGGGTGGCCCTCCCGGTGGGACGATACGAACTCGAGTTTTCGGATGCGCCGGCGTCCGCCGCGTGTGAGGAACCGGAATCCGTGGCAGAGGAAGAGGCGGCGGCGCCTCAGCCTGAGGTGGTCTCCCGAGTGCGCAGACACCGGGTTGTGGCAGCCGTCCTGTTGCTGCTTGGCGTTGTCGCGATTGGTCTGTTTGCCGTGATCCGCAAACGGCCGGCACGCAGTCCCGAGGTGTTGCAGACGATACCGTTGACCGCCTTGCCGGGAGGCGAGGATTTTGCCGCTCTGTCGCGCGACGGCAAGCGGATCGCGTTTGTCTGGGATGGCGAGTCGAAAGGCACCGACCTGATTTATCTGGGCGGCTGGGCGTCGGAACGGCCGGTGCGGTTGACGGCGGAGAGTACCGCCGCCGAAGGGGATCCGGCATGGTCTGCCGACGGACGAGAGATCGCGTATTTGAAGCAGGCTGGCGAGGGCCTGATGGATTTGCGGATCCGGCGTCTGGCGGATGGCGCGGAGGAGTCGGTCACACAGGTCCGGCGCTCGGGACCGGAGTTGCCGGGATTGTCGATTTCGCCGGATGGCCAGTGGCTGGCGACGGCGGAGGCGAGTGGCGACGGGCACGGCTACCGGTTGCTGGTGGTGTCGCGGGCGACGCATCAGAAGCGGTTTTTCCATCCCGTGGCCGGGATCCCGGCATCGCGAAGGAAGCCGGTCTTCTCGCCTGACGGCAAGCAGGTGGCCTTTGTCGAATCAGTGGACGCCGCGTCGGCCGATGTTTGGGTGGCCGGATTTCCCGAAGGTCCCGAACGGAAGGTCACGCACGATAACCGGCCAGTGAACGGAGTGGCGTGGGCGCCGGATGGCGGGAGCCTGATCGTGGCGTCCTACCGGGAGCGTAACCGGTGTGGGTTGTGGCGGATCCCGCTGGGGGAAGGGAGCGCGCCGGAGCGGTTGACGGATCCGGGCATGCAGGCGTGGAATCCCGCGATCAGCGAGAATGGCAGGCTGGTGTTTTCCCGGCACGTGGACAACATCAATTTGTGGCGGTTGACGGGAGAATCCTCGACGGGGCAGTTGTGGATCACTTCGACCGGGCTGAACTCGACGCCCCGATTCTCGAATGACGGCTGCAGGCTGGCGTTTCGCAGCAACCGGTCGGGACGCAGCGAGATCTGGGTGCAGGATTCCGGGGGGGCGCCGCAACGGCTTACGCACTTTGACGGACCGGTGACAGGTTCGCCGCGCTGGTCACCGGACGATCGCTGGATCGCATTCGATTCGCGGCGGTTCGGACGAGCGGATGTCTTTGTCGTGCCATCGGGCGGCGGAGAGCCGAAGCGGTTGACGGATTCGGAATCGAACGAGACGGTGCCCTGCTGGTCGCCGGACGGCCGGTATGTGTATTATGCGAGCGATCGGGAAGGCGGCTGGAGCGTCTGGCGGAAGCAACTGGCGGCAGGGGACAGGGAAGAGTTGGTGCGGCGGCGGGCGTTTGCTCCTGTGTTCGGCAGCGATGGGGCGATGTATTACACGCATGGTCCGAACGAAGTGGGGTTGTTTCGCGCTGGGGCCGGCGGGTCCGGCGGCGAAGAGGCTGTGCTCCCGGCTTTGCAGGCCGGGATGTGGGGGAACTGGGCCATCACCGCGAGATCCGGCTTGTACTATTTGGATGGACGCCCCGACGGGAGCGCCGAGTTGAAGCGTTTGTCCCCGGATGGAAAGACGACGGTGGTGGGGCGCGTCGCGCATCCGGTCCGCTGGGATGGCGGGCTCGGAGTGTCGCCCGATGGATCGGTGGTGGTCTACGCGAGCGTGGACCGGAGCGACAGCGATTTGTACTGGACCGACCTACTCAAATAGCTTGAGCGCTTCGCGGATGTAGATGTCTCCGGTCTGTTCGCCGAGCGAAACGCGCGAAACATATTCGTAGCGAGGGAAACTCTGGAAGTCGACCGAGGTCAGCATGTAGCCGAACGCGTCGTTGGTGAGTCCGAAGAGAAACGCGTTTTTGGTTTTCATTTTCCGCTTCAGGTAGAAGCCGATGTTGGGCAGCGCTTCGCCGGGGATCGTGAGGATGCGCGCGTCGCCGATTTCGATGGCGTTCACCTGGCACGAGATCGTACGGCCGGGACCGTGGGGATACTGGAGCGGCGACTGTTCGACGACCTGCCACATCGTGTCGGAATCGACAGGAAAACGCACCATCGCCGAGCGGTTGCGAATCGGAACGGCAGCGTTCCAGGCGGCGGATTCGATGATGCGCAAGGATTCACCGGCGAGTGTCTCCCCGATGCGGACACATTCAGCCCAGGTTCGCGAATCTTCCCAATAAGCACGCGCGGGATTCTTGATCTGGTCGAGGTTGCGATTGTCGGCGGTGACCATGCCGCCTTGCGCGCCGTTGAGGAAGATCGCGACGCCGCCGGCCTGTTTCTCGATGCGATCGTTGAGTGGGCCGACGAGGTCGGGGCTGAGGATCCCCTGCGCGTTGCCGAGCACCTCGGGGTGGATGGCGTAATTGACGAGCGTTGCGATCGGATCCGCGCCCGATGCGCGGCGCACCTGAATGACGCCCACGCGGCGATCGTATAAATCAGGCGCGTAGTAGTTGTAGGCGATGCGGCCTTTGGCTTCGCCTGTCGCAATGCGGATTTCCGCGGGCTGCAAACGGTCCAGAGCTTCGTTAATGGCGGCGGCCATCTGCGCGACGACGAAATCGAGATAGGGGAGGGAAGCGGTGTGTCCACCCTTGCCATCGGGGAACGCGTAAGGTTCCGGCGCCGAGTGCGTGTGCGTGGCTCCGATGACGATGCTGTTGCCCGTGAGGCGCGGGACCCGCGCGCGGACGCGGTTGGCGAGGACTCCCGGGAAGCCGATGAGGTCCACGGCGCCGATCGCGATGGTCTCGTTGCCGGAGCGCAGCACAAGGGCGCGCGCGGTGAGTTCGCCTTGCGTGGATTTTGCGGGGACCGGGGTTCCCATGCCGCCTGAAATCGGCAGCAGCGGATCCGGCATGATTGAGCGTCGCGCGGCCCCGGCCTGCAGCGTGGATCCCGGAGCCAGGAGCGCGAGAAGCAGCGAACGACGGGTCATGACAACAGGTTATATTACAGAGCGAGTTGGTGGTTGTGCTGCTGCCGCGCGGTGTTCACAATAAAGCTTCATGCCTGTCCGGGAAGAGATCGTCGTGACCCTCGCTCTCACTGTCTTTGATCTGATCGGAACGTTTGCCTTCGCGATTAGCGGCGCGATTGCGGGAATCCGCCGCCGCCTCGATATCTTCGGCGTGCTCGTGCTGTCGTTTGTGGCGGCGACGTCCGGTGGAATCATTCGCGATGTAGTGATTGGCGCGCATCCACCGGCCTCGATTCAGGACTGGCGGTATGTTGCCGTTTCCGTCGCCGCCGGCGTGTTGACGTTCTACCGGTATGCGGACGTCAGCCGCTTGCGGCACGCGCTCCTGTTGTTTGACGCTGCAGGACTTGGTTTGTTTGCCGTTGCCGGAGCCGGAAAGGCACTGGCTTATCACCTGGATCCGGTCGCCGCCGCTCTGCTCGGGATGCTGACCGGCATCGGGGGTGGCGTGGTGCGCGATGTGCTGGTCGCTGAGGTCCCGGCTGTTTTTCGCACTGACATTTATGCGGCAGCCGCACTGGCAGGGGCTGCTGTCGTTGTCGCCGGTCATGAATTGCAGCTACCCTCTCAGCCCGCCGCCGTGGCGGGCGCCCTCGTCTGCCTGGGAATTCGATTGCTGGCCATTTACCGGAACTGGCAGTTTCCTGTTGCGCGCAGTCCGGAGTCCGGCGAGTAGTCGTCCCGAGGTCATGATGGCTGTGCTGCGGCTCAATCGATGGCGCCCGCGAAGTGGCGGTCTGCAGCGAGAATACTCACGATAAAAACCAGGCGGGGGAGATTGATCCCAAACATACCCTGCTTGAGATCTTCCTGATCGATCGCGCTCTGCCAGACATTTGCGCCCGGGAACGTCGTAAGATCCAGTTGGATCTTGTGTCCACTTCGCCCCGTCACCTGACCGTCATAGGAGACGCGATATTGATCGCGGTCGCCGTGGACCAGAATTGCATCGGGTCCGGCTTCGATTCTTGCCGCTTCCGGATGAGAACGCAGCATGAAACGAAGGGCTTCGGCTGGATCCTGGAGATTGGGGAGTGCGGGCGGTTTCGGTTCCGGGCGCCTGGGCAGTTGCGCCTCAGGAAAGAGCGATTCCAGGATGGGTGTGAGTTTCAGGGCACGATCGCGGGCTTGCTTGTTCTTCCACTTTGCAGTGGTGAGCCTGCGAAATGCCGCGTCGGTCTCAGGACGGCGATCGTCGAGGAGTGAATAATCCCAGAGCAGGCAGCGCAGGAGGTCGCTGCCAGGTGTGGATAGCGGCTGTGGTTTGGTGGCGTCTGCCAGGGTTCCGAACCATGTTTGTATACGGGCGTGAAATGCATCGGCGCCGAGCGCGGCAAGGGCCTTGTTTGCAGTTTTGGACCACTTGGCCGGAATCCGCGCGCCGATCTGGAAGGTCATGTTCCCGACGACTGCAAGCCAGCGCTTCTTCAGGTCCGGCGGCATGGCGCGCAGGTCGGCGCGGATGACGCCGGTCCAGCATTCGGCCGGATCGATGGGCGTTGCGTCATCGAGCCAGAGCCACCAGCCGACGTGTTTGCGGGCGCTCTGGCCGACGACTGTGCCGTGCAGCGTCTCGTGCATCTTGCGAACGGCTGCGACGATCGCTGGGCGGTAACCGTGTTCCCTGGTGTACGCGGCGGCTCGTTCGAAGGCCGCCATCGTTCCCTGGCCGAGTGCTGCTGCGATTGCTTCCTCGCCGAGGCCGGTTGCGGTGTTCAGCAGCGCGGAATGGACGGCTTTGAGAAAGGTTGCGTAGCCGAACATGCGTACCCATTGCTCGTTCGGTTGTCCGTCGAACGGCGGCGTATTGGCTTCGACCCACGCAATGCGGTTGCGGAGGGCCTCTCCGAGAAGTGCGTCGTCGCCGGTTCGAAGACGCTTCAATCCGGCGTGCGGGTCGTTCTTGTCGATTCGCATCTCGGCGTCGATTGCCGCCTGAATGGTGGTCTGTTTCGGGAAGTCCTGCAGCGGGAACCCGTCGATGCAGGTCTTCGGAATCGCCGTGGATCTTGCGCGGACCTTGTATCGCGGAGCCAGCAATCGCCAGAACTGTCTGCTGCGTGCGTCGGCCCATTGGGGTTCGAGCGGGTAGTGTGTCAATTCCAACAAGAGTTGCAGGAGCAGGCATCCGGCGAACTCGAGGTGTGACGGTTGTTCGGCGAGCAGTTTGAGCCAGGCTTCGGCCTGGGTGTGACAAGCTGTTTCGCCGAGAGCCTTGATGGCCCGGCCGGATTCGAACTGCCACTTGCCGTGCGGAACTTTCGGCGCGACTTTGAACAAACGAAGCCAGCGGTCGCGCTTGTCTGCCGGCAGTTGCAGCAGGTCACGGCGAACCGTCGCGCTCCAGCAGGGGCTATCGTCGCCGGCATCGTGGTCGAGATCGAGGAAGAGGGTCCATGCGGCCAGCGCTGGAGGGTGGAGGAGGCAGTATGGTGTGACCTCGATGGATGGCAGGAGCCTGTGGACCTCGGCGCGGAGTTCCGGGGTCCATGTTTTGATCAGCGAAAAGAAGTCGTGCAGGTTATGTCGCAGCAGGTCCGTTCCGGGCGCGATTTCGGCGATCGCAACCAGGGTGTCTGGAGGTAGCGAGGCATCCCACAGATGGTTGAGGGCCAGCGTGAGCAGGCTCTCGATGTTCATCTTCCAGGCCGGGGCGAGAGGCAGGAGTTCACGATTGGCGTGAATCCAGGCGTGTCGCCAGACCATCGGCAGCAACCACTCGTTTGCGTCGGCCTTGTCGCGCAGGTCGATTGCGGGAGGAAGCGTGTTGGGATTCCCCCGGGCGAGCCAGGAATCGAGTTGCCGCTGATGGAAAGCGTCCGGCTGTGAGGGATCCAGCGGATACCCATCGATACCGAGGTCGATTTGCGCCATATTTGCAGAATCGACTGGTGGTGTAGCGTGCTTTAAGACTGAGAGGGAAAAGAGGCTGGCCCCGTGGGGACAGGGAGTCCTCGCGGGGCCGGTGGGTGGACGGGTGCAGATGGCGCGACTAAAAGGTAAGTGTGATGCTCTTTGCGACCTCTTCGTTCCGCGCGTAATCCAGTGACTTATATTGCAGCGTGTAGGTTCCCGCAGGAAGCTTGCTGAAGTCCACTGAGGTTCCGGTAGCCCAGCCGCGGTTGTTGAGGTTGTACTGCGTCCTGGCCACGCCAGACAGCGTATCGGTTGCCGTGAGGGTCACGATCCTGCCGGATTGCGAAGCCGTTGTGACCGGCGGGATCTTGTCGATTCTCACGACCGCGGACTTGACGGGTTCTGCGAACTTGCCCGCTGCGTTGCCGCTGAAGTAGCAGACATACTGAGTGCCGTTGTTCGTCAGAGTGAACGAGGACGAGTAGCTGTTTCCGCTCCAGGCGTCGGTCGCGCAGGGAGCGTTCGATACGCTGTAGAGGGTTTGCACGCCGGCGCTCGGGAGCCTGTTCTTGCCGGTCAGTGACACCAGGACGCTCTGGTTGATCCAACCGGTGGAGAAGTAGGTGCTGGCAATCGGCTTGGAGTCTGCTGCGTTCGCGAGAGTGATGGTGGTGGTGGTGTCCTTGGTATTGGTGTTGATCGCGTCCACGATCCGGTTGGCGATGTCCGAGTGGCCCTGAAAATTCGGATGGCCGGTGCCAATTTTGTTGCCCTGGGTGACGCCGGATTGGAGCAGGTTGACGACCCAGGTGCTGAAGAGGTTGGCGCAGATGCCGTGATACTGGAAGTCCCCGGCGATCTTTCCGACATAGTGCCAGCCGTACGTCTGTGAGTTGGAAAGGACCTTGAGGTTCAACGGCACCAAGAGGTTGTTGTAGAGGAACTTCAGTTCGTATCCGGCCAGGAAGTCGAGTGTGCACTGGCCGTTGAAGTTGCCGTTCGCATCTTTGGTCGGGTCGTGGTATTCGGTGATATAGGTTTCCACGGCTTTATCCTGGGCCTTCGGGGCGGAATCCTTGTAGTGCTGGTCGAGCCCGCCAATTCCGTCAGCGATGTCCTGCACGAGTTTGGCGTCCTGGCTGCAGTCATAATCAGCAGCGCAGGTTTTCACGACACTGCCGAAGCCGCCGGCAATGTCATTGGCGCCGGCCGAGATGAGGAGCGCATCGATCTTGCGGGTGGTCGCACTGGTCGGGTTGAGCACCGACCATGCGGCCTTCAACTGCGTCTCGAAGGTGCTGTAAATCCCAGCGCCAGAGCAGGCCAGGTGGAGGAATGTAATAGGAGTTTTGGGGTTGCTGCCCTTGAGGAGGCCGGCGGCGATTCCGGGGCCGGATTTCCACGAAATGTGGCATGCGCTGCCGGATCCGATGCCGTCGTCCCAAAGGTCCGGGGCTCCAGCGATGACCGGGTTGCCTTCGCCTGAGGCGACGGAATCGCCGATCGAGACGACGACGAAATCGTCCGGACCGATCTCGCGGACCGTAGCTTTGAGAGTTGCACTGTAGCTGATGTTGAGGCCGGTGTGGTAGGTCACAACGATCTGGTAAGTCCCGGCATTCGTATAGGTGTGGATTCCCCAGAGATTGCAGTACACACACGGTTGCTCTATGTAACCGGGGTCGTTGGTCGTGCCGTCGCCCCAATCGATTCGGACGCTGCTGGGTGTTACAGTGTTCGACCTTGCGAGTTTGATGGCTCCGGTCGAAACCCCTCGGATTGCCTGTGCAGGATAGGTGTCAGAAAAGCCGGTCGCTGCCCATGCGGCAGACGTGGCGAGAATGGCAAAGAGTAGAGTTTTCACGTGTTCCTCCGATGGTCTGGGCGCTCGTTGGCTGCCCTCGGCTATTTATGGGTTTCTGCTTAGGTGTTTTTGATCATTAAAAAACAGTCATGGGCGGCTTATTGGAGCCATAAGTCAAAGTGGAGGCTTTGAGTTCTACACTCCTTACAAGAACGGATTGCCCGTTTCACCAAGGAGAAACCATGAAGAAGAAACTGAAGTCGCTGCTCGCCGCGTTCGCGGTCGCTTCAGCGCCCTTCGCGTTCACCGAATCCGCGAGTGCGCAGCAGCAGCAACTCCCCAAGTCCAACCAGTTCTGGTGGCCGGAGCAGTTGGATCTGAAGCCGCTGCGCCAGCACGCCGCGGAATCGAATCCGCTCGGCAAGGATTTCAACTACGCCAAAGAGTTCGCCAAGCTCGACCTGAAGGCCGTGAAGCAGGACATCCAGAAGGTCCTCACGACGTCGCAGGATTGGTGGCCGGCTGACTACGGCAACTATGGACCGCTGTTCATCCGCATGGCCTGGCACAGTGCGGGCACGTATCGCACGCTCGACGGACGCGGCGGCGCTGACGGAGGCCAGCAACGTTTCGATCCCCTCAACAGCTGGCCCGACAACGGGAACCTCGATAAGGCGCGCCGCCTGCTCTGGCCGGTGAAGCAGAAGTACGGACAGAAGATTTCCTGGGGCGATTTGATGGTGCTGGCCGGGAACGTCGCGCTAGAGTCGATGGGTTTCAAGACCTTCGGCTTTGCGGGCGGACGCGTCGATGAATGGGAACCGGATCTCGTGTATTGGGGTCCCGAGAAGAAGATGCTGGCCGACGAACGCTATAGCGGCAATCGCAGACTGCAGAATCCGCTGGCGGCCGTGCAGATGGGCCTCATCTATGTGAATCCTGAGGGTCCCAACGGGAAGCCGGATCCGCTCGCGGCGGCGCGCGACATCCGCGATACGTTCGGCCGCATGGCGATGAACGATGAAGAGACTCTCGCGTTAATCGCCGGTGGACATACGTTCGGCAAGGCCCACGGCGCGCGTCCGGCGACCTGCGTGGGCGCAGAACCCGCGGCGGCCGGCATCGAACAGCAGGGCTTGGGTTGGGAAAACAAGTGCGGCAAAGGCAATGCGGGCGATACCGTGACCAGCGGTCTCGAGGGCGCGTGGTCCGCGAACCCGACCAAGTGGACCTCGCAGTATCTCGACAACCTGTTCGCCTACGAATGGGTGCAGACCAAGAGCCCGGCGGGCGCGACGCAGTGGATCCCCGCAGACGGCAAGGCTGCGAACCTCGTCCCCGACGCGCATGATCCGTCGAAGCGGCATGCGCCGATCATGTTCACCACGGACCTCGCGTTGAAGATGGATCCCGAGTACCGCAAGATTGCGATGCGGTTCCGCGAGAATCCGGAGGAGTTCCGGTTGGCGTTCGCGAAGGCGTGGTTCAAGCTGACGCATCGCGATCTGGGTCCGGGCGCGCGTTACCTGGGGTCGGAAGTTCCGAGTGAGAAGTTGGTTTGGCAGGATCCGCTGCCCAAGGCTGAAGGTCCGCAGGTGGATGCGAAGGACATCGCTTCGTTGAAGTCGAAGATCCTCGCGTCGGGACTGACAGTTCCCGAACTGGTTCGTACGGCGTGGGCTTCGGCGGCTTCGTTCCGCGGCACGGATATGCGTGGCGGCGCGAATGGCGCGCGCATCCGGCTGGCCCCGCAGAAGGACTGGGAAGCCAACAATCCTGCCGAACTGTCGAAGGTGCTCGGGAAGCTCGAAGGCATCCAGCAGGAGTTCAACCGCGGCAGGAAGAAGGTTTCGCTGGCGGACCTGATTGTGTTGGGCGGCAGCGCGGCGGT
>CAZVKC010000034.1:16140-18508 GCA_964627455.1 uncultured Solibacteraceae bacterium | reverse complement strand
GGTCAGTTGAAGTGGACCGCGACTCCGGTGGATCTGATCTTCGGATCGAACTCGGAGCTTCGCGCGGTGGCTGAGGTCTACGCTTCGGCCGACGGCAAGGAACGTTTCGTGCAGGACTTCGTGAAGAGCTGGACGAAGGTGATGAACCTGGACCGGTTCGATGTGCGGTAGGTCTAGAACAAGCTGACGTGTCGGAATGGCGGCGCTTCACGGCGCCGCCATTTCGTTTGCACGCCTCAGAAGTGATAGAGTTGCTTGGCGTTGAGTCCGCGGATGCGCGCCCTGTCCGCCTCAGGCGCGAAGGCGAACATCTGTTCGAAGACTTCGATCTGCTGCTGGAACTGGGGCATGTTCATGCCGAGGCCTCCCCAGATGATGCGGTCGGGACCGAATGCCTGGTAGATCCGCCGGGCCACGGGTTGCACGTCGCGGAAGGGGTGCTTCTCCTTCGACGAATAGTTGACGCCTGAGAACTTCATGAATACGCGCGGCAGTTCGGACAAGCGCAGGACGTAATCGTATTCAGCGGCCGTGCCTTGGCCTGCGCGGCCCAGATGGTCGAGGACCACTGGCATGTTCTTGAGTTGGCCTGCGATCTCGCGGATCCGCTGGGCGTAGCCGGGGATGAAGTGCATCTGGATGGCGAGGCCGAGGTCGTGCGCTTTTTTCCAGGTCGTGAGCATGGCCGGGGATCGCAGGTCGCGATCGCGAATGGCAGGGCCGGTTGAGGGCGGCAGTTTTGCATCCTGTGTTTCGTGCACGCGTAGCGCGACGATTCTGCCGGGATGCTTCTTTACGAGCGCAGCCATGCGCGCAGGTGTTTCGGCGGCAAGGGGATCGAAGAGACACGTGCCCTTGAAGAATCCGCGCGAGGGCTCGTTTTCGAAGCAGTATTCGAGGTAGCGGTGGTCGTCCTGATACGGTTCGGGATGGACGATGATTGCATGGTCGATGCGCGATTGCCGGATGAAATCGATGTAGGATTCCAGCGGCTCGGCAGCGGGCTTGTAGGTTGCGTTCGGGTGGAACGGAAACCGCGCCTGGTCGCTTGCGAAGAGATGGATGTGCGTGTCGATGAGGATCCCCGCGGGACGTTCGGCAGCGCGGATCGCCGGGGCTGCTGCGGCGGCGAGGAGAAGATTTCTGCGCGTGATTCCGTTCTTCATGGTGGTTTCTAGAGGGTTTTGAGGAATGCGATGAGTGCGGCGCGGTCGGCTGTTGCGAGCTTCAATCCGAACTGATGGCCTTTGATCGGCCCGGGGTCGAGGTGAAATCCCTTGGGGACGTAGTCGTCGCGCAGGCGGGCCGGGTCAAACCATTCTTCGAGCGTATCGGCAGCGCCGGTGTGGCCGAAGGCGTTGCGGTACCAGACGCCCCGCAGCGACGGGACCTTGTAGAAACCGGTTCCACGGCGGGTCTTCATCGCGAGTGTCGGATCCGTGCCGATGTGGATGTCGAGAATGTCGTCGGTTTTGCGAAGGTCCTCGGGGACCGTGAATCCGGTTGCGGGCGTGATCCTGTTGTTGGTGTAGAGCGGAGGCGTGTGGCAGCCCGGGCATCCCTGCTGTTGAAAGATCCGCTGGCCGCGGCGCGCCTGAGCATTCATCGGATTCGGATTGGGCGGCGGTTGCAGCGAATAGAGATACAAACCGAGCGCATACAGTTGCTCGTCGCTGTAACGAGTACCGGGTTCTGAACTGAAGGGAGTCGTGCCGGCGCTCGGCTGGAAGTCGCCGTAATGGGCGAGGGTGTCGAGTCCCTGATTGACGACGGCGTAGCGTGCGAGGTCCCCGATGGAGCGGTGGCGGACAAGGCCTGTTGCGTCGAGATAGCGGATGTCCTGGATGCCGATGAGGGACGGGACGTGCGGCGGATGGCTGGAACTGGTTCCCTGACGGCCGAAGGTCCCCGGGCGGCGCGCGGCGAGGCGACGGATGAGTTCCTCGCGCGTAAGTTCCGCGTCGAACGCGTCACGCGGCGTGATCCATGGGGCTCCGAATACGACCCATGCGGAATTGCGGCGGCGTTGCAGTTGCTCGGGCGTCGCGTTGCGGACCAGGTCGAGGGTGGCTGCCGGTACGCGAAGATCGACGATGCCCTGGGCGCCCGACAACCACGAGCCATCCGGCATCACGCGAGTATGGCAGCCGGCGCAGGAATTGATGCCGACTTCGATCACGCCCTTCTTTCGAATGATGAAGGTGTTGAAGGGCAGGAAGGCGGGTAGGATGCCGTCTTTATCCGGCGCGAGGTCGGTGGTGATTCGCGAGCCATCCGCAGACATCGGAAACAGAAGTGGCTCCGATTCGAAAACGATCTTGCCGGCGCGGATCCAGTCTTCTTTGGTCTTCAGCTTGGAGGCGTCAAA
>CAZVKC010000034.1:14700-16040 GCA_964627455.1 uncultured Solibacteraceae bacterium | reverse complement strand
GGGATTCTCATAGCGGAGTGATGTTCGACAACATTAGCATGCGGATGGGAAACCTTGGCATAATTGCGGGTTGTGAGCACGATCCCGGTTCGTCCCGATCGCCTGCGCGAACATCGCTTCTACTTCGCGGTTTCCGCCGCGCTCATCCTGTTCGTCTTTGCTGGATTCGCGCGGACCTATTACCTGAAGCCGCTTTTTGCGGAGCCGCCGTTGTCGCTTCTCCTTCACGTGCACGGCTCCGTGATGACGCTGTGGTACCTGCTGTTCGGCCTACAGGTCTGGCTGGTCGCGACGCGGCGCGTGGCGATGCATCGAAAGCTTGGGACCGCGGGCGTCGTGCTGGCCGGGATTGCTGTCGCGCTGGCGACGGCTGTGTCATTTGGATTGGCGCGGGACCGGTTGATCCTTCGTCCTGACTCGAAGGCTGCAGCATTTCTGCTCGGCTTGCAGTTATTCTCCGTGCTGCTGGTTTTCGTGATTCTTGTCACGCTCGGAGTCCTGTATCGAAGGCATCCGGACTATCACAAGCGCTTCATGACGATGTCCATGCTGAGTGTTCTTGGACCTGCGATTACGCGGTTGCCGTTGAGCTTTGTGCAGAATCACGACGTCACGGTCGCAATTGTCATCAGCATCGGGCTTGTTGTGCTCTGCATCGCCGTCGATGCGGTTCGCAACCGGCGCCTGCACCCGGCTTTCGGCTGGAGCGGCGGACTCATCATCGGATCGTTGTTCGCGGTCGCGCAGTTTGCGCGGACCGATTTGTGGATCCGCGCGACGCGCTGGCTCGTTCTCTAGGATTCGCGCCACAATAACAAGGTGCCGTCCACGCTCTCGATTGCTTGTATTGGCGCCGCGCATCTCGATCATCGCGGCACGACGCAGGCTCCCGTGGTGCTGGGGACCTCCAACCCCGGATCGGTGGTCACCGACCTCGGCGGCGTCGCGCGCAACGTCGCGGAGAACCTGTACCGTCTCGGTTGCCGCGTGATGCTGTGTTCGCGTGTGGGCGACGATGAGGCCGGCCGGCGCGTGCTGGCTCAACCATTCGACACGTCCTGGATTTCGATCTCTGTTTCGCGTCCCACGGCGTCGTATACGGCAATCCTTGATTGCGCGGGCGAGCTGGTGGTGGGGCTTGCGGACATGCAGGTGTACGACGAGGTCACGCCGGAGGTCCTCGCGCCGGCGCTGCCGTCCTTGCGTGAGGCGGCCATCTGGTTCGTGGACGCGAACCTGCCCGTCGAAACGCTGGACTGGCTGCTGGTGCAGGCGGGGCCGGTTCCTGTTGCGGTTGACGCGATCTCAGTCGCGAAGTCCCGGCGGCTGGTTTCGCTGCT
>CAZVKC010000034.1:4742-14600 GCA_964627455.1 uncultured Solibacteraceae bacterium | reverse complement strand
CTGTCTCACCCCATCTCAATGCCGAGGTTTTACATGCACGCTGCTGCTGTGCTGAGAGTTTCTGAGGAAGTCCGCGAAGCACTGGCTGCGAAGCGGCCGGTCGTGGCGCTGGAAACCACGATTGTCACGCACGGGATGCCGTATCCCGAGAACGTCGCCACGGCGCGTTCGCTCGAAGCGGAGATCCGCGCGCGCGGCGCCGTGCCCGCAACCATTGCCGTGATGGATGGCCGGATTTGCGTTGGACTTTCGGAGTCCGAACTCGAATCGCTGGCGACTACCAAAGGTGTTTTGAAACTCAGCCGCAACGATTTGGCTTATGCGATCGCGACTCGAAAGGCGGGCGCCACTACGGTTGCGGCGACTATGATCTGCGCGTCCATGGCGGGGATCCGCGTGTTTGCGACCGGAGGCATCGGCGGCGTGCATCGGGGCGCGGAACTCACCTTTGATATCTCGGCGGACCTCGAGGAACTGGCGCGTACGTCTGTCGCGGTAGTCTGCGCGGGCGCGAAGGCGCTGCTCGATATCCCGAAAACACTCGAGTATCTGGAGACGCGTGGCGTTCCCGTGATCGGCTATCGGACCAGCGAGTTTGCGGCCTTCTGGAGCCGTTCGAGCGGATTGCCGGTTCCGCTGCGCGTGGACTCTGCCGGAGAGATCGCACGCCTGCTGCAAGTGAAATGGTCGCTGGGACTCGAGGGTGGCGCAGTGATCGGAAATCCGGTTGCGGAAGCCGACGAAATTCCGGCAGCGGAAATGGCAGGCTTCATCGAGACAGCCGTTGCCGAAGCGGCGGCGCGCAGCGTAACGGGCAAGGCCGTGACCCCGTACATTCTGTCCCGTTTGGTCGAGATCACCGGCGGCCGCAGTTTGCGGACGAACATTGCACTGGTGCGATCCAACGCGCGGCTGGCTGCGGAGATCGCGACCGAACTTTCGAGAGGAGAAGGTTGCAGCGCATGACTCGAAACGTTCTGATCACGACTGCCCTCGCACTCGCGGCGTACGCGCAACAAGTGAGGACGATCACGGCAGCAGACTGTACGTCGGACCGGCTGGGATCCTCGGTTGCCGTCGATGCGATCGGTGAGCCCGTGTCGGCTGTGACGCTGGCCGCGCCGAAGTGGAACACCGATGCGGGCGGGTATTGCAGCATCGAGGGTCGCATGGAGCCGGTCAGCACCGGCGCGCCGCCCATCCGGTTCGCCGTTGCGTTTCCAGCAGCGTGGGCCGGGCGCGCCGCGCATCTCGGAGGCGGCGGGATGAACGGCGTGATTCCGCGGCTGAATGGCAGTGTGGGCCGCAACGCGGGACCTCCGCTGGTCCAGCAGGGATTTGTCACATACGGCAGCGATTCGGGCCACCAGGCGAGTGATCCGAACGAGTGGACGCTCAATGCGGAGGCTATTGCGAACCTCGGATACATGCAGTTGAAGAAGACGCACGATGCGGCGATGGTGCTGGTGCAGCGGATGTACGGCTCGCGTCCCAACAAGAGCTATTTCTTCGGCAACTCGCAAGGAGGTCGCGAGGGTCTCACCGTTGCCCAGCGATATCCCGGCGATTACGATGGCGTGTCGATCCAGGTTCCGATCGTGAATTTCTCAACTTTGATGTTGGCGCCGGAGCTGATTCGCATCCAGGAAAAGCCGCTTGCCAATTGGATCCCGCCGGTCAAGGTCAACGCGATCCGCGGTGAATTCATGCGGCAGTGCGACAAACTCGATGGCCTCGTCGACGGCGTGATCAACAACTATAAGGCCTGCCGTGCGATCTTCCGTGTTCGCGGCAGCTGGAATGCGAAGCGGTGTGCGAACAACGTGGATCCGAATCCGCAGGACACGAGCGCCGGGGCATGTCTCACTGATGGGCAGATCGCGACGCTGCGCCTCACGTACTCGCCGTATGTTTTCGCAACGCCGCTGGCGAACGGTGTGATGAGCTTTGGCATGTGGGTTCCGAATACGGATCCTTCAGGCAGCGGGCTCATCGTGAACACGCGTTTTCGCGGACAGGAAGGCGCAGCGGAGAACGCGCCGGTGCACCGGCATCTCGGCGTCCTCGGCGTGACGGGCTTTCTGATGCGCGATCTCAACGCGAATCCATTGGATTATGTCGAAGGCGGTCCGTTGAACGCCCGCCGCGTGGAACTGTCGAAGATTCTCGATTCGACAAACGCTGATCTAAGCGCCTTCAGAAAGCGGGGCGGGAAACTGATGGTGGCGATCGGCACGAACGATACGCTGGCGTCGCCCGGCGCGCAGTTGGATTACTATCAGGCCCTGATCGACAAGATGGGGCGCAAGGCCGTCGATGCGTTTGCACGCCTCTACGTGTTGCCGCAAACGGACCATGGCTTGAACGGTAAGAGCTACAACCGCGACGGCGACGGCAAAGAAATCGCGGTGACGGCGATTCCCAATACCTACGATCGAATCGGCCTGATCGTTGACTGGGTGGAACACAACAAGGCGCCGGGTAAATCGATCCCGGTGACAGCCGGTGATCGCAGCCTGCCGATGTGCTCATATCCCGAGTATCCGAAGTACCGCGGCGGTCCGCCGGAGACCGCCGCGTCGTACGTTTGTGCGGCCAGGTAAAAGGCCGGGCGCAACGGGATCAGAAGATGTACTTGAGCGCCAACTGAATCGTGCGGTTGCCGCCTTTCGATGTGACCAGTCCGAACTGCGCACTGGTCGGATTCGTATTCGCGCCATTCCAATTCGGATGATTGAGAATGTTGAAGAACTCGAATCGCATCTGCACACGCTGCTTGTCGGTGATCGGAAAGTTCTTGCGAAGACCGACGTCGAAAGCCCAGAATCCCGGCTGCATCAGGCTGTTCCGAGGCGCAGTTCCCCAAGTGCCGTTCGCAGGCCGCGCGAACGCGTTCTTGTTGAACCATACAGCGGACGTCGTGAAATCCGTGCGCTGCACGTCCAGCGGATCTCCCACCTGGTTCCAGAACTGATTGCCGCTGCCCGTGCCGACGCCTGCGATCTCCGCGGTGTTGCGCACCGAGAACGGCGGGCCCGACTGCCACTGATTCATGCTGCTTAGGTCCCAGTTGCCGAACGCGCGATGGGCCCAGGTGCGGGAACCCTTGAGGAAAGGGATCTCGTAAATGTAGTTGATGATCAGCACGTGCGGACGGTTGAGGTCCGAGATGCCGTTGTAGGCCTTGTCGTTATAGGCGTCCGGCAGAACATCCGTCAGGTCCGACGAGTTGTCCGTCGCGCGTGAGTAGGTATACGCGACGCCGAATTGCAGTCCCGAAGAGAAGCGGCGTTCGACGCTGACTTGCAGGCCGTTGTACATCGACAGACCCGAGTTTTCGGAGATGCCGATGATGCCCATGCCTCGATAGGGACGCAACGCATTCACGTTCACACCGGGATTGGCGTAGGTCGTGCCGGTCTGCAGTTGGTTGATGTTCCGCTTGCGCTGGTTGTGCGTGCCGCGGCGGCCGACGTATCCGACTTCAACCGCCATATTCCAGGGCAACTGGCGCGCGATCGTCGCGTTCCAGTTCCAGGCGACGGGGATCTTGAACACCGGATCCTGAATTGTCATCGTGAACGGAAACACGCGGTTGGTCGCTCCGCCGGGCGCGTCGACATTGCCGTTGCTGACAGTCGCCTGCAATTGGAAGGGCGCATTGCCACCGAGGGCGGTGTCGCGATTCACCATGATGCGGTTGGCGAACGAACCCACGCCGGCGCGGACAGTCGTCTTGTTATTCACCGCCATCGCGACGCCGAGACGAGGTTGAAACACGTTGTAGTGGGTGGGCGAGAAACCATCGGGCAGGCCGTGATAGAGGCTGCCCAGGCTCGACAGCACGGGGAAGCGCTTCAACGCTTCGGCACTCGGACCGGAGCCCGGAATCACGATGCCGTTGTAGGGATCGCCGGACGTGAGGAATCCGCCGGAGCGATCGACGACAGCGGCCTTCGAAGGATCGTAATAGTCGGGATGAAACATTGCCAGCGTGCCCCAGCGGCTGCCCCACGGCGGCCAGATCGAGTGACGTACGCCATACTCGATGGTGACTTTGCGGCTGGCCTTCCAGCTATCCTGCACGAACCAGTCCCAGGCCGTCGCGACCCACGGGGTCACGGTCTTGGCGCCCGTTTCACCGTAATCGTTGAAGAAGCCGAGGGCGGCATTCGCCACCGCAACGCCAGTGGTGCTGGGATGTCCCGTGTCGATGAACCGGAACTGCCCGGCTTGATTCACCGTCGCGGGCGCGGACGCGGTGGTCAACTGGATGCCGTCGTTCTGGCCGGAGCGTTCGATGAAGATGCCGGCCTTGAACGTGTGCGATCCCCAAGTCTTGGTGATGTTGTTCGACCAGGCATACACGAAGCCGGACCAATAGCCGGGGTACGCCGAGGAGTTGTTCAGGCTGTAGAACGGGTCAATCTGGATGGTCGGAATCTTGCCGGGGAACTCCTTGCCGTTCGGGAAGATGAACGGGTAGTTCAACCCGACGCTCGAACGCTCGCAGCGCGCGCCGCAGGCGTTGTCGTATGCGATGTTGCCCTTGCCGTCGGAGTTCACCGAGAAGGTGAATTCATTGAGGAGCGTTGGAGAGATGGTGCTGGTCAGCGACGCGGCGGCGGTGCGGTTCGGGCGCGACCACAGCGAAGTGAAGGTTCCGAGCGAGCTGTCCTGGAAGGGTTCGTTGAAGTCCCACGGGATGTGCGTGCCGCGCACCGAAAGCCGGTGCGTGTTGGAAATAACGTAGTCCACCTTGACGGTGTTTTTCAACGTGTTCGACCAGCGCGCGCCGCTGCCGATGAAGTTGACGCCCGTCTGCGCAAGGCCGGGTGTTGGAAGCGGATATGCGTTGAGAAGTCCCCGTCCATTGGGGCTGAGACGCGCCAGTGGGATGATGTTCCCCGCATACGGGGCTTTGGTGTCCGGATCGTTGACAGTCCGGACGCGGCCATAGAAGATATTGGTCGCGCTCAGAAGCTCGCTGAAGTCGCCGCGCCGCATGAGCACCGATGGCACGAGCGCCGTGGGATTCTGCTCTTCGCGACGGCGGATCCATTCCTGCGCCCAGAGGAAGAACAGCTTGCTCTTATCCTTGTTGAACTTGTTGGGGATGAACACGGGGCCGCTGATGTCGTATCCGAACTGGTTGAAGCGGAACGGCGCCGGCTTCGAGTACTCGCTACGATTCGGGCTTTGGTTGCGGCTCCAGGTGTTCGCGTCGAGTGCGGAATTGCGGAAGTTTTCGACGAGGTTGCCGTGGAACGACTGGCCGCCGCTCTTGGTCACGAACCGGATCTGCCCGCCTGACGAGCGGCCATACTCGGCGTTGTAGTTGGCGGTGAGGATCTGCACCTCTTCAACCGTGTCGACGTCCTGCGAACCGAGCATCGAACCCGACGAACGCGTGCGCGTAGCGACTGCACCGTCGACCATGACCACGTATTCGTCCGCTCGTCCGCCGTTGATGCTGAAACCGCCGTTCGAAACGCTGTCCGGATCGAACGAACCGATCGATCCGCCGCGAACACCGGGTTTCAATAGCGCGAGGTAGATCGGGTTGCGTCCGTTGAGCGTGAGGTCGGCCACCTGTTTGGAATTGATGGTTCGCCCGACGACTGCGGACTCAGCTTGCACGAGTCCGATCTGTCCCTTGATTTCGACGGTCTCTGAAACCGAACCCACGGTCAGTTCGAGGTCCACCGAGAGTCGCATCGCAGAACTCATCGTCACACCCGACTGCACGGTCTTCTTGAAGCCACTGGCTTCGGCCGTGATCGAATACGTGCCGACGACCAGGTTGGGCAGAACGTAGTAGCCGGAACTATTCGTCTGCACCGTTCGCGTTTCGCCTGTGTTTTCGTTCTTCGCCGTGACACTGGCCCCGGCGATAACAGCGTTGGATGGATCGCGCACAAAGCCGGCAATCTGGCCGGTGTCGAACTGCGCGAGAAGAGGAAGAGTAAATGCGAATCCTAGAAGAAAGCGATTCATGGCAGACCTCCTGTAATTCGCAGCGGATTATATCGCAGCCGCAAGTCGGATGGGGACAGCCAGATGAAAGGCATTTATCTGAAGAAATGTTTTATGTGATACAGACCGCCCGCGCGCTCCTGGACTCCTTCTGATATATATGTGTCCACCATGACTCGCCGCACACTCCTCGGAGCAACCGCTGCCGCCGCAGGATTCGCACTTTCCGCCCAAACGTCGAAGACGCCCTGGTATCTGCGCGCCTATCGTTGGGGGCAAACCAACATCACGGAAAAGGACCCGGTGCGTTACGACATCGACTGGTGGCGCAAGCAGTGGAAGACAACGCGTGTGCAGGCCGTGATCATCAATGCCGGCGGCATCGTCGCGTATTACCCGAGCAAGTTCCCCCTGCATCACCGTGCGGAGTTCCTCGGTGACCGCGATTTGTACGGGGAACTGACCAAGGCCGCGCACGACGACGGCATCTTCGTGATGGCGCGCATGGATTCGAACCGGACGGCGGAGGATTTCTTCAAAGCGCATCCGGACTGGTTTGCACGCAACGCGAATGGCGAACCATACCGTGCGGCTGACAAGTACATCACCTGCATCAACAGTCCGTATTATGACGAGTACCTGCCGGCAGTGATCACCGAAATCATCGATCGTTCGCATGCCGAAGGCGTGACGGACAACAGTTGGGCGGGGATGGGGCGCGAGAGCATTTGCTATTGCGCGAACTGCGAACGGAAGTTCTCGGCGAAGACCGGGATGGCGCTGCCGAAGCGCGCCAACTGGGATGATCCCGCGTATCGCAAGTGGATCGTGTGGAGCTACGAACGGCGCATCGAACTGTGGGAGTTCAATAATCAGGTTACGCAGAAGGCGGGCGGCAAGGACTGCGTCTGGTCCGGCATGAACAGCGGATCGGTGACGCAGCAGTCACGCTCGTTCCGCGATCTGCGGGAGATCTGCAAGCGCGCGCACATCATGATGCTCGACCATCAGCGGCGCGACGACGATACCGGCTTTCAGCAGAACGGCGACACCGGCAAGCGCGTGCATCAGGCGATGGGGTGGAACAAACTCGCGCCGGAGTCGATGGCGTTGTATCAATCGGGTCCCGGCTACTTCCGCGTGGCGAGCAAGCCCGCGGCCGAGGCGCGCATGTGGATGCTCGATGGACTTGCCGGCGGGATCCAACCCTGGTGGCATCACATCTCCGCTTATCACGAGGATCGCCGGCAATATCGCACCGCGGAACCAGTGATGCGCTGGTGCCAGGAGAACGAGAGCGTGCTGGTGAATCGCGAACCAGTGGCGAGTGTCGGCCTGGTCTGGTCGCAACGCAATACCGATTTCTTCGGCCGCGAGGACGTAGCGAATCGCGTGGACGCTCCGTATACCGGTTTCATGCATGGGCTGGTGCGCGCGCGGATCCCGTATCTGCCGGTCCACATTGATGATGTTGCGACCGCGAAGGTGAAGGTCTTGATCCTGCCCAATGTCGGCGCCATGTCCGAAGCACAATGCGCGGCGGTGCAGGCGTTCGCGCAACGGGGAGGATCTCTGCTGGCGACCGGCGCGACGTCGTTGTACGACGAGTGGGGCGATCCTCGGGCGGATTACGGATTGGCGAGTTTGTTCGGCGCGCATCCGGCTGGTGCGGTTCCCAAACTCGCAGCGCCTTCGCAGGAACGTCGCGGGTCGCGCGATATCTTCGCGCCCGAACCGCACACGTACCTGCGCTTGTCGCCGGAATGGCGGGCGCGCGTGGATGGTCCCCATACGAAGGATGAGCCCGCGGCGACCGGCGAACGTCACGCGGTGTTGCGTGGCTTCGATGAGACCGACATCATTCCGTACGGCGGCGCGTTGCAGGCGCTGCGCGTGGACTCTGGCGCGCTCGTGCCGCTGACGTACATCCCGCCGTTCCCTGTGTATCCCCCTGAGACGGCGTGGATGCGCACGCCGAAGACCGATATCCCTGGCCTGGTGTTGTCGGCGAAGGGTTCGTCGCGAGTCGCATTCCTGCCCGCTGATGTCGACCGGCGGTATGCGCACGATCACCTGCCCGATCACGGTGACTTGCTTGCCAACGTCATTCGCTGGTGCGCTGGCGACAGCATTCCGATCACGGTCGAAGGTCCCGGGATGATCGATTGCCACTTGTATCAACAGGCGGGCAACAAGCACATTCTGCATCTGGTGAACCTCAGCAGCGTGGCGACGTGGCGCGCTCCGATGGAAGAGGCCCTGCCGGTTGGACCGATCCGCGTGACGGTTAAGGTTCCGGGCGCTTCGGCCCGCTATCTTGTGTCCGGCACGAAAGCGTCCACGCGGCGTGAAGGCAATGCGATCCGCTTTGAGATCCCGTCGATCAGCGAACACGAGGTGGTGCTGATCACGACATAATGAGGGCGGAGGTTTTCCGCTCATGCAACTCAGCCGCCGCGCATTCCTGGCTTCTTCGACCTTGTTGGCCGCGCAATCACCGGGAGGCGATGGTTGGGTCGACCTGTTCAATGGCAGGTCGCTCGATGGCTGGCGTCCGAGCGAGAGCCAGGCTTCATGGAAGGTCATTGATGGAACACTCGCTGCTGATGGACCGCGTTCGCACCTCTTCTACACGGGGCCGGTGCAGGCTGCCTCGTTCCGGAACTTCGAACTTGATGTCGAGGTGATTGCCTCGCCTGCAGCGAATTCGGGCGTGTACTTTCATACGAAGTTTCAAGAGAAGGGATTCCCGGAGAAGGGTTTCGAGGTCCAGGTCAACAACACCGCGACCGGAGAAGGGACCTACGCCGAGCGCAAGCGAACCGGTTCTCTGTACGGACTGCGCAACGTGTACAAGCAGATCGCGCGCGACAACGAATGGACGCGGCTGCAGATCACGGTTCGCGGCAGGAATATTCAGATTCGGTGCAACGGACTGTTTGTGGTCGACTACACCGAGCCCACGCCGCCGGTGATTCCTGATGGCATGGAGAAAGAGCGCTTCCTCGATCGCGGGACCTTCGCTTTGCAGTGCCATGATCCGGGTTCCAAGGTCCGATACCGCAGGATCCGAGTGCGCCCGCTGCCCGATGACGCGGTGGCGCCGGGCACGACGGCGCCGGTGGTGGACGACACGTTCCGGCGGATCATCAACGTTGGCCGCCACAACGTGCCGATGGTCGACTATCACGTCCACCTGAAGGCCGGACTCACGCTCGAACAGGCACTCGAGAAGTCCCGCCGCGATGGCATTCAGTACGGCATTGCGGTCAATGGCGGCAAGGGATTCCCGGTGCAGGACGACGCGGCTGCGCTGGCGTTCTTCGAGTCGGTGAAGTCTTCGCCTGTTTTCACGGCGCTGCAGGCCGAAGGACGCGAATGGACGAAAATGTTTTCGCGCCAGACGCTCGCGAGATTCGATTACATCTTCACCGATTCGATGACGTGGACGGACGACAGCGGCCGCCGCATGCGGCTGTGGATCCCGGAGGAGGTCGGTGAGATCCGGGACGAGCAGGCGTTCATGGATACGCTGGTTCAGCGGACGGTGGGCATCCTGGAGCACGAACCCATCGATATCTACGTGAATCCCACCTTTGTGCCGGCATCCATCGCCGCGCGATACGACCAACTCTGGACGGAAGCGCGGATCCGCAAGGTGGTCGAGGCCGCCGCGCGGAACGGGGTCGCCATTGAACTCAACGATCGCTACAAGCTGCCGGGCATCGGGGTTGTAAAGATGGCCAAGGCCGCAGGCTGCAAGTTCACGTTTGGCACGAACAATACAAGCGCGGCGGATCTGGGGCGCAGCGAGTACGGGCTGCGCATGGTCGAGGAATGCAAACTCGTCTGGCAGGACTTCTTTGTTCCCGGCGCCTGGCG
>CAZVKC010000034.1:0-4642 GCA_964627455.1 uncultured Solibacteraceae bacterium | reverse complement strand
CGATGGATGTGAGTGAAATCCTCATCCGGCTGCGCCCATATGTTCGAAGGCGAAAACGGCCAGGAGGAAAACACAATGTCCAAGATTTACGATGTCGGTTCCGGAGTCAAGTTTTACAACGTTAGCCATGCGGTGGGCGATGGAATGCCAAACAGCATGGATGACGTGATGCTTGTTCAATGGCTCCTGAAGAATCATTTTGCCCGCAACGACAAAAAGGCGATGCTGGGAAACATTTGGGCGATCCCGGTGATCAACGGCATTTGTTCTCAGGAACTGATTGAAATCATCAAGATCTATCAGTACGACGCCATGTTGAACGTTCGCGGTGCGAGCTTCACGATCAATGGCAAGCTGTACCCGATTCAAGTGTGCGGCGGATTGAACAAGTCCCCGATCGCGCTGGTCAACCTCAGCGTCCAGGGACATTTTAGGAAGTATTACGACAACCCGAAGTCGGACCCTATGGTGTACTCAGACTGCAAGGCGATGTTCGAACGCTGCCTGGCGAACCAGCAGAAGATGGCGGCCTAAGGGCCGTCAACGGCGGGCTTCGAGCGCTCTTGCCACCAGGTCGGGGCGGTCGGTTTCGATCAACTGCGCGCCCCGCTGGATGACCTCAGCGATACCGGCGCTGTTGTCGAGTGGACCGAGGATCGTCACCGAGACACGCGCTCCGCAGGCGTCCACCGCGCGCACGGCAGACGGGTCGCGCAGTTGTTCGATCGACAGCCGCACGACCGTCGTTCTCAGGGATCGGCAAATATGCGGGATTTCCTGTGTGCTTTTGACTTTCGGCATGGTGTCGACGCCGGGCAACAGCCGTACGAACTTCGCGAGAGTGTCGTATCCGCCCTCGATCACCACGTTGCGAATGGCTCCGGCCTCCCGCACCACAGCCGCGATCGCCTCGACGTCGCCGCCTTTGTGGTCGATGTCGATCTTCACTCCCGAACGTATGCTCCAATCCAGCACTTCGCGCAACGCCGGCACGCGCTGGCCCCCGCCCGCGTCCAGCTTTCGGATTTCCTCGAAGGTCAGGTCTTTGACCGCGCCGTGGCCGTTGGTGGTGCGGTCCACAGTGGCGTCGTGCATGAGGACGAGATGTCCGTCGCGTGTGGCGCGGACATCGATTTCGATGTATGTCGCGCCTGCTTTGGCAGCCGCATCAAAGGCAGCGATCGTGTTCTCCGGCGCCACCGCCTTGAAGCCGCGATGAGCCACAATCCACACCTGATGGTTGGTCTGCGCCGAAGCCATCAGCCCAAAGAGAGATACGACAACAAACAGGCGCGTCTGTGTCACTGGGGATTTCGAACCGGGCGTCGAGATACTACGCCCGAATCATCGTCAGCAGCATCTTGAAGCGCGTCACCGCGCGTAATGCGTGAGGCTGGTTGGCCGGCATCAAAACACCTTCGCCGTGCCGCACCAGCAGGGGCTGGCCGGAAATGGTGATTTCCGCGGAACCTTCCAGAATATGGGCCACGGCGTCGAACGCGGCCGTGTGCTCGCTCAGTCCTTCTCCCTCGTCGAAGGCGAAGAGCGTCAATGTGCCGGTTGCGCCTTTCACGAGCGTGCGGCTCACGACGGAACCATCCTGGTACTGGATCATATCCGCCATCCGGTGGACTTCCGCCGGCGGCATCTCGCTCTTGTGCGTGCTCATGAAGGGTTCCTCCTCTTACCCGCGGCTCATCTCGTGCGCATCAACGCCGCTGACACACCGGTAGGTATCCCGCGCGATGAGCAGTTCCTCGTCGGTCGGCACGACGTACGCGCCCAGTCGCGAACCTTCCCGGTGAATGGGGCCTTCGGCTCCGCGTGACAGTCCCCCGTTTCGTTCCGCGTCGATTTCGAGGCCCATCCATTCCAGGCCTTCGCAAATGCGCGCGCGGATCTCCGCGGAGTTCTCGCCGATGCCGCCGGTAAATACGATTGCGTCTGCGCCGCCCATTGCCGCCAGATAGGCGCCAATATACTTCCGGATCCGGTAGCAGAACAACTGCACGGCGAGCGAGGCACGGCGATCCTGATTCTCGCGGACCTCCGCCAGCAACTCGCGCATGTCATTCGTCAGGCCGGAAAGTCCGAGCAGGCCGGATTGCTTGTTCAGCAGGTTCTCGACGCCATGCAGGTCCAACCCTTCCTTGCTCGCGAGCAGGCTCAGAACCGCAGGATCGAGATCGCCCGAACGCGTGCCCATCGCCAGGCCCTCGAGCGGTGTCAGTCCCATCGAGATGTCGACCGACTCGCCGCCCCGGATCGCGCAGGCCGAGCAGCCGTTGCCGAGATGCAGCGTGATGATGTTGGTGTGCTCGCGGTCGAGTCCCAGCAACTGTCGATACCGGTGGGCGACATAGCGGTGCGATGTGCCATGGAAGCCGTAGCGGCGGATTTTGTGCCGGCGATAGAACTGATACGGGATCGCGTAGAGATACGCATGTTCCGGCAGCGTCTGGTGAAACGCTGTATCGAAGACCGCGACCTGCGGCAGTGCGGATCCAAGAATTGCACGCACCGCGCGGATCCCCGCGACATTGCCTGGGTTGTGCAACGGGGCGAGATCGATCATGTCTTCGATGCCGCGCAGGACCTCTTCTGTGAGCAGCGCGGACTGCCGGAACCGTTCGCCGCCGTGCACCACGCGATGCCCGGCAGCATGGATATGAGAGACGCTGTCGACTCCTTCGATGCCCGATTCGGGCGAGACAATCCAGCGCACGACATAGTCGATCGCGGCCCGGATGTCACGAATGGGGACGCTGGTGCGAAGGGGCGGTCCCGAGGGGCCGTCGAAAGAGAGGATGGCTTCGCCGCCAATCCGTTCAATCAGGCCGCGGGCCAGCCGCCGGTCCTGGTTGGAATGAATCGCATCCGCGTCGGTAGAGATGAGTTGGAATTTGAGTGTTGCGCTTCCGCAATTAAGAACGAGTACGTTCACGGGCTTTGCTTTCAAGGTAGCAGGTCCCTCGTTACAGTTTTTCTTTGACTTCCATTACTTTCGGATCTACAATCCAGCCAGAGAAAGGCTGAGCTGGACTCGCTGGCGTGGTCTGGACCAGGATCCGCCGGCTCCCCTCATGGCGGTGAGGGTGATGAGAGAAAGTGACCTGTACGACCTCCTGATGGGGGGAGGGGATGCGGGCTTCGTAACTGGATCTGATGGAGTGGTTCGCATCTGGAACCACGGGGCAGAGGCGTTGTTTGGGATTCCCGCCTCTGAAGCCGTCCACAAAAGATGCGAGTCTCTCGTCGATGGCCACGACGCGCGCGGTAATTCGATCTGTTGCGCGGATTGCCTGGTTTTGGAAATGGCGGGCAAGGGGGCTCCCCTTCCGTCGTTTGATGTGAAGGTCAGGACGAAGAATGGTGTCCGCCGGTGGGTGTCCGTCTCGATCCTGCAATGCCGGACCGCAGGCGGAGAATTGCTTGTAATTCACCTGCTCCGCGACATCCACCCGCACAAGATTCTGGAATCGGTAACGGAGAAGTTCCTCACCCAATTGGGTTCGCTCACGGGACGGGATATCGCGAATCTGATGAGTCCCGCACCCGTGCCGCACTACGAGTTGACGGACCGGGAACTCGATATCCTCAAGCTGCTCGCTCGCGGCATGTCGACTCTGACGATCAGTGAGGAACTGGGAATCAGCCAGACCACTGCCAGGAATCATATTCAGCATGTGCTGGACAAGTTGTCCGCCCACTCTCGCACAGAAGCGGTCCTCCGGGCGATGAACGAGCGGCTGATCTAGATAGGAAGGGGAAGTCAGGGCAGGCCGGCTGGGGCGGATCCGGAAGGTGGGTTTGGTCTCGCGGACCCTGCCCCATGCCGTGGCGTGGCCGAGGATGATGGACTACCGGGCCATCGCCAGTACGAACAATTTCTGTGGCTGTAGGCCGGCGCGCAGGGTGCTGACCACCACTTCGCGTTCTTTCTTGCTCTTCCAGACCTCAAGCGCCACCGGATTTCCTCTGAGGACGATCTGGTTCAGGAAGATACGATCTTCGGTGTACTTGTTGAAGACAAGCCGCGCATCCTCGTCCGTCCTCTTGTCGGACGCCGGATACACTGCAACGAACACGCCAGGTCCAGGTTCTGCGGGACGGAGCATCCAATTACTTCGCTCCGAATCGTTGGCGCGAACCACGTAGTAAACGCCCGCAGGCAGCAACCGGTCTGCCGCGTAGAACGGGAACGGGACGTCCACTTTCAGATTGTCCTGGGCAACTGCGATACCCGCCACGGCGAGTAGCAGCGCGAGGATACAAAGTGTGTTGCGCATGCCACACCCTCCTTGATTGCAGACTAAGCGGAGTTTCACATTCGGGCAATGATGCAGATACATCATTGCCCTGGGCAAGTGAGCCGGAAACGCCGCTCAGTCATGATCGGCTGCGCCTGCGAATTGCGGTTGCTCTTGAGCGGCGGTTGCAGCCAGCGAAAGGATCGTTGCGGGGCCGGAGGCCGGGCGCAGGGTCCAAACGTTTGAACTGCTCGATATGATCATCAGGACCCCGCGCTCGCCCGGCGGAGTCAGGTTGCTTTCTGCGCAACAGTCAACCGGTACGTGTGCATGGATCGGGTCCAGGTCCTGGGCCATCAGGGCGCCAGCCGCCGTGAGCACCAGGACCATGC
>CAZVKC010000033.1:32664-85845 GCA_964627455.1 uncultured Solibacteraceae bacterium | reverse complement strand
GTTCTCGATCGCGTGACCGGAAAGATGCTGCTGGCGAAATCGTTCATGAAGAAACTGACGTGGGCGAGCGGGATCGACGCGAATGGCCGGCCGGTGATGAATCCGCCAGCGGAGGTCAATTGTCCCGAGCATGCGACCAACTGGAACGGCACGGCGTACAGTCCGGTGACGAAGCTTTACTACGTGATGGCGACGGAGCGCTGCACCGTGAAACTGGCGCCCGGGAGTTGGAAGAATCCGCAGAAAGCGCTGCCTCCTGAGGATCCGGGGCAGAAGTTCCTGCGTGCGATCGACATCGAGACGGGGCGCATCGCGTGGGAGGTCCCGCAAGTGGGACCCGTCGACGGCAAGCGTGTCGCCGGCATTCTCAACACCGCGTCGGGCCTGCTGTTTTACGGAGATCCAAGCGGCTATTTCGTAGCGGCCGATGAACGTGATGGCCGGACTCTCTGGCGGATCCCGCTCAACGCGACGATGAAAACCTCGCCGATGACCTACGCGGTGGACGGCGACCAATACGTCTCGATCGCTGTCGGGTCCACGATCATGACGTTCGGGCTGGCGAAGTAAAGCTGCACATTCGCTACTCGTCGAGCAGCGCACCCAGGCGGTCGAGCTGCTTTTCCCAGATCGAGCGGCGTGCGTGGATCCACTGCTGCAGTGCGTCGAGGCCCGCGGGATCGATGCTGCAGGTGCGGACCCGCCCTACTTTCTCGGTGCGAATCAGACCGCATTCTTCGAGAATCTGCAGGTGCTGGCCGACAGCCGTGAGCGTGATCCCCAGCGGATCCGCGAGGCGCGACGCCGACGTTGGACCCTCGCTGATCTTCTCCACCATCGCGCGCCGGGTCGGATCTCCCAGGGCGTGGAAGATCCGCTCGATCCGCTGCTGCTCTGCCTTCTTCGACGCTGCCATTCCTATTGATCCGCCAGTTCCTCCGCCAGTTTCGCGAGGAGCACCTGGAATCCCTGTTCCCGCAACTGCGGCCCGTCGGATCCCTCGAAGAACGCTCCCTGATGCGTGCAGATGAGCGTGGTCCCGCCGCCTTCGGCGGGGCGCAGTTCGTAGGTGACCTGCGACGCCGAAATGCGCCTGCCGGGAAAGTTCATGGTCGAAGCCATCACGATGCGCTTGCCGGGTACGATGTCGAGGTAGCTCCCCTCGCCGAAGAACTCGACACCCGGAAAGGGCGTGCCTTCCTTGAACCGGTATCGGATCACCTCGGCGCCGCCTTCGCGGAAATCCATCTCGAACGACAATACGTCATGGCTCAGCCCTTCGGCAAACCAGCGCCGTTTCTGCGCCGGATCCGCGAACGCCGCGAACACGCGCTCGGGCGGCTTGGCAAAAGACTTCTCGATCACGAAGGTGTGATGTACGACGGAAGATTCGGGCATTTCGCCTCCTCAATGAAATAGTGAAGTAGCAACTTCAGTATGTGGCGCCGCAGAAATGATTGTCAAGTGAATACTTCAGTGTTGGCGAAGGCCGCCGGTTCGCGATAGCCTGTCAATTTCAGGCATCATCGCCGAAGAACGGAGAGAACGAGCAGATGAAATACGTCGCTGGCGTGGACCTCGGTGGAACCGCCGTCAATTACACGATTGTCGATGCAGACGGAAAGTTCCTCATCGACGGGCTGTGCGAACATCCCGCGCTGTCGGTCCAAGGTCCGGATGTCTGCCTGAAACAGATCGAAGACGGCTTGCAGATGGCCGTCGACAAAGTGGGCGTGCCACTGGACCAGATCGTCGTCGTCGGTCTCGACACGCCGGGACCCGCCAGCGCCACCGGCGTTCTCAGCGCTGAAGGATCCACCAACTTCGTTCACGCCAACTGGGCGAACTTCGATATCCGCTCGAACCTCGAAGCGCGCGTCGGACGCCCCGTCACCTACCTCAATGACGGCAACGCGGGCGCGCTCTGGGGACACTACGAGATCTTTGGCGCGAGCGACAAGGAAACCTCGATTTCCGCGATCATCGGCACGGGACTCGGCGGCGGCGTGATCATCAACGGCCGCGACGTCAAGGGCCGCAAGGGCTTCGGCGGCGAACTCGGCCACGTGCTGGTTCCGTACCAGAGCATCGTCGACACCGAAGGCATGGTTCCCAAGTGCAACTGCGGCCGCACGGGTGACCTCGAATCCCTCTGCTCCCTCACAGCGATCACCAACACGCTGCTGCCGTATTTCCTCAATCGCTACCCGGGCCACGAGTTCAACGGCATGGACATCAAGCAGGCGGCGAAGCTGGTTCGAGGCAGGGCAGAGAAGGGCGACGCCTTGTGCCGCGACGTCTTCCGCGTGCAGGCTCACGCGCTGGGACTCTTCTTCGACGAAATGATCAACACCTTCGATCCGGATGTGCTGATCATCGGCGGCGGCGCCATCGAAACCGGCGTCGAGTTCCAGCAATGGTTCATCAGCGAAGTCCGCAAGGGGATGCCGGAACAGCGCCAGGAACAGGCTGATATCCCGATCCACATCATGCCGCACGGCGACACGGCCGGCGCGCGCGGCGCCGCGGTCGACGCGTTGCACTATGCGCGCCGCAACGGGCTCATCTAACCCGGGGATCGCAACGATGAGCGCAGATCCCTTCCTCGCCGAAAGCATTGCCGTTCTCGAGCGGACCCCGGCCGTCCTCAACACGCTGCTGAGAGGCTTGCCCTCCGCCTGGACCGACGCCGTGACAGAAGGCCCCGGCACGTGGAGCCCGTACATCGTGATCGGCCATCTGATCCATGGCGAAAAGGCCGATTGGATCCCGCGGCTGCGGACCATCCTCGATTACGGCCAGTCAAAAGCCTTCGAGCCGTTCGATCGCGAAGCGCAGTTCCGCGACAGCGAGGGGAAATCGCTCGAGGTCCTGCTCGACGAATTTGCGCTCCTGCGCCGCGAGAGCCTGCAGCAGTTGCGCGGTTTCGATCTCCAGCCGCAACACCTGGACCTGCAAGGGACCCATCCCGCCTTCGGCGCCGTCACGCTCCGCCAGTTGCTCGCGACCTGGACAGCGCACGATCTCGCACACCTCGTCCAGATCAACCGCGTGATGGCGCGCCGATATCAGAACGAAGTCGGACCCTGGGCTGCCTACCTGTCTGTTATGAAATAGCGCCGCCGTGCGAATGCTGTCGAACGCTGTCATCGGGATCCTCATTGCCTACGCATGCCTATGCGTGGCAGCGTTCTTCCTGCAGCGTGCGATGATTTATTTTCCTGCACCGGCTACGCGTCCGGCGACGCCTCACATCGAGCTGCAAACAGAAGCAGGCAAGGTCCTCGCACGGACGCGTATCCTCGCGAATTCTCCTGGGGCCATTGTGTACTTCGGGGGCAATGCCGAGGACGTTTCGACAACTTTGCCCGAGTTTGCGGCGAAGTTGCCACGGTACTCGCTCTACTTCCTCCACTATCGCGGTTACGGGGGCAGCGCGGGCGCCCCTTCCGAACCGGCGCTGCTCGCCGACGCTCTCGCGCTGTTCGATCGTGTCCACGCCGCGCATCCGAACGTTGCCGTCGCAGGGCGCAGCCTCGGTAGCAGCCTCGCTGTTTTTGTCGCAAGCCGCCGGCCGCAAGCGGTCTCCGGCCTGATTCTGCTGACGCCATTCGACAGCCTGCTGGAAGTCGCTGCACACCATTACCCGTTCCTGCCGGTGCGCTGGCTGCTGCGGGACAAATACGAGTCCTGGCGCTGGGCGCCACAAGTCACGGCGAAGACCCTGATCTTTGAAGCCTCGCGGGACGAAGTGGTTCCACGAGAAAGCACGGAGCGGTTGCACCAGCAGTTTGCGACTGGCGTTGCGAAGCTTTCCGTAATCGCCGGCGCCAGTCACAACAGCCTCGAAGCATGCCCTGAGGAGGCGGTTCGATTTCTCGAAGCCGCGCTCGCCGGGAACTCGTGAAACGAATCCCGCGAAATCACGCTTGGTATACATGACCAGACAACGGCGATGCCTGCCGGGGACCAGTGCGGTAGGCTGAACAACGATGACTTCGCGATCCTGGCAGCGGGCGCAAGACCTCTTCGCGCAGGCTGTAGAAATCCAATCCAGCGCCGACCGGGCTGCGTTCCTCGACCGGGAAACCGCGGGAGAAC
Source organism: uncultured Solibacteraceae bacterium (assembly GCA_964627455.1). GTDB lineage: Bacteria > Acidobacteriota > Terriglobia > Bryobacterales > Bryobacteraceae > F-183. Next base: position 81,744 of record CAZVKC010000033.1, on the reverse strand, counting down.
CGGAGATCCGCGCGGAAGTGGAATCGCTTCTCGAGTTCGACCAGCACGGGCAAAGCGGGGCTCGCATCGGCGCTGCGATCGGCGGCATGGTGGAAACACTTCCCGGACTTACAGGCAGGCGGATCGGCCCCTACCTGCTCACTCGTGAGGTCGGGCAGGGAGGCATGGGCGCGGTCTTCGAGGCGGTTCGCGAAGGCGAAGCGTTTCGCCAGCGGGTCGCCGTGAAAGTGGCGACGCGCGCCGTCTATTCGGATCACTTTCGGGAACGCTTCCGGCACGAGCGCCAGATTCTGGCCGGCCTCGAACATCCGAACATTGCGCGTTTCATCGACGGCGGATCGACACCCGAAGGACTCCCGTATTTCGCCATGGAGTTCATCGAGGGCAGCCCGATCACGGATTACGCCTCCGCGAGGCAACTCGGGGTTCGCGACCGCATCCAACTGTTTCTCGATGTTTGTTCCGCAGTTGAGTATGCGCACCAGAATCTCATCGTGCACCGGGACCTGAAGCCGGCCAACATCCTGGTGGACGCATCCGGCAACGTCAAACTGCTCGATTTCGGCATCGCGCGGATCTTCAATATCGATGGAGCGGAAGACGCCAGCGGCGGCGTCACGCAAACCGAAGCCGCGTTTCGCATGATGACGCCGGACTATTGCTCGCCGGAACAGATTCGCGGCCAGCGCGTCACGATCCGCACGGATGTCTACCAACTCGGACTGGTGCTGTTCGAACTGCTGACCGGCGAACGGGCGCAGCGCGTCGATACGCGGACTCCCGGCGCCATCGAAACCGCGATCTGCGAAACCGATCCGCCGCGTTCCAGTACCCGCGTTGCGGATCCCAGGTCCCGGCGTCTGCTGGCCGGTGACGTCGATAATATCGTCGCCAAATGCTTGCGCAAAGAGCCGGAGAGCCGCTACGCGTCCGTCACCGCTCTCGCCGATGACTTGCGCCGGTACCTGAACGGGATGCCCGTCCAGGCGCGTGGTGGAGGACTGGCGTATCGCGGCGGCAAGTTCCTGCGCCGTCATTGGGTGCTGGTCACGGCAGGCGGATTCCTGGCCGTTGCCGTCGTGGCGGGCGTCATCGCCACGGTGTATCAGGCCCGCCGCGCGGAACGCCGCTTTGCGCAGGTCCGCAGCATCGCGCACACGTTCGTCTTCGACGTACAGGATCAGATCGCGCGCCTGCCCGAATCGACTGCGGTTCGCAGGAACATCGTCGGAATCGCGCTGCAGTATCTTGAATCCCTGCGGCAGGAAGCGAAGGAGGATCCGCAACTGGCGATCGAGTTGGCGGACGCGTACATCAAGGTTGCGGATGTTGCCGGCGGTCCGCTGGGCAATCGCAATCTCGGCGACCGCGATTCTGCCGCTGCCAGCTATCGCAAGGCCGAGTCGCTTTTGCAGTCTCTCGACACCCGCCGCAACCAGCAGGCGGCGATCCTGCTCAGCGCGGTATGGGAGCGAATCGGATCTCTCGAGCGACAGCGGGGCAAGCCCGATGTCGGATTGCAGTACGCGGAGCGAGCGGTGCAGGCAATAGAGCCGCTGCTGGGTCCCGATCCTGTGATGGCCCAATACGCCAGCGCGCAAACCACACGCGCGATGTTTCTGCTGACCTTGAACCGGGCTGCTGAAGCGAAGCCGTTTCTTAACGCCGCGATGGATGCTGCGGTCAACCTGGCGAAGAAGAATCCGCGCGATCCGGCGATCCTCAACCGCCAGAGCGCCGTCTATCTCCAACTGTCGGATCTCCACCGCCAGGAACGCAAGATCGCGGAATCCGCGGAGGCCAACCGGCAGGCTCTCGCTTTTGCGAAACAGGCGCTGGAATTGGATCCCGGCAACCCCGACCTGGAGCGTCGCGTGCTGGTTTGCTGGGGAAACCTCGGCGAGGTCCTGGGGTTCCGCGCGGGCGCCAATCTCGGCGATACAAAAGGCGCCGCAGCCGCTTTCGAAGAGGCCTCGCGAGTGGCGGAGTCCATGCTGCGCCGCGATCCCAAAGACCGGCGAGCACAGTTCGACATCGCCCAGGTCCAGTTGCGAATCGCACTTCTTGCCCTTCGCGAAGGTTCGAACGTGCAGGCGTCCCATGCAGCGCTGCGGCGGGCTATGGAGGTGACGGAATCCGCTTTGCGCAATGATCCCAGCAATTCGCCGCTGGCCTCCAACCTCGTCACGCTGCATTTGCGGGGGGCCGAATTCTATAAGGAGACGAGGCGCATGAAGGACGCTGTCGACCATTACCGCATCGCCCGCGAACTGGCGACAGCACAACGGAAAGGGGCTCAGCCAACCGCCGCGCAGGGTAACTACGCGACGGCGACGATCGACCTCTCGCGGATCCCCGGCGGCCTGCCGGATCCTGTCGCGGCCATTCGCGAACTGGCCGCGGAGATATCCGCGAATCCGAACTTTTTTGAAAGCGAAACCACCCGCGCCCGCGCCATCGGCGATCTGGGACGTTCCTTTTGCGAAGCCGGTCTCAAGAATGAAGGCCGCGGATGGTTGCAGCAGAGCCTGGACGGCTGGACTCGCGCGAAATTGCCTCCTGCGCTCGAAGCCGAGCGAAAGTCCCACGTCGCCCGAGCGCAGGCGGACCTGCGCTCCTGCGCCAGCGGCGGCGCCCGTGCGTCACGGTAGTATCATTGGTCCAAATGGACCAACCCGCCGGGCCCGGAGACATCACCGGACTGCTGCGTTCCTGGTCTGGCGGCGATGCCGAGTCGCTGGCGAAACTGACGGATCTTGTTTATCCCGAGTTGCGGCGGATTGCCGCCGGATATCTGCGGCAGGAACAACCAGGACACATCCTGCAGCCGACCGCACTGGTGAACGAAGCCTACCTGCGGTTCTCCTCGATCCGCGAAATGGATTTCTCGGACCGCAAGCATTTCTTTGCCCTCGCCGCGCGGCTCATGAGGCAGATCCTGACGGATCACGCCCGCAAGGTGAATGCAGCGCGGCGCGGTGGCGGCGCGTCACTCGTTCAATTGGAACAACACCCCGGACTTGCGGGTTCAGATGGTTTGCGGACCGTCGAAATGATTCTGCTGGACGGCGCTCTCGATGACCTTGCCGCATTCGACGAGCGCAAAGCGCGGCTGGTGGAACTTCGCTATTTCGGCGGCATGAGCGTGTACGAAGCAGGCGAGTATCTGGGCGTCTCTCCCGCCACCGTCAGCCGGGAACAGCGTGTCGCGGAAGCCTGGCTGGCCCGCCGCATGTCGGAACGGTCTTCCCAAAACCCGGGGTGATTCCGTTCGCGAATTATGTTTCTATATCCGTAAGCAAAACTGGCGATTGTTGCGTCCGATTATTCTGTCCGCAGGAGGTCGCCTTGTTTTCCATTTGTTTCCTTCTTCTGTTCCACCTTTCCTTGGGTTTCGGCCAGACCGGCGCCGCCATGCCGGTGCAAACCCGTCCACCGCAGGGCGCGAGGACGCCGGAGCCGCCGCCGCAGCAGCAGCGTCCCGTGTACAAACCGGAGGATCTCTGCACAATTGAAGGCGTCGTGAAAAATGCCGCGACGGGCGAACCGTTGAAGCGCGTCAGTATTGTCGCGCGGCCAGTCAACCCGGGAACCGATCCCGTCTCGTTTTCCAGTTCAACGGACGCCGAAGGCAAATTCAAAATGCAGGAAATGGAGCCGGGCGCTTACCGGATCTCTGCCGAAAAACCTGGTTTTGTGCGCACCGAATACGGGTCCCGCCCGGGACTGGCGGTGGCCGGCACGACGCTCCGCCTCGAGAAAGCGCAGAAGATGAAGTCCGTGGACTTTGCAATGACGCCGCAAGCGGTCCTCACCGGAAGACTCCGCGACGTGGAAGGCGAACCCGTGCAGTATGCGATGGTGTCGCTGGGCAAATACTCGTATATGCAGGGCCGCCGGCAAATGATCAACACGGCTGTGGCGCAGACCAACGACCTCGGCGAGTACCGGCTATTCGGCGTCGCGCCGGGGCGCTATTATCTGTCGGCGACGGTGCGCAATACGCAGCAATACGGCCTGACGGTGGACCGTTCGGGATCCCCGCAGGCGGAAGAAGGTTTTGCGCCCACCTTCTATCCGGGCACGAACGAACTCTCGTCCGCCACGCGCATCAACGTCGCGGCGGGATCCACGCTGCAAGGCCTGGACATGGTCCTGCACAAGACCCGCACGTTTCGGATCCGCGGCAAGATCACGGGGCTGAACACGAATCGTGGCGGCGTGATCATGGTCTATCCCAAGGATGGCGGCGATACGATGACGTACGATCGCCCGATGGTTCCCTGGCGGCCGGGCAGCGGCGAGTTCGAGATTCGCGGCATCCGCCCCGGGACCTATGTGTTGTTCGCGAACCACATGGAGAACCCCGAAAGCCGCATGTTCGGGCGGATTCAGGTGGAAGTCAGCGAGCGGGACGTCAACAATGTCGTGCTGGCGATGACGGCTGCGCCGGAGATGCAGGGCACGCTGCGAACGGCGACGCCCGAGGATCCGGTGCGGTTGGAGGATATTTCGGTGAGCCTGACGCCGAGGTCCCAGATGTATTTCGGTGGCGGCATGGGACGCGTAACGGAGAAGGGCACGTTCAAACTGCTCGGTGTCGCGCCAGACGATTACTCAGTCGTGGTCATGGGGCTGCCGAAAGGGTATTACCTGAAGTCCGCGCGACTTGGCGACACCGATGTACTGGAATCCGGCATGGACCTGAGTAGCGGCATGACGGCGGAAGGCCTGGAGTTGGTGATCAGTCCCGGTGCGGCGAAGATCAGCGGATCGGTGGTGGATGTCGACGACAAACCCGTGCGCGGCGCAACCGTGATCGTGCGGCCGGTGAAAGGCCGGGCCGCGTCGCTCTTCACGTTCCTGAAGACCGCGTCGACGGACCAGAACGGTAACTTCGAGATCGAGGGCGTCGCGCCGGGAGCTTACCAGATGCTGTCGTTCGAAGCGCTCGACGGCTTCGAGACGCAGGATCCCGAACTGTTCAAGGAACACGAGACGCGCGCCGTGAAGCTCGAACTGGCGGAGAACGGCGTGGAGTCCCGGACGCTGAAGGTGGTGGTCCGCAAGGATTGACAGCCAGTCTCAAGGCAATCTCAAGGCAATGGTTGCGCCGGCAAGTCGGCGAGAGCGTTCGCGGCTTCGGCGCACATCGCCTTCCAGTGCGGACCCGTGTTCAGGTTCACGTGAACGCTCAGGTCAAAGTCTATGAACAGATTCCCTTTGACATCTCGAAACCGGTTGTCGAACTTGCCTCCCAGCTTTCCGTGCACCTCGCCGCCCGAGAGGTCGGACCACCAGATCCAGCGATTGAGGCTGCGGGCGTACTTCATATGGTTTCCCTTGATCTGGTAGAGATTGATCAGGGTGTCGGCCTTGATCTCCCGATCGAGGTTGGCAAAAGGGATCTCGTGCTGGGGCACAGGCGACTTCATCGGTATGAGGCCTGGGTTCGGGCTTACCGCTCCCGTGGCAATCGGCCCGTTGATCGGCTTGATTGCCCCGACGTGACGCACCGGGGGATTCCATCCCTGGTCCCACATGGGAACGTCCGAAACGCCAACAAACGTGAGTTGATCGACCCCTTTGCTGTGCAACTCTCCAGCGAGTCCCAGGGCCACAGCGCACCCCGCGCTCCTTCCCAGAAGGCAAACCTTGCCGATCGTGTCGAAGCGGCCTTTGACGAAGTCGTGGATCCTCTGGGTGGCTGCGTCGATCGTCGCGTTGACGTCTTCCAGGCCAGCCCCCCGGGATTCGGCAAGCAGAGACCGGGCATAGCTGAGTTCAGACTTTTTCTGGAGGTAGAGCTGCGTGTTGACGTCATCGTCGATCCGGAGCATTTTCGAAAAAGGATCGCCACCGTTAAAGATGAGGACGATGTCATTGGTTCGGCTCATGTGTGTTTCGCAGACCCCCGGAAACTACCGGCTTGAGAAGATCCGTTCCTTGCTCTCGTACACCGCCATCTCTGAGTCGAGGGAGCGGATGGTCATTTTGCCCACGATATTGTCGGCCGCTTGTTGGTAGGCGGTGTTCACGATCCTTCGCCGGGACTTATACGCATGGACAACTTTGGCCGTTTCGGGTCCATAGAGCCGGCTCTGCAACTCGCCCCCGTTGATGCGTCCTCCTTCGAGAACAAGGACGGCGTACTGAATCTTGCTGACGAACTCCCCGCGATCCCCGGGGACCACATGGTGCGAGTCACTGCGCAGGGTCATTTCGAGGCGCGCATCCCCGCGGAACAAATCCGACACGAGACATGCGTTCGAACCAGGCCCCAGCGCCAGCATCTCGCGATCCAGCGCGGCCATCGTCATTCTGCCCACGATATTGTCAGCCTGGGTCTGATAGGAGGGGTTGATGATGCTTCGTTTGCGTTTGTAGGCCAGTACGGCCGCGGCTGTTGCGGGACCGTACTGCCCGTCGGCCTGAATCGGCGCGCCGTCCAGTTGGATCAGCGCCAGTTGGATCTTTCGGACGTGCTCGCCCCGGTCGCCGGGAACGATATGGCCCGGATCGCTGTTCAGCGCTTTTTCAAGCCGTGCATCCCCTCGAAACAGTTCTGATCTCAATGTCTCCATGTCGCCTCCGGCGGTCCTGTCCGCTCGATCAGAAAGCGCAACTTCCGTTCAGTACATCTCACAAAAATGGTGGCGGCGCGAGAAAAGCAAAAAGCCCGCCCCCTTTTGGGGAGCGGGCTCTCTTGGACCCAAAGCGAGACTGGCAGGAACTACAGTTTAGTAGTCCATGCCGCCCGGGCCGTGCTCGCCGCCGGGGGCGGGAGCGGCCTTCTTCTCGGGGATCTCGCAGATCATGGCTTCCGTCGTCAGCATCAGGCCCGAGATCGAGGATGCGTTCTGCATCGCCGAACGGGTCACCTTGGCCGGGTCGATGACGCCCGCGGCCACCAGGTCCTGATACTCGCCGGTCGCGGCGTTGAAGCCGTAGTTGAATTCCGATCCCTGGCGGATCTTCTCCACCACGATCGAACCTTCGTGACCAGCGTTGCCGGAGATCTGGCGGACCGGCTCTTCGCAAGCGCGGGCAATGATGTTCACGCCCGTCCGCTCGTCGTCGGCCACCTGGAGGTTCGCCAGCGCCTTGCCCGCGCGGAGCAGCGCAACGCCGCCGCCGGGAACGATGCCTTCTTCAACGGCCGCACGGGTGGCGTGCAGCGCGTCTTCGACGCGAGCCTTCTTTTCCTTCATTTCGGTTTCGGTCGCGGCGCCAACCTTGATCACCGCAACGCCACCGGCGAGCTTCGCGAGGCGCTCCTGCAGCTTTTCGCGATCGTAGTCCGAGGTGGTCTCCTCGATCTGCGCGCGCAGCTGCTTGATGCGGCCTTCGATGCCCTTCTGGTCGCCGGCTCCGTCGACGATGGTGGTGTTGTCCTTGTCCACCGTCACGCGCTTCGCACGGCCCAGATCCTTCAGCGTCACGCCTTCCAGCTTGATGCCGGTCTCTTCGAAGATCGCCTGGCCGCCGGTGAGGATCGCGATGTCCTCCAGCATGGCCTTGCGGCGGTCGCCGAAGCCCGGGGCCTTCACGGCGCAGGCGTTCAACGTGCCGCGCAGCTTGTTCACCACGAGGGTGGCAAGCGCTTCGCCTTCCACTTCTTCCGCGATCACGAGCAGCGGCTTGCCGCTACGGGCGATCTGCTCGAGAACGGGAAGCAGGTCCTTCATGTTGGAGATCTTCTTCTCGTGGATCAGGATGTAGGGATCCTCGAGGACGCACTCCATGCGGTCCGGGTCGCTGATGAAGTAGGGCGACAGGTAGCCGCGGTCGAACTGCATGCCGTCCACGGTCTGCAGCTCGGTGTTCATCGTCTTCGACTCTTCAACGGTGATGACGCCGTCCTTGCCGACCTTCTTCATCGCTTCCGCAATGATGTTGCCGATCGTCGAATCGCCGTTGGCGGAGATCGTGCCGACCTGGGCGATCATGTCGCCCGACACCGGCTTGGCGGCCTTCTGGACTTCAGCCACAACCACTTCGACGGCCTTCTCGATGCCGCGCTTCAGGGCCATCGGGTTCGCGCCCGCAGCCACCGACTTCACGCCTTCGCGGAAGATCGCCTGGGCCAGGATCGTCGCGGTGGTCGTACCGTCACCGGCGATGTCGCTGGTCTTCGACGCCACTTCGCGCACCATCTGGGCGCCCATGTTCTCGAGCGGATCCTTCAGCTCGATTTCCTTCGCCACGGTCACGCCGTCCTTGGTGATGGTCGGACCGCCGAACTTCTTCTCGAGGACGACATTGCGTCCCTTCGGGCCGAGCGTGACCTTCACGGCATCGGCGAGCTGGTTCACGCCCGACAGAATCTTCTGGCGCGCGGTTTCGCTGTAAACGACTTGCTTAGCAGGCATGTCTCTTGTGTCTCCTCGTATCTCTTACGCAGACTTCTTCTTGGTGACCGGGGCGGAATCTTCCACGATGCCGAGGACTTCGTCTTCGCGCATGATCATGTACTCTTCGCCGTCGATCTTGATGTCCGAGCCCGAATACTTGCCGAACAGAATCTTGTCGCCGACCTTCACGTCGAGCGGAACCACGGTGCCGTCTTCCAGGCGCTTGCCCTTGCCCACGGCAACGACTTCGCCTTCCTGCGGCTTTTCCTTGGCGGAATCGGGGATGTACAATCCACCGACCTTGTTTTCCTTCTCTTCGAGCCGCTTGATTACGATGCGGTCATAGAGCGGACGGATGTTCATTTGGGGTACAGCCTCCAGTAAACGTCTCTTAGATTGAGTTGTTGAAGCTTAGAGAACTTCGTATCCGGATGCAGCCTGTCAGCATGCGTCCGTGTCCTCTAAAATTATTAGCACAGTTCCTGGAGGAGTGACAATACTTAGATGTAAGTGATTGTAAATAATGGTAAAATAGTCACATGAAGTGAGCTTAATGAAGCGGCCGCGGCGATTGTGCCGGATCCGAAACTACCACCCGCACCCCTCCCTGGCTTTGCGCATCCCCCATCAGCAGCACCAGCGCATACTCTCCGGCCGGCAAGTCGCCGGGGATCCTCACCGTTACCCTGATCTTCCCCGCCGGCTCACCTGCAACCGCCTGGGCCGATACGACTTCCACCCCCTGATCCCCGACTGCCACGACAACCGGCGTAACCGGAACAGGCAAGGCATCCCCATCTGCCACCTTGCCGTCCTCTCCCGGAGGATCCGTCTGCCCCTCACCGGTCGCCACAAAGCTGACCAGTGAACCGGCCGCCGCGGGCGTATCCGCCGAGTTCAGGGACCCATCTTCGTTCGCCACCGTCGCTGCATAGATGCCGGGGAACACGCTCGCCACCGGAATCGTCACCGGCTGGGACCGGTTCCCACCCGCATCCACAACCAGGGACGTCACCGGCGCGTCGCCCTGCGGCGCGATCGCGTAGGGAACCGCCGCCACAATCGTATCGGTGGTCGCCGAAAACACCACTGCCTGCAATCCTCCGAAAAGAACCTGTGTGGTCTGCTTGTCGATCACCAAGTTCTGGCCGGTAATCCGAACTCGCAAGCCCGGCGACACGGCGCCGCCGTTACCGCTGGCCTCGTTGACGACCGAAGACACCGATACGACCGGCGCCGCTGGAGGCTCATTCAAGCGCAGCAGAAACGTATCCAGTACCGGCGATCCCTGCGTATCGCCGCCACGGCCCCGATTCTGGTAGACCCCGGGCGTGACCGGCAGGTTCGCGGAACTCGTCACTCCAGCCACCACCACGGATCCATCACGGGCGATCGTCAAGCCAACGGCGACGTCGTTGCCCGCGCCCCCATGGTAGGTCGCGTACGTCGCGCCCGAACCGGCCGGGTTGAGACGCAGGATAAAGGCGTCGCCGAGGCTCACCGCTTCACCCGCGCGATCCCCCGCATAGGTCTTTTGCGCCGCGTCCGCCGTCACGGGGAAGTCGCGGGACAGCGTATGTCCGGCGGCCCAAACGGCCCCGGTCGAAGGTTCAACCGACAGGCTCCAAATGCGATCGTCCCGCGTGCCGCCTGCCAGGGTCGAATAGAGAAAAGCTGTCCCGTCGGGATTGATCTTCGTGACGAAACCGTCCCCGGAAGGATTGGTGTTCTCCCCGCCCGATCCGCGATAAGCCGTCTGCCAGGCGCCGTTCGTCACCGGGAAATCGGTCGAAAGCGTCGATCCACCCACATACGCGTTGCCTTGCGGATCGATGGCGATCGACATCGCGGCGTCGTCCTGGCGTCCGCCGATGTAGGTCGCGTACCGCAGCGTGGATCCATCCGCGCTCAACTTGGCGGCGAATCCGTCGCCGGCTGTGTAATACCAGTCATTGCGTCCGCTTCCCCCGCTGTAGGTTCCCCGTGCCGCCCGCGCAGTCACCGGGAAATTCGTGCTCGACGTATTGCCCGCTGCATAAACGGATCCGTCGCTATCGAGCGCCAGTCCCCAGATGATGTCGTTGCCGCTGCCGCCGAGGAAGGTGGAGTACACCAGGCGTGTCGCCTGCGGATTCAGTTTCGTAATGAATCCGTCAAAGCCCGGGCTGGTTCCCGAGGCGCGGAAGGAAGGCTGGAACGAATCCGGCGTCGCCGGGAAGTTGTTCGAATTCGTCACGCCGGCGACATAGGCGTTGCCTTGCGTATCCACGATGATGCTGGTCGCGAAGTCGATCCGCGAACCATCCAGGTAGGTCCCATAGAGCAACTGATTGCCTGACGCGTTGAGTTTGGCGACAAATCCGCCCATCTCGTCCCCCTGTCGCGAGGATTGCCCGATGGCGCCCGGCGTGACAGGAAAGTCCGGGCTGGTGGTGCCGCCGCACAGATAAATGTTGCCCGCGCTGTCGACCGCGATACCGGATCCGAAGGTCGATACGCTGCCGCCGAAATGCGTGGTGAACATCGCTTGCGTGCCGCTGGCGTTCATTTTGGTGACGGTCGCATTGAGATTGTAGGCGCCCGGCGTATTGCGAGTGAATCCGCCTGGACTCACCGGGAACGTCGGATCATTGGTCGATCCCGCGATGTACACGTTCCCTTGTGCGTCGGTCGCCACCCGCCCGGGTCCATCGTTGCCGGCGGAACCGGTGTAAGTGGCGAAAGCGATCACTGGATCGATCACCATGGGTTTCGATCCGTCGTATCGGCCGAGTTCGAAACCCACCGAGTTGTCTTCCTGCACCCGGTAGCGCGCCTCCACCGGAACTCTCCGGCGCGACACCATCTGATAGACCGAAGGCTTCTTCCATGAAATCGTTTGCGTAGCCGTGCGAATCAACAAATCGCCCGACTCGGCGGCTTCCACCTGCCGGGCGCCGGCGAACCGCATTCGGATCCGCCTTGGATCCGCGCCGGCCGCGACTTCGAAGTCCTGTTCGATTTCGCGGCCCTCCGCCACTGACCCGTGGAACACCATGTCGATTCCCAGATAGACGCCGCTATACCGGACCCGTCCGAACGTCCGTACATTGCGGATCCAGCGGGACGCGTCCTGGCCCACAAAGTAATTGACCCGCGTGAGCCGCTCGTCTTCCGGCTTGGCCCGGCGGCCCGCCGCGGGACGCGAATCTCCCTCGAGTTCCAATCGCACCGCCTCGCCGCGAACGTCAATCGTCAGACCTTTGTCGTCAAACAAAGCGGAAAGTCCGGACCGGGATGCATAGTATCGATACGCCGGATCAGCCTGGCCGAGGTTCTCTTCAATGACTGGCGGTAAGGATGGCTTCGCCAAAGGCTGAGCGAAGTAGCAACTGCAAGGGCAGGCGGCAAGAAAGACGGTACCTACGCAAATCAGGTAGTACTGTTGTCTGTTCGGCATTTTCGGGACCTCCGGGAATTTTCCCAGTGTAGTCGGAAAACGCCGTAATGAAAACGGGCGCCCGCCGCGAAGGCGCAGGAATTAGGGCTGAGTCTCGATCCGGGACACATCGAAGCCCCGAGTGATCCATCCCTCGTATCCACCCACGAGCAGGCGGATATTGTCGATCCCCTTCCGGCTGAGTAGCAGCGCCACCCGGGCGCTCGTCGCTTCGTTGGGTCAAGAACAATAAAGGATGATCTCGCGATCGCGCGGAATCTCCCCATGCCGGGTGTCCAATTCGCTGATGCTCAACCACATCGCGCCGGGCAACTTGGATTGCGTTTCTTCCAGCTCCAGGGCCCCGCGCAGGTCGACAATGGTGAGATCCTCGCCGGCCTGCATGCGATCCCACAACTCGTCCGGGGAAATCCGCGCCATCAGGAACCGGTGGATCAACCGGTGGCGCTGATACCACTTCAGCGCGATGTACGCCCCGAGGCCGCCCAACAGCAGCGCGCCAAACCACGAACCCATCTGCCGCAGCCATTCGAGCAGCAACTCGAGCTGATTATGAAAGAGATAACCCGCGAGCATCGACGAACCAGCCCAGGCGAAGGATCCCGCAGCGTCGTAAGCCAGAAACCGCGCCGTCGTCATCCGGTTGACCCCCGCCATCGGAGGCGCCGCCGTGCTGAATCCCGGAATGAACTTCGCGAACAGCAGCGCCGAGTTCCCCCAACGCCGGAACCAGTCCTTCGCAATACTCACGCAGGAATCCGGTTCGAGCGAGATCCTGCAGAGGGTGCGCAACACGGACAGTCCCTTGCGCCGTCCCAGCAGGAACCACACAAAATCCGCACCCAGGCATGCCGCCACCGCCAGCATCAGGCTGGCGAGGAACGACAGTTGTCCCAGGCCGGCAAGCGCACCCATCGCCACCAGCACGGGTACGGCCGGAATCGGCAATCCGAGTTGTTCAGCCAGCACGGTCACGAATACGAACCAGTATCCGTGCCGCGCCAGGAAATCCAGGGTTGATGGCACTACGGTATCTCTATAGGATGATTTCCGTCACGGTTAGGATACTCGACCGACACAAGAAAGAGTCCGCGAGCCGGCGCCGTGGGACCCGCCGGGATCCCGCACCCCGGCCGCAACCGCGCCCGTAATTGTTCCTGTGAAACATTCCCGCGGCCCACATGCAGCAGCACGCCCACGATATTCCGCACCATGTGCTTCAGGAACCCGCTGCCGCGTACACGATAAATCAGCAGCCCGTCGCCGGTCGAATGGCTGCGCGACGAAAAGATGGTCCGGACCTTCGATTGTCCCAGTTCGTCGCGATCGTCCGACGCCGCAAACGCCGTGAAATCGTGCTCGCCTTCGAGCAACGGCGCGGCGGCGTGGATCGCGTCTTCATTCAAAGGATACGGATGGTGATGCACGAACCGCCGTTCGAAAGGCGTGCAGATCTCCTTGCGCCAGATCCGGTATTCGTAGGTCTTCGCCACCGCATCGAACCGCGGGTGAAAATCCCCGTGCGTTTCCTGGACCTCCATCACGCGCACGTCCTCCGGCAGCAGCCGGTTGATCGCCTTTCGCAGGTTGTCGCAGGGAATCGGATTCTCCAGTGTGAACGCCGCCACCTGCGCCCGTGCGTGGACCCCGGCGTCGGTCCGCCCCGATCCCGCCACATGCACCGGCTTGCCCTCTATGCCGCCGACAATATCTTCCAGAACCTGCTGGATCGTCGGCAGCCCCGGCTGGACCTGCCATCCTTTATACGCGGTGCCGTCGTAGGCGACGGTGATGCGGATCCGCCGCGACATTTCTAGGACTTACGCGAGCCCGGCTTCACCACCGGGAGTCCCTCGGCGCACAGCGGGCAGGATTCCGGCTGATATGCCGTCACCTGCAACACTGCGAGCGCCACCCGGGGAACTCCGATGTCGGCCTTGCCGCCGCTGCGGTCGATGATCGACCCCGCGCCCAGCACGTTCGCGCCTGCCGCCTCCAGCAGGTCGATCACTTCCCGGGAACTCCCGCCGGTCGTCACGACATCTTCAATCACGACCGCAGTTTCGCCCGGTTCGACCGCAAAGCCGCGGCGCAACGTCATCTTGCCGTCCGAAGCGTCGCGTTCGGTAAAGATATGACGAACCCCCAGCGCGCGGGCGACCTCGTGGCCGATAATCAGCCCACCCATGGCCGGCGAAACCACCACGTCGATCTTCCGGGCCGGGGCGAGCGCCGTCAGTTTCGCAGCCATATCCCGGCCGAACTGCTCCGCATGTGCCGGATGCTGCAGGACCTTGGCGCATTGCAGGTATTCCGGACTGTGGAGTCCGCTGGTCAGGCGAAAGTGCCCTTTCAGGTACGCGCCGGTCTGATGAAAAGCTTCCATCACTTCCATGGTGTTCAATGGGCAGGATACCACCGATGTCCGAGGATGGGGCGATTCGTCCCATTTCCGAACACTTTATAGTCGCATAACTGCTGAGTTATCATGATTTTACGCTTGGCAGGCGCATTGCATTTCATATTTCGGGTTACCATGGACGGTTCTGAGAGCGTCCATACACGCAGTGCTCCAATCTAGGGATAAGGGATACATGGCTCGACTCAAGCCGCTTCTGGCTCAATTGTGCGTTCTTCTGGTTTTGGCTCCGGCGGGCTCCGCTCAGGAGCGGGTCAATGTGGAAGAACCGCATTACTTCCGGAACTTCAGGAATAACTATCGTGGGCGGTACGTGCCCCCGATCAACCTGAACAACTCGAATCGCCTCGATTCGCTGATCCGCGCCGGCAAGATCTACCTCTCGCTGCAGGATGCGATTGCTCTGGCGCTCGAAAACAACCTGGATATCGAACTGTCGCGTTACGGCCCCGAAGCCGCCGCAATCGACTTGATGCGCGCCCGCGCCGGCGGACTTCTGCGCGGTATTCCGACCACCATCACCCAGGGCGCCCAGAGCGTCCAAAGCCAGGTGACGGGCGGCGCAACCGGTGGCGCAGGCGGCGCAACTGGCGCGCAGACAGGCGCTGCCAACAACGCGAGCGGCACGATCATCACGCAGACGGGCGTGGCGATCCCGATCCTCGATCCGAACATCTTCCTCAACTACACCGTCGGCCACCGTTCGAGCCCGCAGTCAAACTCGGTCACGGTCGGCACCAATGCTCTGCAATTCAATTCGCAGAGCACCAACTTCGGATACCAGCAGGCCTTCCTCACCGGTACGCAGGTCAACTACGGCTTCAGCTACGCGCCGTTCAAGAGCAATAACCGGCTGAGCGACCTCAACCCGTCGGGATCCGGTAACATGAGCCTGCAGTTCACCCAGTCGCTCCTGCGCGGCTTCGGACTCGCAGTGAACAACCGCAACATCCGCATCGCCAAGAACGACCAGCGCGTGTCGGACCTCGTGTTCGAGCAGCAGGTCATCACGACCGTATCCGCCATTATCAATCTGTACTGGGATCTCGTGTCGTTCAACGAAGACGTCAAAGTCCGCAAGCAGGCTTTGGCGCTCGCCGAAAAGCTGTACAACGACAATAAAAAGCAGGTGGAAATCGGAACTCTCGCGCCGATCGAAATCGTTCGCGCGGAAGCCGAAGTCGCATCCCGCCAGCAGGACCTCACGGTTTCCGAAACCAGCGTCCTGCAGCAGGAAACGATCATCAAGAACGCGCTCAGCCGCACCGGAACCTCCAGCCCGTCGGTTGCCGAAGCCCGCATCGTTCCCACCGACAGCCTGCGCCTCGACAAGGCCGATCCGGTGCAGCCGCTGCAGGACCTGATCCAGCTTGCAATGGATTCCCGTCCGGAGTTGAAGCAGACGCAAATCAACATCGACAGCAGCAAGATCGGCATGTTGGGTAACAAGAGCCAGCTTATGCCGCAACTCGATGTGCAGGGCACGGTGCAGAACAACGCCTTGGCCGGCGCCGCGAATTACCTGCGTAACACCACCAATGCCGATCCGTTCTTCATCGGCGGATTCGGCACCGCCCTCGCCCAGATCTTCCGCCGCAACTTCCCGGACTACAACATCGGCTTCACGCTC
Source organism: uncultured Solibacteraceae bacterium (assembly GCA_964627455.1). GTDB lineage: Bacteria > Acidobacteriota > Terriglobia > Bryobacterales > Bryobacteraceae > F-183. Next base: position 65,902 of record CAZVKC010000033.1, on the reverse strand, counting down.
AGCGTGCCGCTGCGCAACCGCACCGCGCAGGCCGACTACATTCGCGAATCGCTGAACCTCCGCCAGGCGGAAATCCGCCAGCGGCAGCAGATCAACCAGATCCGCGTCGATGTGCAGAACGCCGTCATCGGCGTGACGCAGGCCCGCGCCCGCTACCTCACCGCGCAGAAGAATCGCGTGCTGCAGGAACAGACGCTCGACGCCGAACAGAAGAAGTACGCGCTCGGCGCCTCGACCATCTTCTTCGTGATTCAGGCCCAGCGCGATCTCGCAACGGCACAGGCGTCCGAAGTGTCCGCCATGGCCGCCTACAGCCGCGCCAAGGTCCAGATGGAACTGGTCACCGGCCAGACGTTGAAGGCCAACCAGATCGATATCGGCGAAGCGAAACGCGCCAAGGTTTCGCGCGCCCCGTCCACGGTCCCGATGGAGTAACCGCCATTCTTTCGCCCAGGGAGATACTCAAGGCGACCCAGTTGTTCGCCGCGCTGAACGACGCCGAACTCGAGATGCTTGCATCCCGGGCAGGGATTCGTTCGCATGGAGCCGGAGAGATCCTGTTCACCGAAGGCGAACAATGCGCTGGTCTCTACATCCTCGTGACCGGAAGGGTTCGCATCTTCAAGATGTCGCCCAACGGCCGCGAACAAGTGCTTGCGATCGAAGGTCCGGGGAGTTCCATCGCGGAACTCCCCGTCTTTGACGGTGGCCGCTATCCAGCCTCGGCTTCCGCCGTGCAATCTTCCGAAACGCTGTTCGTTTCCCGTCAGGACTTGCGCGCCCTCTGCCTCGAAAAGCCGGAAGTCGCCCTCAAGCTCCTGCAAGTAGTCGGATCCCGCCTGCGCAGGCTGGTCGGCATCATCGAAGAACTCTCGTTCACCACGGTTCGCCACCGCCTCATCTCCTGGATCCTGCGCCAGGCCGGCAATCAGCAGATGTTCGTCCTCGAGCACAGCCACCAGGAACTCGCAGCGCAAATCGGCACCGTTCGCGAACTCGTCTCCCGCAATCTGGCTCGCCTGCAGGCACAAGGCTTCATCGAAATGAAAGGCCGCGAAATCCGCATTCTGGATCTCGAAGGCCTCGAGAACGATCTGTCGTCGGCTGCGTGAGAACTGGGGGTCCTGCCCCTGCCTGTTCCCACCACTTGGGGACTATCACTCGAATTAGCCTCTGCAACTCGCCAAACCTGTGGTCATTGGATTGCCCTAGTCTCCGGCCAAAGGAGTTCGTCCCATGGCCGCACGAACCACCTCCCACCCCGCCGAGCACCTCGTCAGGCTCGCTGGAGTGGTCGCTGTTTTCCTTGTCGCCTTCCTTCTCGTGAGGCGGGCCGTTATCCCACAAGACTTCGGCAAGTTGGGCCACTACCGGCCCGCTGCGCTGGATGACAACCGGTCGAAGCCCATGGTCTTCGCAGGCCAGACGGAATGCGTTCTGTGCCACGAAACCGAGGACAAAGACCGCAAGTCCAATAGCCACGCGAAGGTCTCTTGCGAAGCCTGCCACGGAGCCTCCGCTGCGCACGCTAACGCAAACGACCAGTCCCAACAAAAGCCCGCGAAACTCAACATCGTCGCGCTCTGCGCCGGATGCCATGCCAAAGATGCGGCAAAACCCGCCGCTTTCCCGCAGGTCGTGGTAGCCCAACACAACGCGGACGCCGGCGCCTGCATCAACTGCCACCATCCGCACAAGCCCAAGTTCTAATCACAATCACAAAGTCCGTCCGAGGGAGGCGACGTTATGTCTCAGGAATTGAATCGGCGCGAATTTATCGATGGGTTGACCAAACTGGTTCTGCTTACGCCCGCTGCTGCGGCTGGGTTGAACCTGGTTGAAGGAGAGGTCCACGCGGCCACCGTGGAGAAGTATCGCGCGGCGGATCACTGGTGGGGCATGACCATCGACCTCAGTAAGTGTATCGGCTGCGGCAACTGCGTCCGCGCCTGCGCCAAAGAAAACGATGTGCCGGAGGGCTACTTCCGCACCTGGGTCGAACGCTACGAGATCCGCGAGGGGGACGAGGAACATCCCCACGTCGAATCTCCCAAAGGCGGCATCGAGGGATTCCCGCCCAGCACCGCGAAGAACGTGAAGTCGTTCTACGTGCCGAAACTCTGCAACCACTGCTGGGATTCGCCCTGCACGCAGGTCTGTCCCGTCGGCGCGACCTTCGTCAGTCCCGACGGCGTCGTGCTCGTCGATCAGAAGTATTGCCTCGGCTGCCGCTATTGCGTGCAAGCCTGCCCGTATGGATGCCGCTACATCCATCCGACGAAACAGACGGTCGACAAGTGCAATCTCTGTTACCACCGCATCACCAACGGGCAGACGACTGCTTGCTGCGAAGCCTGCCCGACCGGCTGCCGCACGCTCGCGGACTTCAAGAATCCCAATGATCCGGCCCACGCCTTCCTGCGCGACAACCGCGTACAGGTGCTGAAGCCGCACATGGCCACACGGGCGAAGGTGTATTACAAGGATCTCGACGGAGCGGTCCGCTAGAAAGGAGGCGCGCACATATGCATCCAGGCGTTGAAGGTTTCATGTATCCCAATGAGGTGGAACTGCAGTGGAGCATCCTCATTGTGCTCTATCCCTACATCACGGGACTCGTCGCCGGCGCGTTCATCCTCGCGTCGCTCGAACGCGTCTTCAAGGTCGAAGCAGTGAAGCCGACATACCGGCTGGCGCTGCTCACGGCGCTCGCGTTCCTGCTGGTCGCGCCGCTGCCGCTGCAACTGCATCTGGGACATCCCGAGCGTTCGTTCGAAATGTATCTGACGCCGCATACGTCGTCCGCGATGGCGATGTTCGGCTTCGTGTACCTGTGGTATCTGATGGTGGTCCTGCTGCTCGAAATCTGGCTCGACTACCGCGCCGATATCGTGATGCTCAGCCAGTCGACGACCGGCGTCACGCGCTGGATCTACAAAGCGCTCACGCTCGGCTCGTCGAACATTGATGAGGCCAGCCGCAAAGTCGATGATCGCGTCGGCTGGATCATCACCGTCATTGGCATCCCTTCGGCTTTCATGCTGCACGGCTATGTCGGCTTCATCTTCGGATCCATCAAGGCGAACCCCTGGTGGTCCACGCCCTTGATGCCCATCGTGTTTCTGTTTTCCGCCATGGTGTCGGGCATCGCGGCGGTGCTCGTCCTGTATATGTTGCTCACACGATGGCGCGGCAAGCCGACCGACATGGCTTGTGTCGACACCATCGGCAAGTATCTGTTCTACGCCTTCCTCATCGATTTCTCGCTCGAAATGCTGGACCTGATCCACCGCATCTACGAGGCCGACGAATCGTTCCAGAGCCTGGACTTCATGGTCCACACGCGCCTCTGGACTTCGCAGGTCCTCATCCAGATCATCCTCGGGACCATCGTGCCGATCCTCATGCTTGCGGCGACGCAGGTGCTGAAACTGGCCGAGAAGACCCGCCGCGGACTTTACCTCGGCGCAGGATTCCTGACCCTCGCCGGCATCTTCGCCATGCGCTGGAATGTCGTCATCGGCGGCCAGTTGTTCTCCAAGAGCTTCCTCGGCTACACGAGCTACAAGATGGAGTTCGTCACGCGCGAGGGACTCGTCCCAGCCATCGCACTTCTCATTCTGCCGTGTCTCATTCTCTGGGCTCTGGTCAAGCTGCTGCCTCCGTGGCCCGACCAATCCGCGGCCACGACGACGCATTGAGAAAGGAAGGTCCTCATCATGTTGTGGAATCGTGTTCTGGTAATTGGAGCGGTATCGTTGCCGGTGTCGTGGGCCTTGCCGCTGAAGCCGATGAGTAGCGCGGAATTGTGCGGCCGCTGCCATCGCACGATCGTCGAAGCGTGGAAGGAGTCTTCGCACGCCAAAGCCGCGGAAGGCCGTCTGTTCCAGGACGCCCTCGAATCCGCGGAAAAAGCCATGGGCTCGCAGGTGCGGCAGAACTGCCTCGGCTGCCACTCTCCCATCGCGGCGCAGTCCGGCGACATGGCGATGGAACGCAAAGTCAGTTGGGAGGGCGTCACCTGTGATTACTGCCACTCGATCCGGGATGTGTCCATGGTCAGCGGCAACGCCAAGGCGAAACTCGAGTACACCAACGTCAAGACCGGTCCGTTGAAGGATGCGATCTCGTCAACGCACCTGACGGCCTACTCGGCGATCCATACGAGTTCGATGGTGTGCGCTCCCTGTCACGAATACAAGAACAGCCAGGGCTTCGCCGTCCTGACGACGTTCTCCGAATGGCAGGCGAGCCGCTACGCCAAGGAGGGCAAGACCTGCCAGTCCTGCCATATGTACCAGGTCTCCGGCCGCGTCGCGGAGGCGCGTCTCGACCGCGAACCCGAAGGCAAAGTGAACCTGCATCGCATGCCGGGCAGCCGGTCGGTCGCGCAATTGAACCAGACGCTGAAAACCCGCATGATCTCGACCCGCGATGGCGACCGCGTGAAAGTAACGGTGGAGGTCGCCAATACCGGAGCCGGGCATTCGGTTCCGACCGGATCTCCCCTGCGCCAGCTGATCCTGCAGGTCAACGCCGACGGCGGTGGGAAGAAATTGAGTCAGACCAAAGTGTATACGCGGAAGGTCGGAGACGCCTCCGGCGCAGCGCTCGGCGCGGAACACACCGCGTTTCTGAAAGCCGCCAAGGCGATTTCGGATACGCGTCTTGCGCCGGACGAGAAACGCACGGAAGAGTTCTGGTTCGACATCCCGAAAGGGTCGCCGGCGGACATCCGCGCCAACCTGTCGTACTACTATTCGCCGAGTGAAAGATCGGCCGAACAGCGCACGGTGACGATTCGCACGCACACTGATCGCGTTCGGTGACTTTGGTCACAGCTTTGGACGGCTGGCCCGCGTAACTTGAGATCAGAGGAGGATCTCAGCATGGCGATCCAGATCAGTCCGGATGCCACCGTGGCCGACGTGGCGGTGCTCAATCCGGGTGTCACCAGGGTGTTCGAACAGTACGGCATCGATTATTGCTGCGGCGGCCGCAATACGATCCGCGAGGCGACCGGCAAGGCAGGCGTGGCGCTGGAAGAGCTGATGCAGTCGCTGGACCGCAACTGTTCGGACGCCGTTCCGGCGGTGGAGCGGGATTGGAACCAGGCGCCTCTCGGCGAACTGATCACGCATATCCTCGATGCGCATCACGTCTTCATTCGCCGTGAGAGTCCGCGCATCGAAGGATTACTGGCGAAGGTGGTGAACCGCCACGGCGCCAATCATCCGGAACTGAACGAGATGCAGGATATCTTCGGGGCGATGTCGCAGGAACTCGCGATGCATCTGATGAAAGAGGAACAGGTGCTCTTTCCTCTGATCGAGCGTCTGCTGATGGGCGGACCGGCGCCGATGCCCCTGCACTGTCCGATCTCGCGCATGTTCGAAGAGCACGAAGACGCCGGAGAACTGTTGCAGTCGCTGCGCCGGTTGACGTCGAACTACACGCCTCCTCCGGAAGCGTGCATGAGCTACCGCGCTCTGTATCAGGCGCTGGAGGAGTTCGAACGCGATCTCCACCAGCACATCCATCTCGAGAACAACATCCTGTTCCCGAAGGCGATCCGCCTGGAAGAGTCGGTCGGTTAGTTGAGGAAATACGTCCGGTACAGCGTATCGCGCTGCTTCGGAACAAAACCGGCGTCGCGGATCAGGCGGCGGAGTTCTTCCTCCGTCGCCGCGTGATGCGTACCCGCGGCCGACACGACGTTCTCTTCGATCATGATGCTGCCGACGTCGTTGCCGCCGAATCGCAACCCGATCTGGCAGGTCTTCAAGCCCGGCGTCACCCACGACGTCTGGATATTCACGATGTTCTCGAGATAGACGCGAGACAACGCCAGCATCTTCAAGTACTCGACGGCTGTTGCTTCTTCTTTGACGAATCGTCCCAGCGAGGTCAGTTCGCGCTGGAAGAACCACGGGATGAACGCCGTGAACCCGCCCGTCTCTTCCTGCAGGCGCCGGACGACATCGAGGTGATTCATCCGCTGCTCGATCGTCTCGCCGGTGCCGAACATCATCGTCGCCGTCGACCGCATGCCGATCTCGTGCGCCGTGCGATGCACATCTACCCATTCATCGACCGTGCACTTCAGCCGCGCGATGCGATGGCGCACGTCGTTGTCGAGGATTTCCGCGCCGCCGCCGGGCAGGGAATCGAGTCCCGCGTCGCGCAACCGCAGTAGTGTTTCCTTGATCGAGATGCCGCTCACCTGCGCGATGTTCAGGATCTCCGGTGACGAGAAGCAATGGCACCAGATGTCGAACTTCGCCTTGATCGAACGCAGCAGGTCTTCATACCATTCGATCTTCAACTCCGGATGCAGGCCGCCCTGCATGAGGATGCCGGTGCCGCCGAGGTCGATCGTTTCCTGGATCTTCTGGAAGATGACTTCCTTCGGCAGGATGTAGCCTTCCTTGTGCCCCACGGGACGGTAGAACGCGCAGAAGCTGCAGTACTCCGTGCAGAAGTTCGTGTAGTTGATGTTGCGGTCGATGATGTAGCTGACGACGTTCTCGGGATGGTGTTTGCGGCGGATGGCGTCCGCCTCCATGCCGAGTCCGATGAGGTCATTGCTGTTGAAGGCGTCGATCGCCTGCTCGCGGGTCATCATATATGTGGTGCTCTTCAGGAAATCCGGTTGGCCGAAGCCGTCGTCACAGGTGTCTGCTGGTTGAGAAGTTCTGAGGCGTACTGCAAGTACAGCCGCATGCCTTCGTATTCGCGGTCGCCGAGTTCGAACACGATGTAACGCGTGAAGTACTCGCGGACCGTTTCCGGCGAGTAGCCGCGAACCTCATGTTCTACCCGGATAATATCTTCCAAATGCTCTTTGCCGAACTGGTATGACGAAATGAACGCTTTTTCGTACTTTGGGCATACCAGTTGCGGATCGCCCGCCCAGACCGCGAAAACCATCGGCAGTCCGGTCAGCTGTTCCCATTCGAGGCCGAGATCGGCCACATGGTAGCCCTCGGCCTGCAACTTTTCGGGATCGAGGCGCAAGGCGGGATCCCCGATGATCAGGCACGCGTCGGCGGCGTCGAGCATCGCCTCGCGATCGGCGGGAAGGGAAACCCACTCGGGCTGAACCCCGTAGCGTTTCGACAGGATGATCCGGCACAGCAGCACGGAACTGCGCGATGCGGAATCGAGAGCCAGGGTGCGGATCCGGTCAAACGGAACCCTGGAAATGAGCAGGATGCTGCGGACGGCGCCGTGGCAGGCGATGCCGGTTCCGCGAAAGATTCCGTAGTTGCCGTCGAGCAGCGCCGCGACCGGGACAATGCCGATATCCGCCTCGCCTTCGCGCAATTGCCGGGCGCATTCCGACGGCAGGGCGAATTCGAGGTCGAACAGTTCCCGCTCCGGGCCGTGCATCATCCCCCATACCAGCGGGACCGTATTCAGGAAGCTGACGGCACAAACTTTGGGTTTGTTGACCAAGTCTTTAGTGTAACAAGACGACTTCATGCATCTTTTCTCTCTTGGATGAAATCCAAACTTCGCCGGATCTCGTTTGTTACATTGAGAGACGGTAGATAACTCTTACCAGGAGGCCTGACTAGTGAAGAAAGTTGCATTGATCGCGTCGCTGTTCGCGCTGAGCGCGATGGCGGAGAAGTGGAACGGAACGATTTCCGACGCCAAGTGCGGTAAGGCGCACGCGGACGCGTCCGAGAAGTCCATCAAGTGCGTCGAAGGCTGCGTGAAGGGCGGCCAGGCGCCGGTCTTCGTCGTGGGCGACAAGGTCCTGAAGATCGACGAAGCGTCCAAGTCGAAGGTGATGAGCCACCTCGGACACAAGGTCGAGATCGACGGCGAACTGAAGGGCGACACGGTCACCATCAAGTCGATCAAGATGTAATTGGCCGGCTTCAGCCGAAGTCATCCATCCATGCGGCGCAGGGATCATGTGTTCCTGCGCCGCATGTCTTTTCCGGGCGTTCGCCGGTTCTGCGACGCCGTTGGCCGATGGTTTTGAGGGAAACGAAACCGGAGGCGCTACACTGGTATCTGACAAAGTATGATCGACGCTCTACTTGCCAAGGTTTTCGGCACGAAGCACGAGCGTGAAATCAAGGCGATGCGTCCGCTCATCGCCGCGATCAACGGCCTCGAATCACAGCTTCAGCAGCTTTCAGATGATGATCTGGCGGCTAAAACAATTGAATTCAAAGAGCGCCTCGCAAACGGCGCCACGCTGGACGACATTCTGGTGGAAGCCTTCGCGGTTTGCCGCGAAGGAGGCCGGCGCGTGCTCGGCATGCGCCACTACGACGTACAGTTAATCGGCGGCATCACGCTCCACCGCGGCAAAATCGCGGAAATGAAAACGGGCGAAGGCAAAACGCTCGTCGCCACGCTTGCCTGTTATTTGAACGCGCTCGAGGGCAAAGGCGTCCACGTCGTTACGGTTAACGACTACCTCGCCCGCCGCGACTCGGAATGGATGGGCCGCCTGTACAAGTTCCTCGGCCTGTCGGTCGGCGTGATTGTGCACGACCTCGACGACGCGGAACGCAAGGCCGCCTACAACTCCGACATTACGTACGGCACCAACAACGAGTTCGGTTTCGACTACCTGCGCGACAACATGAAGTTCCGCCTGTCGGACTGCGTGCAGCGCGAACACAACTACGCCATCGTCGACGAAGTCGACTCGATCCTCATCGACGAAGCGCGTACGCCGCTCATCATTTCCGGCCCCAGCGAGGAATCCACCGACAAGTATTACCGCGTCAACGGCATCATTCCCAAGCTGATCCGCGGCGAAGTGATCGAAGGCAAGGAACCCGGCGAGAAGTACACCACCGGCGACTACACCGTCGACGAGAAGGCTCGCACCGTTGCGCTCACTGAAGAGGGCGTGCACAAGGTCGAGCGGTTGCTGAACTGCGGCAACCTGTACGATGCCGTCAACATTGAACTGAACCACCACGTGCAGCAGGGATTGAAGGCGCACGTGATGTTCAAGCGCGACCGCGATTACCTCATCCAGGACGGCGAGATCGTCATTGTCGACGAATTCACCGGACGCCTGATGCCGGGACGCCGCTGGTCCGACGGCCTGCACCAGGCAGTCGAAGCCAAGGAAGGCGTGAAGATCCAGCGCGAGAACCAGACGCTGGCGACCATCACCTTCCAGAACTACTTCCGTATGTACAAGAAGCTGTCCGGCATGACCGGTACGGCCGATACGGAAGCTGCGGAATTCGGCAAGATCTACAAGCTCGACGTCACGACGATCCCGACCAACCGGCCGATGCAGCGCCTCGAGTACCAGGACATCGTCTACCGCACCGAAGAAGAGAAGTTCCGCAACGCCGCCAAGGAAATCAAGGAACGGCACGAGACGGGCCAGCCGGTGCTGGTCGGTACGGTTTCCGTTGCGAAGTCCGAACAGTTGTCGGGCGTGCTGAAGCGCATGGGCGTCCGGCACGAAGTCCTCAACGCCAAGAACCACGAGCGCGAAGCGTTCATCGTGGCGCAGGCGGGCCGCAAGGGGCAAGTTACGGTTTCGACCAACATGGCCGGCCGCGGTACGGACATTCTACTGGGCGGCAATCCCGAGTTCCTGTCGCAGGAGGACTGCCTCAAGCAGAACCTCGTCACGTCGCTGCCTCCGGGCGAAGCGCCGCTGGTGGCCGACAAGCAGTTCTACTACTACCAGCGCGGCGAGATGAATTATCGCGTGCCGATGGAAGCCTGGCAGAAGATTTACCAGAAGCACAAGGCGGTCTGCGAGGCCGAGCACAACGAAGTCGTGGCGTTAGGCGGACTGCACATCGTCGGCACCGAACGCCACGAAAGCCGCCGCATCGACAACCAGTTGCGCGGCCGTTCGGGACGCCAGGGCGACCCCGGTTCCGCCCGCTTCTACCTCTCGCTGCAGGATGATTTGATGCGCATCTTCGGCGGCGAGAAGATGCAGAACCTGATGCTGCGCCTCGGCATGGAGGAAGACGTGCCGATCGAATCCGGCCTCATCACCAAGCGCATCGCAGCAGCGCAGAAGGCCGTCGAAACGCAGAATTTCAGCGCCCGCAAACACATCCTCGAATACGACGATGTGATGAACAAGCAGCGCCAGGCCGTGTACGGCATGCGCCGGCAGTTGCTGATGGGCGAGGACAAGCGCGAACGCATCATGGAGATGACGCGCGACATCCTGGGTTCGTACATCGACACGCGTTGCCCCAAGGATCAGCATCCGGGCCAGTGGGATCTCAACGGCCTTCAGTCCGACGTGCTGACGCAGTTCGGCGTGAAACTCGACACTGCCGCACTCGCTGAAATGACGCGTGAGCAGATGGAAGAGGCTGCGTTCGAGCATATCGAGAAGCGCTATCAGGAAAAGGAACTCATGATCAGCCCCGAGCTGATGCGCGAGACCGAGCGCCTGATCATGCTGAACGTCATCGACAACCAGTGGAAAGACCACCTCCTGTCGATGGACCACCTGAAGGAAGGCATCGGACTTCGCGGCTATGGCCAGAAGGATCCGCTGGTCGAGTACAAGAAGGAAAGCTACCACCTGTTCCAGGACATGATGGAGCGCATCGAGGACGAAACCGTGCGCTACCTGTACTTCCTGCAGCGGGACGACAGCGGCGGCATGCCCGAGATGCCGTACGAAGAGTACGACGTCAGCGAGGGTCCGGACGAGGATACGCCGGAAGAACCCGTGGCTGTGGCGGCGATCGCCGAGAAGCAGCGCGAAGCGCAGTCGGCCGTGGCGGACTTCACGCGCAACATCCAGCGCAAGAAGGAAAAGGAACTCGAGCAGCTGCAGTTCATCGGCGGCGAGGCGGGTCCGCCGAAGCAGCAGGTCGTCAATGCAGCGAAGGTCGGCCGCAATGACCCCTGTCCATGCGGCAGCGGGAAGAAGTACAAGAAATGCCACGGGCAGTAGCAGTCTTTCTGCTGTTGTGCGGCGGCGTTCTGACGATTCAGGGCGCTGCCATCCTGCCGGAACAGATTGGGCAGGCCAAGCGCGCGGGGGCGGTCAAGGTGGTCGCGTATCCCGACAAGGCGCTGGCTGAGGAATGGGGCCTCGATGGAGCCGAGTCCGCGGAGTATGCGGGCGTGGCGGCTCCGGCGGCGAAGTTTCAGGTCACGGCTTTCCGGCTGAAGGATCCGACGGCCGCGCTGTCGTTCTACCAGGCGGCGCGGGATGCCGCCGCCAAGCCTGCCAAGGTCGAAAAACTGTCGGTAACCGAGCCGGACGGATCCGTGTTCCTGCTGCGGGGCAACTACGCCCTGCGGTTCAAAGGCTGGACCCCCGCCAAGGATGATCTCGACAAACTGTTTGCTGTCTTACCAAGGCTGGACCAGTCGGCCCTGCCGGTCCTGCCAGCCTATTTCCCGGCTGACAACCGCGTCCCAAACTCCGAGAGGTACATTCTTGGCCCGACCTCGCTCGACCGCTTTGAGAGCCGGATAACGCCAGGAATGGCCGCTTTCAGCATGGGAGCCGAGGGTGCGGTGGCCAAGTATGCGGACGGCGTTTCATTAACAATTTTTAATTATCCGACGCCGCAGATCGCTCGCGAGCGTGTGGAAGAGTTTCGGAAAATCAGCGGCGCGGTGGTGAAACGGACGGGTCCGCTGGCCGTGATCGCCCTGGGCGCCACGGACCCCAGCGCGGCCGAGCGGTTGCTCGCGAAAGTCAATTACCAAGCGACACTTACGTGGAACGAGGCGACTCCGGACGTGCAGGTCCGGCAGGGTGCGAACTTCCTGCTGGCGGTGTTCGAACTGGCGGGGTTCATTCTGTTGATGTGCGTGGGCGCCGGGGTGGCGTTTGGGCTCATCCGGGTGATGCGCCGGAAGACGGCCAAGGGCGAAGAAGAAGCGGCGATGATCCGCCTTGACCTCGGGAACTCGTAAACCGCGCCTTTTCTCTGCCTTAGAAACAAAACAGAAGCCGGGCCGGGGGCTCGAATCCGCAAAACTTGACTTTTGCCCGATTTTCGTCTCCGCGCGGAAGTGGTCCGGAATCAGCGGCTTGTAGCCCTGGGGATTCTCCGGGGGATTGCCACTTGACTGAGTCGGCTATTCGCCCTACCATCCAATCAAACACGGTTTTGACGGGTTGTGTCCGTTGAAGCTGATTCTCCCATACACAGTCCGCCAGCTTGGCGGATAAAAGCTCACTTCCCCCAAAGGTCGTGAGCTTTTTATTTTGGCTGAACGCGTTTGAAGTGGATGTTGCGGACGCGGCCAGCCTCGATGGTGAACCCGATTACGGGCCCCCCAGCGCTTTCGCGGTTGAATTGGACCTTCCACCTACCCCCGTCGAACTGATCGCCTCCCAGAGGCCGTAAGGTGCGTTTATGGCGGCCTTCCAGGACCATTGCGGAGCCTTCCCCGGGCGTGAATCGGTAGACGACGCCTCCCAGTTCCTCGCTCGTATAGGCCCCGAGGTAGGGCGCCAGGTCGACCGGTTTCGACTCGGGGACTGCCGGTTTGGCCGGAGGATCGGGTGACGGGGGAACCGGTTCCGGGAACCTCGCCTCGAGGACCACGTCCGCCACCCGGCGGGCGAGTTGCGGGGGATTGGCCGAGGCCAGGTTGCAGAGGCAGATGACGGACACCTTTTCGCCGGGGAACCGCAGGAGTTCGGCCCGGAAGCCGGCCCAGGATCCGCCATGGGAAACGGAGGGGAGTCCGCGGTAGGGTCCGACGAAGAGGCCGAGACCGTACTTCAGTTCCTTGCCGTCGTTGAGTTTTGAAGGCGTCTGCATCCGGGCGAGGAGTTCCGCGCCGCCGACCTTGTGGGTGTAGAAGTTCTGGTCCCACTTGAAGAGGTCGTTGACCGAGGTGTAGATGCCGCCGTCGCCGACCATGTCGAGGGTGCTCATGCTGACTTTGAAGCGGTTGCCGGGCAGCGGCGCGTATCCGGTGGCGCGGTTGCGCACGATCTCGGTATGGTCGTCGTGGAAATGCGAAGCCGGCATCTGCAGCGGCTTCAGGATCCGCTCTTCCGCGAAGGCGCGCAGCGATTTGCCGGAAACGCGTTTGACGATGGTCGATAGCAGGAAGAAGCCGGAGTTGCTGTACAGGTAATCCGTACCGGGCGCGAAGTTCAGTTCCTGCTGCCGCGCGATCATCGCCAGCACGTCATCGTCTGTATAGAAGTCGTCTTCGTCGTATAGCGCGAGGGCCGCGAGTGTGAGGTAGTCGCGGAGGCCGCTGGTGTGGTTGAGCAGATGGCGGATCGTGATGACCGCGCCGTAGTCCCGAAGTTCCGGCACGTACTTGCGCACATCGTCGTCGATTTTGAGTTTGCCGTCCTGCTCGAGCAGCAGGATGGCCATGGTCGAAAACTGCTTGGATGTCGAACCGATATCGAAGATCGAATTCGGCGTGATGGGGAGGCGAAAGTCGAGGTTCGCGCTGCCGTAGCCGTTGCGATAGAGCATGCGGCCGTCCCGCACGATGCCGAGCGCGCAGCCCGGCGACGAGGATTTGTCGTACTCCGCGAAGACTTTATCGACGCGGATCTTCAGCGCAGGGTCCAGTGTCTCTTGTGCAACGAGGGCGGATGCGGCGGCTGCCAGCAGCGCAAAATTCATTCCTGCAAGTTTACATGTACATGCCGCCGTTTACATCGAGCACGTGGCCCGTGATGTATCCGGCCGATTCGCTGGCAAGGAACACGACACCTGCGGCGATGTCTTCGCTCGTGCCGAGACGCTTGAGCGGGATCTTGTCGAGCAACGCCTTCTTCACTTCGTCCGGCAGGATCGCGGTCATGTCGGTGTCGATGAAGCCGGGCGCGACGGCGTTCACGGTGATGTTGCGCGACGCCATTTCCTGCGCGAGCGTTTTGGTGAGTCCGATGAGGCCGGCCTTCGACGACACATAGTTCGCCTGGCCCGCGTTGCCGGTTTCGCCGACGATCGAGGAGATATTGATGATGCGACCCCAGCGTTCTTTCATCATCGGCATGAGGACCTGCTGGCAACACAGGAATGCGCCGGTGAGGTTGGTGCGGATGACGGATTCGAAATCCTCGAGCTTCATGCGCAATGCGAGCCCGTCTTTGGTGATGCCGGCGTTATTGACCAGGATGTCGATGCGGCCGAATTCCCTGGAGGTCTTTGTGAACGCTTCCTTGATGGATTCGGGCGAGGAAAGATCGAGTGCGACCACGTAGGCTTCGCGTCCCGCCTCACGGATGGCGGCGGCGACTTCCTCGAGTTTGGCGACGTCGCGCGCGGCGAGGGCGACCCGGTAGCCTGCTGCGGAGAGCGCAAGAGCGCAGGCTTTTCCAATGCCGCGGCTTGCGCCGGTGACGAATGCGGTACGAGAGGTGCTCATGAAAGATTCATGATAGCGAACGGGTTTGGAGGGGCAGCGAAGTGAAGCATCATAATGGAATTTGTCGGCATCCCTATAACTTATGGCGCATCAGGACCTGCGTGAGTTCATTCACGCTTTAGAAAAGGCAGGAGAATTGAAGCGGATCGGAATCGAAGTCGATCCGAAGCTGGAGATCACGGAGTTCGCGGACCGGAGCGTGAAAAACGGCGGTCCCGCGATGCTGTTCGAGAAACCGAAAGGTTCGAACGTGCCCGTGTTGATCAACGCCTTTGCCAGCAACAAACGCATGGAAATCGCGCTGCAGGTCGATTCTGTGGATGAGATCGCGAACCGCATTTCCGAGTATCTGCAGATGCGCATGCCCGAGGGTCTTATCGGGAAGTTGAAGATGCTGCCGAAGCTCGCGGAGATGGGCGCGTTCTTCCCGAAGATCGTGTCCGATGGACCCTGCAAGGAAGTGATCAAGAAGGCAGGGCAGTTCGACCTGCGCGAGTTCCCGGTGCTGCACTGCTGGCCGGACGATGGCGGTCCGTTCATCACGCTGCCGATGGTGTTTTCGAAGAATCCGGAAACGGGCAAGCGGAACTGCGGGATGTATCGCATGCAGGTGTACGACGATCGCACGACGGGCATGCACTGGCAGACGCATAAACAGGGCGCGGAACATTACCGGCGGCTGATGCGCGAGGGCAAGGTGACGCGTATGCCTGTGGCGGTGGCGATCGGCGCGGATCCGGCGTCGATGTACTCGGCGATTCTGCCGCTGCCTCCGGATCTCGACGAGATGATGATCGCGGGATTCATGCGGTCGAAGCCGGTCGAGATGGTGAAGTGCGAGACGTGCGATATTGAGGTCCCCGCGAATGCGGAGATCGTCCTCGAAGGATACGTGACGCTGGGCGAGACGCGGCGCGAAGGTCCGTTTGGCGATCACACCGGCTACTACTCGCTCGATGACGATTACCCGGTGTTCCATGTCGAGTGCGTGACGCACCGCAAGAATCCGATTTATGCGACGACGATCGTGGGTCCGCCGCCGATGGAAGACTACTACATGGGCCGCGCGATCGAGCGGATCTTCCTGCCGCTGATGCGCATGCAGATTCCTGAAATCCGCGACATGTGCATGCCGGCGGAAGGCATCTTCCACAACCTGATGCTGGTGTCGATCCGCAAGTCCTACCCGATGCAGGCGCGCAAGGTAATGCATGCCGTGTGGGGACTCGGACAGGCGATGTTCACCAAGTGCATCGTGGTGGTGGATGAAGATGTCGATGTGCAGAACTACAGCGAGGTCGCCTGGAAGGTTCTGAACAACATCGATCCGCAGCGGGACATCGAGTTCGCGATGGGGCCGATCGACTCGCTCGATCACTCGAGCCGCATGGCGAACTGGGGTTCGAAGATGGGCATCGATGCGACGCGCAAGTGGCCGGAGGAAGGGTTCACGCGGCGGTGGCCGGATGTGATCACCATGAGCGCTGACGTGAAGAAGCGCGTCGACGATTTGTGGAAGAAAGCCGGTTTGTGACGGTTGTGAAAGTGAATGGAGCGGAGTCGCTGGCGCTGGGCGCGCTGGCGATTCTGCTCGGTGCATGGCTGCGGCGGCGCGTGCCGGTCCTGGAACGATGGAGTATCCCGGGAGCGGTCGCGGGCGGGTTGAGCCTGGCGCTGGTGGTGTTGTTGTTACGCGATCGCGTAGCGAATGTCGAGGTCGACACGTCGCTGCGCGATTTGTTGTCTCTGGTGTCGTTCACCATCATTGGGTTGAATGCGAGTTTCCGCGTGCTGGCGCGAGGCGGCGCGGCGATTCCGCTGCTGCTGGCGCTGGCGGGCGTCGGCGCGGTGCTGCAGAATGCCGTGGGCGGCGTGCTGGCGTGGATGCTGGGCTTGCATCCGCTCATCGGTCCGCTGGCGGGATCGATTTCGCTGTGCGGAGGTCCTGCGACGTCGGTGGCTTTCGGCGCGGTGTTCGAGAAAGAAGGCATTGCGGGGGCGACCAGCATCGCAGTGGCGTCCGCGACGTTCGGCATCGCGGTTGCGGGATTGCTTGCGGGCCGTATGGGCGAGTGGATTGTGCAGCGGTTCCGGTTGGCGTCTTCGGATGCTTCGTTTGATGTGGAGTCCCCGGTTGTGGCGGCGTCCGCGGCGTCCGGGGCCGGCCTCGTGCCGCACGCATTGATGATCTGCCTCTGTATCGGTTTCGGGAGTCTCGTGAGTCTGGGCTTGCAGCGCGCGGGCATGACGATGCCTGCTTTCATTGGGCCGATGACGGTTGCGGCGTTGTGGCGCAACGTCAATGATCGAGCTGGTTGGATGGAGTTGTCGGAATCCACGCTGCGGGAGATCTTTCAGGTTGCGCTGCCGCTGTTTATCGGGGTCGCGATTGCGAGTTTGAAGTTGTGGGAACTGGCGGCGCTGGCGGTTCCGCTGGTGCTGTTGCTGGCGGTGCAGGTTGTGTTGACGACGGCGTTCTCGGTCGCGTCGTTCTATGTGATGCGCCGCGTTGCGCCTGCGTATGAGGCCGCCATCATCACTACGGGATTTGCGGGATTCATGCTGGGGACGACGCCGAATGCGATGGCGTCGATGGAGGAGTTGACGTCGAAGCATGGCCCGGCGCCGCAGGCGTTTCTGGCGGTTCCGATCGTGGGCGGGTATCTGAACGACTTCGTCAATAGCCTGGTTGTGACTTCTTCCATCGGTTTCCTGCGTTTGCTACAGTGATTAGCTTCCCGCGTGCCCGCCTCGGCGGGGCTGCAGGGAAGGAGGCCTATGCATTGGCTTTGGACGATTTTTGTCGGCCTGGTTGCGGGAGTGCTCGCGAAGGCGATCATGCCCGGCAAGCAAAACATGGGGCTTTTTCTGACGATCGGACTTGGCATCGCCGGGTCGCTGGTCGCTACCTTTATTGGTCGCGCGATCGGCTGGTATGACGCCGGCGAGGGAGCGCGGTTCATCGGTTCCACGGTGGGCGCTCTACTGGTTCTGTTCGTCTACAGTCAAATACAAAAGAACAAGGGATAGGAGTACACACACGAATGAAGATTTTCGGAATCATCGCTCTCGGAGCTGCGCTGTGCCTGAGCGCGCAGGATAAAGGCGGGGCGAAGAAGGCTCCGGCTGCGGCGGCTGCGGCGGCAGTGAAGGAAGCGCCGGCTAAGGCCGCGAAGTTGCTCGACATCAACTCGGCGACCAAGGAAGAGTTGGAAGCGCTGCCGGGTATCGGCAAGGCGCGTTCCGCCGCGATCATCGCCGGCCGCCCGTACAAGGGCAAGGACGACCTGGTGAACAAGAAGGTTTTGAATGCGGGCGATTACGCAAAGATCAAGGACCTGATCATCGCCAAGCAGAAGTAGTCTTTCGTCTACGGACGGGAAACGGCGCTCCGGCTGCGGGGCGCCGTTTCTTTTTGCTTACCAGAATTTGTGGCCATGCGGGATTGCCCACGGGAACACGTAGGCGAACAACATCACCAATACGCCGACAATGATTGCGAGCGCGACGGAGTGCTTGAGGACGGCCTTGAACAGGTTGCCCTCTTCGCCGTCGAGTCCGGTGGCGGCGCAGGCGACGATGATGGATTGCGCATCGATCATCTTGCCCATCACGCCGCCGGCGGAGTTCGCGGCTCCCATCAATACGGGGCTTAGGCCGAGTTTGTTGGCCGTGATCACCTGCAGGCTGCCGAAGAGTGCGTTGGATCCTGCGTCGGTGCCGGTGAGCGCGACGCCCAGCCATCCGATGAGGGTCCCGAAGAACGGGAAGAAGAAGCCGGTGTTCGCCATGGCGAGTCCGAGCACGGCGTCCATGCCGGAGTAGCGTGTGATGTAGCCGAGTCCGATCATGGCGAGGATCGCAATGACGGAGTAGCGCATGCGCGAGAGCGTCTGGACGAAGATGTTCCAGGTCGCGCCGAGGGTGAGTCCCTGGATGGGGCCGGAGATCATGCCGGCGAGGAACGTCGCGGTTCCGACGCTCGAGAGCCAGGCGAAATCGAAGATCGCGGGTTCGGTGTGCTGGGCTGCGACGACGGGCGGTTGTCTGAGTACGAGATTGTGCAGCCACGGCACGGGCGCCTTCCACGAGGTCGCGTCGAGAGGATTCTTGATGGCAGGGAGTCCCCATGCGACTACCAACACGGCGAGGATCAGGAACGGGCTCCAGGCGTGGAGGATTTCGTTCACGCTGTGCGAGTGGGCCTTGGCGATCGGCGCGTCATCCGGATAGCGCCAGGCGGGCTTCGGCTGCCAGATGAATTTGAAGAAGATGGAAAGCCACAGCAGCGTGATCATGCCGCCCATGATGTCGACCAGGCTCGAGTCCACGAAATTCGACCAGCTGAATTGGACGATTGCGAATCCGACGCCGCAGGCGAGTAGCCCCGGCCATGCCTGGAACGTTTCGCGCCAACTGCACTGCACGCGGACGAGCCAGGCGGGCAGGATGATCGCGGTCCACGGCAGGATACGGCCGACCATGGCGCTGATGTCGGAGTCCGGCAGGCCGGTCACGGCGACGAGGGTCCGGATCGGGTTCCCCATGCCGCCCCAGGCGACCGGCGCGGTGTTCGCGATGAGGCACAGGACCGCGGCTTCGAACGGTTTGAAGCCGATGCCCACCATCATCGCGCCGCAGATCGCGACGGGCGCGCCTCCGCCTCCGGATCCTTCGAGCACGGCGCCGAAGGCGAAGGCGATCAGCAGGACCTGCATTCGTCGGTCGTCCGTAACGCCGCCGATCGATTCCATGATGACTTTGAAATGGCCTGTGGCGACCGTTACTTCATACACGAAGACGGCGGCAACGAGGGTCCAGATGATGCGGATCACCGCGTATACGAGGCCATGGGCGATCGCTCCCCCGAGCAGCTTCGCAGGCATCCCGAAAACGGTTGCGGCGAGGACGATCGCGGCAGCGAAGGACAGCACGGCGGCGAGCCAGGCGGTCATCTTGCGGACTGCCAGGAGATAGAAAAGCAGCGTGACGGGAACCGCCGCCGCCAGCGTCGATAAGAATGCGTTTCCGAGAGGGTTGTAGTTTTGCGCCCAGAGCTGTTCCATTGGCCGGATGAGGCAGCTTATCATATGAGGCATGCTGGCGCGGAAAAGACTTGGGTTCGCGGCGATGGTGTTTGCCGGTTGCGGAGTCGCGCAACCGGGGATTTTTATCGAAGGCGCGTCGGTGCTCGACGGCACGGGTTCCCCCGCGAAGATGGTGCAGGTCCGCGTGGCGGGCAACCGGATCGCTGCAGTTGGTGCGGACGTGAAGGCGTTGCCGGGTGATACGGTTGTCGCGGCGCGCGGACTCGTGCTCACCCCCGGGTTCATCGACCTGCACAACCATTCGGACCGTGGCTTGGGGGATGACCCAGCGGCGGTGTCCCAGGTTTCGCAGGGCATCACAACGGCGCTGTTCGGCATGGACGGCGGATCGGCGCTTCCGGTCAGCGAATGGGTGCGGAAGCGCAGGTCCACGCCGGCGGCCCTGAATATCCTGACGATGGCCGGACACGCCACCGTTCGAACCAGGGTCATGGGTTCGGACTACAAACGCAAGGCGACGCCCGCCGAGATCGACCGGATGTCCACGCTGGTGGATCAGGCAATGCGCGAGGGCGCCATCGGGCTTTCCACCGGCCTCGAGTACGAGGTCGGATCCTACAGTTCCACTGAAGAGGTGATCGCGCTCGCGAAGGCCGCGGCGCGGCACAGTGGTATCTACATGAGCCACATCCGCGACGAGGCGGACCTCAGCTTCGAAGCGATCGACGAGGCGATTCGCATCGCGCGCGAAGCCAGGATCCCGGTTCACATCTCGCACATCAAGCTCGGGACCGTGAGCGTTTGGGGCAAGGCCCGGCAGGCCGTCGACCGCATTGCCAGGGCTCGCGCCGAAGGACTCGACATCACCGCGGACTGCTACCCCTACGACGCCTGGTCGTCGACGATTACGGTGCTGATCCCAAATAAGAAATACGATGATCCGGCGAGCGTCAAGAAAGGTCTGGACGACGTGGGCGGCCCACAGAACGTACTGGTGACCAACTGCCGCGAGCACCGCAACTATGAGTTCAGGAATCTGGCGGAGATCGCGGAGATGACCGGTAAATCCGCGGTGGACGTCTTCATCGAGATCGTGAAGAGCGGCGGCGCCAACGTCGTCGGGCGGACGATGAAAGAAGAGGACATCCGCGTCTTTTACGAACAGCCGTGGATCCTCGTGGCCAGCGACGGCGGCATCGGCATGCGCCATCCCCGCTCGTCGGGGAGCTTTCCGAAAGTGCTGGGGCAATATGTCCGCGAAAAGCATTGGCTCGAACTGCCCGAGGCGATGCGCAAGATGACCTCCGCGCCGGCGGCGCGAATCCGGCTCAAGGATCGAGGTGTGATCCGCGCCGGGGCCATCGCCGACCTCGTGCTGTTGGATCCCATGCAGGTTCGGGACCAATCGACGTTTCAGGATCCCTCGAAGCTGTCCACTGGTGTCGATGCCGTGCTGGTCAACGGTAAGTTCGTGTGGCGCAAAGGCCAGTCCACGGGCGAAAAAAGTGGCGCCGTGTTGACTCGCGACGAATTGTTGCCGGGGCGGTGACGGAAAAGCGTCACACGCTTCGTCCGCTCGTCCTTTGTTTTCAGCAGTCTCGCAGTCAGGCTCTTTGGCCGCCGGCATGCACTACTCGCGGCGTGCAACTCGGACCTGTTGCCGATCAGCTCGGCACATATCTCGACCTCCTGGCTGCGCGGCAGCGGCAGGTTGCTTCGAACATCGCGAACGTGGATACGCCGGATTACAAGGCGAAGGATATCGATTTTCAGTTCGAGTTCCTCGCCGCGATGGGCTCGGATCAACAGAAGTCCGGCCAGCCCGTCCAACCGGACATCTTTGAGGTCCCCGGGCTCCTCACCAAGAACGACGGCAATAACGTCAGCCTGGATCGCGAGGCCAGGCTGCTTGCCGAAAACAGCATTCGTTTCAATCTCGCCTCGACGTTGTTCCGCGCCGAGGTCCGGCAGATTCGCAACGCCATCCAGGAAGGTAAAGGTGGTCTATGAGCCTGTTCTCGTCGTTGTCCGTCAGCGCCTCCGGTATGTCCGCCCAGCGCACCCGTGCGGAACTGCTGGTCGAGAATCTTGCCAACAGCGAAACGACACGCACCGAACAGGGCGGTCCTTACCGGCGCAAGGACGCGGTCTTTTCGAGTGTTGATGTCGCGGGAGACGCTTTTACTTCGGTTCTGCGCGAAGTTTCGGGAACCGGCGTCGAGGTGTCGGAGATCGCGATTGACCAGCGGGATCCGGAAAAGCGGTACCTGCCGGGCCACCCCGACGCAGACAAGGACGGCTATGTTGCGTTTCCGCGGATGAATCCTGCCGAGGACATGGTGGACCTTCTTTCCGCGTCGCGCGGCTATCACGCCAACATCGCGGCCATGTCGGCAGTGAAAGACATGATCCAGAAATCGATTGATCTGTTGCGTTAGCTGAAAGGAGACTGCGAATGGCGTTTGATCCGATTTCCGCTCCGGTTGGCCTCGACAGTAATCTGCTGTGGCGGGCTGAGTCAGCGCAGAAGGCAAAAGGGCCGAACTTCGGCACGGTCCTCGCACAATCGATTCGTGAGGTGGAAGGATCAGGGGCTTTGGCGAATCAGGCGGTCTCCCGTTTTCTCACCGGCGAGACCACGGAGATACATGACGTCGCGATGGCGGCACAGAAGGCGGAACTCTCGTTCGAGATGTTTCTCCAGACGCGCAACAAACTGGTGCAGGCCTACCAGGAAATCATGCGCATGCAGCTCTGATCGCCTCAGGTGCAGGTAAACGATGCTCGCTCAGGTTCGCCGCCTTTTCGATTCACTGACCCGGGTCCAGAAGATCCTGGTGGTTGCCGCCGCGCTCGCCGTCGGCGGAGGCATGTGGTGGTTCAATGACTGGAATCGCGAGCGTGGTTTCCAACCTCTGTTTACCCGGTTGAGCGCCGAAGACGCCGGCGCGGTTGTCGCCAAACTGAAAGAGTCCGGAGTGGAATACCGACTCTCGGAGAACGGGGCAACGGTGCTTGTTCCCAAGGCGCGGGTAGCGGAATTGCGCATTCAACTGGCTTCCGCGGGCGTGCCGAAGTCCGGCCGTATCGGATACGAGTTGTTCGATAAGAATAACTTCGGCATCACGGACTTTGCCGAGCAGGTGAACTACCGGCGGGCGCTCGAAGGAGAACTGGAACGCTCGGTATTGGCCCTGACGGGCGTGGAGTCGGCGCGGGTGCACATTACTCCGGCCAAAGACTCCGTATTTACCGACGCCCGGGAACCCGCCAAGGCGAGCATCCTCATCACGCTCAAGAGCAACGCCAAGTTGCCTCCGGACAAGGTGGACGCGATCGCTCATCTGGTGTCGAGCGCCGTGCAGGGATTGGACCCCGAGCACGTCTCAGTCGTCGACCATGCCGGCCGTCTGTTGCCGCGTACGTTGAAGGTTCCCGCGCCCGAAGAAACCGAGGCGGCAGACCGTTCCCTCGTGTACCGTCAGAAGATCGAGAAGGACCTGCTCGATAAGATCAATTCGACGCTCGAGCCGCTGCTAGGCGCGAAGCGCTTTCGCGCCGGGGTTTCCGTGGAATGCGACTTCTCCTCGGGCGAGCAGAGCGAGGAAACCTTCGATCCGGAAAAACAGGTGGTGGCAACGTCGCAGAAAACTGATGAAGCCGGAGTTGCAGCCGGATCCGGCGGGCAGCCTGGCTCCGCGAGCAACCTGCCGCGTCCTGCCTTGCGTCCCGTCTCGCAGTCGACTCCGATTACGCGCAAGACCGAAAACACCACGTATCAGAACAGCCGGGTTGTCCGGAAAGTCAAGCTCCCGCAGGGGACGATTCGAAGGGTATCGGTGTCCGTGCTGCTGGACAGCCATCTCAAATGGGAGGTCGAGAACGGGAAGGCGAAAAAGACTCTGACGCCGCCCTCCGCAGACGAGATCAAGTCGATCCGGGAACTGGTGTCGGGAATCGCGGGAGCCGACACCAAGCGTGGCGATGCCGTGATCGTCGAAGCGCTGACGTTCGATTCGACGCTGGCTGCCGAACCGCCTCCGGGGCTGCTCCCGCCGCCGCCCGTGAAGGCCGCTCCTGAGTCCAAAGATCCGAAGAAGGATCCCGGAGCCCTCCTCTACGGCT
The DNA here is from genome assembly GCA_964627455.1 of uncultured Solibacteraceae bacterium. GTDB lineage: Bacteria > Acidobacteriota > Terriglobia > Bryobacterales > Bryobacteraceae > F-183. Next base: position 42,389 of record CAZVKC010000033.1, on the reverse strand, counting down.
TCCCTCGCGAGCAGTTCCTGATGATAGCGGGGATTGCGGGTGCTGCTTTGCTGGCGCTCCTCGGCGGCGGCTTCTGGCTGCTCAAGAAACGCAAGAGCGGGAAAGCCAGGATTCAGGCCGACATGGCAGGTGACGCGCTTCCCGCCGGTCATGGTCACGCCAGCGTGGGCAAGCAGATCGCAGCGGCGGCCAAAGGAGGCTCCGGCGACGGCCCGAATGAGGACGAGACTGAGCCGGACGACCCGGAGATGGTCGCGGCACGCAAAGCGGCCATCGAAGCCAGGCAGGCCCGCGAAGTTCTCGGCTCGATCCAGATGCCGGAGAGTTCGAGCAAGAAAGCGCAGGTCCTGACCAAGCACATCTCGCACGAGGCGAAGAAGAATCCCGAAGGAATGGCTCAAATCGTCCGGACCTGGTTGAACGGTGAGGAAGGATAAGGATGTCCGTAGCTGAAGCCGAGAGATCGAACGAGAAACTGAACGGGCTCCGCAAGTGCGCCATCCTGATGGTGATTCTGGGAGAAGACTCGAGTTCGGAGATCCTGCGCAATCTCGAAGAAGACGAAGTCCAGTCCATCAGCCGGGAAATTGCGAAGTTGTCCGTGATCACGACCGAGCAGGCGGAGATCGTGCTCGAAGAGTTTTACCAGATGACCGTGGCGGGCGACTATGTTCGCAAAGGCGGCATCGACTTCGCCAAGCGCATTCTCATTGGCGCTTTCGGGCCGGAATCCGCGAAAAAAATGCTGGACCGGCTGATGAAGACTCTTGGCGCCGAGTCGGCAAGCTTCGACGCGCTCCGCAAAGTGGACCCGCAGCAGTTGGCGAAGTTCATTCATTCCGAGCATCCGCAGACGATCGCGCTGGTGTTGTCCCACTTGAATCCGGGGCAAGCCGCCGGGCTTCTGTTCTCCCTGCCTGCCGAGATTCGCGGCGAGGTCGCGCTCCGCATGGCGAACCTGGATCAGATTTCTCCCGAGATCATTGCCAAGATCGCCGGCGTAATCGCAAACAAGCTGAAGAACCTCGGCGACGTCAGCCGCGAGAACTACGGAGGCGTCAACGCGGTCGCTGAAATGTGCAACAGGCTCGATTCGAACACCAGCCGCGAAGTGCTCGAGAACATCGAGCAAACCGATCCGAATCTTGTGGAAACGATCCGCCAGCTGATGTTCGTTTTCGAAGATCTCCTGCTCATGGATCAGAACGCGGTCAAGGAACTCCTGCAGCGTGTCGACCGGAAAATCCTCACGGTTGCGCTCAAGGGGACCAGCGAACAGTTACGGAACCATATCCTGTCGTCGATGTCACAGCGCGGCGCCGAGATGCTGCGGGAAGACATGGAATCGCTGGGCCCTATCAAAATCAAGGAAGTGGAGACCGCGCAGCAGCAGATCATCGCCACCGTGCGCCAGCTCGAAACGGAGGGCGTCATCAGTCTGAAGGGTGGAGGCGGCGATCAATATGTCGAGTAAGCTCCTCGATGGCGGATCGGCAGATCCGTTTCCCTGGCTGCGCGTCTCCGAAGCCGAGCCTGCGCACGCGGCGGCGGACGAAGGAACGCGAGGGCAGCCGGCAAGTGACGAGGCCCCACTTGCTCCCTACCTCGCCAGAATCGCCGAACTCGAGAAGGAGGTCGCGGCCCTGCGCGCCAAGGCCCCGGACGAGCGCCGGGCGGGTTTCGCGGAAGGGCTCGCGAGGGGTGAGGCAAACGGCGAGGAGAAGTGGATCGCGGCTCTACAGCGGGTCGCGAAGACTCTCCAAGATCTCGCACAGTGCAGGCCCAACCTTCGGCGCGAGGTGGAATCGGACGCCGTTCGGCTGGCGCTCGCGATTGCGAGGAAGGTCCTGCACCGGGAACTGCAGGTGGATCCGGAGGCGATTCTGGGACTCGTGCGGGTGGCGTTCGAGAAGGTGAACTCGCGTGACGTGCTTCGCGTCCGCGCCGCGCCGGCCGACCTCCCGGGCATTCGCGACCGCATGCCGGGGATGCCACAGCGAATCGAGTTCCTGGCCGATCCGGGGCTCGAGAGAGGTTCTGTCGTCCTCGACACCGTGCATGGCCAGGTGGATGCTTCGGCGCAAACCCAGCTCGAAGAGATTGAGCGAGGGCTCGCCGACGCGCTCGAAAGGAACGGCCCGTGAACCAATCTCAACCGGGCGTCCTTGCCCGCTATTTCCCGCTGGTGGATCAAATCGACGCGGTCGTGCACAGTGGACGAGTCGCGCAAGTCACAGGACTGTTAATCGAGTCCGAAGGGCCGAGCGCCTCGATGGGCGCGCTTTGCGAAGTCAATACCTCCGACGGCAAGGCGGTGCGAGCCCAGGTGATCGGATTCCGGGACCGCCGTGTCCTTTCCATGCCGCTCGAAGAACCGTCAGGCATCCGGCTGGGAGACCCGATTGTCTTGAGGGGGCGCGAGTCTCTGCTGGGCGTCGGACCGTCGCTCGCGGGGCGCATTTTGAACGGATTCGGAGAGGCCATCGACGGCGGGCCACCGCTCGAGATCGAACAGCGCTACGCGATCGACAGCCCGCCGCCGGGGCCCCTCGAACGAGAACCCATAGAGGAGCGTCTCACGGTCGGCATTCGCGCCATCGACAGCCTGCTGCCGTGCGGGAAAGGCCAGCGAATCGGTATTTTCGGCGGCAGCGGCGTCGGCAAGAGCACCCTTCTCGCCGCGATGGCGCGCCAGAGTTCCGCGGACGTCACCGTGATTGCGATGGTGGGCGAGCGCAACCGCGAGGTCCGGGACTTTCTCGAGCGCGAATTGAGCCCGGAAGGCCTCGCCCGGTCTGTCGTCGTGGTGGCGACTTCGGATCAGCCCGCTCCCCTGCGCATCCGCGCCGCTCTTACTGCGTTGACGGTTGCCGAATATTTCCGAGACCAAGGCAAGGACGTGCTCTTCATTATGGATTCGGTGACGCGCCTGGCGATGGCGCAGCGCGAGATCGGTCTCACTGCCGGCGAGCCGCCGAGTCAAAAGGGATACACGCCGTCCGTCTTCGCCATGTTGCCCAAGCTCTGCGAACGCGCGGGCCGCTTTCGCCGCGGCTCGATCACCGGGATCTTCACGGTCCTGGTGGAAGGCGACGACTTCAATGAACCGATCTGCGATGCGGTGCGCGGCATCCTCGACGGCCATTTCATCCTCTCCCGTGAATTGGGAACGGCCGGTCACTACCCGGCCATCGACGTTCTCGAATCCGTCAGCCGGTTGGCGAGCCGCCTCGCCGCGCCCGGCGAGCAAGCCTCGGCCCGCCGGATTCGTGAATCCATGGCGATTCTGCGCCAATCCGAGGACCTGATCAATCTCGGCGCTTATGTTGGAGGCTCCAACCCCAGACTCGACGCGGCGATTCGCGTTCGCCCGCAACTCAATGAATTCCTGCGGCAGGGCTCGCATGAGGTGTCGCCGCTCGATCAGACCCTGGCGCGCATGGATCAACTGGCGAGGGCCCTCGGCGGAGCATGAAGCGATTCAGGTTTCCGCTCGAAAGCGCCCGCCGCTGGCGCGAAACCCAACTAACCTTGGAGGAAGCTCAATACAGCCGCATCCTCGCGCGCATCGAAGCCGTCCGCCGCCAGATCGAGGACCTCGAAGAAGCCGCCGCGCACGAACGCCTCGCGCTCGTATCCGCCGTTTCTCTGCACGGCGGTGAACTCCGGCAATTCGAAGAGTTTCAGCGATTCGTCACCGGTGAGGTGCGCCGCCTTCGCGCGGAAGGAGATCGCCTCAACCAGGAAGCCGCCCGGCAACTCGAGCGGCGAAACCTCGCGGATCGCAACCTGCAACTGCTCGAGAAGCTCAAAGACGCACGTAAGGAAGACTGGCGGATTGCGCAGGGCAGGGAACTCCAGGACCTCGCCGACGAAGCCTTCAGTGCGCGCCTCGCCCGCAAGCTGACGGACGCAAGCCGTCCGAAATAAGAAAGGGCTCCGCGCCGGCAAGCGGCGGGGAGCCCCACAACGCAACGCCAGACCTGAGCAACTCACTCGCAGCGCGAACTTACGTCTCGGCGCGGAACTGCATCGTGTGCCGTTCCTGGAGCTGAAGTTTTTGATTGTCGAGAAATTCCAGCGCGACAGCCCCGGTCCGCGAATCTGCCAAAGTTCGGCGGGAACCGCCGTAGGGCTGGACCACTGGCGGATTGCGCAGGGCAGGGAACTCCAGGACCTCGCCGACGAAGCCTACAGTGCGCGCCTCGCCCGCAAGCTGACGGACGCAAGCCGTCCGAAATAAGAAAGGGCTCCGCGCCGGCAAGCGGCGGGGAGCCCCACAAAGCAACGCCAGACCTCAGAAACTCAGGCGCAGCGCGAACTGCCAGCTACGCGGGCTGTCCTGGCTGGTGATCGTTCCATAGGCCGCACTCGTCGGATCCGTGTTCGGATTCGCGAGGTTCGGATAGTTGGTCGCATTGTACGTCTCGGCGCGGAACTGCATCGTGTACCGCTCCTGGAACTTGAAGTTCTTGATCGCCGAGAAATCCCAGCGCGACTGCCCCGGCCCGCGAATGCCTGCAAAGTTCAACGGGAACTGCCGCAGGTTGCTCGCCAGCTGGTTAGCCGCGCGCCACTCGAAGCCGTACGGCACGAGCGGACGTGAGGCGCGCGTGGCGGGATCCGTGTTCTCCACCAGGCGCAGCCAGCGGTCCGGCGAGCGCTGGTCCTTGGGCAACTGCACCTGGCTCAGGTCCCCGTTGAAAATCCGGTTGCCGAAGCTCAGCGGTTGTCCGCTCTGTTTCTGCATGATGCCATTCAACTGCCAGCCGCCGGCGATGAAGTCGAGCGCCTTCGGCATCTGCGCGCCCCACTTGCGGCCGCGGCCGAAGGGGAGTTCCCAGATCGCGGATCCGCGCTGGGCGATCGTGCGGTCGATGCCGGAGACATTCTCGTACGGCAGCGCATCTCCTGCGTTCAGCAGCGACACCGCCTCCATCGCCTTCGACCAAGTGTGGCTGTACTGCACCGTGAAGCCGGCCGAGAAACGCCGTTCGATGCGAGTCTGCAGCGCGTGATACCAGGCATAGCCGATTGGCTGGTTGACGTTGATGTTGCCGAACTGCGGATACGGCCGGAAAATCTGCGACCGGTTGATGTTCGCGCCGTAAATCGGATTCGTCCCGTTGAACGGATTCGCGAAGTTCTGCGACAGGTAGTTGATGCGGTCCTGGTCGCGAACCGGCGACGTGCTCAGGTACTGGTTCGGCAGGGCGTTCAAATCGCGCTGCACGCCGAGACGCACGCTCTTGTTCCCCACATAAGACGACTCGATGAGGAACTGCTTCGGCAACTCCCGCTGGAAGCCGAAGCTCCAGCGCTGCGCGTACGGATTCTTGCGGCTCTGGTCATAGATGTCGAGTTGCTGGCCGAGATTGGTCGCCAGTCCCTGCGAAGCGCCGGGAGCGGCGATGAGTCCTGTCGGAAAGGGATTCGACAATGTCGCCAGATACGACAAACCTCCATCCAGCGAAGCCTGAATCGGCGTCGTCTGGCTGAAGCCGGTCTGGATCGTGTTCGTGTAGTACGTTCCGATCGGGCCGATGAACATGCCATAGCCGGCGCGCAGCACGGTCTTCGGATCCAACTGATACGCGAGGCCGATGCGCGGCTGGTAGTTCGATTTACGCGGGTCCCAGTAGCCGCGAGGATTCCCGTTCACGGCCGCGAACGTCAGCCCGCCGTTCACGCGGAACTGCGACACGGGGAAATCCGGCACCGAGGGACGCGCCGTGTAATTGGCGATCGCCTGCGCCGCAATCGGACTCGCCTGCGACGCCGCGAAGCCATACACCGACCGGTTGTAACGCTCGGTAATCGCGCTTTCGAGGTCGTAGCGAATGCCCCAGTTCAACGTCAGCTTTTGCGTCAGCTTATAGTCGTCCTGGAAGAACAGGCCGATGTACTTGTCCTGTTCCGCGTAGCTCGCGTTCACCGCCATGTTTCCCGCGGGGATTCCGAGCAGGAAGGACGCAATCTCGCCGCCCAACTGCGGCGCGGCCAGATTCGACGCGGCGCTCGTGAAGGTCGAGTTGAACGAAAAGTCCGGCGACGTCGAATTCGGGAACCGGTTACGGAACTCGCGATTGACGCGGAAATCCGTGCCGATGCGCATGTTGTGCTTGCCCTGGATGCGGGTGACGATGCCGCTGATATGGTGGATCAGCGACGCCGTGGATCCATCGCCCGACTCCCAGTTGCTCAGCGTGCTGAACGGCGCCACGCCAACACGAGGAAAGGTCGCCGTCGAACGGTCGATCAGTTTCGTCAGGTTATCGCTGAAGCCCAGCGACTTGAGATCGAATCCCTGGCTGACGCGCTTCTCCGGGAACTCCTGCTGGGTAATGCCATAGCGCAGGTTGAGCAGCGTGTTCGGATTGAACACATACACGTCGTCAAGGGCAATGCCCCGGTTGATACGGTTCAGAATAATGCCGGTGATGTTATCCGATGCGTCGAAGAAACGGTTCTTATCTTCCTGCCAGTAGTCGCGATCGAAACGCAGAAAGATGCGGTGCTTGTCGGAGAATGTGTGGTCCACGCGGCCGAGCGAGGTCCAGTAATCTTCCAGCGCCTTTGAGGACCGGAAGAAGTTGTTGCGGAACTCGCGGTTGGTCGTCACCTGGTTCGGGGCCGGCCAGCCTTTCATGATCGCGACCGCGATCGGGTCGATGCGCGCGGCCGGAATCCGGTTGCCCGCAAACGGCTGGCGTGTGAAAACCCCGTTGGCGCCAGCGACCGTCGTGCGCGGATCGTACACCTGATAGCCGGATCCCAGCGCGAGGTACGGCGAGAGATCGCCTGTGCGCACGGCGTCGATCGGCACCGTCGATACCTGCTGGTTGGCGGGATCGCCGAACTTGTTCGCTTCCCAGGTGAAGAACCAGAACGTCTTGTTCTTGCCGTTGTACACCTTCGGCAGCACCACCGGACCGCCGAGCGCGAAGCCGTAGCGGTTGTCCGTATACTGCGCGAGCGGCTGGTTCGAACGGTTCTGGAAGATGGTCGGCGTATCGAACGCCTTGTTGCGCAGCCACCAGTGCGCTTCGCCGTGCAGGGTGTTGGTGCCGCCCTTGGTGTTGACGTTCACCACCGATCCCATGGTGTGCCCGATCGAGGCGTCGTAGGGCGTAGTCTGGATCTTGAATTCGGCAAGCGCGGTTTGCGGCGGCGAAAACGCAACGCGCGGCTGCGTGCCGTCCGAATAGATGTTGGCGACGCCATCGATGGAGAACTCGTTGACATAGTTGCCGCCGCCGTTGGTCGAAAACTGTGAGGGCGCGTTGTTGAACGGCGCTTTGCGCAGCCGCAGGTTGGTGCCGTTGACCGTGCCGGGCGCCAGGTGAACCAGATCCATGGCGTTGCCGGCGAAAAGCGGCAGTTCCACGGCGCGCCGCTCGTCCACCACCTGTCCGAGGGTTGCCTCTGCCGCCGATAGCAGCGGCGTCTGCGCCGTCACTTCGACGGACTCCGAAACGTTGCCCAGGGTCAGCGAGATGTCCAGCTTAACCTGCTCGGTCACTCGGACCTCTACATCGTTGGCGACGAACTTCTTGAATCCGGTCAACTCAGCGGTGACCGTGTATTTGCCCGGAACGAGGTACGGGACAAAGTAGTTGCCGTCGGCGTTGGTAGCGGCCGAAACGGTAGTTCCAGTTGTCGGGTTGGTGACCTTGATCTGTGCGCTCGAGACCGCCGACCCGGATTGATCCGAGACGCGTCCGAGGATGGCGCCGCGGGATTCCTGCGCAATGGCAACGCCTGGAAGAAGAAGACCGCATAAAACCAGCACTGCTTGACGCAAATGCTGCTGCATATGATGAAGACCTCCGCGAGAAAATTTACAAAGTTAACTTGATTCTATGCTTCCGCTTCCGGACAGGCAACTGGTACTAGGGCTGTCCCGGGGCTATTCACGGTTTACGTCCGAGGATATACTGTGTACAGGGAGCAAACCGTGAAGAACTACCTGAAGTTTGGACTGCTTTCCGCCATCATCGTTGGCGCACTGGCATGGTTGGCCATCGGCGGCGCGGCCGAAAGCAAGTCCTATTACAAGACGGTTGCCGAATTGGCGGCTATGGGCGATCAGGCCCATGACAAGAGGATTCGAGTGGGCGGGGATGTAGTCCCCGGTTCCATCATACGGGCGGGACGCGATGTGCATTTCAGCATCGCGCAAGAAGGCAAGGCTCTGAAGGTGGTCTACAACGGCGTCGATCCGCTGCCCGACACATTCAAGGATGGTTCTCAGGCGCTGGCTGACGGCAAGTTGGGATCCGACGGCGTGTTCCACGCCAACAAGATCCAGGCCAAGTGCGCTTCGAAGTACGAAGCCAAGCCGCCTCAGATGAAACAATCGCACGACTCCGCCAAGCCCTCCAGCGCCATCTAGGACAGCGAATCCATATGGAGAATATTGGCGCTCTGGCTCTTGTGCTGGGCTTCTGCCTGGCAATCTACTCTGTTGTCGGATCGATCCTCGGGAAACTCCGCGGCAATCAATATCTGATCGTCAGCGCGGAACGCGCCGTCTACGCTGTGTCGGCGCTTGTGACGGCCGCTTCGGGCATCCTGATCTGGGCCATTCTGAACGGCGACTACCGCCTCGTCTACGTGCACAACGTCAGTAACCAGACCATGCCGTGGTATTACAAGGTCGCGGCCTGGTGGGGTGGTCAGGAAGGCTCGCTCCTGTTCTGGGCCTGGCTGCTCGGCTGTTACTCGTGCGTGGTGATGTTCACCAATCGCCGCAAGTTCCGCGAAGGGATGCCGTGGGTCACCGCCATTCTGATGACCACCATGGCGTTCTTCCTGCTGCTGATCACCTTCGTGCTCAGCCCGTTCGACCTCTGGATGGCCGGTAAGGGCATTCAGAATCCGGGCGACGGACGCGGCCTCAACCCGCTGCTGCAGTACTGGACCATGGTTATTCACCCGCCGGCCCTGTACCTCGGCTATGTCGGATTCATCGTTCCGTTCGCCTTCGCGATCGCGGCGTTGATCAACAAGCAGCCGGGCGACGCGTGGATCCACACCACCCGCCGCTGGACCCTCATCACCTGGGGCTTCCAGACCACCGGCATCCTGCTCGGCGCCGGCTGGGCGTACGCAGTGCTCGGCTGGGGCGGCTACTGGGCATGGGATCCGGTCGAGAACGCTTCGCTGCTGCCCTGGATCACCTCCACGGCCTTCCTGCACTCGGTCATGATGCAGGAAAAGCGCGGCATGATGAAGGTCTGGAACATTGTGCTGGTCAGCGCGACGTTCTTCCTCTGCATCTTCGGAACCTTCCTCACCCGTAGCGGACTCGTCTCTTCGGTGCACGCCTTCGCGCAGTCGCCGATCGGCAATTACTTCGCCGTGTTCCTCGCCATCGGCGTGGCGGCGACGACCTTTCTGATCCTGTCCCGCCTGGAATTCCTGAAGCCGGAAACGCAGCTCGAGAGCGTTCTCTCGCGCGAATCCAGCTTCCTGTTCAACAACCTGATCCTGCTTGCCAGCTGCTTCGCCGTCCTCTGGGGCACTCTGTTCCCGGTGATCTCCGAAGCCGTGACCGGCGAAAAGATCAGCGTCGACAAACCGTTCTTCGATCGCGTCAACATCCCGATCGGTCTCGGCATGATGCTGCTCACGGGCGTTGGTCCGCTGATCGCCTGGCGGCGCAGTTCCGTCGAGTCGCTGAAGAAAGCCTTCATGTGGCCGTCGATCGGCGCGCTGGTGAC
>CAZVKC010000033.1:18162-32564 GCA_964627455.1 uncultured Solibacteraceae bacterium | reverse complement strand
TGAAGATCGGCGAGATGAAGACCGGCCAGAACGACCACTACAGCTACGGGATCCTGCCCGTGGAGGTGTCGTCCGGCGGCCGCGTGCTCGGCACGCTGAATCCCGAACGCCGGCTCTACACGGCCAGCCAGCAGCCGACCAGCGAAGTGTCGATCCGCCGCCGCATGAATGAGGACTTGTACCTCAACTTCGCAGGCTCGTCGACGGACGAAAAGAAAGTGGTTCTGCAGGCGTACGTGTTCCCGCTCGTCTCCTGGATCTGGCTCGGCTACTGGGTGACGCTCTTCGGCACGATCATCTGCCTCATTCCATCCAAGGTCCAACGGCAGTTCCTGAAGACTCAGGTCGTTGGGGTAGCAACCGCACATGCGCCAGTGGAAAAGTAAAATACTCATCGCGGCCTTCGTGGGCATCTGCTTCACGCAGGCCGCGGACATCATCCCTCCCGGTGTTCGCCGCGTCGGCTCGCATCTGGCCTGCCTCTGCGGCAGTTGCCGGAACACGGTGGCGGACTGCACGATGCTCGAGTGCCATTACTCGAAGCCCTCGCGCGCCAAGATCGCCGAAATGCTCGCCGCCGGCGCAACCGATCAGGCCATCATCGACAGCTTCGTGAAGGAACAAGGCGTCCGGGCGTTGTCCGTCCCGCCCGCCGAAGGCTTCAACTCGCTGTTGGGCTGGATGCCGTGGCTGGCCGGGGGCGTGGGGTTGCTGGCGATTGCGTGGTTCATCAACCGCCACAAGCCGAAGCCGGAAGCGAGTGAAATGCCCGAAGTCGATCGCGCGCTGGTCGACAAATATCGCGAGACGATAGAAAAGGACCTGGGCGACCTCGACTAACCTGATGCTCCTGATCTTTTCCGTAATCCTAGTGCTCGGGGCCGTGGCGTATACGATGTTTATCCGCCCTTCGGACCTGCCTCAACCCGAGCCGGTGCTGCCCTGGCAGCACCTTGAAGAACGCAAAGCCCGCATCTACGAAAACCTGCGCGATTTGCAGTTCGAATACCGCGTCGGCAAGCTGTCCGACGAAGATTACCAGCGGACCAAGCAGAGCCTGCAGCGCGAACTCGCGCAAACCCTTTCGGAGATCGACGAGATCAAGGCGAAGTCCCCGAGCGGCGCGGCCCCGGCTGCTGCTGCTGCTGCTGCTGCGCCTGCGACGAAGAAGAAAGCCGCGGCAGAAGCTTCGAAGGAAAACGTTTGCCCCCACTGCAAGGCGAAGTTCGACAAGGCGATGAAGTTCTGCGGCGAGTGCGGAAAGGCGATGGAAGCATGATCAGGAACGCAATCGTCTGCGCATGGCTCGCCTCTACCGCTGCGATCCTTTCTGCCGCAGTGACCGGAACCGCCGTCAACGGCACCACGGGCAAGCCCCAGGCCGGACTTTCCGTCGCGCTCGTCCAGGCCAGCGCCCAGGGCATGGAGCCGGTGGCCAAGACTACCACCAACGCTGCAGGCGCATTCTCTTTTGACAAAGATCCGACCCCCGGCGCGCCGTTCCTGCTGCAGGCGGTGTATCAGGGCGTCCAATACTCGAAAGCCGTTGCTCCCGGACAGGCGCCCACCGGCATCACCGTCGAGGTCTATGACGCCTCCAGCAAGGCCGAAGGCATCGTCGTGGATCGCCACGGCATCCTGCTCGAGCCGGTCGAAAACAAGCTCGCTATCCGCGAGTTCGTCTTCCTGAACAACAACACCAAGGTGACCTACGCCGATTCCGCCAACGGGACTTACCGCTTCTGGGCGCCCGCCGATGCGAAGATCAATGTCTCGCTGACCACGCAGGGCGGCATGCCGGTGACGCGGTCCGCTTCGAAGGCGGCTGGCGCGAAGGACACCTGGAAGATCGATTACCCGGTCAAGCCCGGCCAGACGCAGATCGAGATCAGCTACGAAGTTCCGAAGTCCGACACGTTCGCGGGCAACATCCTGCACAAGGAAGGCGAGACGCGCCTGATCGTTCCCAAGGGTCTCGCGCTGAAGGGCGATGGACTCGAGGAGTTCGCCCCCGAGCCTCGCACGCAGGCAGCGATTTACGGCGTCAAGAACGGTCCCTTCTCGGTGACCATCACCGGCAAGGCGGAACCGGTCGAACGCGAGGAAGATTCGGGTTCGCCGGAAGTCGGCCCCGGCCGCCCGCGCATCTACGCCAAGATGCCGTGGATCCTCGGCCTCATGGGCGCGATCCTCGTCGTCGGACTCTACTCGCTGGCGAAGTCCAAATGACGGCAGCGGTCGAAGCCAGGAGCATCTGGAAGTATTACGGGGACTACCCGGCTTTGCGCGACATCTCGTTTCGCGTCAATCCCGGGGAATGCCTTGCGTTGCTTGGCCGCAACGGCGCGGGCAAGACGACTCTGCTGCGCATCGCCGCGGGCTTGTCGAAGGCGGCGAAGGGCGAGTTCATCGTCAACGGCGGCATCGGCTGGCTGGGTCACGGCATCGGCGTGTACGACGAGCTTTCGGCTTACGAAAACCTGACCATTTTCGCGAAACTGCACAATGTCGCGGATCCTGCAAAGAAGGCGATGGAGTGGCTGGAACGCACGAGCCTCGATCGCGTGAAGGACGCGCGGGTCCGCGAGTTCTCTCGCGGCATGCGGCAGCGGTTGGCCGTCGCGCGGGCGTTCATCCATGATCCCGCGGTGGTGCTGTTCGACGAGCCGTTCACGTCGCTCGATGACCGCGCGATCGCGTTGTTGCAGGGGCTCTTCGCCGACGCCTTGCAGCGAGGCCGCACGGTGGTGATGTCCACGCATCAGTTGCGCGAGGCGATGGAGTTGGCGACCCACGTGGTCCTGCTGCAGCGAGGCAAGTTGATTTTTCACGGCGAACGCCCGGCGGAGATGTTGACGGATCCGACCTGGTTGTATCGCACGTACGGGGAAAACTGACCAATGGACTTTCTCCGTTACGTCACGACGATCGCAGCCAAAGACCTGCGCAGTGAGATCCGCACGAAAGAGACGCTCAACGCGGCCGTGTCGTTTTCGGTGGCGATCCTTCTGTTGTTTAGTTTCGCCTTCGACCCGTCGTCGGAGACGACGCGCGAGTTTGCCGGGGGCCTCATTTGGATCGTGTTCCTGTTTGCGTCGACGCTGGTCCTCAATCGCAGCTTCGCGCGCGAGTTGCCCAACGACTGTCTTGATGTGTTGCTGGCCTCGCCCGCGCCGGCGTCTGCGCTGTTCCTCGGCAAAGCGGCGGCGAGTTTCGGGATCATCCTGATCGTCGAATTCATTTGCGTGCCGGTTTTCGGGATCTTCTACAACATCCGCATGTTCGACCAGTGGGCGCTGCTGCTCGCGGTGTCCGCCCTGGCGACGTGGGCGATCACGGTCATCGGTGCGACCTTCAGTGCGTTGACGGTGAACCTCCGCCTGCGCGAACTGATGTTGCCGGTGCTGATCTACCCGATGCTGATCCCGCCGATGATGGCGGCGTTCCAGTTGACGACGGACCTGCTGGCAGGTACGCCGGTTCCGACCGACGACCTGATCTGGTTCCGGGTCCTGATCGGGTTCGACGTCATCTTCACGGCCCTTTCGATCGCCCTGGTCGACGCCGTCCTCGTCAATTAACCCACCCCGGGCATAAAGGGACATTCCGGAGTGTCCCAACCATACCCCCTTCTGCGCTACAGGATTTGCCGGAGGAGATGCCAGTGAGGCCTACACGGCCTACCCCCGGATCAGGCGCATGGCTGCGGAAACCCCATCCCCCGCGGGACCTCCAGGCCGCCGCCCTGCCTTCTCCGCTTCCGGAACTGAATCCCCCTCGCCCGGAGCCAGGAACAGGTTCGCCTCCAACCCGTGCTGCTTGTCGTACAACTCGCGATACCGTCCGCCCGTGCCGTACAACTCCTCGTGCGTGCCGCGCTCGACAATCGCGCCATCCTCGATAAACAGGATCTGCTCCGCCCGCCGGATCGTCGACAACCGGTGCGCGATCACGAACGTCGTACGTCCCTGCATCAGGAACTTCAACCCCTCCTGGATCATCGCCTCGGACTCTGAATCCAGGCTCGACGTCGCCTCGTCCAGAATCAGGATCCGCGGATTCGCCAGGATCGCCCGCGCGATCGACACACGCTGCCGCTGGCCTCCGGAAAGCTTCACGCCGCGCTCGCCGACGATCGTGTCGTACTTCTTCTCGAACCTCTCCGCGAACTCGTCCACGCGCGCGATCCGGCAGGCTTCCAGGATCTGCTCCTCCGTCGCGTCCGGCCGCGAAAACGAGATGTTCTCGCGGATGGTCCCGTCGAACAAAAACGTCTCCTGCAGCACCACGCCCAACTGCGTGCGATACGAATTCAACTGGACCTCAGACAAATCCAGCCCGTCCACGCGCACCACGCCCGTATCCGGCTTGTTGAACGCGCACACCAACCCGATAATCGTCGACTTGCCTGACCCCGACGGACCCACCAGCGCCGTCACCGTCCCCGGCCGCGACTCGAACGAGACGCCGTGCAGCACTTCCTTGCCGGATTCATACGAGAACTTCACATCCTCGAACCGCACCAAACCGTCGATCACCGGGATCTCCCGCGTCCGCTTGGGATCCTGATCTTCGCGCGCCTCCCGCAGCACCTCGCGCGTGCGCTCCAGACCCGCGAACGCTTCGGTCAACTGCGTTCCGATGCCGACGATCTGGAACACCGGCGCCACGAGAAACGCCAGGAACGTCGTAAACGAAACGAAGCCGCCCAGCGTCAGCGTCCCCGCGAAGATCTGCTGCGCACCGAAGTACATCACTCCGGCGCCCACCACGCCCAGCAAAACCGACGCCGACAAACTCATCAGCGAAATCGCCGTCAGCGATTGCAGGATGTTGTCCAGCAATCGCGTCACGCCCTTCGCAAAGACGCCTTCTTCGCGGCTCTCGGCATGATAGCCCTTCACCACGCGAACCCCGCCCAGCGATTCCGTCAATCGCCCGGTCACCTCGCCGGTGATCTTGCCGCGTTCTTTGAAAATCGGCCGGATCGACGTGAACGCCTTGTTCAGGATCCCGGTGAAGATCAGGATGATCACCAGCGCCATCAGTGTGATCTTCGCGCTGATGTTGAAGAGAATCACCAGGCTCATCGCCGCCGTCAGCAAGCCGCCCAGAAATTCCACCAGACCCGTGCCGATCAGATTGCGGATCCCTTCGACGTCGTTCATGATGCGCGACACCAGCACGCCCGACTTGTTCGAATCGTAGTAGTTCACCGGCAGCCGGCCGATATGCGCCTGCACCCTCATGCGCATCTCCGCGATCAGCCGCTGCGCTGCTTTGGACAACAGTTGCGTGAGTGTGAACGAAGTCGCCCCCTGGAGGATCGTCGCCGTCAGCACCGCGCCCAGCAAAGGCAGCAGCATTTCCTGGTTGTGCTTGCCGATCACGTCGTCGATCAAGTACTTCGTCGAAAAGGGCAGCACCAGTCCCGACACGCGGTTGACCGCCATCAGGGCCATTCCCGCCAGGAGCAAGCCGCGCCGGGGTCGGACCAGCGACCAGACATCCGGCCAAATCTCGCGAAACCGTTCGCCCGGCTTCAATTTCGTTTTTTGAGGGTGAGACACTGTATTTGATAGGATGACAGCATTGCGGGTTCGGCTGCACCCGTATTTTGAGTAGGGCCCCAGCCGGTTGGGTGATTTGCCCCAGTATCGAGACGCCATCGCAAGGCACATTTGACGCTTAAGGTTGGCGCCCAAAATGCTACGTCCGCAAGAAGGAGACGCTATGAGATTTGCTATTCCCGGAATGATCCTCGCGGTTGGACTCCTGGTTGTCGCCACTCCCAAGAGTGAAGCGAAGCCGGAGTTCTCCAAGAAGGAGAAGAAGGCCTGCACGTTCTGCCACACCACCCCCAAGGGGCCGGCTTTGAACGATGCGGGTAAGCACTACAAGGAGAAGGGGACCCTCGAAGGCTACAAGCCCAAGTCGTAGTTCCCTGAGAGCAGTTTTGTCGTAACGAGGACCTGTCGTAACGGCAGGATTGCAGTGAAAGCGGCCGCGGATGATGGATATCATCCGCGGCCGAATCTATTTACGCCTGCTTCGCGTCGTTGTTGCTGCTCTCCGGCTCGTTCCCGTCTTTGGCCGGCACTTCATGCAAGTGCCTCCGGCCGGTCTTGCCGGTAAGAAATGCAGGATCCACCGGATAGACTTCCGGATCCAGCATCACCGTATAGAAGTGCCAGACCAGCACGGAGAACGTGGCCAGCACCGCTTCGTAGAAGTGGATGGCAGCCGCTGCGTCCAGCCACTCACGCGGGATCCACTGGAATGTGTACTTGTTGAGCCATAGCGCGAAACCGGTCACCGCCATGACGGCGGTTCCCCACACAACGGCCCAGTATTCGACCTTCGCCACGTAGCTGTGATGCGGCAACTCCGGCTTGGTCTTGCGCAGCCCCAGGTTGTAGAGGAAAGTCCCCCAACCCTGCGGGATGTCGGACCATCTCGGCGCCAGTCCGTACCAGTGTTCGCGCAGTTTGCGGTTCACCAGCAGTGCGATGACGTGCGCAATGCTGACCCCGAGGATCACCACCGCAGCCGCCCGGTGCAGTGTCCCGCGAACCGGCCACACGGATTCGAACTGCACCATTGGCTTCGCCCACCAGCTATCGGGATAGCGCAGTGCAAAGCCGCTTAAAACCAGCACAATGAACGACAAAACCATCACAGCGTGCTGCCACCGCTCAGACCGGTACATGCGGATCTCGCCGCCATGCCCGTTCGCCTGCTCGAATTCCGCGCGCCGTCCCAGCACCGGTTTCAGTTTCCGGATGAAATCGCCGCCATGATGCAGAATCATCAGGCCGACCACGCCCGGAATGAGAATCAGGTAGATCGCACGCACGAAGAGCACGCCCTTGGGTTCGCCCTGCTGCTCGGTCCAGTGCATCTTCGCGTTGGCGAAGCGCTCGCTGGCGCCGGGATGGCAGTGGCCGCACGTCTCCTTCAGGTGAGACGGGTGGATCGTGGAGTTCGGGTCTGTAGACGGAAGAATGTTGTGGATCCCATGGCAGCTCGCGCAATTGGCCACGCTCTGGCTTCCGCTTTTCGCCGCAAGTCCATGGAAAGACGTGTCGAAACTCGTCACGCGGTCGAGGGGCAGGTGGAACCGCCGGGCCAGCACGACGTTGTTATGGCAGCTCGCGCAGGTATCGCGGATGTTGCGCGCGTTCACCAGAGACTCCGGATCCCGCGGCGGAATATTCGTATGCGCGCCATGGCAGGTCGTACAGGACGCAGACGCCTGGTCCCCTGCCAGCACCTTCTTGCCGTGGACGCTGTTCACGTACTGCTTACTGATGGCCGTATGGCATTTGCCGCAAACGTTCGGGACATCCTGCCGGAACTCCGCGGAATTGGCCTTCCGCGTTTCGTGCACGTCGTTATGGCAGTTCGCGCAAGTCGGGGCGTTCTTGTTTCCAGCCTTCCCGAGCCGGGCATGCGCGCCGGCTTCGAACTGCTTCACCGCGTCGTCGTGGCAGTTATCGCAGGACAGCTTCGGTACCGGGGCCGTATGGGGATATTCCTTCACCCCGTCGTGACAAGTCTGGCAATCCATCCCCGTATGGGTGGATTTACCCAACCGCTGGGCTTGGTCGTGGCATTGGCCGCAATCCACTGGCGCCTGGGTCCACCCGAGCGCGACGAAACCCATAGCGGTTACTGCGATTCGGAGCCACCGCACAGAAAATTTACCTCCTTCTCACTATTAGGTGGAGCACGCCGGAGGCCTTTTGCGATGCCCAATCCTGGAGACGAAATTGCTATGCTTTGGGCTATATGAAGTCGATGCGCAATTCCCTGATGGTGAACCCGTGAAAATAGGCCATCGAACCCTTGGCGAGTTCTTCGCCCTCATCACAAAAAATCCAATCAGTCTGCTCGGCACTGGACTCACGACCGCGGCCGCCATGATGTTCATCACCCTGTGGGCGATGACCGCCATGGGCTTTCGCGGCGGCGCTTATCTGGGCCTCATTACTTTCGTCGCTCTCCCTGCTCTCTTCGCTTTTGGGCTTGTCCTCATCCCGTTGGGCATGTGGCGCGACAAGAAGCGGATCGCTGCCGCCGGCAGTGAGACCGCCGCCGGCCCCGAATTCCCGGTCATTGATCTCAACATCTCCCGTACCCGCAACATCGTGTTCAGCGTCGCCATCGCGACCGTGCTCAACCTCGTGCTGCTTTCCGGCGCAACCTACAAAGCGGTCGAGGTGATGGATAGCGTCGAGTTCTGCGGAACCGCCTGTCACTCGGTGATGGCCCCGGAACACACTACGTACCTGCGGTCGCCCCACTCGCGCGTCCGCTGCGCAGAATGCCATATCGGACCCGGCGCCGACTGGTTCGTCAAGAGCAAGATCTCCGGATCCTGGCAGTTGATTTCGGTCGCCTTCCATCTCTACCCGCGCCCGATTCCAACCCCGGTCCACAGCTTACGCCCGGCGCGCGAAACCTGCGAACAGTGCCACTGGCCGACCAAGTTCGTGGGCGACAAGCTGAAGGTGATTCCTCACTTCAAGGACGACGAAACGAATACGCCGACCAAGACCGTGCTGCTTCTCCGCGTCGGCAGCGGACAGCCCGGCATGTCGCACGGCGTGCACTGGCACATCGACCCCAACGTCGAAGTGAAGTACCGTTCCGACTCCACCCGCCAGAACATCTACGAAATCATGTGGAAGCGGCCGGACGGACAGAAGGGCAGCTTCAAAACGGCTAAGGCCGATAGTCCCGAAGGCAAAGCGGCGACGGAGTGGCGCACGATGGACTGCATCGATTGCCACAACCGGCCGAGCCACATCTACCGGTTACCCGAACCCGAACTCGACCAGGCCATCGCCGAAGGCCGCATCGACCGCACGCTTCCGTACGTCAAACGCGAAGGCTTGAAGGCGCTGCAAGTCGAGTACCCGTCGCATGACGCCGCCCGCAAGGGGATCAGTGATGCGATCCGCTCGTTCTACTCGAAGGAACTGGGTCCCGGCTTCGTGGCCCGTCAGGCGACCATCGACAAAGCGGCGACGGAACTCGCCGGTATCTGGACCGGCAACGTCTTTCCGCAGATGAACATCAAATGGGGGACCTATCCGACCCACCTCGGACACGCCGATGACAAGGGCTGCTTCCGCTGCCACGAAGGCACGAAGATTTCGCAGGATTGCAGCACCTGCCATTCGCTGGTCGCGATGGAAGAATCGGATCCGAAGATCCTCAAGGACCTGGGAGTCGAGCAGTAGTCGTTGTCGGTTGTGCGACTCGACAAGCAGTGGGGTGTCTGGCTTTTTTAGCCGGCGCCCCACTCGCCCACCAGCGATTCCAGGTGGACCTTCTTGATCGAATGCATCATCCGGGTCCCGATCGTGAACCGGCCGTTATCGAGTTCCTTCGAATGGCAGACTACGGCCACAAATACCTCGTCGCCGCTCTCCACCCGAATGATTTCCCCGACTGGAAAACTCACCGGCAAATTGATGCGAAGCCCTCGCTGGGAAAGATCCACGATTTGCCCCTCGCAGTACTCCTGCGCCCCCAGCACCGAAACCCTGGCGGACGAATCCACCCCGAAACGCGTATGTTTGCGCTGATCCGGAAGCGCTTTGGTGGTTCCTTCGTTTCCGGACGTTGCGAGCGACTCGATAGAGGTCTTCACTCTTCCAGCATCACCGCAGTTGATGCAAATCCTGAATTAGTGAATGTCCCGAGTACTAAGGGGAAATTGCCCTACCGGGCATAGCCCTGAGATCCGGTTCCGGAATAGTACTCGCTCGGGATCCGTGTGCGCGGTCTCCAGCCCCCGGCGGTAATGCAGCATCGCCTGTTCGATCGCACCCGATTGTTCGTTGAGCAGCCCCATCGTGCCGTGATACGGCGCGTACCCCGTGAGTTCCCCGCCGATCTCGTCGAGCAGGCGCAGCCCATGCGCGGGTCCATGTACCTGCGCCGACGCAATGGCGCGATTCAAGCGCACCACGGGCGACGAGTGGATCGCTTCGAGATTCTCGTACAGTTGTTCGATCGAACGCCAGTCCGTGGACGCCCAGTCGCGCGCCGTGGCGTGAACCGAGGCGATGCCTGCTTCCAGGTGATATCGGGTGAGGCGGCTTCCATGGGCCGACAGATCGAGATGCCGCATCCCTTCGCCGATGCGCGTCCGATCCCATTGGGAGCGGTCCTGATGTTCAAGCAGGTTCAAACCGCCTTCGGAATCGATACGAGCCGGATCCCGCGCCGACTGCAACAGCATCAGCGCCAGCAGCGCGTGACATTCGGGTCGAGCCGTCGCTGGATGCGCCACCAGAAGCCGCGCCAACCGGATGGCCTGTGTCGAGATCTCGCCGGTGTCGAATCCCGCCGTGTAGCCCTCGTTGAACAACAGATACAGGGACTCGAGAACGGCGTCGAGCCGCTGCTCGGCTTCCCGCATCGCCTGCGGCAGGTCGAACTCGATACCCTGTTCCCTGATCTGACGCTTCGCGCGCACCAGTCGCTGTGCGATCGTCGCGTCCTGCGTCAGATAGGCCCGCGCGATTTCTTTCACGCCAAGTCCGCAGACGGTTTTTAACACCAGGGCGACCTGCGACTCGCGCGGCAGTGCGGGATGACAGCACAGAAAGACCATCCCGAGTTCGTCATCGATCGCCTGCTGCGCCGTGTCCGCGGCTTCGAGGTCCGCGATTCTCGGTTCCAGGGCGACGAACCTCTGCTCACGACGCAACCGGTCGACCGCGCGATTGCGCGCCGTTTGAATCAGCCAGGCTTGCGGATTGGCGGGCGTTCCGTGAAAGGGCCATGTTTCCATGGCCCGGATCAGCGCGTCCTGTACGCATTCCTCGGCGAGTTCCAGATGTTGCGCGCCCAGGATGCGGGTGAGCGTCGAAACCATCCGCCCCGCCGATTCACGGAACAGCCCCTCGATCATGGCGTCCGTCAGTCGTTCGGGCCGCCGGTCGGCTCCACTTCGCGAATCTCCACGACGCCAAACTCGACGTGGGGACATTCGCCCGCCAGTTCCAAGGCATCGTCATAGTTCTCCGCGGTGATCATGAAATAGCCGCCGATCACTTCCTTCGCCTCGGTGTAGGGTCCGTCGGTGACAACAACCTTGCCGCCGGACTTGCGGATCGCCCGGCCTGTGCCGTCCTGCAGTTTGCTCGAACCAGCCAGCCGTCCGGCCGTCGCGAGTTTGATCGCCCAGGCCTTGTATTTCTCGATGATCGCCTGCATTTCCGCGGGCGTGACATCCGCGAACGCGGCCGGATCCTCGTGGAGCAGAAGCATGTATTTGGGCATTGGGTGGTGTGTTCTCCTTCACCGGCTAGACGAATGCCGCGGCCGGGAATCGACAACGCATTTCAAATTTTTTTCGGGAAGTTCGGATGCTCCAGCACGCGGCGCGCCTGCCACAAATGCCTCCGGTCGTGCGCGGCAATCAGTTCGATCCGCGCGCCGATGCTCATCTTGAGCCATTTCGCAGCCGGCGACGGAACTTTGATCCCTTTCAGGTCCAGGCCGTCCGCCTCGCCGGTCAGAAAATAGAGATCGTTCTGGATGCGCTGAAACTCGAGATAGGTTTCCTTGGGATCCGGCTGCCCGGCCATTGACGGCGGCTGGTATCGCTTGGGCGCGGGGACCTTCATCTTCGAGGGCGGCTCCACCTGCGCGATGAAGGTGCGGGCGAACCAACTCCATCGGAAAGGTCCCGCGGCCGTGCGGCCTTCCTTGCGGCCCAGCGTGATGGCCTTGAAAAGATTCGGCAGGTCCTGCCCGTCAATCAGATTCAGATGAACGAGGCATTCGTTGATCGACCACGCGCCGGGCTGCGGCCGCCAGGTGAGTTGGGCGTCTGAAAGCCCGTCTACGATGCTGGCTGCATCGCTGCGAATCGCTTCGAACTGTCGTCTCAGGCTCTCGAGTTGTGGTTCCATCGGACCTACTTTACGCGCCGGGCGAACGCGCGCCGCACATTCTGCGGCACGCCGTACTTCTCGAACTCACCCGGCTTGCACCAGGCGATCGCCCGCGATTCCTCGCTGAGGGCAAACTTGTCGCTCATCGCCTGAAATCCCACGATCACGTCATGATGCAGGTGATAGGGCTCGATGCCGTTCGACGGGATGCCGTGTACATCCAACCCTGCGATATACGGCTTCGCGGTGGAATCGAGCAGCACCGACGTTTCCTCGGCGACCTCGCGCCGCGCGGCGTGCCAGATGCTGAGGTCCTCGGACTCGACGTGCCCGCCCGGCAGCAGCCAGCGGTTCAGCCGCCTGTGATGCACCAGCAGCACCGACGCCCCATCCGGATGCAGCACCATGCCGGTGCTCGTGATGTGTCCCGGATGGTATTGATGCCGCGAAAACGGCTGCTCGCTGTGTTCCAGCAAATGCAGGATCAGGTCGAGGCTCTTCATCGACTCGCCGTCACCCGCATCCGACCACGGCCGCACGAGTTCGATCAATTCGGCAGTGGTCATTTCGCCGCCTGCCCTTTTTCGAAGGCTGTCTGCATCTCACGCGCGATCCGCAGCGCGAGGCCTTCCGGATAGAACTGCTCATGCGGACGATACAGATCGCCGTGGTCGCGGCCCGGCACCAGCACACACGTATCCTCACGGCCCTTCGTCTTCAGGAAATCGCACGCCATGATGAACGCTTCTTCGAGATGGAACGTATCTTCGGATCCGCAGAACAGATGCAGCTTGCCCGCGAGCTTCGGACCGAGCGTCGCCCAGTTGCGATCCATGATCAGCCGGATGTCGTACCGTTCCCAGTATTTCTGCACCACCGGATCCTGCTCGCCGGTCTCTCGATTGAACAGCTTCATCGGCCGCCCGTCCGTCCCACGCGGGCTGAATACCCAATCGAACGACGCCATCTGCCCGCCCACCGGACCCTGCACTTCTTCCTGCTTCACGAATTCCTCGAGCGTCGCGAGTTCCTTGCCCTTGCTGCGCACGAGGTTCTTGGGCTTGCCGTCGGCCTTGCGATACGCGTTATCCGTCGATCCCGTGGTCGCATTGATGCCGGTGAAACTGCGGAAGTCCACCGGATCCGGCGCCGTGGACCACGTGCCGCCGAAGAAATCCGGATATGCGACCTGCAGCCAGAACGAGGTCCAGCCGCCGGACGAGTGCCCCGTCACGAATCGTGCATAGGGTTGCGCGATCAGCCGAAAACGCTGCTCCAGATGCGGGATCAATTCGGTTGTCAGAGCCTTGCCCCAGGGACCGTTGTTCACCGAATCCGCAAAGACGTGATGTCCCGTCGGGAACGACGCGTCGAGGAACACATGCACGAACTCCGGCCGCTTCTTCTCTTCCATCTCCTTCACGATCCCCGGACCCTGCCGCCATGCGCCCGCATGCGTGCCGCCGAAGCCGTGGATGTTGTACGCCGTCGGATACCGTTTCGCCGGATTCGCATCGTAGCCGGGCGGCAGCACGACTCCCGCGCGCATCATGATGGGCCGTCCCCAAAAAGCAGAGAGCATCGGGCTTTGGAACTCGACCAGCTTGATGTTCGCCGTGTCTTCGAGTTTTCGCGCGGCAGCCTGTACCTTCGACAGCTTCAATTCGACCGGCTCCGTGTTCGCGGGATCGATCTCCAATTGCACGACCTCGCTGTACAGGTCGCCCTCGTCCTGCCGGTCACGGGCGTACGAGTGATCGGGATCGAGCAGCGCCATGAACTGCAGCTTGCCCTTGGCGGCTTTCGAAAGCGGCACGGGATACGCCTGCAAATCCGGGTTGAATTCGATCGTCTGGCCCGGCCGCATCGCGTCGATTTCCATTGCCGCCAGCCAGTTGCCCGTCGGACTGAAACCGGCCTGCAGCCGCTCGACCTTCGTCGGCCGGTCGGACATGAATACGATCATGCGTCCGGAAACAGTCTTGTTGGCGACCGCCGGGTCGAGCGTGATGCGGAATCGCAGAGGTCCGGGCGCGGCGAATGCGGACGCGAGGGCTGCGAGCAGAAGGAGAGTATGTCGCATGTTGGTAGGGACGGTCTTATTTTAGCGGGCGGTTTCGCTTCAGTTGGCGAACAGGCCCGCTTCGAGCAGATTGACGCCGAGTTGGCGCTGATCGCCTGGCGCGGTGAGCGGCTTGTCCGTGCGGAGGCCGATCGTCGCTTTGGTCGCCGCGCTTGCAGGCAGCGCTGCTTCGATCTCGTAGATGCCGTCATGGTCGAGATCCGCGGTCTTTACGATGGTTCCGTCGACCGTCACTTCGATCTTGCGTCCCACGCCATTCTGCGGCACGTAGAACTTCAATTTCAGCTTCGACGGCCCTGCAGACGGCCGCTTCAGGATCAGGGACGCCTGTTGCAGGGTCCAGCGATCGGACGGTGAGATGCCCGCGACGATGTGGCGGTTCGCTTCCGGCGAGGATCCGA
>CAZVKC010000033.1:7244-18062 GCA_964627455.1 uncultured Solibacteraceae bacterium | reverse complement strand
ACTGCGGAAAGCCAGAAGACCTCGCCCAGATACGCCGCAATCGCCAACATCCAAAAGGCGAGAAACGGCAGGTCGGACTCGAGCGACATCCCATTGACGACGAACGGCGGCACGGCCAGAAACAGCAGCGTCGCGATCAACGGCCGTGTGGTGAACCGTTGCGCGATCGACAGCATGCTCAATCCCGCGATCCACGAAAACAGAATGTACGCAGCATGAAACGGGATCTCACGAATGTCGCGAAAGATCGCCAGCAGCAGCCCGAGGAACCAGGAATTGAACGGCGGATGCGGATGTCCGCGCATATCGACAGGCTTGCCTAGAAAGATGTACTCGAAGTGGCTCGGATGCAGCGGTTCGACCTGCGCATGTTGTGCGCCGGCGAGGTAGATCACGTCGTCGCCCTGCATTGCCTGGTTGAGAAACGGCAGCCGCAACGCCAGCACGGCGAGCAGGACGATCCAAACCGACTTGTTTCTGGTCAAAATCAGTGAGCAGCCCGCGCCCGGTTGCGCTCGAGGTCAATCAACTCGTCGAAAATCGCGAGCACCTGTTTCCGATACTGATAAATCTTCTGGAAGTTCTCGCGCGACGCCTCATAACCGCGATGCGTGAGCCATTTCTTGATGAGGTGCGGCTGGATGTCGATGTCCGCACGAAGGGCGTCCGGGTTGTGTCCACGCAGGAACAGGCCGTAGAACAGCGCAGCTTCGCGTTGCGGAGCGAGCGGATCGAAATCGTCCATCGGAATCATCGTGTGTTGATTCGACCTCGGATTCCCGAAGTATAGCGAGCAACCCCGAATCGCGCAACACCCGCCGTTGCGGGCTATTCCAGCATCTTTGTTTTCACTGCGATAAGCCCGGCGCACTCCCTGCCGTCGAGTTGCAGGCCCTTGGCGAGGTCGCGACGCCGGTAGGTCCAGGCGCGCTCCACCTCCAACCCGGCGCCGGTAAACAAACGCGCCAGCGTCTCCTCGTCCAGCAGGTGGATGTTCTGTGGAATCTGGCTGATCTTGGGATGATCGAACCGCTGGTGCGTATTTTCCACCCATCCCGGCCACTGGTCGCCGCGCGCGCGCCGTGCCTCGAACTCCTCGATGAAACTGGCGAATACGGACTGCCAAGGCGTCGACGCCTGGATGAACACCTTGCCGCCCACCGCCAGCCAGTGCGCGATACTCGCCGCGCCATTGGTCAGTTGCGGCCCCGTGAGGAAGTGAAACACGTTCGACGCGTGGATCGCACTCAAGCTCGCCTCCGCGAACGACAGATGCCGGGGGAACCGCCCGGGGACCAGCACCAGCCGCTTACGATCCTCCTCCGGTGTGTTCTCGAGCAGGATCCGCAAATGCGCCGAATCCACGTCGTTGGCGATCACCGTCGCGCCGGCCTCGAGCGCCGCGTGGGTCGCAATCCCGAACGCCGCGCCGATATCCAGCACGGGGAGCACGGCCGAATGACGGCAGAAGTCCACGAACAGTTCGCTGACTTCGTTGAGCTGATTGGAGGTCCAACCGGTGTGGTTGTGGGTGGGGATCGGCTTGGGTTTGTGTTGCATCGGATGGCCGCCGCCAACAGAAGGGGATCCGTCAGCGGCGGCTTTCAACTCATCGTTCGTGAGGACTGTTACTGCTTCTTCGCCGCGGGCGCCGGTGCGGGAGCCTTGGTCGCAGCGGGCTTCGCAGGCGTGGTCGCCGCAGGCTTCGCCGGAGCAGTCCCCGCCGGCTTTGCAGCAGCGGCAGGCTTCGCAGCAGCCGGAGCAGGCGCAGCGGCGCCAGCAGGGGGCACGATCACAGCGGCCTTGATGTTATCCATCAGCGGGAAGTTCTTCTTCAGGTAAGCGCCACCCTGTTCCTGGATCATGCCCTGGTCCGGAGCTTCGCCGTAGCCGTCGTACAACTTGTCGACGACATCCATGCCTTCCACGACCTGCGCGAACGGCGAGAATCCCATCGAATCGAGCCGGGCGTTGTCCACCAGGTTGATGAAGATCTGCGTGGTGCGGGTGTTGGGACCCGCCGTCGCAAAGGACAGCGTGCCGCGCTTGTTGCTTTCGCGCACCGGATCGTCCGGGATGTTCGCCGAGCGCCATGCCCGGGCGATAGCCGGATTCGAGTGGATGCCGAACTGGGTCACGAAGCCCTTCACGATGCGGAAGAAGTACGCATCGGTAAAGAAGCCGGCGCGTACGAGATTGTAGAAGCGGTCGGCGCCAAGGGGCGACCACGACCGGTTCACCTGCAGCACGAAGTCGCCCTTGGCCGTGGTGACCTTCACTTTGTATGTTTCCGGCGCCGTTTCTTTGAGAGATGCCGGATTGGAGAGGGATCCGCGAACCGCGGGGGTGGCAGCGGGCTTGGGCTTCGCTGCTGCGGGAGCCTTCGTGGCGGGCGCAGCCGGTTTGGCGGCGGCCGTGGCGGGAGCTTTCGTCGCGGGAGCCGGGGCCTTGGTGGCAGGGGCCGGCGCAGGAGCCTTGGTCGCAGGGGCCTGCGCAAACGCCAGCGCCACCGCGCAAACGGTTGTTAATACAAAAGTCTTCACATTGCTGATTATACTGAAGTTGTTGGTTTTCCTGCATGATTCGCCCACTTTTTGCGTTCGTTTCCACCCTCGCTGCGTGTAGCCTGGCTGCCTTTGCCGCCGAGGACGCGACCACCGTCCGCCTGATCGTCACCACCGACCTCCACGGCAACATCTACCCGTACGACTACTACACGGCGAAGCCTGCCGAACGCGGCTTGGCCAAAGCCGCCACGCTCATCGCGAAGGCGCGTGCGGAACAACCCAACTCGATCCTCGTCGATTGCGGCGACACCATCCAGGGTTCCGCGCTCGAAACCGTGTACCAGAGTTACGTCCGCACGGGCCGCCTTCCCGCAGGCGTACACCCCAGCGCCGACCTCCCCATCGATCCGATGGTGCAGGCGATGAACTATCTGAACTTCGATGCGATGGCGGTGGGCAATCACGAGTACAACTACGGCTTGAAGAACCTCAATCGCGCGCGTGGCGCGTCGGCCTTCCCGTGGATCTCTGCTAACACCGAACTCACTCCGGGTTCGAAAGAGAAGCCGTTTCCGCCGTACATCGTGAAGGTTGTTGGACCCGGCGTGAAGGTCGGCATCATCGGCATCACCACGCCCGGCATCCCGGCCTGGGAAGAGGAAGGGAACTACCGCGGCTATCGTTTTCTCCCCGGTAAGGAAGGAGCGGAAAAAGCCGTCGCGGAACTGCGCGCCAAAGAGAATCCGGACATCGTCATCATCGCGGCGCATGCCGGCCTCGGCGAAGAAACCGACATGAAGAACGAGAACATGGTTCGCCAGATTGCCCGCGAAGTGAAGGGCATCGACGCGATCGTGTTCGGACACACGCATTCGACGGTGGCCGGCCATTGGATCGGCGATGTCCTCGTGATGCAGCCTCGCAACTGGGGCATTTCCATCGGTACGATGGACTTCTCGCTGACCCGCGACAACGCGGCGGCGCGCTGGAGGATCGCCGACAAGAAAAGCAAGTTGATCCCGGTCAACAAGGATACGCCCGCAGATGCGAAGGTCCTCGAGATGTCGAAGCCGTATCACGAGGCGGCTGAGCAGTACCTGAATTCTCCTGTCGCGCAGTCGCCCGTCGAGATGACCGGCGAACTGACGCGGGTCCGCGATTCGGCGCTGATTGACGCGATCCACGAAGTCCAACTGCATTACGCGAAGGCGGACGTCTCGTTCGCCGCGTCCTTCAATCCGCGCGTGGTCTTTCACAAAGGACCCGTGACCGTGCGCGAGATCGCGGCGCTGTACGTCTACGACAACACGCTCTACGGGGTGCAGGGGAACGGCCGGATGGTCCGCGAGGCGCTCGAAAACGCCGCGAAGTTCTTCCTCAACTGCCCGACGCCTGCGTGCGATCAGGGTCCGCTGATCAACAGCAAAGTGATCGGCTTCAACTACGACATGGCGGCCGGCGTGACGTACGAGATCGACCTCACCAAGCCCGAAGGCCAGCGCGTGGTGAATCTCAAGTTCAAAGGCGCGCCGCTCAAAGATGATCAACCGTTGAAGATCGCGGTCAACAACTATCGCGCGGGCGGCAGTGCGGGCTACACGATGTTCAAAGCCGGCACGGTCTACTACCGGTCAAGCGAAGAGATCCGCGAGTTGATGATCCGCTACTTCTCCGAGAAGAAAACGCTGCCCGCGCAGCCGGACAACAACTGGAAGATCGTCCCGGCAGCCGCCGCCGCAACGCTTGAGCGCGACGCGAGGTCCGAAACCCGGCGCAACGAAAACCGCTAACCGCCGCGGGGATGATGTACCATGACCTCTATCGCTGGAGGTTCACGCGTGCTCATCCTTCGCGCAGGGATCCTGTTCTCACTATTGCTGCTGCAGGCGTCAGCTCAGACGGACGCCGACCCGCCCGGGGATCCGGCTGCCGGCAGGAAGCTCTTTCAGGGCCAATGCGCCGTCTGCCACGGCATCGACGGGCGCGGCTCCAGTGGACCCAACCTCGCCCGGCCTCAACTCCCTCGTGCGGCCACCGAAGCGGCTCTCCTGCGCGTGATCGCCGACGGCATCCCCAACACCAACATGCCGGGATCCTGGCAGATGTCCCCGCGCGAAGTCAAAAACACCGCCGCCTACGTGCGCTCTCTCGGCACAGTCGCACAGGAAACGAAGCTCCCCGGCGACCCCGCCCGCGGACGCGACCTCTACCGCAAGTCCGGTTGCTCGAACTGCCACATCATCGACGGCAAGGGCAATGGCTATGGACCCGAACTCAGCACCATCGGACTCGCCCGTAGCGCGACACACCTGCGGCAATCGATCGTCGAACCCTCGGCCGAAGTCCCCGGAGAATTCCGCACCATCCTCGCCATCACGCAGCAGGGCGTACAGACCACCGGCATCCGCCTCAACGAGGACACCTTCACCATCCAGGTTCGCGACATGGCCGGCCGCGTCTCGTCCTTCCAGAAAGCCAACCTGAAATCTCTCGACAAACAGCAAGCCTCGCTGATGCCCGCCTTCGACAAACTCACCCCCGCGGACCTCGACGATCTGGTCCACTACCTCACCACATTGAGAGGAGCCGCCCAGCAATGATCCTCCTGCTTGCTACCCTCGCAACCCTGGCGCAAGTTCCCTACGACCGGATCCGCGCTAATGGCGAACTCGACAAAGGCCAGTGGCTCACGTATTCCGGGAACTACCAGGGACACCGCTACTCGCCACTCGACCAGATCAATCGCGCCAACGTCGCGAACCTCAAACCGCTCTGGGTGTATCAGGCCGTCAATCCCGGCCGCTTCGAAACCTCGCCCATCGTCGCCGACGGCGTCATGTACATCACCGAGGCTCCGACCATCGTCACAGCCCTCGATCCCCGCACAGGCCGCTCGCTCTGGCGCTGGCAGCGGACCCTCCCCGACGACCTGCAGACCATCGGCTTCGGACGCGTCAACCGCGGCGCCGCGATCCTCGACGACATGCTCTACGTCGGAACCCTCGACGCCTACATGGTCGCCCTCGATCGCAAGACCGGCGCCGTGCGCTGGCAGACCAAGGTCGCCGATTACAAGGTCGGACACTGCATCACCTCCGCGCCCCTCGCCATCCGCGGACTCGTCATCACCGGCGTCAGCGGCGGCGAAGCGGGTATCCGCGGCTTCATCGCGGCCTACGACGCGAAGACCGGCAAAGAAGTCTGGCGCCATTGGACCGTCCCCGACAAGGGCGAACCCGGCGTCGAAACCTGGGGCGGGGAATCGTATAAGACCGGATCCGGCGCCACCTGGGTCACCGGCTCGTACGATCCCGAACTCAACCTCGTCTACTGGGGGACCGGCAATCCCGGCCCCGATTGGAACGGCGACGTACGCCCCGGCGACAACCTCTACACCTGCTCGCTGCTCGCGCTCGACGCAACGACCGGCAAGCGCCGCTGGCACTTCCAGTTCACGCCGCACGACACGCACGATTGGGATTCGGTCCACGTGCCGATGCTGTTCGATGCGACCGTCAAAGGCACGCTCCGCAAGGTTGCCGCCGTCGCCAATCGGAACGCGTATTACTATCTGCTCGACCGCACCACGGGCGAGTTCCTCACCGGCGTGCCGTACGCAAAACAGACCTGGTCCACGGGACTCGATGACAAGGGCCGTCCGATGGTCATCCCCGGCAAGGATCCCACGGAAAACGGCAACCTCGTCTGGCCGAGCCTGCAGGGCGCGACCAACTGGTTCAGTCCTTCCTACAGCCCGTTATCGAAGTACGTGTATGTCGCAGTGCGCGAGATGGGCGCTTATTATTTCAAAGGTGAAGCGGTCTTCAAGCCCGGGACCTTCTTCGCCGGAGGAGGCGAGCGGGCCTTGCCGCCCGACGACAACTACGGTGCGATCCGCGCGCTCGACGCCGTAACAGGCGCGCGCAAATGGGAGTTCAAACTCCACCAGCCGACGTGGTCCGGCGTTCTCTCCACCGGCGGCGGACTCGTCTTCGGCGGATCCGAAGAAGGCAACTTCTTCGCCCTCGACGCGATGGATGGCAAGCCGCTCTGGCAGTTTCAGATGGGCGGGCAAATGGCCGCGAACCCGGTCAGCTTCCTCGTCGACGGCAAGCAGCGTGTCGCTATGCCCTCCCGCGGCCTGCTTATGGTCTTCGGCTTGAACTGAGGTCACTGCAGCCGGCACAGCGGATCGCCGATCACGATATTCTTCCAACTCAGGAATGGAATCGCGGCGTAGTAAGCCTCCGCCAGATTTCGCCCCCGATAATACGCGGGCAGCAGCAAATCCGGCCGTGGAGTCCCGCTCAGGTACGGTTCGTACACATGCCCGGATGCCCCGGTGGCGCCTTCCAGCAAATAGTCCGCAGCCAGTGACTGCGGCGACCGGACCCAGTGCGTTTCGCGATCGCTCCACGACCCGCCGAGTTGCCACGAATCCGGCGGACGCGTGAACGTCCGGCCGTCGGTCGATACAAATTCCGTCACGATCGCGCCAGGCAGCCAGGAAAAATGCAGGAACCGCGTTTTTCGCGCCGCATCGTTGGACCCCCACGAGGCATACGCAATCACATCCGTCCGGTCCGTGACGACTTTCGCGGTCGTATCCAGCACCACGCGATCCGCCGGCAACAGCTTCGCAGCCGCCAGCAGCCAGCTATTCCCGCCCGTGTTGTCGCGTTCGATCGCATCGATCACAAACTTGCCCCGGTTCACCGCCCGCAGCGATTTGTCGATCATCGCGAACACCCCCGCGCGATCGTACGCCGCAAGCCGCGTCACCAGATAGATCGGATACCGCCCATGTTCGAACTTCTTGTCTACTGCCTGAAAGAACGGATTCGCTGCCGTGCCGATCACGGGATGCTTCGAGCCGCCGCGCATATCGCCGTACAGCAACGTCAGTTCGGAGTCGACAGACGCCTGATCCCCAAGCATGCCGCCGCTGCCGTCGATTCGCAGCGGGACCCCCAGCGTGGTCACGATGTACAGAATCCGCTCGGTCAGCTTGCGTGATTGCAGGCATTCGCGAACCACCGGCTCGATCGCCTTGTCGTAGACCGTTCGCTCGATGGTTTCCACGGAAGGAGTGTCAATTGTGCAGACGTTTGTTGCCGGAACCGAACGGCGCTTCGCATAGTACTCGCCGATGGCTCTCGAGTCCGCGGACTGCTTATTGATCACAAGCAAGACGTTCGCGCCGGTCTGTGCCCATGGCGCCGCAGCAGCCGCCAAAAAAAGCAAAATGAATTTCAGAAAGAAAGTCTTCACTACGCCCGGGATCTTGCTCTCGAATTATCCCATGGGTTAGCATGGACGGGATTCGATACAATTGAGACGATAGCCGGAGTGTAGTTCCGGCAAGGTCGCCGGCGCAGCAATGGATCTCGATCAACTCCATACGTTTCTGGAAATCGTCCGCCTGAAGAGCTTCTCCAAAGCTGCGCAGACGTGTTTTCGCACGCAGCCGGCAATCAGCGCCCAGGTGCGCCAGCTCGAGCAGGAACTCAACGCGCCCCTGTTCGACCGCCTCGGAACCAAGATCTCGCTGACTGTAGCGGGCAAAATCTTCGCCGAGTACGCCGCGCAAATTCTCGACCTTCGGCGCCAGGCGCAAGACGCCATCAACGAACTCGAACGCACCCCCCGCGGTGAACTCATCATCGCCGCCAACGAGGCGACCTGCATTTACGTCTTGCCCAAGGTCTTTCCCGAGTTCAAGAAACAATATCCGAATGTCCAGTTGCTCGTCGACCGGTCTTACGGCGCGGGCATCGTGCAGGCAGTCTCCAACAACCTTGCGGATTTTGGCATCACCCAGCTTCCGGTTGCCGAAAAGAAGTTACAGGTAGTGAAGATTCACTCGGACGAGATCATGCTTTTAGCGCCTCCGGATCATCCGCTGGCATCCAGGAAATCAGTAACGCCCCAGGATCTGGTGTCGAACCCGTTGCTGCTGCCCAAATCCGGCACGACGCGCCAGCGCCTGAACTCCTGGCTGGAGCCGGTCGAAGATACCTATCATGTGTCGATGGAGTTGGACTCGACCGAAATGATCAAACGGTTCGTAATGGCGGGCCTGGGATTGAGTTTCCTTGCCGAGTCCCATTGCGAAGAAGAAGTAGCGGCCGGCAAGCTGGCGGCGATCTCGCTGGCCCCCGAGCCCATGATCCGGCGGATTGGGTTAATCTACCGGAAAGACAAGGCGCTGTCGAAGGCCGCTCTCGGCTTTATCCAGGTGACCCTGGATCATTCGGCTCGCTCGGCCATCAAACAGGCCAGCTCAGTGTAGTAGGTGTAGGAGACGGACGTAACAGAGAATGTCGCGGATCACTGTCAAGACTTCGACCGTGTTTGTCTCGGTCGATAGGGAAACCAAAATCTTCCGCTCGGTGGACGAAGTTCCACCGGAGTGGCGGCGCCGGTTCGAAGGCGCCAGTGGTGGATTGAAGCCGCAAACCATTCTCATCGCTGACCGAAAGGGACGCGAAGAGATTCTCCGTTCGCTGCAAGGTCAACCCTCAGCCGTGCAAACCCGCTGGAAGGCGTCGAATTCTTCGACGGCCCGCACAGGCGCCGGCTCCGCGACGGATCGCAGCCGCCTGCCGGTTCGCGAACTGAAGCGCCCCGAGGCCGAAACTCCAAAGTCTCTTCTCTCGAGAATCCACTTCAGCGGGACTCTTGTGCTCGAAGCTGGATTCGTCGCAGCCCTGGCCGGCTTGCTCTATTTCGCCTTCTTCCACTCCTGATTTTCGGCGCGCCAAAACTCCTAAAATTTCCGCGGCGCCGGTCGAAGAGTCGGGCATGGACGAATCCGTATCAGACCGTCGCAAGCATCCCAGATTTGCGCAGAATGAGATGGTCCAAATGACACTACTCGGTCAGGACGGTCGTACCTCTCAGGTCAAGATCGTCGATGCATCCGAATTCGGCGTGCGGATCGAATGCGCCGACCATCTCAGTCCCGGCTCCCTGATCAAAGTGGAAGGGCAGGACTCCCTGCTGCTTGGCGAAGTCCTCTACTGCCAGTCCGCAGAAATACCCGGCAGCCACTTTCTGGGCGTGAAGTTGACCCGCGCCCTGTTCGGCCTTGCCGAACTCCGCCGCCTCAACGAAAGCCTCCTCGCCGAACAACCGGCGAGACCAGCGCCCATCCGCACGAAGTGATTGTTATCCTCATGGATTCAGAGTGATGAATCCAAAAACTGTCGTCCTGTTCGGCGCCGGCGGCCAACTGGGCGTGGAACTCAAGAAGACTTTCACGGCGCGCGGCTATAACGTCGCCTGTTTTGAACGCACCCAACTCGATATCACCGACGCCCAGGCTGTTGAAAAGTGCCTCACCGAAATCGACCCGGCCGTTGTCCTCAACTCGGCTGCTTACAACAAAGTCGATCTCGCGGAATCCGAGCCTCTCGAGGCCTTCCGCGCCAACGCGCTCGCCGTCGCGAATATCGCCAAAGCCTGCCGCCAGATCGACGCGCAGCTTGTCCATTTCTCCACCGATTACGTCTTCGACGGCATGGCCGGACGCGCCTATGTCGAAACCGACATGCCGCATCCGCTCGGCGCCTACGCGGTGTCGAAATACGGCGGCGAACTCTACGCGCAGGCCTACCTCGACCGCCCTCTCATCATCCGCGTCAGCGGCGTCTTCGGACCCGGCGGCGTCCGCACGGCCCACGGCAACTTCATCGAAACGATGCTGCGGCTCTCAAAATCCGGCGCGCCCGTCCGTGTGGTCGAGGACTTCGTCGCCTCGCCGACCTTCACTCTTCCCCTGGCCGAACGCACCGCTGATCTGGTCGAAGCCAAAGCTTCCGGCGTGTATCACGCAGGCGGCGGCCGCGCGATCTCCTGGTACGACTTCGCCAGGATCATCTTCGAAGCCGCGGGACTGCAGCCCGAACTGGTCGCGACCAACGAGCGCGTCTATCGGACCCCCGCTCGCCGCCCCAAGTACTCGGCTTTGCGCAACGCCCGTCTCGAAGCCGAAGGCTTCGCGGACATGCCCCCGCTCGAACAGGCGGTCGCCGAGTACCTCAGGATTTCCGCGCCCCTGCGCCCCTAGTGGATAGCCCCGCCGAGGCGCGCAGAACAACAGTGAGACCCACCGGAATCCCTGGCCTGTTGCTTCGAGCTTGGTGGTGTAGGCTTGCAGCCTGCGCGGGACTTTAGTCCCGCCCAAACACTTCCTGGAGCCGTGGTTCGGAATGGCGACTCAGATGAGTTTGCACGCCTACTTGCTGTTGGGAACCAACGCGTCGGGAGCCTTCGCAGTCGCGTCCTCGAGGATGAACCGCGCAAACCA
>CAZVKC010000033.1:0-7144 GCA_964627455.1 uncultured Solibacteraceae bacterium | reverse complement strand
CCAACGCGTCGGGAGCCTTCGCAGTCGCGTCCTCGAGGATGAACCGCGCAAACCAGTACAGTTGCCAGTTCATGCTCTCGACAATATGCTTCGGCTCCCCCGTCCGCGTGAGATTGTGATTCTCGCGCGGAAACACCACCAGTTCCGTCGTCACGCCAAACAACTTCAACGCCCGGTACCACTGCTCGCCCTGCTCCAGCGGGACGCGCAGATCGTTATCCGAATGCAGCACCAGCGTCGGTGTTTTGACGTTCTTCGCGTACTTCAGCGGCGACGCTTCCCAATACTCGTCAAACGCCTCGAACAGGTTCCCGTGGAACGACTCCTCGTGCCCGTACGCGCCATCCCGCGTCCCTTCGTCGCTGATCAGGTTCACAACGCTGCGCAGTGTCACAGCCGCCTTGAACCGGTTCGTATGCCCGACAATCCAGTTCGTCATAAAGCCGCCGTAACTCCCGCCCGTTACGCCAAGCCGTGATGTGTCGATCCACGAATTCCGCTTGATCGCCTCATCGAGCCCGGTCATCACATCGACGTAGTCCATCTTTCCCCAGTTGTGCCGGATGCCGTTCGCGAACTTCTCGCCATACCCCGTCGACCCGCGCGGATTCGCAAAGAACACGCCATACCCTTTCCCCGCATACACCTGGAACTCGTGATACCAATCCACGCCGTACTGCCCCGCCGGACCCCCATGAATATTGAGCAGCAGCGGATACTTCTTCCCCTCGACGAATCCCACGGGCTTCACCAGGAACCCGTCGATCGCCCACCCGTCCGTGGACTTGTACTGCATGCGCTCCACGTTCGCGAGGTCCAGTCCCTGGAACAGTTCGCGATTGTACGTCGTCAGCCGCCGCTCACCCGATCCGTCCGCTCGCGCCACATAGATGTCATCCAGCGTTTTGAAGTCGTTCACCAGATACGCCATCTGAGAACCCGCAATCGACACCGACCGCACCGCACGCTCGCCCATCACCAGCGGCTTCACGGAGCGCGACTGCAGGTCAGCGGTGAACGCATGGAAGGTCCCGCGATCGCCGGTCTCGAACACGAGCGTGTTGTTCGAAGTCCATTGCAGATTCGTCATCAGGTAGTCCGCGTTGTCGACCGCGCGACGCGACGCCGCGCCACCGGTTGCGGGCGCCACATACAGCTTCGCGTGCTCCACGCGCGTCGTCGCCCCGAGAAACGCGATCGTCTTGCCATCGGGACTGAACCTCGGCGACGTGTCCTGTTCCGCATGATCCGAAATCTTCGTCAGCGATCCACCTGCAGCGGGAATCGTGAAGATGTCCGTGTTGCGGGAATCTTCGAACGCCTTGCCCGTGCGATCACTCACGAACGCGATCGTCTTTCCATCGGGTGACCACTGCGGATCCGTATCATCCCATTCCTGCCCGTCGGTAATCTGCTTCGCCGCGCCCGTAGCCGCATCCACCACGAAGATGTGCGAACGCTTGTCGTCAAACCAGCCCGAGTCGTTGAACTTGTATCGGATGTGCGTGTAATGCCGGACATCCGACGGCGACTTGCCGTTGTCCGACGGTCCCGTGCGCGACGTCACCACGAACCGGTCGCCCTGCGGGGACCACTTGAACGTCGACACGCCATTCTTCAGATCCGTCAACTTCCGCGCCTCCCCGCCGCCCGCCATCGGCAGCAGCCAGATCTGCGGTCTCGCTGCGCCCGCGCCTTCTCCACGCGCCGACACAAACGCCAGCGTCTTCCCATCCGGCGAGAATGCAGGACTGCTCGCATTCGATCCTTCAGCCGTCAGCATCCGCGGCGCCGCGCTCCCGTCATAGGGCACGATCCACAACGACGTGCGCCGCCGGTTCTGCTTCTCGTCAATCTTCGTGAGCGGAAACACCACCGAACGGCCATCCGGCGACAATACGGGCGCTCCCACGAATTCGAAGCGCAGATAATCCTCAGGCGTGATGCCGCGTCCTGCAAAGACGAGGGTCGCAAGCATCGAGATCAAAACGAGTCGGTGACGGCGCATCATATCTCCCCGAATTATCGCAGTATCTTTGAGGTATATGCGCCGCCGCACATTCTGCCGTACGCTCCTCCCGATCTCCTGTTCGCTGGCCGCCGCGTCCGCGCAGGAGATCACGCGCGAGCGCGAACGCTACTCGCAGACCATGAAGCAGGTGGTGCGGGGATCCCGTCACGCCGTCTCGTCGATGCATCAACTCGCGTCCATGGCCGCGGATCACATCCTGCAGCGCGGCGGCAACGCCTTCGACGCC
This sequence comes from uncultured Solibacteraceae bacterium, assembly GCA_964627455.1. Classification (GTDB taxonomy): domain Bacteria; phylum Acidobacteriota; class Terriglobia; order Bryobacterales; family Bryobacteraceae; genus F-183. The sequence goes on along the minus strand of CAZVKC010000033.1, from coordinate 4,886 downwards.
ATCGTTGCCGGACAAGCCGCGCTCGGCGTCGTCGAACCCGGCGCCAACGGCATCGGCGGCGATGCGCAACTGCTCGTCTATGACGCCAAAGCCGGCAAGGTGTGGGCCGTCAACGCCGAGGGCGCCGCGCCGAAACTCGCGACCATCGATTGGTACAAGCAAAACCAGGGCGGAAAGATCCCCGCCAATCATGGACTCCTCGCCGGCACCGTCCCCGGTGTTGTCGACGCGTGGTACACGCTCCTCTCCCGCTGGGGGACCCTCACGTTTGCCGAAGTCCTCGCGCCCGCCATCGAACTCGCCCAGAGCGGCTTCCCCACGCAAGGCCGCCTCGTCAACGAAATCCAGATGGAGATGGTGATCGACGACCCGCAGCTTGCGAAACTCTACGCGCCCAAAGGCCGCCCCGTGCGTGAAGGTGAAATCTTCCGCAATCCCGACCTAGCGCGCACCATGCAGCGTCTGGTCGAAGCCGAGAAGGCCGCGTCGTCAAAAGGCCGCCAAGCCGGTCTCCGCGCCGCCCGCGACCGCTTCTACAAAGGCGACATCGCCCGCGAAATGGAAGAAGCCTCCATCAGGAATGGTGGACTCTTCCGTTACGAAGACTTCGCCTCCTACACCGCCAAAGTCGAACAGCCAGTCTCGACCAACTACCGCGGCTACGAAGTCTACAAGAATCCCTCGGCATCCTCCGGACCCGCGGAATTGCTGATGTTGAACATCCTCGAAGGCTACGACCTGCGCCGCATGCGTCTCAACTCCGCGGATTTCCTGCATGTCTCTGTCGAAGCCTGCAAACTCGCCATGGCCGATCGCGACAAGTATCTCGGCGACATGGATTTCATCCAGATCCCGTACAAGGGACTGCTCTCGAAAGAGTACGCCGCCGAGCGCCGCAAGCTGATCGATATGCAGCGCGCCTCGCTCGAACTCCGTCCCGGCGAAGCCGAAAAATTCGAGCCCGGCTTCCCCGCCGTCTATCGCCCCATCGATTACACCAGCGCCACCCTCGAGGATCACTTCGGCGACACCAGCTACATCGCCGTCGTCGATCGCGACCGCAACGCCGTCAGCTTCACGCCGTCGCTGCACAACTCGTTCGGCACCAAGATTGTGATGGGCAACCTCGGCTTCACCTTCAACTGCCGCGGCGATTACTTCTCGCTCGTCCCCGGACACGCCAACGCGCTCGCGCCCGGCAAGCGTCCTCGCAGCACGCTGCAAGGATCTATGGTCCTCAAGGACGGCAAGCCGTGGATGCTCACTGGAAGTCCCGGCGGCGACGATCAGCCGATGCGCACCATGCAGACGCTCATCAACATGGTGGACTTCGGCATGAACATCCAGCAGGCCATCGAAGCGCCGCGCTGGACCAGCACCGCGTTCCCCGCATCGACCTTCCCCCATCGCTTCAACCCCGGCGCCGTCACCGTCGAGAGCCGCATCGGCGACGCCGTGCGCAATGAACTGGCGCGACGCGGCCATCGCCTGTCGATCTCGAGCGCCTGGAGCCTCAACTCATCCGGCGGGATCCACATCGACTGGTCGTCCCCCGAAGGAAGCATCGTCAACGCCGCCGCGGATCCGCGCGTCTTTTCCACCGCACTCGCCTGGTGACACATCCATGCAACGAAGAGCCTTTCTCGCGTCCCTTCCAATCCTCGCCGCTGCTGCCCCGCGCAAGCGCAAGACCGCCGTCACCATCGTCGGCGATGCCTTCCACATGAATGGCAAGCCTACCTATGCGGGCCGTACCTGGAAGGGCAAGAAGATCGAAGGACTGCTGCTTAACTCGCGCATGGTGCAGGCCACCTTCGACGACCTCAATCCGGAAACCGTCAAGCGCTGGGCCTACCCGGACACCGGTAAGTGGGACGCCGAACGCAATGTCCGCGAGTTCCTCGCCGCCATGCCGGAGTACCGCAAACACGGCCTCCTCGCTTTCACGGTGAACCTGCAGGGTGGAAGTCCGCAGGGATACTCGAAGGAACAGCCGTGGGAAAATAACGCGCTCAACCCCGATGGTTCCCTGCGCCCTGCCTACATGCAGCGCCTCGAGCGGATCCTCGATCGCGCCGACTCGCTCGGCATGGTCGCGATTGTCGGCATTTTCTACTTCGGCCAGGATGAGCGTTTGCGCGACGAAGCTGCCGTGAAAGCCGCCGTCTCGAACACTGTCCAGTGGATCCTCGACCGCGGCTACCAGAACGTCCTGCTCGAAATCAACAACGAAGCAAACGTCCGCTACGACCACGCGATCCTCAAACCCGAACGTGTTCACGAATTGATCGCGATGGCGAAAGGCCGGATCCTGGTCGGGACCAGTTACGGCGGCGGCGCAGTGCCGAAGCCCAACGTCGTCCAGGCGTCGGACTTCCTGCTCATGCACGGCAACGGCGTCAAGGACCCCAGGCGCATCGCCGAAATGGTCCGCCAGGCCCGGCAGGTGGACGGCTACCGCCCGATGCCGGTCCTCTTCAACGAAGACGACCACTTCGATTTCGACAAGCCGGAAAACAACATGGTCGCGGCCTTGAGCGAGTACGCGTCATGGGGCTACTTCGATCCTGGTGAATCCAACTATCGCGACGGCTACCAGTGCCCGCCCGTCAACTGGGGCATCAATACCGATCGCAAAAAGGCCTTCTTCGCGTTGACGCGCGAGGTTGCCGGCGTCAAAAAGTGAACATGTTCATCTCCGCGGCGGGAACCGGCTTGACGCTCGACGGCGAACCCATCCGCTACTCGGGGACCAACTGTTATTACCTCGCCCACAAGAGCCGCGCCATGGCTGACGCTGTCCTCGACGCCGCCGACGCGCTCGGTCTGCGCCTGATTCGCACCCTCGCCTTCAGTGAACTCGAGAAGAACAACGAAGAGTTCCTGCAGCGCCTCGACTACGTCGTCGCCGGAGCCGCACAGCGAGGCATCCGTCTTCTCCTTCCTCTCACCAACAACTGGAAGGACTTCGGAGGCATGGATGCATACAACGCCTGGTATGGACTCCCGCAGCACGAGGATTTCTATGAAGACGCGCGTCCCCGCCAGGCCTACAAAGACTGGTGCACGCGCCTGCTCCATCGCGTGAATCCACTCACGCAACGGGCGTACAAGGACGAACCCGCGATCCTCGGCTGGGAACTCGCCAATGAGGCCCGTTGCGCTCGCGGCGTACCCGTACTCGCCCGCTGGATCGCGGAAATGAGCGAATACATCCAGTCCATCGATACGAACCACCTGGTCGGCCTGGGTGACGAGGGCTTCTTCAACCGGACTTTCACCTTGAAGTGGTATCTCGACGGCACGCACGGCTACGACTTCGACGAATTCCTGCGGATCGATTCCATCGATTTCGCCGGCTTCCACTTATATCCCGACGCCCTCGAAACGAAACCGTCCTACGGGAATCGTTGGATCGAAGAGCACGCCGAATCGGGAGACAAGGCCAACAAACCGGTGATCCTCGAAGAATACGGTCTCAAAGACGCTGCCTCCCGCGAAGACGTCTACGCCGAATGGCTCGACTCCGTCCGCCGCCACCGCGTTGCTTCCGATCTCTTCTGGATGCTGGCCGGCCCAACGGACGACGGCGCGATGTATCCCGACTACGACGGCTACACTCTCTACCCGGGCACAATCACGCAGTCCATCCGCGACCACCTGCAATTGGCCTAACTCCACCCCGTCGTACAGAAGTGCGACGAGTTCGGCGTCTCATAGCGGATCTGCGCCAGGTCCGGCGTTTCCAGCCGTACATGCCCGCGGATCCGCGACTCCAATCCGAAATCCAGTATGCCGCTCGTCAGCAGCGTCCGTTCCACCGGATAAGGCGCCACACCTGTCTCGAACATCTGCTCGATGTTCTGGACCAGGCAGCCGAAATGATGATGCGGGCGTCCCTCCTGCAAGTACATCAGCAGCGATAGCGGATCCGCCTGTCCTTCAATATCCACCGCGGCCGTGAAGTCCTCCACCAGCCCGGTCAGCAGGAACGCCGCGCCCAGCAACCCGTCCGCATACTCGACCACAAACACGGCCGGATCCTTCACCAGCGCCTTCGGATCCCCAGCCTTCCGCGTCTTGCTATGCGTGAGCGCCCGCTCAAACAGCCGCTTCACCCAGCCATTCTTCTCCACAAAGTCCCAGCACGCCTGCCCCTCCAGACACTGCACCGCGCGGACCCCGCTCTCGCCGCCCTTCCTCCGCTCGGTCAATACCTGCAGCGCTTCGAGCACATGAAAGCCATAGATGTCGAGTCCGCTGTACGAGATCGCCACAGCATGCCGCTGCCGCGCGCCAAACGGCGTATCCACGGCCGGCACGCGATACGCCACCGGCACGGACGATCCCGCCAGCATCGGGAACTTCAATTCCCGCGAAATCTCGACCATCCGCTTCGCCTGCCGGAAGTTGAACGACAGATGTTTATCGTTGAACACCGGCACACTGCGCCCACTCTCGCGAAAAACATCGGTGATCTTGAGGAACATTTCGAACCGCGGATACAGCGTCTGCAACTTGTCGTTCACCGGATACGCGCCATGCTCGCCGATCAGCAGCACCCCGTCCACCGCCAGCGACTTCCCGCCCAGCGTCAGCGCATCGGCCACGGTGCGGAAGATCGGCACGCCATACTTCTTCGCCCGTTCCCGGCTGATGTCGCCCCCATTCGGCGCAATCTGCTCCGTGAACATCGACACGACCTTCGACCGCGGATACGGAGGCTGGTCATTCTGCTTGTACCCTTCGAGGTACTTCCCCACCACCACATCGGCATGCGACCCCGGCCGGTACTCCGTGATGATCGCCGCAATCCGCTTCGGCGGGGCAGTCTGAGCAAAAGCCGCCGCCCCAGCGCTCACTGCGAGGAATCCCCGCCGGCTCAA
>CAZVKC010000032.1:81867-85957 GCA_964627455.1 uncultured Solibacteraceae bacterium | reverse complement strand
CTAGCTTACTGGACCCGAAGAGAGTGAGTGGCCGCGCGTCCCGTCTTCGGATCGATCAGCATGAGCAGGGGTTCTGAGATTTCGCCGGATACTGGCGGACGGGTTCCGATGATCGCAAGGACCTCAGGACTCGGAAGGACCTGATCGATCTGAAAGAGGCCGGTTTCCAGAGTCCATGAGGGGGCCGTGGCGGTCGCGATCACGACCGTGCCATTCAGGCCGGGTCTGGTGAGATACGTATAGAGTCCGGGTGCGCTGCCGCGGATGTACGAGGCTTTGTAGTGTGCGGCGTTGCGGAGTTCCGGGCCGGCAGCTTCCAGGTACTTGTGGACGCTCGAAGGATCCGAGAGGCGGGTTGGACTTGCCGGGCCTCCGCCGTGGGGGAGTTCGCGCCCGGTGAGCACGCGGTTTCGCCGGTAGTCATACGCTATCGTCTCCTGGACCTGGAACCAAACCATCCCACGGACCGGATCGTCGCCAAGGATCCGGGCATTCGAGATATCGACGTTTCGGGCCACGGGTACGACACGGCGGGATCCGTCATGCACCGAGATCAGCAGCAAGCTGAGGCGGTATCCGTTACCTTTGACGCCGCGTCCGCTGATTTCGATCAGATGCGGTTCCTGAGCAGCAATGATCGTGACGATGTAATCGCCCGCGCGGGCTGAAGCGCCATGCGGTGAGCCGATGGTTCCCGGGGTCATGCAGCCACTCAGCATGGATGCGGCCGCCGCCCAGAGAAGTTGTTTCAGATTCGTCATCAGCGCCCCTGATCCAGCAGGCGCAAGACACAGGGGAAAACGGTCAGTCAGATGCCGGCATACCAGGAATATCCAAATTCGGGTCCGGGAGATCCCAAGCCTTTGCCGAACCTGTTGAGATCGTCCACGACGGTGAGGCGATTCAGGAATTTGACGTTCTTGTATCCAAGCTGGCGGGGAACGCGGAAGCGAAGCGGGCCTCCGAACTCAGGGCGGAGATCCGCGCCGTTCATCCCGTAGGCGATGAGGGTTTGCGGATGGAGGGCTTCGTCGAGGTCCACGCTGTCCCACCAATCCTTCTCGATCGAATGGTAGACCACGAACCTGGCGGCGGGATGGACGCCGACGGCTTTCAGCAGGTCAGCGAGCGAGGCGCCGGTCCACTCGGCGATGTACGACCAGCCTTCTTCGCAGGCGAGCTGGGTGATCTGGGAACGCGTGGGTTGAGTCTGTTTGAGGTCCGCAATGGAGAGTGTCATCGGATGGGCGACAAGGCCTTCGATGGTCAGGCGCCAGCCGGCGAATCCCGCCGCTTGGTGGCGTTTGTAGACTTCGTCCTTGAGGGGCTGGCCGTTGGCGAAGGGTCTCGCCGAGATGTGCTCGCTGGAGAACTCGCGCGCGAGTGCGTTGCGAGTGAGGAGCCGATGGGCGGCGTAATTGAGGACGGCCCCCGGGCCATATGGGCCGAGTCCGCCGTCAGGAGGAATGAGGCCCGCGCGAGTGGCGAAGGCGACACCAGCGGCTCCGGTGGCGCCGCCGGCGGCCGCGAGCAGTAGTTTACGGCGTGAGAAAGTTTCGACTTCGTGCTTCGGCACGCCGGTAGGCTAGCACAACCTGCTTTCGGGCGCCCGGTTGCCGATCCGCATACAATAGTTCCCGGGAAAGGGACCTTTCTATCTATGGATCTGACACGCCGTGGCGCCTTGCTGAGCGCCGGGACATTTGCCGCCGCGTCGATGCTGGCGGCGGCTACGAAACGGCCGCAAGGCATTTCGCTCGCCGCGTGGTCGTTCAGCGGGAGCTATTTTCAAGCCGGCAAGTGGAAACTGCTGGAGTTGCCCGGGATCCTGCGCGACAAACTCGGCATCACCGCGCTCGAGCATGTGAACCAGTTCTTCGAGGCTCCCACGCTCGCGTATCTCGCGAAGTTGAAGAAAGCTTGCACGGATGCGGGTGTGCAGTCCACGATCCTGATGGTGGATGGCGAGGGCGGCACGGCGTCGCCGGATCTTGCGGAGCGCAAACGGGCCGCGAATGCGCATCGCAAGTGGTTCGACGCTGCGCACGAACTTGGCTGCTATGCGGTGCGATGCAACGTGTACGGCGGCGCGGCTGAATGGAAGAACGACAAGGACCTGGTGTCGCGCGCGGCGGAGACCATGGGTATGATGCTCGACTACGCGAAGGGTTCCGGCGTCGATCTCATCGTCGAGAATCACGGCGGCGCCTCGTCGGATCCGGACATCCTCGTTGCACTGGTGAAGAAGGTTAACCATCCGAACTTCGGATTGCTGTGCGATCTCGGCAACTGGAACAAGGGCGATGACCGTTACGCGAACGTGAAGAAGATTCTGCCGTATGCTCGCGGGCTGTCGGTTAAGGGGACTTGGGGCGCAACGGTGGATCCGGCTTTCGACGCCGAGAAGCTGGTGAAGATCGCGCTCGATGGCGGCTATTCGGGCTGGTGGGGTTTGGAGGTCACGCCGCCGAGGCAGGCTCAGGGCGCGCCGAAACGTACCGGCGACGAGCAGTTCGCCGAAGAAGTCAAAACGGTGCTGGGCGCGAAGGCGATCGTGGATCGGGTGGTGCTCAAGAAAGGGTAGTGATGACGTCGAGACGGCGGGATTTCGTGCGAGGCGCGGCCGCGGCTGCCGCGTCGACGTTCTTCATCGTGCCGCGGCATGTGGTGGCGGGATCCGGGCAGGTGGCGCCGAGCGACAAGGTGACCATCGGATGCATCGGACTCGGGCGGCAGGGCATGTACGTGATGATGAACCTGCTCGCGAAACCGGAGGTGCGCGTCCTCTCGGTGTGCGATGTGAATGCCGGAAGTCTCGATTACGTTGAGTACAGCGACAACTCGCTGATGCAGCAGGCGCGGAAGCTGCTGGGTCCCGGCAATGAGAAGTGGGGGACGGATCTCGAGTCGCCGGGATCCGTCTACCTGACGCCGAACTTCAAGACGAGTCTGGGCATGGGCGGCCGGGGTCCGGCGCAACGGCTCGTGAATGCGTACTACAAGGGCACGGGATGCACGGCGTATCGGGATTTCCGCGAGTTGCTGGAGAAAGAGAAGAGCCTCGACGCGGTGTATGTCGCGACGCCCGATCACTGGCATGCGCCAATCGGGCTGGCGGCGATGCGCAAGGGCAAGCATGTGCTGGGGCAAAAACCGATGACGCACTCGGTGGGCGAGGCGCGGCGCATGGCTGCGACGGCGCGCGATAAACGCGTGGCGACGTCGGTGACGGTGAATAATCCGTACACGCACGCGACGCTGACGATCAAGAAGTGGATCGAAGACGGCGCCATCGGCAGAGTGCGCGCGGTGCACAACTGGTCCAGTAGGCCGTTCTGGCCGCAGGGCGAGTTGCGTCCTACCGAGGCGATGGCGGCGCCTGCGGGACTTGACTGGGATATGTGGGTGGGTCCGGCAGCGGAACGCCCGTATCACAAGGCGTATCTGCCGTTCGTGTGGCGCGGCTGGTTCGATTTCGGCTGCGGATCCTATGGCGACATGGGGTGTTACAGCTTCGCTGGGATCTTCAAGATCCTGGGTTTGGATCCGCCGGTTGCGGTGGAGTCTTCGGCGAGTGAGCCGGTGGAAGACATGTATCCCAAAGCGTCGATCGTGCACATGGATTTCGCGGCCAAGGGTTCGCGCGGACCCGTGCGATTGACTTGGTACGACGGCGGGTTGATGCCTCCGCGGCCGGCGGGATTGGGTCCCGCGGAACAACGGTTGTTTGCGCGGCGGGGTGAAGGGATTATGTACGAGGGCGACAAGGGGATCATTGTCGCGGGATTCAATGGCCAGAATCCGAAGGTGTATCCCGAGAATCCGGCGTACGTGTACCAGCCTCCAGCGTCGCGGACGCAAGAGGACCTCGCCATCGACATCTGGCTGAAGGCGTGCAAGGGTGCGCCGACAGGCGAAGCGGATTTCCCGACGCAGTGCGCTCCGACGGAATCGTTTTTACTGGGGTGCCTGGCGCAGCGGATGCCGAACGAGCGGTTCGAGTGGGACTCGGCTTCGATGAAGATCCGCAATAGCGAGGCGGCGCAAAAGCGCATCGATCCGCCGTGGCGCGGCGGAGATTGGACGAGCT
>CAZVKC010000032.1:3664-81767 GCA_964627455.1 uncultured Solibacteraceae bacterium | reverse complement strand
GAGGCGGCGCAAAAGCGCATCGATCCGCCGTGGCGCGGCGGAGATTGGACGAGCTGACGGATGGAAGTGCGTTTGACGCAGGAGCAGGAGGAGCGCCTGACCGAGATTGCAGACGCTCTTGGTTCGACGCCAGGAGACTTGGCGAGAGATGCGGTGTTGAGATTGCTGGACGAGGACACCCGATTCCGAGCAGCGCTCCTCGAAGGTGTCGCTCAAATCGAACGGGGTGGTTTCCTCGAAGAGGAAGAAATAGACGTTCGTTTCGAGCAGATGCTTCGTTCGTAGGAACGCGTTGAGGTGTTGCGAATTCGACACGCTTCACAGAATCCCAACTAAGTGGCGGCAGAAGGCGAAGATTGGAATTTGCGCCAGACTCCGGTCCGCGGGATGATGGGAGAGTTGTTGAGGAGGCCCTTTCGATGAATCCTACCCGAATGAAAATTGCTTTTGCTTTGCTTGGAGTCACGGTGACCACCGCAGCCTGGGGACAGCGCGTCACCGACCGCCGGACTGCGGAGATCCGCGGCGGAGGCGGCGACGGGAAGTGCACCATTGAGGTGGTTGTCGACGACACGGCGGAGGTCGAAATCCAGGGGCGCAACGCCGTCATCCGCACCTATAGCGGACAGCCCGCGTCGTTCCGCCGCTTCGAATGCAATCAGGAAATGCCGGTGCGTCCGAACAACTTCCGGTTCAAGGGCATCGACGGGCGCGGACGCCAGGATATGGTTCGCGCGGCCGGCGACGGTGGACCCGGCGTCATCCGCATCCAGGACAACAAGGGCGGTTCCGAAGGCTATACGTTCGACATCTTCTGGTCCGGCGGCAGCGGCGGCGGTTTCGGAGGCGGCGGTGGCTTCGGCAGTGGCGGCGGATTCGGCAACAACCGGCCGGGCTGGGGCAACGGAAACGGGAATGGCTGGGGCGATGGCTCCGGCTGGGGCAGCAACGGTGACGTCAATTTCTCCGGGCGCGGCAATGGCGACTATCGCGATCGGAATGGACGCTCCGGCCGCCTATACGATCCAACCGTGAACATCACCCGCAGCGGTTCGGTAACCGTGACGTTTGAGAGCGACCAGGGCCAACTTCGCCTGACCGGGCGCGTGGACCGGCGTGAACGCGGGCGCGTGTACGCCAACGTCAGCGGTGGTGACCTGCGCGGCATCATCGAGATGGATGTCCAGTCGTCGAACTCGGTTCGCCGCATCTACCTGCGGGATGAAGGCCGGCGCGGCTACGAGCTGAACTGGTCGAATTAATCGAATTTCGAGGGCGCTCCCTCTTTTCAAGCTGGCAAGATCGGCGCATAATACAACCAGTTAGCCCCTCGCAAAGAGAGGCGTTGCGCAGTTTAGGTAGCGCGGCGCGGGCTATGTTGTCTCGCTGATGCAGCGCGCCGCACCCCTAGCGCTGAAGGAGTGCATAATGAGCGCAGGCAACTTTTTCCGTACCTCCGCATTCGCATTGAGCGCCCTGTTGTTGGTCTCCTGCGAAAGTCCGAACGCACCTCATCCGGAGGCCGCTCCACCAGATGCCGCCCCCAAGCCGGCATCGACCGCCACTGGCCCCGTGACAGGCAGAACTGCTTATTGGGAAATGTACAAGATGGCCCGGCAATGGGCGCCGGATATCATTCCGCTCAGCCTGGCCAGCAAGCCGGTTCCCGGCCACAAGATCGAAGCGGGCAAAGCGATGGCCTGGACGGCGTCGTTCGGCTCGAATGCGAAGAAGGAAGTTCGTGCGTTCACGTACTCCGTCGTCGCGGCTGAAGGGATCGTGAAGGGTGTCGAGGCCGACCGCGCGATGGCGTGGGCAGGTCCGCAGCGCGACGCGATGCCGTTCCGCATCGCAGAAGTCGCGTTCGACTCCGACGTTGCATACCAGACTGCATTCAAGAAGGGCGAGGCCTGGCTGAAGGATCATCCGAAGGAGAGAGAGGATGTGTCCATCACGCTCGGCAGCGCCGCCCGGTTCAATGGTCCGGTGTGGTATTTGCTGTGGGGCAACAAGAAGGCCGGCTTCCAGGCCTGGGTCAGCGCCATCAACGGCGAGTTGCAGAAGTAGTAGCCCGGTTTACGACAGAATACGCTCGATCACGCCTGTGCCTTCCTCGACCAACTGGAAGGCGCGGGCGTTGAGGCGGATCTCCATCTTCTTGTAGTCGAGCCCCATCTGCCGCAGGATGGTGGCCTGCAGGTCGCTGATGTAGTGCGGATCCTCGACGGCTTTGTAGCCGACCTCGTCGGTTGCGCCTTCGATGACGCCGCCCTTCACTCCGCCTCCCGCGAGTAGCGTGGAGAAGCCGCGAGCATTGTGGTCGCGGCCCGTCGTATTCTGCGACCACGGCGTGCGTCCGAATTCACTGGTCAGCACGACGAGCGTGTTGGCGAGCATGCCGCGTTGCTTGAGGTCCCGTATCAGGCCCGCAATCGGTTTGTCGATGGCACGGCAAAGGGGTTCGTGTGTCTTCATGTCGCCGTGCGCATCCCAGGATCCGTTGCCTCCGCCGGCGTGGCAGAGTTGGATGAAGCGGACGCCGTTCTCGGCGAGACGTCGCGCGAGCAGCAACTGCCGTCCGAAGTCGTCGGTCTCTTTGACGCCGATGCCATATTGATTCCTGACGTGTTCCGGTTCGCTCGAGAAGTCCACGATGGCGGGCGCGGACATCATCATGTTGGCGGCGAGTTCATAGGCCTTCACGCGCGCGGCAATCTCGGTTTCGGTTGCGTAATCCTCGCGGAACTGCCGGTTCCACTCGGCGAGCGTCTGCATCTGCCGGTCGCGCTCTTTCCGGTCTGTACCTTTGGGTGGGAGCAAATCGGGGATCGGCGTGTCGCCGGGCTGAAACGGGGTTGCGGAGTACGCGGCGCCGAGGTATCCGCCGGCGAGTTGCACGGGCGAAGAGGGACGGCCGATGTTCACGAACGCGGGCAGGTTCCTGTTGGCGCTGCCGAGCGCGTAGGTGACCCAACTGCCGAGACTCGGATGTTCGAATTGGCGGATCTTCTTACCTGTGGTGTGTTCGATGACCGCAGGGAAGTGATTCGTCTGGTGGCACCACATCGAACGCACCACCGCGAACTCGTCGATGACGCCGCCGATGTTGGGGAACCAGTCCGACACGGGGATCCCGGATTGGCCGTAGCGCTTGAAGGTCCGCAATATCGGGATGACGGGACGCTTCATCTCGGCATTGTTGTCGCCGAAGCCGATGGCGTCCATCAGTCTGCCCGCGTGCTTGTTGTCTTTGGGATCGAACGTGTCGATGTGGCTCATGCCGCCGCAGAGGAAGATGTAGATCACCGACTTGGCTTTGGCGGGCGTGCCGAGCAGCGCGCCGGGCATGCGGCCGTCGGCCGCCCACAGGCTGCCGATCGCGGATCCGAGGAATCCGTTGGCGAGTCGCACACCGAACTGGCGCCGGGAGATCCGTCCGCACGGGAATAGCTGCTGGTTCGAAGGCATCGGCGTCATCTTTACTTCACGAACACGAACTCATCGAGATTGAACAGGAGCCAGGCAAGACCTTTCATGCGGTCGGGCTTGCTGTCGAGATAGCTGAGCGCGCGGTCGAGTTCCGCGGGCGCCGGCGCACGTCCGAGTGTTTCGCGATAGGCTCTATTGACTGCGGCGTTCAGGTCGGCGTTGTTCTCGCGGACTCTTAAGGAAAGCTTTTCGGCGGCGCGATCGATGAGAGGATCATTCATCGAGAAGAGAGCTTGCGGCGCGGTGACGGTTTGCGCGCGGATCGGGCAAGGCGTGCGGCCGTCATCGACGTCGAAGGTTTTGAGGAAGTCCGCCATCACTTCGGTGCTGGGGATGTAGCCGCGCGCGATGTAGGCGCCGCGGCGATTGGTGTTGTCGCGGTCGAAGGTCCCGTCACGCGGCAGGAAGATGCTTTGCTTGTTGTCGGGGTTGACGAGTTGGAACGACTTGCCTCCCACGGTGAGATTGAGTTCGCCGGTGGAGGAGAGGATGGAGTCCCACACCTGCTCGGCGTCCAGACGCTGCAGGCGGAAATGCCAGAGTGTCGTATTTTCCGGATCGATCTCGCGATTCTTCGCGTGATCGGCTTTCGACGAACGCATGTAGGCATCCGAGGTGACGAGCAGGCGATGCAGCCACTTCATGCTGTAGTCGTGCGCGACGAACTCGGCAGCGAGGTAATCGAGGAGCGGTTGGTTCGACGGGCGGCCGCCGATGAGTCCGAAATCGCTGGTGTTTTTGTGGATGCCTTCGCCGAAATGCCATTGCCAGATGCGATTGACTGCAACGCGCGCAAATAGCGGATTGGCAGGCGCGGTAAGCCATTCGACGAAGCCTTCGCGGCGACCTTCGCGGAAGTCGGTGTCCTCGGGTTGAAAGGGGAAGCCGGGTTTCACGGGCCGGTTCTTTTCGGGACGTGCGGGATCGCCGGAGGTCAGGATGTAGGAGGTCGCCTGCAGCTTTGCGGGATCCTCTTCGACGATCCAGTGCGCCGGCAGATCGAAGGGGCGCTTGATCTTGCCGGCCTCTTTCAAGAGCGCGTCGTACTGCTTCGCAACGTCCGGCGGCATGATCTCGCGGATCTTCGGGGGATCGATGCGCAGCACGGGGAAGTAGTCGTCGGCGACCTTTTGTTCTGCGGCGGTACGCTTGCGTTCCTGCTTGCGAACGATGGCTTGCACGTCGGCGGGCAACAGTTGCACGCGCTCTTCGTAGAGGCGATCGTGATACGGCGCGGTGAGCGCGTCGAGTTGTTTGTCCGACGCCTCTTTTTGAACCCGCCAAGTTTCCATCTCGCGGCCTTTGTCGTAGATTTCCTGCGGTGTGGCGAGCGTGATCTTGCGCAGCACCAGGGGATCAAAGAGCGCCTTCATCGCGTAGTAGTCGTTCTGCGAAATGGGGTCGAAGCGGTGGTCGTGGCACTTGGCGCAGGCGACCGTCATGCCGAGAAAGGCGGATGAAATCGTTTCGACCGCGTTGATGGCGATGTCCTGATCACGATCGCCGCCGGTAATGGCGGAGCGGGCGAGGAACCCGAGCGCGAACTGATCCTGCGGATTGGCCTCGGCGCGCGAGCGATGTCCGGTGGCGCCGACGGACGTGACTGTGCGATACCGGTTGCCGAGAATCTGCGCGCGCACGAACTGGTCGTATGGCATGTCGTCATTCAGCGCGTGGATCATCCAGTCGCGCCAGCGATAGATGCCGGGGGCTGCGGGCATGACGGAACCATCGAGTCCATCGAGGTCCGCGTAGCGCAGGACGTCGAGCCAGCGCCGCGCCCAGCGTACGCCGTGCTGTTCACTGGCGAGCAGACGGTCGATGACTTTTTCGTATGCGTTCGGCGATGCATCCGCGAGAAAGGCCTGTTGTTCGGCGGCGGTCGGCGGAAGTCCCGTGAGGTCGAGCGTGACCCGACGGAGAAGTGTGAGTTTGTCGGCAGGTCCTTGCGGGGTGATGCCCTTTTCACGGAAGCGTGTGGCAAGAAAAGCGTCGATGGGGTTGCGGGATTGTCCTGGCGGATCCGGCTTGACGACCGGTTGCAGCGACCACAAACGCGAGCCTTTGGCGGCCGGTGGCGCTGCCTGCAGCATGGGCAGAAAAAGACAGCAGATCGCGACCACAGCTCTCGACATTCGAATATCATTTCATAACGCCGGGGAATGCGGCGTGAGAAGATTGTGCCCATGACAACGGCGGATTTGCAGGGCAAGGTCGCGGTGGTGACCGGCGGCACGGCGGGCGTAGGTCGCGGCGTTGCGACGGTGCTTGCGCAGCGTGGCGCGCGAGTATTCGCGACCGGACGGAGTATTGAGGATTCGCCAGGCGTGACCGGCGTTCGCTGCGATCATCGTGTCGATGCGGAGACGGATGCCGCTTTCGAGCGTGTGTTCGGCGAGACCGGCGGTCAGATCGACATTCTCGTCAACAACGTGTGGGGTGGTTACGAGAACATGATCGAGAATGGCGCGTTCACGTGGGGCAAGCCGTTCTGGGAGCAACCGCTGTGGCGTTGGGACGCGATGTTCCAGGCCGGCGTGCGCGCGCACTATCGCGCTAGCCAACTTGCGGCGCGCACAATGGTGGAACGCAAGAGCGGCGGACTGATCGTCAACATCTCGTTCTGGTCCGCGCAGAAGCATATTGGGAACGTGGCGTACGGCGTGTCGAAAGCTGCGACGGACAAGCTGACTTCCGACATGGCGCATGAGTTGCGCCCGCACGGAGTGACGGCAGTGTCGTTATATCCGGGACTGGTGCGTACGGAGAAGGTGATGCAGGCAGCAGCATGGCTGGATATGTCGAACTCGGAATCCCCTGAGTTCATCGGGCTTGCTATCGCGGCGCTGGCGGTGGATCCGGAGGTGCAGCGTCACAGCGGCAAGGTGCTCGTTGCCGCCGCTGTTGCAGAAGAGTATGAGTTCACCGATATCGACGGCAAGCGTCCACGGCCGCTGACGCTGGCGGATGTGTAGCTATTCTTATTGCCCGAGTTCGTGGCAGATGGAGCAGTTGATGGAGGCTTTCTTCTGCTTGTGGCAGTCCACGCAAGCGACCATCGTGGTGGCGCGGAAGAGCTTTTCGATTGCGGCGGTTTCGTAGACCACGCCGTGGCATTCGGCGCAGTCCACGGAGGCGTGCTTGACGTGGCCGAAGAAGACCATGTCGCGGACACGGTAAATTCGCTTTACTGGGAACTTGCCGATCGTGTCATCGGGGTGGCAGGTCTTGCAGACGGCTGCGGCGGGGAATCCCGCACGGTCACCGGTCTTCGCTGACGCATGGCAGTAGTTGCAGGCGAGCTTGAGTGCGCCGTGCTGCTTATGGCTGAACGTGGACTTCTCCGCCGCTGCTCCCGCCAGTGAGGCTAGGGCAACGAGAAGGCGACCAATTCGTCTGAAAACGTGCGGTTGTATTTGTTGCCGCCTCCCGCGGCAATGACCACAAACTGCTTACGACTCTTCTGTCCAAGATATGTCATCGGCGCTGCGTGCGCGCTGGCCGGAAGCCGCGTGACCCACAACTCTTTTCCCGTCTCTTTGTCGAAGGCGCGGAAGCGGGAATCGTTGGTGGCGCCGATGAAGACGAGTCCACCGGCGGTGACGATGGAGCCGCCGATGTTGGACGTGCCGGTTGGCGGGACGCCTTTCGCGGTGAGATCGTCGATCACGCCGAGAACGCTGCGCCAGCGGTGTTCGCCTTTTTCGAGATCGATGGCGGTGAGATGTCCCCACGGCGGCTGCTGGCATGGGTACTTGTTCGTGTCCCAGAAGCGGTCCGCGCCGCGCAGGGCTTGCGCGCGATAGGGGATCGCCGAACCCTCGGGACGCTGGATCATGCGCATGATCATGCCGTTGTCGTGCGAGTTCACATAGAGCGTGTGCGTTTCGGGATCCCACGATGGACCGGGCCAGTTCGCGCCGCCGTTGGTGCCGGGGAACAGCACCGTCGGTGTTTGGGAGATCGGCGTGAAGAGAGTTCCGAAGATGGCGCCGTCGATGAGCTTGCGGCAGGCTTCACGCGAATCGGGCGTGACGTTTGTGAGATCGTCGGCGGTGAAGCGTTGACGCGCGAATGGCGGCGGTTTCACGGGGAATGGCTGCGTGGGCCACGCTTCTTCGCCGGGCACTGTGGACGCCGGCACGGCGCGTTCTTCAACGGGGAAGAGCGGCTTGCCGGTGAGCCGATTCAGGAGGAACACGAAGCCGGTCTTGGTGATCTGCGCGACGGCAGGTACGCCATGTGCGGTTACGAGTACG
Organism: uncultured Solibacteraceae bacterium; assembly: GCA_964627455.1. Lineage (GTDB taxonomy): Bacteria > Acidobacteriota > Terriglobia > Bryobacterales > Bryobacteraceae > F-183. The sequence continues at coordinate 74,019 of CAZVKC010000032.1, read as the reverse complement.
GGTTGCGCAGGAAGGTCGTAGTCCCAGAGATTGTGATGGACCGTCTGGAAATGCCAGATGCGCTTGCCCGTGTTCGCGTCGAGCGCAACGACGGAATCGCCGAATAGGTTTTGGCCTTTGCGATCGCCGCCGTAGTAATCGTACGAGGGCGAGGTCAGCGGTACGAAGACCATGTTGCGCTCGGTGTCGACGCTGAGCAGCGACCAGGCATTGGTCCCGCCGCGGTCCTTCCAACTGTCGCCTTTCCACGTATCGTGGCCGAGCTCGCCGGGACGCGGCACGGTGTGAAAGCGCCAGGCTTCTTTGCCAGTGCGGATGTCGAAGGCGCGTACGTCGCCGGCGGGTCCTTGCGGGTCGCCGTCAGAAACGAGGGATCCGATGATGACGAGGTTGCGGTGGACGACGGGCGGGGAGGTGAGTCCCATGCGGGCTTGCGGGAAGTTGTCGGTGTAGCCTTTGGTGAGGTCCACGGCGCCTTGTGTGCCGAATGCGGGGTCGGGCTTTCCGGTGGCGGCGTCGACGGAGAACAAGCGGCCATCGAGGGTCCCGTAGAGGAGGCGTTGCTGCTTGCCGTCCTGCCAGTACGCGGCGCCGCGATTGACGAAGAGGTTGAAGGGTTTGGTGCGATCGAGTTTGGGGTCGAAGGCCCAGAGTTCCTTGCCGGACTCGGCGTCGAGCGCGATGAGACGGCAGAATGGCGTCGTGACGTACAGGACGTTGCCGATCATCAGCGGCGTGGATTCGAAAGCGCTGCGAAGACCGGTGGATCCATCACTGACGTCGCCCGTTTTGTAGGTCCACGCGACGCGCAGGTTCGTGACGTTGCCGCGGTGGATCTGCTTGAGCGCGGAATAGCGGGTTCCGGCCGCGGATCCGCCGGAGTGGCGCCAGTCGTCGGCGGGGGCGGCGATCGAGGCGCTCGCGAGGATGCAGAAGATCCAAAGGTTCATCGTCTTGTCTCCACATGATTCCACAGACCTCTTACCGGCGCCAGGCTGATCCGGTTGATATACTCTCGGCCAAAGAAGGACTGGAGGATCCCTCATGAACCGGCGAACTCTGTTTCAGACGGCGGCGGCAGGCGCGGCGGCAACGCTGGCGCTTCCGTCATCCGCATTGCCTGCTTCACCTCCCTCCATCAAGATCACGGGCGTCCAGTTCCTGCGGCTCCGCTATCCCGGAAAAACGCCCCGCAAGCGCAACGGCACGATCGAGAGCGGCGGCGGATCTCCGGGCATGACCCAACTCGAGATCCACACCGACGCGGGCATCATCGGACGCAGCATCCCCGCGGGTTCGCAGGAACTCATTACGTCTCAACTCCTGCCGCGGATCGTCGGCATGAACCCGTTTCATGTCGAAGCCATCTGGGACCGCATGTACCGTTTCAACCGCAAGCCTGTCGCCAAGGGCCTGTACATCGGGGCCATGGGCGCCGTGGACATCGCCATTTGGGACATCATCGGAAAGGCGTTGAACAAGCCCGCGTACGAGGTGCTCGGCTGCTTCTCGGAAAAGATTCGCGTGTACGCCGCCGGCGGCTACTACGAGGAAGGCAAGGGCATCAAGGAACTGGTCAAAGAGATGGAAGGTTACGTTTCCGAGGGCTTCCGCGCGGTCAAGATGAAGATTGGCGGCGAGCCGATGGACGTCGATGTCGAACGGGTCCGCGCGGTTCGCGAAGCCATCGGGCCTAAGATCGACCTGATGATCGACGCCAACAATCGTTGGAACGGATACGACGCCATCCGCTTCGGCCACATGGTGGAACGCTTCCATCCATTCTGGTTCGAGGAGCCTGTGGAAGCCGATGACTTCTCCGGTTGCGCGCAGGTGAAGCGGGCATTGAACATCCCAATCGCGGCCGGCGAGAACGAGTTCACGCGATGGGGCGCACGAGATCTGCTGACGGCTACCGCAGTGGATATCCTGCAGTGCGATACCGTACTCGCTGGCGGCATCACCGAGGGCCGCAAGATCGCGGCGCTCGCTTCCGCGTTCCACGTGCCGGTGTCGCCGCACGGCAATCCGCACATGGCGGTCCATCTGCTTGCATCGACGCCGAACGCATTGATCATGGAAACGTATCCGGCCGTCGAGAGCCAGTACAATCTGGCGTTGCCGTTGTTTCCCGTCAAGGATGGGTTCATCGACGTTCCGAAGAAACCCGGCATCGGCATCGACCCCGATCCTGAAGTCGTGAAGAAATACCGCGTGTAGGGTCCTAGCGCGCTTGCAGCAGGTGGCGGAAGAGTTCCTCGGCGATTCGCCGGTTGTCCTGCGTGTACAGGTATTCGTTGTACAGCCAGGGATCCCCGAGCGCGACGACGATTCCCTTGCCGTGGCGCGCGGCGGCGATGATGGGTGTGTCGCGATCGGCGAGTAGTGTTTCCGCTGCTTCCGCTGTGATTCGCAAAGGCGCTACGTCAACTGCGTAGAACTTGAGACCAGGCGTGAACCATTTGTTGTTCGAGGTCGAGAGCGTCAGCTTCGAGTTGCCATTTGCATCAGCGTGTTTGCGTTCCAGGAACTCGATGCCGAAGCGCCGGGCCAACGCGTTCATGCGCGGGAACTCCGCATTGCCGGGATCATTGTTGAGGAGGATTAGCGAGCCTCCTTCGTGAACCCATTTCACGAGCGTTTCGATCTCCGAATCCTGAATCTCGTTGGGACGCGCGGCCTCCTTCGGCGTGTCCGGATCCACGATGATCAACTGATCGACGCCTGCGAGTGCCTTGGCGGTGAGTGGTTCTTCGATGGTTTTCGTTGCCGCCCCCATGCCGCGCAGCATCTGGCCGAGGCCGGAGAAACCGCCCATGTACGTTGCTTCCCAGCGATAGTGCGGCTCGGGTTCGCGATTGTGCCACGCGTCGATGGCAACCACCTTACTGCTCGATTCATTCCACACCGGATTCGCGAAGGCGCCGTTGCCTGCGATATCCCAGACCGCAAGCCGGGCCCAGCGCCAGTGCGGAGTATCGACTTCGAAGTCCATCTTGCGCTGTTCAAAGGAATGGCTCGTTTCAAGCGGATAGGTGAAACGGTGGGTCTGTTTGCCGTCGCCCCAGACGAGTTCCGCGAACTGCAGCGGCAGCGTATTTCGGACGTGCGCTGTGACTCGGAGGCGCGCTGCGCTTGTCTCGCGGATTGAGTGTTCCGGCATGAGGACCTCGCCGGTGGACATGAAGAAGTCGCCCTTCTCCATCGCGCTGGTGAGCGATCCGTAGTTGTCGAACGACGGCAGCGACGGCGCGCGCACGTAGTTGACGTTCATGTGCGAGTACAACTCGTGCGTGCTGTCGATCTGGAAGACGTCGACTTCGGCGAGCAGCCGCTTGCGGAGTCCCCAGTTGCTCATGTCATCCAACAGCTTGAGCGAACGCTCGCCCTGGCGCGGCGACGACATGTCTGCGGGCATTTGCTTCCAGCCAGCGCCGAAGAACGTGTCGTCAAGAAAATGTTCCGTGTAGCGGATCTTGTCGGGATACTCTTTGGAGCCTTTGGTGCGCGGGTGGGTTTGATAGGCGAAGCCGTGTTCGCGGCGCATCATGTCGAGTAGAGCTTTGGCGCTACCGATCGTGTACACGCGGCCGTAGCCAGGAACATTGTCGGTGATGCTCGACTTCGCGCCGAGCGGGGCCATGATCCAGTAAACAGGCTTCGGGAATGCTACTGCCCAGTGCCCGCCGTAATGCACGTTCGCCTCTTCAGAAGGCATCAACAGAAAGTCCTTTGAAGATTGCGCGCGGCAGTAATCGTAATAGGCCTTCAGCTCTTTGAGGCGGAGATCGGTCTGGTCCTGCGGATGGCCGTCGCCGTGGAAGTCCGCGATCATGGCGGCGTCGATGCCCATGTCCTGCAGGACTGGCTTGAAGGGCGGGATCCAGCCGTCGGGCTTGGCCATCGCCTGCACCGTGTACGCAAAGTGCCAGTGTGCGGCGAGCGTCACATAACCGGGCAACTTCGGATAGCGATCGTTATTGGTGAAGCGCTTCACTTCATCGATGAGCGCGCTGGCGTTGGTGGTGTCGTTCAGCAGGAAAAAGACGTTCATCCGCTGATCCGTGCCGGGAGGCGCGTTCATCCACGGGTAGAAGGGAGAGTTGTCGTCCGGCAGTTGGCGGATCCCCAGCGAGACCTGCCCGCGCCACGCGGTATGCCACAGGTAGCCCATGTTCGTCGTGTAGTCGCGGGGCATGTGGTACTTGTGCGGGGTCGGAAACACGGCGATCGAACCACCTTGCGCGCGAGCGACGAGGGTTCGATAGCGGACCTTCACCGGCAGCCGTTCCGAGGTATTCGGATGTTCGACGGTTAGCTTACCTGCGGTGTCGATGTAGGTGACTTCGGAATCCATGTTGTTGCCGGGCCGCGAGTCGCGAGGCACGGCCATGCGGAGCCCGGCGTCGTAGTAGTAGGCGGTGTCGGGGACGTTCGTCGACGCCACGGCGCTCTGCTGGATCAGCCGAGTGCCCGGATAGAACGTGTAGCGGATCGCGCCCGTGAAGGGACCCATCTGAAAGCCGTCGAAGATCAGTTCCACGCGATCGCCCGTGGTGACGGCACGCGCGCCGGTGAGTTGCAGGGCCCCGCGATGGTTGCGGGTCCCGTCGGGATGGCTGGGCGGGAAGTCGAAGAACTCGTCGAAGCCTCCGCGACGCTTGCCGGTCGCGCCGTTGTAGAGCGGCACGGCGTTCTGGACGACCGGGTCGCCATTGATGCGGATTGCGGCGATGAGGGGGCGCGCCGGATCGAGGTTGAAGACGGCATCCCAGGGGCGCTGCTCCGCATCCTGCCAGCGGACCGTCACGGTGGCGCCATCCGTCACGACGGATACCGGCCCCGATTTGAGTGCGCTGAGGTCCAGCGGAACGGGCGCGGCGGGAACCAGGAACGGCAGGGCGGCCGCGAAGATCGAGAGCCGGCGTAGGGTGCTCATGACGACAACGCCATTAGATCAGAAGTCGTGGTCCGGTGGTGCGTGACTTTGGTCACTGCCGGGGTTGGACCTCGGGTCGAAAATAAGATCAGGATGCTGACCAGCGACTTACCGGAAGTGGCGGCGCCTTCAAAGAAGAAGGTCCGGAATCGCGCGCCTCGAGACTACTCGCAGCGGCTGCGGCGCGGGCTGCAACTCGCGTTTCTGCTGCTGAACGTGTGGATCGGGGTTGAGTTTTATTTGTGGGTCCGGTATTGGGAGACGGGCGGCGAGTCGCTGCGCGTGGATCGCCCGGCCGGTGTCGAAGGCTGGCTGCCGATCGCGTCGCTGATGAACCTGAAGGCTTTTCTGCTGACGGGTGAGATGCCGGCGATTCATCCCGCGGGGACGTTTCTGATCCTCGCGTTTCTGGGCGCGTCGCTACTGTTCCGCAAGTCGTTCTGCGGCTGGCTGTGTCCGGTGGGGACGATTTCCGAATACCTATGGCGGTTGGGGCGCAAGCTGTTTCGCCGCAACTTCGTTCTGCCGCGCTGGGCGGACCTGCCGCTGCGCAGCCTGAAGTACATCCTCATGGGTCTCTTCGTGTACGTCGTAGTGACGATGTCGGTGGCGGGGATCCGCTATTTTCTCGACAGCGAGTACGGCGTGGTGTCCGACGTGAAGATGCTGAACTTCTTCCGGTATCTGGGCGGCGCGGGACTCATCGTGATGGTCGTGCTCGTGGTCGCGTCGGTGCTGGTGCAGAACTTCTGGTGCCGGTATTTGTGTCCGTACGGCGCGCTGATGGGTATCTTCTCGATGGCGAGTCCTCTGCGGATCCGCCGGGATCCCGGGTTGTGCATCGACTGCGCGAAGTGCGCGAAGGCGTGTCCGTCGATCCTGCCGGTGGACCGCCTGGTGACCATCCAATCCGCCGAATGCCTGGGCTGCATGCAGTGCGTCGCCGTGTGTCCTGAGGATGGTGCGTTGTTCCTGTCGGCGCCGCGGCAAAAGCGGGTCCCGGCGTGGGCGGTGGCAGCGGGAGTCGCCGTGTTGTTCTTCGGCGCGTATGTGACAGCGAAGGCGACCGGGCATTGGGATACGAACCTGCCGGATCGCGTCTACCAGCACCTCGTGCCGCGCGCGGACGAGTACTCGCATCCCTAGTCTTCAACGCACTCGTGATAAGGTGGCGGGGAAGACGACGATGACGAACATCCGCATCACCTCCATTCGCGCGATCCCGCTCTATGGGAAGGCGTATGAGGACTGGCCCAGCCGCTTCTCGGAACTCGAACAGACCCGCACTCTCGTGGAGGTGTCCACCGACGCCGGACTCACTGCGCTGGGCAGTGTGTATACGTCGGCCCCGCTGGTGGCCGCGGCGCTTGAACTGCTGCGGCCGCTTTATCAGGACGCGAGTGCGATCGATCCCGCCGCGACGACCGAGAAACTGCATCAGAACACGTTCTGGCAGGGCCGCGGCGGGTCGGTGACGCATGCGATTTCCGGCATCGACATGGCGCTGTGGGACATCCTGGGCCAGGCGACCGGGCAGCCGATCCACCGGTTGCTGGGCGGCAAGCTGCGCGATCGCATCAAGCCCTATGCGTCGATGCTGATGGACGAGCCCGAGAAGATGGTGGATAAACTACTTGCTGCGCATGCCCGCGGATTCCGGGCGTTCAAGATCGGGTGGGGTCCGTTTGGACGCCGCAACGCGAAAACCGATGAGGCGATCATTCGCGCGTCACGCGATGCGATCGGCGCCGGGTGCGAGTTGATGGTCGATGCCGGCGGGTCCGATCAGCTGTGGCCGCATGGGTACAAGTGGGCGCTCAATGCCTCGCACATGCTGAAGAATTACGATGTCACGTGGTTCGAGGAGCCGCTGCGTCCCGACGATATCGACGGGTATGTCGAGCTGACGCGCGCGAGTTTGGTTCCGATAGCGACGGGCGAGGTGCTGACGCGGCGGCAGAGTTTTCTTCCGTGGATCGAGCGGCGGGCGGTGGATTACTTGCAGCCGGATGTCACCAAGGTCGGCGGACTCACCGAGCAGCATCGCATCGGCCAGTATGCGGATGATCACAACATTCTCGTTGTGCCGCACGGGTGGAACACGGGCGTGGGCCTGGCGGCGGATCTGCATTTGACGGCTGCTGCGGGCAATGCACGATGGATCGAGTTCCTGACGCCGGAGCCTTATATCGACGATGTGTTCGCGGATCCGCCGAAGTTGGATGCGGAGGGATACTTGCAGGTCCCCGATGGACCGGGGTACGGGTTCAAGTGGAGCGCGGACGGAATCGAGCGATTGTCGCAGGGGATCCGCCCGCGCGTTTGACAAAGGCCCTCAGGCGGCTTCCCCGCGGGGGAGAACTTCACGCTCGATGCGACTACCGAGTGCATCCTCAGCAACGGCCAGGTCGTACTTTGCCTGCAGGTTGATCCACATCTGAGCCGATGTGCCGAAGTAACGAGCTAGCCGCAGGGCCGTATCCGCCGTGATGCCCCGGCGGCCTTTGACGATGGCGCCCATGCGATTGGAAGGAACACGTAAGGCGAGCGCCAAGGCATTGACCGTCAGGTTCGCTTCGGAAAGAAGGTCCTGCAGAATCTCACCCGGATGAATGGGGGCTAGACGTTTACGCTGCTGTTTGGTTGGCATGGCGGAGCCTCCTTAGTGATAGTCCACGATTTCCACATTGAACGCATCGCCGTTGCGCCACTCAAAGCAAATTCGAAACTGGTCATTGATGCGAATACTGTATTGACCCTTCCGGTCGCCCTTGAGTGCTTCCAGGCGGAGACCGGGCAATTCGAGATCCTCAAGAGATGTCGCGGCGTCTAACAGCATCAGCTTAATTCGCGCTGTTTTCTCGATCGCCTGAAACTTTCGGCTGAACTCACGATCCAGCAATAACCGCACGTCTTTCTGGCGGCACGAGCGGATCATATGATCACCATATTACGCGATACGTACAACCACAGCAACCTTCACCCTTCGCATAAACAGCGCGGGCGGAATCGAGCGATTGTCGCAGGAGATCCGCCCGCGCGTTTGATCGTTAGAACAGCGCGGACGCGATCAGCCTGCCGCCGGCGATGGCTGCGGACTGCCCGCCCACGTATTCGTGACCGTGGAACGGCGAGTTCCGGCTCTTGGACTTCGACTTGTTGACGTCGTAGGTCCACTTGCCGCTGGTCGAAAAGATGGTCACGTCTGCCGGCGCGCCAACCTGCAGTCGTCCGCGATGCAATCGCAGAATATCCGCGGGTCCCGTGGTGTAGAGCGCGATCATCTTCATCAACGAGATCCTGCCGGGGTGGACGAGACGTTCGAGACTGAGCGGGATCGCGGTCTCGAGTCCCAGGATGCCGAACGGGCAACGTTCGAACTCCTGCATCTTGTCGGCGCCCGAGTGTGGCGCGTGATCGGTTGCCAGCGCGTCGATCGTGCCGTCAACGATGCCGTCAATGCAGGCTTCGACGTGCTCGTTGCCCCGCAGCGGCGGCTTCATCTTGTAGTTCGAGTCGTACGGAATGACGTCCGAATCGGCTAGTGCGAAGTGATGCGGCGTGACTTCGCAGGTAACCGGAAGTCCCTTGGCTTTCGCGAACGCGACCATCGCCACCGAGTTCTTCGCCGACAGGTGCGCCACGTGATAGCGCGCGCCGGTGACTTCGGTGAGCAGGATGTCGCGGGCAACCATCACATCCTCAGAGCACGCGGGGATACCGCGCAGGCCGAGTCGAACGCTCTCGAGTCCTTCATGCATGTCGCCGCCCTGGCTCAAGTGCAGGTCCTCGCAGTGCTGGATCACGGGGATATGGAACGCCTTCGCGTACTCCATCGCGCGGCGCATGACGCGGGCATTCATGACGGGCTTGCCGTCGTCCGAGATCGCCACGACGCCGGCCTGCTTCATCGAGCCGATGCTGGCCAGTTCCTCGCCGAGGCTGCCTTTGGTGATCGCGCCGATCGGATACACATTGACGCTGTTCAACCGGCGGGCCTTCTCGAGGATGTAGTTGGTGACCATCGCCGAGTCGTTCACCGGGTTGGTGTTCGGCATGCAGCAGACGGAGGTGAATCCGCCGGCGGCCGCGGCGTTGATGCCGGTCTCGATGGTTTCGGAATGTTCGAAGCCGGGTTCGCGCAGATGCACGTGCATGTCGATGAAGCCCGGCGCGACAATGAAGCCCGTTGCGTCGATCACTTCATCGACGCCCGTCGTGTCGATGCCTGCAGCGATCTGTTTGATGACGTCGCCTTCAATGGCGACATCGGCGACCGCGTCGAAGCCGGAGGCCGGGTCCATCACACGGCCGTTCTTGATGACCATTCGACGCGCGCTCATTGCTGCATGATCCTTTCGAGCACCGCCATGCGGACGGCGATGCCGTTTTCCACTTGATTGAGAATCATCGAGGCCTTGGAGTCCGCGACTTCGGACGAGATCTCGCGGCCGCGATTGATGGGTCCCGGATGCATCACCAGCGCGTCGGGATTGGCGAGGTGCATGTGCTCGGCGCGCAGGCCGTAGAACTTGAAGTATTCGCCGGCGGGGAAGGCCGCTTCGGTGATGCGCTCGAGTTGCACACGCAACATCATGATGACGTCGGCGCGCTGGATCGCTTCGCGCATGTCGGTGGTGAGGATCACGCCGGGCGCGATGCGGGCGAGTTCGGGAGGCAGCAACGGCGCGGGTCCGCAGAGGATCACGTGCGCGTCGAACTTCGACAGCAGGTGGATGTTCGAGCGCGCAACGCGGCTGTGCGCGATGTCGCCGATGATCGCGACACGCAGTCCCGAGAGAGTCTTGCGGCGGTCGAGGATCGTGCGCGCGTCGAGCAGCGCCTGCGTGGGATGCTCATGCAATCCGTCACCGGCGTTGATGATCGGCGTATCCAAGTGGCGCTGCAGGAAGTGCGGCGCGCCCGAAGCCGCGTGACGCATCACGATGGCGTTGGGACGCATCGCTGCGAGAGTCGCGAGCGTGTCGACGAGGCTTTCTCCTTTCGAAACGCTGGATCCCGAAGCGGTGATCGAGATGGTGTCGCAGCCGAGGCGTTTGGCTGCGATTTCGAAACTCGTGCGCGTACGCGTCGAGGCTTCGAAGAAGAGATTGACGAGCGTCTTGCCCTGTAGCGTGGTGAGCTTCTGGAACGTCTCGTTTTCCGATTTGGGCTGGAACTCAGCGGCGCGATCGAGGATAGCCTGAATCTCGCCGCGCTCGAGCCCTTCTATGCCGAGCAGTCCTTTGCGGCGCATGATGGGTTACCCGATCTTTTCAACGAGCAGCACCTTTTCCTGCTGATCGATTTCGGTGAACTTCACCTCGATGATTTCGTTGGCCGCGGTCTGCACCATGCGTCCGACGTAGCGGGCTTCGATGGGCAGTTCGCGCCAGCCGCGATCGATGAGCGCCAGGAGTTGCACGCGGGCGGGACGGCCGTGATCGAACAATGCGTCGAGTGCGGCGCGAATGGTGCGGCCGGTGTACAGCACGTCGTCCATGAGGATGACGTCTTTGCCGGTGATGTCGAAGTCGATCTGCGGGGACTTCACCTGCGGCTGGTCGCCGACGGTGGTGAGGTCATCGCGATAGAGGTTGATGTCGAGCTGGCCGACCGGAATGTCGCGTCGTTCGAGGTCCTTGATCTTGCGCGCGAGACGCTGCGCAAGCGGCACACCGCGGCGCTTGATTCCGATGAAGGCCAGCTTGCCGAGATCCTCGGTTCGCTCGAGGATTTCGTGGGCCAGGCGGACGAGCGTGCGGTCGATTTCCGACGCGCTCATCAATTGTGATTTTTCGCGGGTTTGTGCCATGCTACGGTCATTGTTCCAAGCCGTTGGATCGCACGTCAACCCGGGGTGGCAGGCTACAATTCGACGGTGGACGCACTTCTCCTGATCAAGGCCGCGGTGATGGGCCTGGTGGAGGGTCTCACCGAGTTCCTCCCCGTCTCTTCCACCGGACACTTGATCCTCGCCGGGCAACTGTTAGGATTCGACAACGAAAAAGGCGCGGTGTTCGACATCGTTGTGCAAACCGGCGCGATTCTCGCTGTGGTTTGGGAGTATCGCGTGCGCTTTCTCACGGTGCTGCGCGATGCCCTGACGCGGACCTGGGCGCAGAAGTTCCTGCTCAATCTGCTAATCGCCTTTCTGCCCGCTGCGATCATCGGACTCGCGGTCGGCAAGATGGTGAAGGCGCACCTGTTTCATCCCGTACCCGTCGCGCTGGCGTTCATCATCGGCGGCATCGTGATTCTGTGGGCCGAGCGGCGGCAACACGTGATCACGGTCGTAGAGGTCGACGACATGACGTGGCAGGACGCGCTGAAACTGGGCTGCGCACAAACGCTGGCGATCCTGTTTCCGGGCGTTTCGCGGTCGGGCGCGACGATCATCGGCGGGCTGCTGTTCGGACTCTCCCGCCGCGCGGCGACTGAGTTTTCGTTCTTTCTCGCGGTGCCGACGTTGCTGTCCGCCGGCGCGTATCAGTTGTACAAAGAGCGTGCGCTGCTCTCGGCGGCCGATGCGGGATGGATCGGAACCGGCACCGTTGTGGCGTTCCTCGCCGCTTTCGCTTGCGTGCGCTGGTTCCTGCGCTACGTGAGTTCGCACGACTTCAGTTTGTTTGCCTGGTATCGCATTGCGTTCGGCGTCGTGGTGATCGCGTCGAGCTACATGGGCATCACCTGGGCCGCAAAGTAGCAGGAAAGATTCGCCGCTTCCAGAACGGGACCGGAGGCAGCACCTCGACCAACAGAAACGTCGTGTCGTCGTGCTCGTGCGTCGACGTTCCTGCATAGGCCGCAAGGTTCTGCTTGATACCGTCGCGCGCGTCGGGCAGTTCGCGATCCGACGAGGCCGTGAGCGCATCGAGCATCGCCTGATCGCCGAACAACGAATCATTGGCGCCGGGACATTCCGAGATCCCATCGGTGTAGAGAAAGAGCCTGTCGCCGGGCGTCACGCGCACGGTCTCTTGCGTGTAGTGCACGCCGCCGAGGATCCCCAAGGGCAGATTTGCGGGACCCGATGCCGCAACAGTGCTCGCCTCCAGGGGACGCCAGGAAGTATCCTGCGTTCTCCAGTGCAGTAGCGGCGGATGTCCCGCGTACGCATAGTGCAGTTCGCCTTTGTCGCGATGCAGTGTAGCGACCACTGCGGTGGTGATGGCTTCGAAGCCGCGCGTGCGGACCATGCCATTCAGGTCGTTGAGCACGCCAGCGCCATCCTGGTCGTTCATGCGATCGGCCAGCGATTGATACAGCCATTCGCTGAGATGGCTGACCGCTTCGCCGTGACCGCGTACGTCCGCAATGGCGATGCGAGTGAGAGCGTCATAGCCGCAGACGCTGAAGTAGTAGAGATCGCCGCCCTTCGATCCGCCGCCGGCAGAAGAATGAATGGCCGCGCGCACACCCGGCGTCACGACGTCTTCCTCTTTGACCGACACGCCTCCCCAGATTTCGGCGCAGCGGATCCTGTGTGCGATTCCATCCATGCTGATGAAATGCGCTTCAACGCCGTCTGCATTCCCGAACTGTAAAAGTGTGCCTTATCAAACTCCACAAGCAATTTACAGAGTCTTAACGGGATTTTTCGCTGCTGCCGTGTTTAGAGAATCAGACTCGTACATTCCAACGCGAGACAAACAACACAAAGATTCTGGAGGTCCTCTACCATGCGCCTTTTCGTGCGCCTCGGAGCCGTGTGCCTGCTTGCCACGGCGATGTTCGCTCAGTCCTCAACGTCGCTGAGCCAGTTCACGGCGGAATCCGTACTGAATATCGATCAATTGACCGCGTCCTCAACGCTGACTCTTTCGCAGTCCGTCATCGATGCAGCGGAAGCCGGAGCGATTGAACTCCGCCAGCAGGTCACGTATGACCCGGATCAAAAGATCGCGCATGTTGTCGGGTTCCAGGTGGCGCCTGGCGCGCCGCTGCCGACGGAAGGAGTGCAGACTGCTTCGACGCTGTGGGCTTTCGACGTTCGCATCGACGAGATCCTGATGAACCAGGGGCAGGCAAACGGTGTAGTGATGACCGGCGTGTATCTGACCGGAGCAAGCCCTTTTGAGAATGCGGCGCCGTCTTCCGCGGTGATCAGCTTCACCTACACGAGCGGTGCGAGTGACGCGTCGTTTCAGGGGATCTCGGTGAGCCTGGTGGGAGCGGGCGCGACATTTGCGGCGAGCGGCAAAGGCGTGATCGGCGTGAAGAAACCCGCAGTGACGGCGGTGGCGAGTCCGCGCGGCGCATCGGTGAGTTCATTGAATTTTACGCTCGATGGCAGCAAATCGAGCAGTTCCGCGGGTGGTCCTTTGACCTATCAGTGGCAGTTCCTGCCGGCGTCGGGACAGACCGCGATGCTGGTGGGCGACAACACCGCGAATCTGCAGGTGAGCCTGACGCCCGGAGATCCGTTCGTGTATGGCGACTACACGTTCCGCCTGACGGTCACGAACGCGGCGGGCGTGTCTGCCAGCGATACCGTCACGATCTCGGTCGTGAATCCGAACGAGTGAGTTTGCAGTAGCTAGTCAGGGCAGACGCCGCACGCGCAGGATCTCGATCGCAGGGTCGAGTTTCTGCTTCGCGTGCGGCGATTTTTGTATCCTGCGGACCACGTCCATGCCACGAGTGACGCGTCCGAACGCGGCGAAACCCTGTCCGTCGGGATTGCGCCTGCCGCCGAAGTCGAGTTCCGGTTGATCGCCGATGCAAATGAAGAAGTCGGAGGTGGCGGAATCCGGATTCGACCGGGCCATCGAGATGACGCCATCGAGATGACGAAGTCCTGTGACGCTTGTGCGTTCGAGTTCGATGGCGGGATAACCGGCGGATCCAGGACGCAGACCGCCCTGGATTACCTCAATCCTGATTGCATTGTCAGGCTGATTGTCCATCAGGACGGTGCGATGAAATCTGCCGTGCTCGTAACTCCCGTCATCGACATAGCGCAGGAAGTTTCGAACGGTGACCGGGGCTTTGGCCGGTTCCAATTGCACGTCGATCGAACCCAGGCTGGTTTCGATCCGGACGTTCTGACATAGCGCGGCGCTTGCACCCATGACGGTGTACAGGAGGGCGACAACAAAAAAGCGCATGGCGATACCGTAGCATGTTGCTGGACGAAGAGGTCGCTTTCCTGTTAATTTGCGAGGTTGGACACCACTGATTTCCTGCGCTGTCCGGTATGTGATGAGGCAGGACCCTTTCGAAGGGTCACAGAACCCCGGATCTGGATTGATGCGGAGTATTTCGCTCCTTTGCGGGGTCGAATCCAGGTCAGCACATGCCGCGGATGTGGACTGCATATCACGACGCCGCGCCCCGATGACGCCGCTCTGAAGGGGTTTTATTCCAAGGATGGATACGACTGTCACTCCATCGAAGGCGGGTCGAACCCGGACCTTACGCTCAACCTTGCGCCCGGCGCGCCATCTTCGTGGCTCGATATCGGTTGTGGCGCAGGTGCGCTCATACGGGCAGCGCTGAAGCGTGGCTTCGATGCGCGTGGCGTTGAGATCGGCGACCGGGCGCGGACCCGGCTGCAGCAGGATGGCCTGACTGTGTATCGCGACCTTTCCGGATGCCGCGAAGCCGGATTCCGGCCCGTCATCGTGTCGATGATCACCGTGCTCGAGCACATTGCCGATCCCGGCCACACACTGGAGGAGATTCGCGACGTCCTTGCGCCCGGGGGGCATCTCATCGTCGTTGTGCCCAACCTGCAATCGCTGCGCGCCAGGTTCGGCTGGCTGTTACCGGTAGAGCGCTTTCCGGGCGCACAGAAGCATATGGCGTTCCCCATTCATCTCGTCTATTACACGCGGCGACATCTGCAACGTCTGCTGCAGTCCCATGGATTCACAATCACCGCGAGCGGGGCCCACGGATTTGGATTGGAGATGTTCGACCGCGTGGGAGCGAAGCCCAAGGCTTATCAGCTGAACGCCGAGGCGGGGCCGAGGCGGAACGGGATCTCCAGGGTTATTCGCAGCGCGGCCAAGCGGATCCTTTCTGATACCTATGCCGGTGAGGATCTCTGGATGGTCGCTCGCGCAGAACCGCGCTGAAGCGGACTGCCTGGTCCGCGCATTCGATCCGGTTGGGTCTGCCAACTTTTGTCAGGGAAACCGCTTTTCCAGGTGGGGCCGCCTTTGCTGCGGTCTGCAACAAGCAATTGAAAACTGGAAAGGCATTCCCGACAATGAGCAAATTACACGATATGCAGGTCGAGTGCGGCCGGCACATGAACGCAATGATTCAACTGATGAAAGGCAAAGTTGGATACGACGAAGACGACATCATCTTTCTGATCACGCATTGGGTCAAGCTGGTTGCCTCGTATCCTTACCCGCAGGGGGATCCGAAAGAGTCCGGCAGGAATTACCCCAGGCTGTTCAAGTCCTACCTGATGAGACAGCGAGTCAGTAAGGACGCTGAACTCGTCGCCACGCGCAAAGAGGAAGATCCCGACGCCGGTGACAAGTCGTCCACCTTTGTTTACCGCAAGCTTCTGAATCTCGCTAACCAGGTTTACGTTGACACCGGCTGGGGTTTTTTCAATGTCCGATTGACGCAGAGCGCTTTGCTGGAGATGATCTACAACTATCGCGTACTCCTCGCCAGGCAGGATGCCGGCCTCAGCCGCAAGTTCGACGCGCGCTTGCGGAGTCTGATCCTGGTTTGATCCTGCTCAGGCAACGACCGGAACTACGTATGGCTTTCGATACGGGCGCGTCAACATCCGGTTCGCTTCCGCGTCGTTGACATATTGCATCTTCGCGGCGTCGAAGGTGAGCTTGCGCCCCCCCAGGCGATACGAGGTGTTCGCCAGGTGGCACATCGCCGCGGAGATGGTTCCCGCTTCGATGTCCGCGTGCAGGTCTTCGTGCTTGCGTGAGCGGCAGGCGGCGATGAAGTTGGACATGTGCGGTTTCGTGTCCCAGATCTCGCCTCCGGCCTTCTCGTCCATGATCTTCTCGCTGGTCTCGCCTTTGTAGACCTGGAAACCATGCGAGTCGACGGCCATCCAGCCGTCGGTTCCGTAGAAGAGATTGCCGATGGTGTTGCCGCCGCGGATCTGCAGTCCGCCTTCGGGGCCGGTCAAGAGTCCGCGCACTTCGAAGACGATCTGCTTGTCGCCGTAATCGAACGTGGCAAGCTGCGTATTCGGGGTTTCCTGCATGTCGTCGTAGGCGTACTTGCCGCCGTTGGAGACGACCGACTTGGGAAGTCCCACGCCGAGGCCCCAGCGCGCGATGTCCATCTCGTGGACGCCCTGATTGCCGATGTCGCCATTGCCGGTGTCCCAGAACCAGTGCCAGTTGTACTTGAATCGAAGCTCATTGTACGGGCGCATGGGCGCGGGTCCGAGGAAGAAATCCCAATCGATGCCCGGCGGCGGCGTTGGCAGATCGGGCATGCGGCCGATGGACTTGCGGCGTTTGAAGCAGAGTCCTTTGGCCATGTAGACGTTGCCGATCACGCCGTCGTGCAGCAACTTCATTGCGCGGACCTTGTAGTCGAGGCTGCGACTTTGGGATCCCACCTGCACGATGCGCTTGTACTTGCGCGCGGCCGCGACCATTTGCTGGCCTTCGAAGATGTTGTGCGAGGCGGGCTTCTCGATGTAGACATCCTTGCCGGCCTGGCACGCCCAGATCGTGGCCAGCGCGTGCCAGTGGTTGGGAACCGGCATCGACACCGCGTCGACATTCCTGTCGGCGAAGGCGTCGCGCATGTCTTTGTAGCCTTTCGGCGTCTCACTGGTCGCGCGGTTGATCTTCGTCTGCGCGCGTTCGAGCGCGGCCTGGTTCACGTCGCAGAGCGTAGTGATGCGCGCTTCGGGGATCTTCAGATAAAAGTCGATGTGCGCGTTGCCGCGTCCACCGAGTCCGACGATGGCGAGGTTGATGCGGTCGTTGGCGCCAATGACGCTCTGGGCGGCCACCGCGGAGGCGGCCCCCAGGAAGAAGTGACGTCGATTCATGAATGGTTAGACCTTCTCCGGCACGACGTACGGCTTGCGGTACGGATTGCGCGTGAGCATCTTGTCCGCTTCGGCGTCGTTGACGAACTTCATCTTCGCCGGGTCGAAGTTCAGCTTGCGGCCGAGGCGATACGAGATGTTGCCGAGGTGGCAAAGCGCGGCGGAATGCGCGCCGATCTCGATATCCGCGTTGAGTTTCTTGTGGTCGCGCGATTTGCAGGCTTCGAGGAAGTTGCCCATGTGCAGGGCGTTCGACGTGTCGCGCCCTTCGGCTTTGACGTCCATCGACTTCTCGTGGCTCTCGCCTTTGTACACCTGGAAGCCGTTGCCGTCGAGCGCCATCCAGCCTTCGGTTCCCCAGAAGAGGTTGCCGATGGTGTTGGCGCCGCGGCGAACGAGTCCACCTTCGTCGCCGGTGAGCAAGCCGCGGACCTCGAACTGGATCTGCCGGTCGCCGTAATCAAGGGTCACGAACTGCGTGTTGGGCGTTTCCTGGTCGTCGTTGTAAGCGTACTTGCCGCCGGTGCTGACGACACTCTTGGGCATCGTGATGTCGCCCATGCCCCAGCGCGCGATATCCATCTGGTGGACGCCCTGGTTGCCGATGTCGCCGTTGCCGGTGTCCCAGAACCAGTGCCAGTTGTACTTGAAGCGCAGTTCGTTGTACGGACGCATCGGGGCCGGGCCGAGGAAGAGGTCCCAGTTCACGCCGGGCGGCGTCGGCTCATCCGGCTTGTGTCCGATGGACTTGCGGCGTTTGAACACCACACCCTTGGCCATGTAAACATTGCCGATGACGCCTTCTCTCAGCAGTTTCGTCGCCTGCTGGAAGTGCGGCACGGAACGGCTTTGCGATCCGATCTGCACCATGCGTTTGTACTTGCGCGCGGCCTCCGCCATTCTGAGGCCTTCGAAGATGTTGTAGGACGCGGGCTTTTCGACGTAGACGTCCTTGCCGGCCTGTACGGCCCAGATGGTGGCGAGGGCGTGCCAGTGGTTCGGCAGAGGCATGGACACGGCGTCGACGTTCTTGTCGTCAAACAGCTTGCGCATGTCCTCATAGCCCTTGGCGTCCTCGTTGGTGGCGCGCTTGACGGTCGCCTGGGCGCGTTCGAGCGCGGCCTGATTGACGTCGCAGAGTGCGGTGATACGGGCCGAAGGGAGCGCCGCATAGGTCTTCATGTGATCCTGCCCGCGTCCGCCGAGGCCGACGATGCCGACATGGACGCGGTCGTTTGCGCCCATCACGCGCGAGTAGGATGCCGCGGTCAGTGCCGCGCCGGCAGACTTCAGGAAAATACGCCGGGAGGTATCAGTCATGGATATTCGTGCTCCTTATTGCAGTAGCCTGGTGACGGCCTCGAACGCTTCCTGCGCGATGCTGTACGTGGGATCAATCGCGAGCGCCTTACGGAAGCATTCGCGAGCCTTGTTGTACATTTCTTTCTCGGCGTAGGCGCGGCCCATGTTGTACCAGGGGAAATGGAAGGACTCGTAACGCTTGCTGGCGAGGGCTTTTTCGAGCCACGGGATCGCTTCGTCGTACAGCCCTTTGTCTATTAGATAGGCGCCGATGTCGTTGTAGGGGTTACCGTAGGTGGGATCGATGAGGATCGCGTTCTTGCACTCGTCGATGGCTTCGTCGATCTTGCCCTGATAACGGTAGGTCCAGCCGAGGAACGTGTAGGCCTCGGCTGTCGGGTACATTTCGATGGAACTCTTGTACAGGCTGGCGGCGAGGTCCAGGTCCCCCGACATCTGATGTTCATAGGCTTCCTGGAACAACTGCAGGGCCAGGTGCTCTCTGGAATCGGACATCGTTTATGTCCGCCCAGTGTATCAATAATCGCGCTTAGCCTTTGCTCATGCCGTGCGCCATCATGCGCGCGGAGCGTCCCCACATACCCTTGGGATCGAGCAACAGCGCTTCTTCGAAGCAGCGCATCGAGCGTCCCCGGTCGCCGAGCGTCGCGTAGGCGAGACCTGCATTGTAGTAGACCTGTCCGCTGGCGGCGACGCGTTCCCCCCTGACGAGTGAGGCGGCCTGCTGCGCGAGTTGATCGACTTCCTGCTCATCTCCTTCGGCTGCGGCAAGGATCCACGCCAGGGTGGCGAGGTTGCCGCCCATGTTGATCTGTTCGTCGGTTACTTCCCTCTCGTCTTCCTCTTTTTCCGGCATCTCGCCGTGGGTTGCGAGACGCGCGAGCTGCAATGCGGAGGAGGGATCGTCGCCCCGCCGGAGAGATGCTTCGGCGAGCGCGCGATGGAGGGGCGCTTTGTCGCGACATTGTTCGAGTCCGCTCGAAAGCAGCGTCATCGCGTCGTCGAAGCGCTCCTGCTGGATGTACATCTGGGCCAGGGTGGCGTAGCCCCGGGAGATCTGCACCGAATCGGTCTCGATTTCCAGATACTCGCGAAGGAACTTCTCGGCTTCTCCGTGGCGGCCCAGCTGAACGAGCGTGGCGCCGATGTAGTAGCAGAAGTCGGGTGTCATTTTGCCGCGGTTTTTGAGACTCTCCACGGTACGTAATGCCTGCTGATAGTTCCCCTGACGAAATGCGGTAAAGAACTGGTCGGGTTGGTAAGACTCTTCGTGCAGGTGGGGTTTCCGGATTCGCAGGCCGTCCTCGTCTTCTGTGATTTCAGCGGCCGGACGGGCGAACCCGAAAAATTGCAGGATGGAAGTCATGCTACTTGTCTAGCGGCTGGTTTGGGGATACTCGCCGTAGGTGTTTCGCCTAATCGTTCGGCGTTTCCTGACTGAAAACCTTACAGTACTTCGGTAACGTTACGGACTACCGCTTAGTTTTCGGGTTTCACGGCGTAGTAGCCTTTGCGGGCGAAGACCTTTAGTTCCTTATTCTTAGGGCGGATCTCGAGTTTGCGGAAGGAACCGTCCTTGTTGGGGTTCGTAGGCGTAAACCCGATGGCGTACTGGCTGCGGACGTCGTCCTCGATTTCTTTAAAGATGCTGTTGAGGTCTCCGCGTCCCGCCTCGAACATTCGTCCGCCGGTTTCGTTGGACATGCGGTTGAGGTCGCCGGGGTTGGGACGGTAGTAGTACCCGTTCCTACGATAGTCCGCGTGGAAGATGCTGTAGATGATCGCGTCGGACTTCTGGGCGGCCTCGATCGCCTTGTCACGGGTGTAGCGGCTGCCCTGGTCCATGCCGTCGGTGATGAGGATAATGACCTTGCGCCCGACCTGCGACTTTAGCTGTTCGGCAGCGGCCAGAAAGACGGCGTCGTAGAGGATGGTTCCGCGGGGCGTGCCGGCGGTGGGAACCGGGGATCCCGTCGGAGAGTAGGCGCCGGGGGATCCGAGCGGGCGGAGTCCATCAAGGCCGGCGCGCAGGAGCTTGATGGAGTTCGTATAGTCCTGCAGCAGTTCGGCTTCCGGGCCGAAGCTCATCAGAAACGCCAGATCCTGCTTGCGCAGTACGCGCTGGAAGAACTGGATGGCCGACATCCTTTCCTGATCGATGAGGAATTCCTGGCTCATGCTGACGTCGACGAGCATGCCGATGGTGAGCGGCAGATTCGACTCGCGCGTGAAGAACTTGATTTCCTGCTTCTTGCCGTCTTCGTAGACTTCGAAGTCGTCTTTGGTGAGATTTCCGACGAGGCCGTTCTTCTTGGTGCGGACGTTGAAGAGAACGTTGACCACATCGACGTCGACCTTGATGACGTCGTCCTGAGGAAACGCAGGGAGTGCCAGGAAGAGCGCGAGCGATCCGGCGACGAGCGGCAGCGGGAATTTCATACTCTGGATACCATCATAGATGCCGCCCGGGCGGACCTCGTTTCCTCGAGCCTTTATGCGCAAAGCGATTCAACATCTCAAACAGGCGGATCCTGTTATGGCCGGCATCATCGATCGGGTGGGTCCGTTCCGGATGGAGTACAAACAGGCGGATTTCCATTCCTTGACGCGGTCGATTGTGTTCCAGCAGTTGAGCGGCAAAGCGGCGGCGACGATTTTCGGCCGTGTGGTCGAGGCAGCCAAGGGGTTGGATCCGCTGACGCCGGAGGCTGTGTTGAAGGTCCGGCCCGAGAAGCTGCGGGCGGCCGGGTTGTCACAGCAGAAACTCGCGTATGTCCGCGACCTGGCGCAGAAGACTCGGGATGGCGTGGTCGATTTCGCCGCGCTGCCGGAGTTGCCGGACGAGGAAGTCATCGCGCACCTGACACAGGTGAAAGGCGTCGGCGTGTGGACCGTGCAGATGCTGTTGATGTTCGCGCTGAAGCGGCGAGATGTGCTGCCGCTGGCGGATCTTGGGATCCGCAACGCGATCCACCGGGCGTACGAATTGCCTGCGCCTCCGAAGCCGAAGGAGATGGAAGCGATCGCCGAGAAGTGGCGTCCCTATCGGACAGTGGCTTGCTGGTATTTGTGGCGAAGCCTCGACGGTCCGGCTGCGATGTAGGTGCGCGAGAACCCGGAACTACACAGAAAGACGGCCGCGCGTGTCGAGAGCTACTTTCTCGTGCTGGAATTCCTGCAGAAATCGGCTGCCAACTAGACGCCCAGGACTTGTTTGAGTACGTAAACGACGGGCATCGCGAAGAGGCTGGAATCGACGCGGTCGAGCCAGCCGCCGTGGCCGGGCAGCAGGTTGCTGCTGTCTTTCATCCCGGCGCCGCGCTTCA
Source organism: uncultured Solibacteraceae bacterium (assembly GCA_964627455.1). Classification (GTDB taxonomy): domain Bacteria; phylum Acidobacteriota; class Terriglobia; order Bryobacterales; family Bryobacteraceae; genus F-183. Next base: position 52,430 of record CAZVKC010000032.1, on the reverse strand, counting down.
TTGCGGATTCGGATAGATCGCCGAGTTGGCCAGCGATGTTCGCGACACCCGCCATGAGCAGGAATTTCCAGGCGTCGACAGCGGGCAGTACGCGGGGCATGAAGAAGTAGCCGAAGAGCATCGAGCCGATCACCGACGCGATGGCTCCTTCCCACGACTTGCCGGGGCTGACGCGCGGAGCCAGCTTGCGTTTGCCGATAGCGCGTCCGACATAATATGCTGCGGTGTCGCCGACCCAGTTGAGCGCGCAGGCAAACAGCAGCCACCAGGGATCCGCGACGCGCAGCGCGATGCCGGTGCGCCAGGTTCCGAAGACGTACAGCATGCCGAGAGCGCCCGCGCCTGCGCGGGGCAGGGCGTGCCTGAGGTCCGCGGACCGGAGCGATGTCGCGAGGAACAGCAACGCGGCAAGAACGAAGATCGCCTCAGGCGCCGGCGCATGGAGCAGGATCAGGCCCAGCGGATAACCGATCCAGCCGGGCGATTCAATGGCGTGGTTGGCGACGAAGGTGTCGTACTCGCGATAACAGAGCAGCGCGATCGCAGAAAGTACGGCTGCGAAGAGCCAGTAGTCGCCCCAAACGACTACATAGGTAATAGTGGGGATGAGGACCAGTGCGGTCGCGACCCGCTTCATCGGATGACGGCTACCGCCTCGGTTGGAAGGGCGGATGATTCGCCTGAAGATGTCACTGCTTGTGCGGCAGAGCCGAGTCCGCCGAAGCGGCGTTCGCGGCGCTGGAACTCGAGGATCGCGGTGAGCAGGTCGGCGCGGCTGAAGTCCGGCCAGAGCGTTTCGGTGACGTAGAGTTCCGCGTAGGCGATCTGCCATAGCAGGAAGTTGCTGACGCGCATTTCACCGGAGGTGCGGATGAGCAGATCGGGATCCGGTAGCGCCGCAGTGTACAGGTGCGCGGAAAGGGATTCTTCGGTGACTTCGACAGCTTCTCCGCGGCGCGCTTTGTCGACCATCGCACGCACGGCGTCGACGATTTCCGCGCGTCCGCCGTAGTTGATGGCGAGGTTCAACCGCAGGCCGGTGTTGCCGGCGGTGGCGTCGATTGTTTCCTGCAGATCGCGGCGGATGATATCCGGCAGTTGCTCGATGCGGCCGATCGCCTGGAAGCGAACGTTGTTGCGCATCAACTCGTTGAGTTCGTGCTTGAGATAGAAGCGCAGCAGGCGCCACAGCGTTTCAACTTCGGCTCGCGGGCGCTTCCAGTTTTCAACCGAGAAGGCGTAGAGCGTGAGCGAATGGACTCCGAGGCGCGCGCATGTTTCGACGCTGGTGCGCACGGGATCCACGCCGGCGCGATGTCCCGCCACACGCGGCATGCTTCGCTTCTTCGCCCAGCGGCCATTGCCGTCCATGATGATGGCGATGTGCACGGGCAGACGCGCGGGATCGAGCGTCTCGGCGATCAACCATTCCGGACTGCCAGGCTCCAGGATTTCGAACAGCGACTTCATGGCCACAGAGCGAACAACTTCTTTATGATATCAAGCCGCCCGGCGACGCCATGCCTTGTTGTACGCTGGAACGTCATGCCTTCGACGCCGAATCGCTGGACCATCGCTTCCGCTGCCGTACTGATGCAGGTTTGTCTGGGAATCATTTACGCATGGAGCGTGTTCCGGGGTCCACTGGAGCAGCACTATGGATGGTCGAAGAGCATCTCGATTGCACCGTATCGCTGGTCGATCCTGTTCTTCACGCTGGCGATGATCGTGGCGGGATTCTGGCAGGACCGCAAGGGTCCACGGCTGGTGGGCTCGGTGGGCGGCTTGTTGCTCGGCACGGGATGCCTGCTGGCGTCGTTCTTCGGCAACACGCCGGAAGGGCTGAATCTTTCGTACGGCGTCGTGGCGGGGCTCGGCGTGGGATTCGCCTATGTCACGCCAATTGCGGTGTGCGTGAAGTGGTTCCCGGACAAGCGCGGGTTCGTGGTGGGGCTCGCGGTGATGGGCTTTGGACTCGGTTCGCTGATCTTCGCACCGCTGCTCGAAGCGTTGCTGGGCAAGGATCCTGCGGCGTATGCGACGACGATTCCGCGCACGTTTCTGATTCTTGCGGCGGTGTTCTATGTGTTGGTGACGGGATGCGCGCAGTTGTATCGCGTGCCTCCGGCAGGCTGGCGTCCCGAAGGTTGGACCCCTACCGCAGCAGCGCAGGCGACGGTGGACATGGGGCCCGGTGAGATCGTGCGGACGTGGCAGTTCGCGGTGTTGTGGATTGTGTACTTCCTCGGCAGTTCCGTTGGCCTCACTGCGATCGGCGAATCAGCGCCACTCGTGCGCGATCTCGCGGGCGCCGCGGCTGCAATGACGGGCGGTATGGCGCTGGGCGTGATGTCGCTGTTCAACGGTGCGGGCCGCCTGATTTGGGGCGCGTTGTCGGATCGCATGGGCAAGCGAATGGTGATCCTCGCGATGTTCAGCATCTCGACCATCGTCTGCGCCGGTTTGCTGCCTGGCACCCGCAACTTCTGGACCGTGCTGGTCGGCTTGTGCGCGGTGGGATTCTGCTATGGCGGTTATCTCGCGCTGATGCCGTCTCTGTGCGCGGAATACTTCGGATCGCGACAGATCGGCGCGAACTACGGCCTGCTATTCACGGCTTGGGGCGCTGCGGGATTCGCGGTTCCGCGATATATGTCTTCGGTGTTGGAAGCCCGCAAGGCAGCGGGCGATATGGCGGGCGGGTACTCGGAGATGTTCTACAGTCTGGCGGCGCTTGCCGTAGTGGGCGCGGCAATTACGTTCGCATTGCGCGCGCCCACCCGGCGGTAACGGTTCTTACTTCTTTTTGATGCTTTCGATGAAGGCCATCATGCGCAGGATTTCGTCCTGCGTGAGACGGTTGCCGAACGCCTGCATCGCGCCCGACGCGCCGCTGTAGATCACTTCGAACATACCGACATCGTTGGCGACGCGCGGATACGTCACCTGCGAGTCAACAATGTTCGAACCGATGCGTCCGGTGCCGTCGGCCAGATGGCATGCGGCGCACCACTGATCATAGGTCGCGCGTCCAGCGGCGATCGCGTCTTTGTTGCCGATATACGGATTTTTGCCCGTCTTCTGGAACTGGATCGCGCTGGCCGTCACGGTTTCGTTCGGGTAGGCATCGAGCTTGATCGGGTTGTTGGTGAGCGCGTGGCGGAACACAGGCGCGCCCGTGGTCGGAGCCGTCATCTGCGTCACCTGCTGCACGGTGAGCGCGGTTTCCTGTCCGGGCTTCACTTCAGAAGCCGGCACGATGCGCCACAGCGCGCCCGGGGGATTGCCCATGGGTCCACGATCGGCAGTGTAGAAGCAGTTGCAGTTTACGGCGTACACGTAGCCGTCCTCGCCGTTGCCTCCGGCGGTGAACTGCAGGTTGGTGTGCAGCAGTTCTTCGAGCACCCAGCGCTGGCCGTTCCAGGCGGTTCCGAACAGACGGCCGGTGCACCAGTCGCCGACGAGGTAGGTCCCCTTCATGCCGCCGTAGTTGGCGACGCCGAGCCCTTCGATTGAGCAGCCATGGCCGTCCTTGAGCGGCTTTGCGCCGGGGTACGACACTTCGTGCGGATACTCGGCGATGGGCAGGATGCCGACTTGCGGGCACTTGTCATTCGGACCCGTCATCGGGTGGCACCACGAACCCTGCATTTTGTTCCAGCCGTAATTCTCGCCGCCCTTGCTGCTGGCGGGAGCCCAGTGGATCTCTTCCCAGTGGTTCTGGCCGACGTCGGCGATGTAGAGGTCGCCGGTCTTGGGATCGAACGAGAACTCGTAGGGATTGCGCAGTCCATAGGACCAGATCTCCGTACGAACACGCGTCTTGATCTTGGCGAAGTCCACTTCGGAGATGCCGAACAACTGCATCAGGCGCTCGTTGCGAGCCTTGGCGAAGGGATTGGTGGGCGGGATCTTGTAGGGGATGGAGTCGTCGTCATCCGTGTTGACGTCGATGCGCAGCATCTTGCCGAGGAGCACCGTGAGGTCCTGCCCGGACTCGTAGGGGTCGCCTTCCCAGCCGCCGTCGCCGGAGCCGATGTAGAGATACCCGTCGGGTCCAAACTCGATTTGCCCGCCGTTGTGGTTGTAGTAGGGCTGTTCGATACGCAGCAGGACCTTGGCAGTCTTGTTCGTGCGTTCGGCGGTCATCACATTGGGGCTTGCCGGATCGACCTGGAAGCGCACGATCACGCCGTCGCCATTGAACGGAAGCGAAGCGTAGTGGACGTAGAAATAGCCGTTCTGCTTGAACTTCGGATGGAAGGCCATCGAGTAGAGGCCCTGTTCCACGAAGCCGGTCTGCACGTCGGAGCCGAGCGGATTGATCTTGGTGAGATCGAGGAACGGTTGCGGGTTGACCTTGCCGTCTTTGTTGACGATCTTGACGCGGCCGACGCGTTCGACGACGAACAGCCGCCCGGTGCCGTCATTGGCGGAGGCGACGTTGGTCGGATCGTTGAAGCCTTCGGCGACCTTGACCAGCGCCAGTTTCGGCGTGCCGGGCAGGCGCAATCCCTGGTCAGGGCGCGCCACCTGATCCCTCGTTTCGGGGACCTTCTGTGCGTAGATCGATGTGTTGGCGAGCACCGCGGCTAGCGTGGCGCGGAGAACAAGGGCAGTTCGGGAATCGCTCTGAAACATGCTGACCAACTATCATACCCGAGGTCGTGCAAAGAACTCTTTGCACGGGACGGCTGAAGGTTTACCGAACTTTTCCGTGTCTTAACAAACTATTTTCCGGCTCGCGAGTTTAACAGTACAGAAGGAGATCAAAGATCCATGAAGATACGGACAACGATCGCGATTGCAACTATGGCGCTGGGCCTGACCGCACTGGCGCAACCGCCCCGCAGAGGTCCTGGCGGCGGAGGCGAAAGACTCGATCAACTGAAGTCGTACCTGTCGCTGACGGATGCGCAGGTGGAAACCATTCGCCAGTCGATGAAGGACCAGCACGAGGCGATGCGCACGAATATGGAGTCGATGCGCGCCAAGCGCCAGGCTCTGCGCACCCAGATGCATTCGGATAACGCCGATCCGGCTGCGCTCGGCCAGGCCATGGTGGAAATGAAGAACGCGCGCAAGGCGATGCAGGCTTCGCGTAAGGCTGCGGCGGACAAGTTGATCGCGACGCTGACTCCGGAACAGAAGGCGAAGCTCGACTCGCTGAAGGAATCGGCGAAGAATGGCGGCGCGGTGCACGAGGCAATGCGGCTGGGATTGATCGATCCTCCCGCCGGCGCGGGTCCCGATGGTGAGGGCCGGCGATTTGGTGGTCCGCGCGGAGGCCGGGGTCCCGCGATGGGATTCCGCGGCGGTCCGCCCCGCTTCTAAGCACAGCATCGAGGAGTTGATTATGTGGAAGCCCGTGTTGACATCCGTAATGAGCCTGGGGCTGATGTGGTTCGTGCCGGAAGCCTCCGCGCCCGAAACCGAAAAGCCTGCGGCGGCGAACCTACAAGAGTACTTGTCGCTGAGCGATGCCCAGCGCAAGACCCTCGGCGAACTGCAAGCTCGGATGCGGGTGAAAGCACGGGCTTCCGTGCAGGAACTGGAAAGCAAGCAGAAGGCCCTGCGGACGCAACTCGCGTCCGGCGATATCGACGCTCTCACGGTCGGCAAGCTGTACATCTCGCTCGAACTCGCCAAGGGCAAGGCGGAATCGACCTCCGAAGAATTGCGCAATGAGGCCTTGGCGCAGTTGACGGTCGAGCAGCGCGCGAAGCTGAGCAAGCTCGAAGAAGCGCAGCGCATGCAGCTGCTCGTTCGTGAAGCGGTGGGGATGTTCCTGTTGCCTCCGCCGAACGAGATCCTCACCGGCACGGGCCCGCTGGGGATGTTTCAAGCGCCGCGCCGCGGAGGCCGGATGATCCAGCATCAGCAACCGAAGGCCAGTATTTAGAATTTGTCGCGGGCAACGCTGCGCCACTGATCGCGCAGCATGCCGAACAGAACGAGGTCGTGATACGTGCCGTAGAGCAGTTGGCCCTCGCGCACGATCCCCTCTTGCGTGAAACCCAGCCGCCGCGGGATGGCCTGACTCTTCAGGTTTCCCGCGGCGCATTGTATTTGGACCCGGTTCAGCATCCACTCATCAAAGGCATGATCGAGCAGAGCCGCCGTGGCGGCCGTCATGATGCCTTTGCCCTGAGCGCGTTCAGCAAGCCAGTAGCCGACTTCGACGCGACGGTTCAACCAGCTGATGGGCTGGCATCCGATGGTTCCGGCGAACTGGCCTTCGTGCCAGATGCCGGCGTGGAATCCTTTGTTCTTTGCGAACTGGCGCAGCGCCTTGCGGATCCAGTCGAGCGTGCTGTCGGGGCTCGCCGTGACGTCCACCCAGGGCAGCCACTGGCGCAGGTATCGCCGGTTCGCGTCGATCACGCTATACACCTCGAGCGCGTGGCGCTCTTCGACGAGTTTCAATTCGAGGCCGGGGCGCAGTTGCTTAGAGAACATCCGCGAAGCCCCGTTTCAGGTGGCGGAAGAAGAGTCCTCCGGCAATGAAGACGGTGATCGCAAAGGCCGCGACAATCGCCATCTCGCGCCAGTTGGGAAGTTCGACGTTGAGGATCAGTTCGCGATACGCGTTGACGATGTAAGAGAGCGGATTCCAATCGACGAGAAAGCGCAGTTTGTCGGGCACCATCTCGCGGGTGATGAAAATCGGCGTGAGCCAGAACCACAGCGTCAGCACGACCTGCACCACTTGCGCGGTGTCGCGCAGGTAGACGTTGAGGCTGCTGATGATCCAGCCGAGTCCGATGGCGAACAAGCCGTTGAGCAGGATGTACACGGGCAGGAACAGCATCATCGGGCTGATGCCGCGATCCCATATGATGACGGCGATCGAAACGAGTCCGATGGCGATGACGTGGTTGATCAACGCGGACAGGAAAATCGACACCGGCACGACTTCACTGGGGAACAGCGTCTTGGTGATGAGGTTCGAATGTTCGAGCAGCGCAGCGGCGGAGCGTTGCACTGTTTCCTGAAACAGCAGCCACGGCAGAAAGCCGCAGAAGAGGAAGATCGTGTAGTTGTCGGTGAGGTGGCTCTGCGTCGGGGTTTTGAGGCAGACCTGAAAGACGAAGGTCCAACTTGCGAGCAGGACAAGGGGGTGGATCACGCCCCACAGCCAACCAGCGGCCGATCCGGCAAAACGCTGCTTGAAATCGCGCTTCACCATTTCGAGGAGCAGGGTGCGGCGTTCAATCAGATTGCGGGCAAAATGGCGGCCCGGGAGAGTCGCGGTCACGTTCCCAGTGTAGCGTCCGGGTCCGTTTGGAATTCGTTCTTGAGCCAGGCTTTGCCAAAAGTCCACTCGCGCTTGACGGTGCGCGGGGAAAGTCCCAGGGCTTCGGCGGTTTCTTCGATGGAGAGTCCGCCGAAGAAGCGGAGTTCGATGATCTTCGATACGCGTTCGTCGGTCTTCTCGAGGCGTTCGAGCGCTTCGTCGAGTTTGATCATGTCGCGCGAACGCTGGGGACTGAAGACGAGTCCTTCTTCGAGAGGCAGCATGTCGAAACCGCCGCCGCGCTTGCCGGCGATATGGCGGCGGGCGTGGTCGACGAGAATCCTGCGCATGATTTGCGACGCCACCGCGAAGAAGTGCGCGCGATCTTTCCACTCAGCCGATTTGATGTTGACGAGCTTGAGATACGCTTCGTTGACGAGCGCTGTAGTCTGCAGCGTGTGGGATTCGTTTTCGCGGCGCATGTAGCGCGAGGCGATCACTTTCAATTCGTCGTAGACGGCCGCAATGAGCTTGGATTGCGCGTCCTCATCGCCATGCTGGAAACGGCGCAGAAGCGTCGTGACATCTGTTTCCGGGCCGGACATCGTCCAATCAGTATGCCACAGCGGCTCTAGTGGCGAAGGTTGGAAATCGCGGATGCAGCGCCGCGATACATCCAGTAGTAAACGTTTCCGCGCGTGGCGAACTGGCGGGTCTCGAGTACGAAGCGGCGGGCGGCGAGAACGGGCGGCGCCGAATGCGGCTTGGCGAGGCGGATGCGCGCGATTGCGGTGCTGCCGGGCGAAGCGCAGCCGGCGTCGGATAGCGTGACGACGTGAAGGTCACCATCGCTGCGGTTGGATGCGGCGGTGGGGCGGGGAACGCGCGTTTTCCCGGCGAGGCATCCCGATGCCACGAGATCGTTGAGGACCTTGCTGCGTTCGCCGTCAATGGCCGGGTCGATGCGGTGCGTGAAACTCACATGCGACCAGTCGAAAGTGACGCCGACATCCTGCGTGGCGGCGGCGAGCCACAGATCCGGGTCGGTCTCGCTCTGCCAGATGCGGATGTGATGGCGCTTGGCGATGGTGTTGAAGGATTTCTGAAAGACGAGATCCGGCAGGCGGTCCTGATAATAGAGGTTCGAAACCGGAGCCGCGGGGTAATTGCCGAACGTGGTGAACGCTCCGTACATGCGTCGGAACGTACGGCGATTGAGCGGTTCCGGCGTGATCCACCCGGCTGCGTCGAAGGCTTCGACGAGTTGTTCGCGGGATCCACGGAAGGCGATGTTGATCTGATCGCCTGCGCGGTTGCCGTTGGCATGGCGGATATCCGCAGGCAGGTCCGCGAGCGGGCTGTCTTCGTCGATCTCGATCGGGTCTGCGTAGGTTTCGGACAAAGGGGCGTGCAGCGCGAAGTTGAGTTCGGCGCCGGACGGCAACTGGATTTCGGTTTCCGGCATGCGGAAGAGCAGCAGGCGCACGGCGACTGCAGTGGCGGCTCCGATGGGGCTGGGCGCGAGGCTTTTCTGCATCGCGCCGATTGGTCCGGTGAGTCCTGCAGTAGAGCGTTGCAGCATGTGCGCGTGCGGACGCTGGAACCAGACGCCCTTCAGCCAGGAGTTGGGATGGCTGGCGGCAAGAATGCCGGTGATCCGGTTCTGACGGCGGACCCGCTCCCGCGCATTGTCGACGGATTGCAGCAACGCGTCACAGGCGATGTGATCGCCTCGCGGGGTCGTGCAGCCGCCGTTTAATTCCAGTTCCAGCAGTGAGCGTTCGCGGCGGATGCCGAGTCCGATGGTGTGAGCCTGGCGCACAGTGCCGTGCAGGACGGTTCCGGCGGGAACGATCGGCGCGGCGCCATGATGCGCGGGCGCGACGATTTCAATCTCGACGGGCGTGCCGCGCTTCGAATAACTCGCGATCGGTGTGAGGAGCCGTCCCTGCATGTTCTGTGTCGCTTCGATGCCGAGCGACAGGAACAGCAAGCTAGGAATGAGCAGGAGCATTCGACGTGTCGTCCCAGGTTTTGCAGGCGAACCAGACGGCGAAGGTGATGAAGATGCTGGCCAATCCGTCGACTGTGTAGTGGTAGCGGCAATAAATGGTCGCGACCCAAACCAGCGCGGCGGCAGTGAACGCCGAGAGAATCAGGCGGCGGCGCTCGGGGACGGCGAAGACGAGTCCAAATGCTGTGGAGAACGCGACCCCAACGTGTCCGCTGGGGAAGACGCTGGTGGAGATGTCCGCATTGTCGTGCAGCCACGTGTTGAGCTGGCGCGGCGCGTTGGTGTAGGAAGGCAGGTCGACGCCGGGGTACGCGATGCGGGGGCCGATGACGGGGAAGTAAGGCAGGCAGGCGTAGACGGCGAGTGTGCCGGCCAGTACGACGAAGAGAAAACGGTGTGTGCGGCGGCGGGCGCCCGTCGTGAAGAGGATGGTGAGGTAAATCGGCGGGATCGCGTAGAGCAGCATGTACACGGTTTCGAGGAAGTAGGGGATGACGCTTCCGAGGGCTTCGATTGCGTTATGGAGTCCCCAAGTGTGGAGAATGGCGCGGTCCCATTCGAGCCACGACAGTTGGAGGTCGGTGCGTTTGGGTTCGAAGTTGAACCACTCGACGCTCCAATAGGCGGCGAGGATCAAACCGAGGTTGAGGAACTCACGCGTCACGCGGGTCCACGGGCGGGAGATGGATTGTTCGAGGCGGACGGCCGCAAAGATCAATATCGGAGGGAAAGCGAGCCAGGCGGTCTGGGTCCACGCGAGGCCGCGGAAGAGCCCCAATGCGAGCAGGTACACGAAGAAAGTCATCGCCGCTCGCTCGGACCGCAGCAGCGGGACCGACCGGTGTGCGACGCTGACTCCGGCGTTGGTCAATACACTTTCCATCTGCAAGTATGAAACCGTTTGTTCATATTACCCGAGAACCACCTGTATTGTTGCTCACCCAGGCAGGGGAAATTCACAGGTTCGGTGAGGGGTACACTGGCAGTGGATGGGTCAAAGTCCCAAGAAACGCAAAGAAGACTTGCCAGTATTGGCGCAGGTGGGGCATTATCTGGGACTCGCGACGATCCTGCCCGCGTGCGTGTTCGTCGGCTGGATCATGGGCTATGGGCTCGACCGCTGGCTGGGGACGAGCTTCTTCAAGATCGTGTTCCTGATCATCGGGATCGCGTCGGGCTTCATTCAGTTGATTCGCGACCTGATGCGCGAAACCGGACAGAAATAAAAGGATGGACGAGGCGCAATACCGCGAGGCTCTGGGCCGCATCGAACGGTTTACTCTCATCCTTTCTTTGGTTGGGATTGTGGGAATCTGGGCCGCGTTCACGTTCCGGCATGCGCTGGGGTTCGCGACCGGGACGATCCTCGCCTACATCAGCTTTCTGTTCATGAAGCGGATGGTGAACGCGCTTGGCGCCGGCGGCGAGGCGCCTAAGGCAAGGTCCGCGCGGGCGTCGGCGATCGCCATGGGATTCCGGTACCTGATCATCGGCGGCGTCATTTTTGCTATGATGAGAGTTTCCGGAACCGGGCCGTGGCCTGTCTTCGCAGGTCTCATGACGACGGTGGCAGCCGTTCTCGCCGAACTCGTCTACGAACTCGCGACCTCTTCTTCGACGACGCACAGCTTGTAAGTACATGCACGAACACGAACTTTGGATCACAGCGCTTTGTAATCAATTCCTGGCGGGACCTGCCAACGCCGCGCTTCAACTGGTAGGACAGCACGCACACGACCCGGCCAAGCCGTGGAGCAACTTCCAGTCGATGCAGTTGCTGGTGTTCGTCATCATGCTGGTTGTGTTCGCCGTTGTGAAAAGCGGATTCTCGGTGGATAAGCCCACCAAGATGCAGCATTTGCTCGAATCCGTGTACGACTTCCTACGCGGCCAGACCGATGAAGTGGGCATCCACCACGGCGGACATCTCGTTCCGTTCTTCGGCACGCTGTTCCTGTTTATCCTGTTCTGCAACCTGATCGGCATCATCCCCGGTTTCGAATCCCCGACCATGTTCCCGCCGGTTCCGCTGGGCTGTGCGCTCGCGACCTTCGCGTTCTACAACTGGCTCGGCATCAAGAAGCAGGGTGTGGTGCACTATGCGGCGCACTTCATGGGTCCCATCCCGGTGATGGCGCCGATCATGATCCCGATTGAAATCGTCAGCCACCTGGCGCGTCCGCTGTCGCTCACGGTTCGTCTGTACGCGAACATGTTTGCGGGCGAGCAGGTGACCCTGGCGTTCCTCGGATTGACCTATGTTGCGATTCCGGCCGTGTTCATGGGATTGCACGTGTTCGTCTCGTTCCTGCAGGCGTACATCTTCACGCTGATGACCATGATCTACGTGTCGAGCGCCATGGAGAGCGAGCACTAAGAAGAGTTTCGGTAGTAGTACGCCGTTGCGGTTTCGCGCAGTGTGAGCGCCCACATCCCCAGATGATGGAACGAACCACCTCCTGCGGCAGGCCGTCCGGCAAATTCATAGAAGGAGTACAAACGCAACATGCGTTTTAGCAAGCTGTTTCTGTTGTTCATCATCCTGTTCGTGCTGGCCACGCCGGTCTTCGCGCAGGGTGCGACGAATGCCAAGGGCTATTCGGTGGACCTCGCCGCTCTGAGCCCGTTCGCGATGGCCATCGCTTCCGGCCTTTGCGGTCTCGGTCAGGGCAAGGCTGTGGCGGGCGCCGCAGAAGCCATGGCGCGCAACCCTGGAGCTCAGGCGGGCATCCGCTTCGCGCTGATTCTCGGCCTCGTGCTGATCGAATCGCTCGCGCTCTACACGCTCGTCATCGTCTTCCTCAAGTAGTCTTGCAGTAGTCTCGCTTCGGTGGACTGAAGGGCAGGTTCGCGCACCATGCGGAACCTGCCCTTCGTCATATAAGAGGACCGTCTCCCTATGTTGAAACTCCAGGGCATTTACCCCCCCATCGCGACGCCGTTCGATCATAACGGCGAGATCTATCTGTCGAAGCTCGAGCACAACGTCGTGAAGTGGAATCGCACGACGCTGTCGGGTTACGTGGTGTGCGGCTCGACGGGCGAGAGCGTCATGCTGACGCCGGACGAGAAGTTCCTCATCTGGGAAACGGTGGCCAAACACGCTGCGCCGGAAAAACTGCTGATGGCGGGTACGGGCGTGGAAAGCGTCCGCGAAACCGTGTGGCTGACGAACAAGGCCGCGGAGATGGGATACAAGGCGGCGATGGTCCGCACGCCGCATTATTACAAGAGTTTGCTGAACCGCGATGAAGCGCAGATGCTGTACTTCCGCGCGGTGGCGGATCAGTCGAAGATCCCGCTGATGATCTACAACTGGCCGCAGACAACGGGCGTCGACATTTCGCCGGCCGCGGTCGCGCAGTTGTCGCAGCATCCGAACATCATCGCCATCAAGGAAAGCTCGGGGAACCTCGAGAAGGTGATGCAGATGATGCGGGAATGCAAGCCGGGCTTCCAGGTATTGGTGGGATCCGCGCCGACGCTGTGGCCGTCGCTGCAGATGGGCGCGGTGGGCGCCGTGCTTGCGTTCGCGAACGCCGCGCCATACGCCTGCATCACGATCTGGGAAGCGCATCGCACGCGGGAAATCGAAGCCGGCCGCGACTGGCAGGACCGCATCGCACGCGCCGCGCAGCTGGTGACCACGAAGTACGGGGTCCCCGGGTTGAAGTATGCGATGGACCTCAACGGATACTACGGAGGTCCGCCGCGCCTGCCGCTGACGCCGGTTAGTGAAGCCGCGAAGAAAGAGATCGCCGCGGCGTTCGAGAACCTCAAGGGTTAGCGGGACGTGGTGGCGGGGCGACGCAGGCGCCATCCTTCTTTTGGATGATGTCGAGGAGCCCTTTCAGGAAATCCGGCGTCTCGCCTTGATTCAATAGACGCAAGTTGCGCTCTGTGCGGAGGTCCAGCAGACAATCCGGCGCTGCTCCAACTCCTTCCACTTCCTGGAACTTGTCGCTGCCGTCCATGGGGCTGAGCATGATCGACTGGGTGACCGTGATGGACGCCTCCGTCGCGAACGCCGCCGGCTGGACCCCGACTGTTCCGCCGGCCCCCATTGTGTTCACGCCGATGATCGTACCCAGCTTCTGATTCTGGATTACGGACGCAAACAGATCGCCTGCGGAGAGCGTAAGATCATCAACGAGCAGATAGACCGGCGTTGTTCGGGGCCATTGGGTGGCCTTCAGAGTGTCACTGGCCTGCACGTTCAGCGGGATTGGATCGGTGGGCGTCGCTGGATCCTCCACCAGCCGGGTGTAGATCAGCCCGCGCTGCGCCTGTAGTTTGTCGTCGACCCCGCTCAGCAGCGTCCGGTAGGAATCAAAAGCGTCGAGCCAGGAATACGATGCACGGATGCGAAACTGTGGCGCCTTGAACTGCGGGACGTTGCGTTCGAGACCCGCAACGAGACGAAGCAGTTCCTGGCAGAACCAGACGCTGCCGCCGGGGTTTTCCAGCAGGTCGATGACGAGGGCCTTGACTTGCTCTGTCTGCACCATCCGAACGAGGATGTTGCGGAACTCCTGCACGCGCCTGTCGCGTTCCTCATTCGTCGAAGGCGTCAGCGCAAAGGTCGGGATTCGAACCAGTCCATAACGGTTTCCCCTGCTGCTGGCGCGCGCCGGACTTCCGTCTTCGAGTAGCGTGAGGTTGTAGAACAGTTCATCCTTGGCTGGATCCCGCCAGGTCGGGATGGCGTAAAACGGTTTGATCTGGGGATTGATCAGCTTGGCCCGGGATGCCGGCATCGCGGCGATGGGCCCTGCCGCGGTGGCTCCGGTTGCCGCCACGGTCGATTCCGCGCCCGGCACGAACCGCCGCTCTTTCTCTCCCGCTGTGATCCATTGAACGAGAATCGGATCCTGCGGAACTCCGTTGAGATTCTCGAATCCCAGTTTGGCCTGCCCGGCGACGGCTTCCTGGGCGCCGGGCAGCATGTCCTGATAGCGAGCGGTCAGCATCCGGGCGGCCAGCCGGTTGGTGGCGGTGCTGCTGCTGGTTGCGACGAACGGGCGGAATCTCTCGATCCAGGCGGAAACAGGCTGGTCGTCGATGCTCTTCAGTTCCCATCCGACCTGGAAGGGGAACTGATCCTCAGGCAGTTGCTTCCGGTCGATAGCGGTCACGCGAACGGCATTCCGGGGTTGATCTCCGGATTGATCGTAAAAGTCGACGTCGAATGGCAGCCTCGCGGACCAGTTGAACGGGTACGAGACGGTAACGTGGCCGTCCTGGAGTCGCGCAGCCCATTTCACCATCAGCTCTGCGAACTGGTTGTCCGTGATCTCACCTTTTTCGATCTGATTCACGGTGGACTGAATCGACTCAGGATCGCGGAGGGCCACCTTCAAGGTTCTCAGCTTCAGTTCCTCCATCGCATAGAACTTTTGGAAAGTACTGACAAACTGATGGAAATCGGCCAGGCGCTGGTCCTTGGAAAGGGCTTGGCGGGGAGGTTGTTGAGCAAGCAGCGTGAGAGCAAGCACACAGTGAATTGCTGGCATGAAGTCGAGTGTACAGCGAATGCCTGGCAACCTATCCCCAAAAGACGATGGGTATATACTAATTCGACTTGGCCCTTCCGGCGCGGATCCGGCGCTAAGAGGGAGTATCCCCAATCAGGAGATGGTCGAAGTATGAGTCGCAGACTTTCATTTTCCATTGCTCTTGCGAGCCTTTTGGCTACGCACAACCTCATGTGGGCTCAAGGAGAGGGGCCGATCGGCACCTTGACCTTCGATGGGCGAAACAACGCCTTTCCCGCAGGCCTTTCAGCCACCACGTTTCGGGCGCAATTGTCGTCTTCGAACGAGGTCCCGCCAGTGGACGGAAACGTAGCCTCCGGCAAAGCCACAATCAGTATCGTACGTGGCGGCACGGAGCGCGATCCCGTGAATTTCGTGGAGTTCCAGGTGGATTATCTCTTCACCATCAACGCCACGATTACGGGCATGCATATTCATTCCGCCGCTGCGGGTACGAATGGCCCGATCGTGGTGGATTCGGGCTTGCCCAACGGACCAATTTCGGTCGAAGCCGGCAAGCGCGGAACCATCAAGGCGGTGGTTCGTGACAGCCAGTGGGCTCAGGCGATTGAACGGAATCCCTCCGCTTTCTACGTCAATCTCCATACGACGGCGAATCCGGGCGGCGTCATGCGCGGCCAGTTGACCGCCAGCAAACAACTCATCGCCGGCGCGGATATGCGCACGGGCAACGAGGTTCCAGGCGTGCCGCAGGACGGCATTGCTGCTGGTTTTGCGATTGCCACGTTCACCCGCGATGCGAATAACGTGATCGACAGCGCGGAAGTGCGGTTCATCGTGAAGTACCGGTTCCCTGCTGCCCAGTTTCTGGGGCCGCAGACGATTACCGGCCTGCATATCCATTCCGGACCGGCTGGAACCAACGGACCTGTCATTCTGGATTCCGGCATCAACGCCGCTCTCGGGCTGCGCGTCGCGGAATCCGGTGAAGGAACGGTCGACGTGCGGAACGAGATTGACGTGACGGATCCGGTCAAACGCCGCGCGATCGAAGCTCTGGCTGAGAGCGGCGGAGCATACTACATGAACATCCACACCAACGGATTCCCGGCTGGATTTGCACGCGGCCAAACTCGTCCGGCGGATCGGATTGTGTTTGGCGTGCCCCTGGCGCGCGCCGGAGCGGCGGAAGCGGCGGATGCAGCCTTCGTGGCGGACGTTCTACGCAATGCGAACGGTGTGATCGAGAGTGGGCTGTCTGCGTTCGTGGTGTTGCACCGGAACTTCTCGAAGGGCACGGAGTTCACCGGCCTGCACATCCATGAAGGCTATGTGGGAACGAACGGCCCGGTCCGGATCGACAGCGGACTGACGCGAGCCAGCGGTTTCACCAGCACAGGTGATCCGGGCCTGATCAGTACGTTGACCGCCTTCTCGGATCCGGTGACTTCGACGGCGGTGCAGGACATGCTGGCGAACATCATCGACCAGGGTTACTACATGAACCTGCACACTGTCGCGCTTCCAGCGGGTGCGATTCGTGGTCAGATGGGCGCGGGCGCAGTGGTCGCAAGCAGCAACTTCGTCAGTATTGTGGATGTGACCAGCGCCATTAACCTCGATCCGCCTCTTCGGACGCTGGCTCCAGGTGGCAGGGTTGCGATCTACGGCGATTTCCTGGTCGCTCCCGCAGGACTGGGATCCGATCAGCCGGGCGCGTTTTTCCCCACCGCACTGAACGGCCTTTCGGTGACGATCGGCGGACAGCCTGCGCCGATTGTGTTCGTCGACCGTACCCAGATCCAGGCGCTCGTGCCCTTCTCGGCTCCGCTCGGAACGAGCCGGCCGCTGATTGTCGGGCTGGTGAACGGCCAGTACTCGTCGGCTCCGTTCCCGGTCGCGGTGCAGCAGTACGCGCCGGGCATCTTCATCACTGAAGGCGGCGCTGAAGTCTTCCGTGAAGGGGACCAGGGGCTGGTGCGTCCAGATAATCCGGCGCGGCCCGGCGAGAAGATCCGGGTCATGGCGACGGGACTTGGACAAACGACTACACCTCTCACGGATGGGTCCCCGGCGCCGGACGAGTCGAAGGGATTGGCGCGCACCAACACGGTGACGGCGACCATCGGCGGGGCTTCGGCAACTGTCGTGTCGTCGGTGGCGACTCCGGGTCTGGCGGGGCGTTACACGGTGACCGTTGAAGTGCCGGCGGGAACAGCGGCGGGTGACCAGCCTCTCGTGCTGACCATCGGCGGCGTGACCTCGAACCGGGTTTCGGTCTCAGTCGCGCGGTAGCTGCAGAAAGGGAGCGCTTACGCCGGCAGGTGCAGGCGCTCCCGAACGAATGTCTGAAATCGGGGTTCGGCCCGCAGCGCATCCAGCTTCGGGTCGACTCCGATATACGGAACGGGCCAGCACCGCTCCTCCATGGCCCGCTCGATGAAGTCCAGCGCCGTCTTCTTGTCGCCCATCCCAAGATGCGGCAGCGCAAAGAAGTACGGCAACACATACCGTCCTTCCGCGATTTTCCCCAGCCTTGCCAGCGCTTCCTTCGCTTTGTCCGTCTTTCCCGACAGTCCGTTCGCCAGACCCAGATCCGCAATGACACCGGTGTCGTTCGGATTGACGGTCAGCGCCTGTTCCAGCAGGGAGATCGCGCCGGCAGTGTCGCCCTGCACCAGCCGCACCACCGCCATCGACGGATTCGCCGCGCTGAAGTTCTTTTCGAGGCTGATCACGCGTTGCAGCGCCCGCGCCGCGTCCGCGTACCGCCTGGCATAGAAGTACGTCAGCCCTTGTGCGACTCCTACGGCAGGAGACAGCGGATCCAGCGACTGCGCCTGCTGGTACTGCGTAATCGCCTCATCAAACCGCTTCTGCGAGGTCAACAGCCTTCCATAGTACGAGTGCGCCGACGGATAACTCGGATTCAGCTCCACTGCTCTACGGCACGAGGCCTCGGCGGCAGCCCAGTTCCATTCATAGTGCAGTTGTGAAAAGGCCAGCGCTGCGTGCGCATCGGCGAGATTCGGATCCAGTTCCAGCGCACGCCGCGCCGAAGCCAGGGATCGCGGGAACACTTCGTTCGACGGCTTGAAGCCGCTCTGGAAAGCAAACACATCCGCCAGCGCAGCGTGGACCGGCGCATACCCCGGCGCGATCTCCATCGCCTGCTGCAGATACTCGACCGCCTTCTGCTGCGCCGCCGGAGTTCGCTTGTTCCATTGATAGCGCCCCTTCAGGTACAACTCGTATGCCGCGGGATCCACGGCCGCGACCTGCATGGCGGGGAGGTTCGCGCGCCGGCGGACCCGCAGGGCCGCGAGGACTTCTGTCGCAATCTTCGCTTGCAGGGTCTGTAGTGCGGAACTGAGCAGATCGACCCGCTTGCCCCAGAGCCTCTCGAGGCTGGCAACGCTGGTGAGTTCCAGCGAGAGCGTCACCAGGTTGCTGTTCCTGTAGAGCAGCCGGCCCGTGAGGACCGCAGCCACCCCGAGCTTGCGTGCGACTTCCAGCGGATCCTCTTTGCGATTGAACCGGTATACGGCGCTTCTTGCGATCACTCGCAGGTCGCCGGTCGAGACTTCGTTGATGAGGCTTTCGGTAAAACCGTCCGTGAGGAACTCGTTTTCGGGCGGACCCTCATTCACCAGAGGGAGCACGGCGAGCGATTGTAGCGATCCTCCCTGAGACAGGTATTTCCATAAACCCAAACCTGCAATCGACGCGGCGGCAGCGCCCCCCGCGGCATAGCGCATCCACATGCGGCGTCCGCTGACGGCCGCTGGTTGTGGAACGGCCGGTGCGGTGTTGGATGAGATCGCGCTATCGCCGGATCGCAACGCTTCGAGCGCCTCGGCCGCCGAGGCGAAGCGTTTGTTGCGATCTTTTTCCAGGCAGCGGTTGATGACGATTTCGACCGCGAGGTCGATTTCCGGGTTGATTTGACGGGCCGGTTCGGGTTGTTCTGTCACCAGCCTCGCGATGATCTCGTTTTGATGCCCCGTGCCGAAAGGACGGCGCCCGGTGACCATCTCGTACAGGACCGCGCCAAATGAAAACAGGTCGGAGCGCTCGTCCACCGGGCGTCCCAAGGCCTGCTCGGGACTCATGTATCCAGGGGTCCCGAGGACCACGCCGGCGCGGGTTTCCTGCGCCATGACGGCGGTATCCTCGGCCGAGTTCACCTCTGGCGGCTGCAGCGACTTGGCCAGGCCGAAATCGACGATTTTGACGCCTCCGTCTTCGGTGATGGTGATGTTGCCGGGCTTGAGATCCCGGTGGGTGATGCGCCTGGAATGGGCCGCGACCAGGGCTTCGAGAATCTCTTTCGCGTAGCGGCGGATCTCGCTCCTGGACAACGGCGGACCCTGCCGGATCCGTTCCGCGAGAGAACGTCCCCGCAGAAGTTCCATGGTGAGGAACGCTTGCCCGCCGTCAAAGCCGACGTCGAAAACGCGGCAGATGTTGGGGTGCGTAATCTGCCGGGCGAGGTTGACTTCGCGTTTGAAACGCTGCAGGAACTGTTCGTTCCTCGCGATTTCCGGACGCAGCGTCTTGAGTGCGATGCGCCCGCCCAGTTCGAGATCGTCCGCCTCATAAACTTCGCCCATGCCGCCGCGGCCGAGGAGACGCACGATCCGAAAGCGGGAGGCGAGCACTTCGCCGGGGCGGATCGATTCCGGCGGCGGCGCCTTCGGCAACAGATTGCCTGTGCGGTCGTCGGCGGAAAGCTGGTCGAGCAGTTCCTGGACTTCGGCCCGCAACTCGTCGTCTTCGCCGCATTCACGCGCAACGAACTGCTCCCGTTGGTCCGGGGGCAACTCGGCGGCGGCTGCGAAGATCGACTTCCTGCGTGTCCAGCGATTGGGGTCCATAACTGCGGCTGGGTAGCATTCAGTATACTGTCCCGGCCTCTTTTTGCGGTAACATTCCGAGAATGCGACGCCGGGATTTTTGTTTCTTCACTGCCGCTGCGGCTGCTGGCTGGGCACAGGCCAGCGTCATTCGCGCGGACCACGTCCTGACGGGGGCGAAGTTCTATGCGGGTCCTGACCTGCAGCCGTGTGAGGCTTTGGCGCTCACTGGAGACCGCGTGTTTGCGTTCGGCACACGCGCGGAGATCCTCGCGCTGGCGGGCGCGGGCACGAAGAAGACGGATCTTGGCGGCGCCACGGTGCTGCCCGGATTCATTGATTCGCACACGCATGTCGCCTACGCCGGCGCGCGGCATCTCACGCAGGTGGAATGCGACCTGCCGTCAATCGCGGCGATCGTCGCGGCCATCAAGGCTCGTGCGGATAAGACGCCGCCGGGCAAGTGGGTGTACGGTTTCAAGTACGACGACACGAAGACGGCAGAGGGCCGCAAGCTCACCAAAGAGGACCTGGATCGCGCGACGACCCGGCATCCCGTGGCGATCACGCATCGCGGCGGACACACGGCGTTCGTCAACTCGCTTGCGCTGCAGGTGAAGGATGTGAACGCAAAGACGCCGGATCCCGCGGGTGGATTGATCGTGAAAGATGCACAGGGGCAGTTGACGGGCGAGTTGCGTGAAACCGCCGTCGATCTGGTCGCGGGAATGCGCGAAGCGGCCTCGGCTTCGGAACGGCGCGAGGGCGTGAAGCACATCACGGCAGTATTCGCGAAGAGCGGCATCACGTCGGTGCACGATGCGCTCGGTTCGCCCGAGGATCTGGCCGCGTATCAGGCGTGCTACCGGGATGGCGAGCTGTCCTGCCGCGTCTACGCGATGCAGTTCCACAAGCAGATCGATGACCTCATCCGCGCCGGGATCCGCACCGGACTTGGCGATGCGTGGGTGCGCGTCGGCGGCATGAAGATGATTGCCGATGGTTCGATCAGTGAACGTACGGCCCGTTTGAGCCGGCCGTATGCCGGGCGTCCCAATGATTACGGCATTATGGTGATGCCGGAAGAAGAGTTGTACCAGACCGGGTTGAAGGCGCACCGCGCCGGATGGCAGATCGGAACGCACGCCAACGGCGACGTGGGCATCAATGTGGCGCTGCGCGTGTACGAACGGCTGCAGAAGGAACATCCACGGCGGGATCCGCGGTTCCGGCTGGAGCACTGCACGCTCGTCAACGACAGCCTGCTCGATCGCATCAAGGCGCTCGATGCGATCCCGACGCCGTTTTGGACTTACGTCTATTATCACGGCGAGAAGATGCGCGAATACGGTGAGCAGCGGCTGAGCCATATGTTCGCGATGCGGAGTTTCCTCGATAAGGGCATTCGCGTGGCGCCGGGTTCGGATTATGTGCCGGGTCCGTTTGATCCGCTGATGGCGCTGCAGTCTTGCGTGACGCGCACGGACATCCACGGCACGGTGTGGGGCGCAAACCAGCGGATCCCGGTTCGCGAGGCGATCCTGGCGAGCACTCGCAATGGCGCGTATGCGTCGGGCGAAGAGCATCTGAAGGGCAGCCTCGAGCCGGGCAAACTGGCGGATCTTGTGGTGCTGGACAAAGATCCGCACACGGTGGATCCGAACCAGATCATCAAAATCAAAGTGCTGAAGACTATGGCCGGGGGGCGCTGGACCCACGGAGGCTAGCGGCGGAGATGAGCGGCGGTGGCGCAGGCGCGCGATCGAGATCCGTGTCCGCGATGTAGAAGCATCCGGCGTGTGGCGCGAGCGCGCGATGTTCCGGCGTCATGCCTTCCGTCGCTGACGTAAACAGCACAACGACCTTGCCCTTCCATTCGAAGATTTCCGGACACGTGACGCGCGGCGATCCGGGGATCCGCCATTCGGCCACGGGTTCGCCGGTGTCGAGGCGCAACTGTTGCGCGATGCCGTCGGCGACGAGTTCCGTGTTGAAGTAGGCGACCAGGATCGTTTCGCCGTTCGCGTCGTTCCGGCAGCCGTCCGGAATGCTGGGCAGCTCTTCGGCGGGCGTCAGCGGCGCTTGACGCGCGATGGTTCGAAGCGAGGCGTCCTCGAAAACGTAGTGCGTGATCAAGCGCGGGATGCTGTCCGTGTCGACGAGGTGGACGCTACCGTCCGGCTCGGTCCAGTAGTGTTTCCCGTTCGAACAGTATTGTCCCGGAATCGCTGTGCGCAAAGTTCCGGAAGCTTCTTCGAAGTGATAGAGCGCAGCGATCGGCTGGTTGAACTCGAGGTGCTTGGTGCCGAACAGCAGGCCGCCGGGAATCGCGAAACCGTCGTTGATGATGACGCGATCGTCATCGCAGACGGAGAGCCCTGTTTCTTCTACGGCTCCGGTGTGAATGTTCACCAGCACCAGGCGGCGATCGATGCCCGCAACGACCACTCCTGCTTCGTCGGTCTCCGCAAAGAAGCCCGGACGCCCGGGGAGGTCGATGCTGCGATTCTCGAGCGTATCGAGGTTCAGGAGATTAAGACTGCCAGTCGCGCCGCCGGGTTCATGGACAATCGCCACCCAACCCAGCAACGGGTCCGCGACGCCGCTATTGGAGAGCAGGCGGGGACATTCCGGCAGATATAGCAGGGCCTCTGTGGGAGGCGTATAAAAAAGACGGGCTTCGAACTTGCGCACTTAGTTGCCTGGCGGTGGCGGGGGCGGAGGAGGTGGTGGCGGAGGCGGCGGCGCGCCGCCGGAATCGCCCGGCAATCCAACAGCGCCACCGGTGGATCCACCGGCGCCCGGGATACGACCGGGACGCAGGATCACCGTGTTGATCGCGTCCACGACGGCCTTCATTCCGTAGCGAACGATCGTGCCTTTATCCACCGTTCTTGCGGCAAGCGGTTGCTGCTTGTAGACTTTCAGCGACTCGCCATCCCGCAGGATCTTGGTGGTGGAACGCGCCATGAGGGCGTGCTCAACGGCGACTTCACCTTCCTCGACTTCAACGAGCGTCGATTCTTCTTCCTCGTCCACACTGATGTCGAAGGTTGTCCCGCGCACGGAAATGACAGCCGTAGGCGTCACAACGCGGTTCGGGTTCGGAACTCCACCAATCTTATTAATGTGAACTCGAACCTTGCCGATCACGACATCCAGCAGATCGCGCCAGTTGGGAACATTCTTACGGAAGATGACTTGTGAATTGGCGAATACTTCGAAGGTGCTGCCGTCGGACACACGCAGTAGCGCATAGCCGTTGGGGCCGCTGAAGATCACCTGCTGGCATTGGACCGTATCGCCGGGACTCAATGCCCAAGGCTGATTATCGCGGAGAACAGACACCTGCCCGGTGATCGTCTCGACCTTGGCGGCATAGTCCGCGGCGGCAAGCGGCAGGATCTGCGCTATGCCTGAGCCTGCGCACACGAATAGCGCGGCTGCTGCGAACAGCGAAGGACGCGAGGCGAATTGGAGGGTCCGGGCCATCGCTCAAATAAATTCCAGACTATCACGAGATCGACCGTTGCGGCGGATCCCGATAGCCCTACTTTCTTCTGGCTCCACCCTCTAAGACAGAAACCAGAAGAAAGAATCTACAGTCTACCTCAAAAAGAGCTAGCAAGTGGCGTGCCGATTGCTAACAGGATGCCGGGACTGTTCGCCGGGCGGTCTTTTGCCGATTCCCTGAGTAGTTGCGGTTACAATAAGAAGCGTCTCACGTGTCAACTGGATACAGAGCTGTGTCAATCTGGACCTGCCTGATGGCGGGAGCGGCGGTTGTCGCCTTCGCGCAGACATCGCCCCTGACAATAGATTGGCGCAGCGCCGGAAACTTGTCTCTTGATCGTGGGTTAGCCGGCTTTTCCACAGGACCTGTTTTTCGGGTCTGGTATGCCTCCGACGGCTCAAAGTTGTACGCCGCAGGATTAGGTTCGCGCGTATTCGAAACCGCGGACTTCGAGCAATGGACTGCTTCTTCCGCAAGCGTTCCTCCGCCAGCGAGTGATTCGTTTGCCCGCAAGCGGCCGGAAAACGGGGCTAAGATCTATGCCGCGCCCGGACAGGGTTCGCGCCTGTACGCGGCCGGGCGGTTCATCTACCGTTCCGACGATGAAGGCGCCAATTGGACCAACCTGACGGCGTTCCGCGATCGCTCGATTCTGGGCGACGGCATCCTTGATGTGGCCGTGTCCCCAACCGATCCCGACGATGTGACGGCGGCTTCGCTGAACGGTGTGTGGCGCTCGGTTGACGGAGGCGCGAGTTGGGCTGGACTCAATGACGGCCTTGCGAACTTCCCGGCGACCAGGATCCTCAGCCTGCCATCCGGGATGCGGGGCATGCGCGTTGAGGCCAATGGCAGCGTGTTCGAATGGCTGCCGGGCGAACGCAGGGCATGGCGGGAACTGGCCGATGATCAGACGCTTCTCGCGGAAGCCGAGCGGCACAACCGCTGGTCGCAGCAGTTAGGTGTGAAGATTACAGCGTCTGCCGTCGCCGGCGACGTCATGTATGCGGGCTCTGCCGATGGCCGTATTTTTGCGAGTCCGGATCGTGGCGCGACATGGAGCCCGTTCAAGATTCAGGAAATGGGCGCGATCACGCGAATTGTGGCGGATCCCCAGGATCCGCGCGTTGCGGTTGCAACGGCGGGATTGCGGCCCGCGGAACTCGAAGCCGGTCGTAAAGGCGCACACGTGCTTCGTACGATCAATGGCGGCGTGTTCTGGGACGATCTCACCGGCGATTTGCCGGATGTCGAGGCGACCGGCGCCGCGTTCGAACGCGCGAGCGGCGCACTTTATGTCGCGACCTCCGCAGGCGTTTACGTCACGGCGGCCGACTTGAATGGATTAGGTCCCGCAACTCCGTGGCGGTTGCTGACAGGCGCGTGGGGCGCTTCCGCCAAAGTTTTGGATGTGCAACTGACCGCCGGTGGACATCAGGTATACGCAGCCGTCGAAGGCGCGGGCGTATTCGCGGCTGCCGCGCCGCATCGCAAGGGAAGTCCACGAATGGTGCAGGCTGCCGACTTCAGTTCGCGCGCCGCGGCGCCCGGATCCCTGCTCACCTTGATCGGCGCGGAAGTGACGCGAGCGCAGGCAGGCGCGGCAACGGCTCCGATCCTCGCTTCCGGCGCCGAACGCAGTGAAATCCAGGTTCCGTTTGATGTGCAGGGCAGCACCTTGAGCGTCTCTTTGGAAACCCGGGGCCGCTCGACGCCGCTGCAATTCGGCGTACCCCTGCAGCAGGCCTCTCCGGCGATTTTCCTCGATCGCGATGGCGCCCCGATGGTGCTGGACGCCGAGAGTGGCGTGATGCTGGACGGTTTGACGCCGGCGCGATCCGGCAACCGGATCCAGGTTCTCGCGGCGGGGATGGGACGCGTTCGGCCCGAATGGCCCGCTGGCGTCGCAGCGCCGCTGGATTCTCCTCCCGCGGTGGTTGCGAAGGTCCGCGCATGGCTCGACCGCAATCCAGTCGATGTGACGCGCGCCGTGCTCGCGCCGGGATATATTGGGTTCTACCTGATCGAGATCGAATTGCCGAAGATCGTGAATTACGGTCCGGCGGAACTGTACATCGAGGCCGACGGCCGGGAAAGCAACCGGGTCCGCCTGTACATCGAACCTTAAGCTCTCTCCTCACGAGGACATGGAATGAATCGCAGATCCCTGATTACGGCGCTGGCGGCGCTTCCCGCGGCCGCCTTCGGCCAGCAGCAGAAGGAAAAGACTCCGGAAAAGCTCGCTCCGTATTATCCGACCCCCGAACTGGTGGTCGAGAAGATGCTGCAGTTTGCCGGGTTGAAGGCCGGGGAAAAGATGTTCGACCTCGGGTCCGGCGACGGCCGCATCGTGATCATGGCAGCTGAGAAGTTCAAGGCGAACGCGACCGGTGTGGAGTTCGACAAGGATCTCGTCCAGCAGAGCAGCGACCGCATCAAGAAGTTCGGACTCGAGTCCCGGGCAAAGATCATCCACGGCGACATCCTGCAGCAGGATTACTCTTCCGCCGATGTCATCACCGTGTATCTGCTGCCTCTGTCGAACGACAAGGTCCGGCCGATCCTCGACAAGCAGTTGAAGAAGGGTACGCGCATTGTCGCCCACGACTTTGAGTTTTCGGATTGGACTCCGATCAAGACGCTGGATATCGACGACGACGGCGAAGGCCGGTCGCATCGCTTGTACCTGTATCAAAAGTAGCAGCCGCCGCTGCGGCCTTGTGCTGCACGCCCTATGATTCCCCACGCCTGGCGCCTGGTCATCTCCGTAGCTCGGGTGGTAGTCGCAGCCAGTTTCCTGGTTATCTACTACCTGTCGATTCGCAGTTTGCTGCAACTGCCGGCTCTGATTTTCCTGGCGTATCTTCTGTACGGGGTGGCGGTGCTCTGGTGGAGGCCGTATCCGACCAGGTGGGGATCCATTGCCACGGTCGTTGGCGATACCTTCCTGTGCCTGTTCTGGGTGACCATTTACTCCGGCGCTCTCGGAACTCCGGCGTTGTGGTTCTGGGTCAGCGTGGCGAGTTGGACGTTCGTGTTCACCACCGCGCAGGCAACGCTCGACATCTGGCACACCGCAGGCTTGACCGCCTTCACACTCGCCATCCTGTTCCTGGTTGCGCCGGCTGAATTCACGAACATCCCGGCCGTGGCGGCGGGCTGCGGCTTGCTGGCGATCGTTTCCAGTTACCAGAAGCTCTACCTCGAAGGCCGGGTCGCGCATATGGCGAAGCAGAACGTGCTGTTGCGTTCCGACGCACAGCGAGCCCGCGAACTCGAACGCCAGCGCATCGCCGCGGACTTTCACGATGGCCCGCTGCAGGCCTTCATCGGCTTCCTCATGCGCCTGGAACTGCTGAAGCGCCTGATGGCCAAGGACCAGAAGATGGCGCTCGATGAACTGGGTCAACTGCAGGAGATCACCAAGCAGCAGGTCAACGACCTGCGCGCGTTCGTGCGCAGCATGCGTCCTTCGGATGTCGATGGCGACACGCTGGCCGCGTCGCTGAGCCGGTTGGTGGAGGTGTTCCAGCGCGACACGGGCATCACCGCGACCTTTTCGAGCAGCGATTTCGACGAGCCGCCTGAGACTGAAGTGGCGCTCGAAATCATGCAGATTGTGCGCGAGGCCTTGAATAACGTGCAAAAGCACTCGAAGGCGAGCCGTGTCATGGTGTCGATCGGCAAGAGCAACGGCGCGCTCGAAGTCACCGTGGACGACAACGGCGGCGGCTTCCCGTTCAGCGGCGTGTACACGCTCGACGAACTCGACCTGATGCGCCTGGGTCCGGTGAGCATCAAGCGCCGTGCCCGCACACTGGGCGCCGAAATGACTCTCGAATCCCGCCCGGGCGAAGGCGCGGGACTGAAGGTGCGGGTCGTTGGCTAGGCGCCGTTTCTTAGTCTTAGCTGTGGCGATCGCTGCCTTGAGCGGCTGCCGGCCGTCGAAGAAGTTCACGCTGCCGGCCCCCGACGGAACAGTTGACAGCAACGTGCGGTTCGAGTGGCGCGAACAGGCGGATCCTGTGATGGCGCGTGGATCCGGCTGGGATGCGGTCGACACGCTGAATCCTTCGGTGATCCGCTGGCACGGCCAGTATTGGAATCTCTACTCCGGCTTTGATGGCAAGACATGGCACACGGGTGTTGCCGCATCATCCGACGGCGGCTTGACCTGGACCCGGCGGCAGAAGGTCCTGTCACCGGAAGGCTGGGAAGGCTCGTACATCGCCGCCAACGGATCCGCGCTGGCGATGCCGGATGACTCGCTGGCGTACTGGTATCAGGCCGGACGCGAGGCTCCAGCGATTGGCCTCGCGCGGTCCAGCGACGGGAGCGCGTGGCGGAAAGAGGCGCGTCCGGTGCTGGAGCCGGGTCCGAGAGGAAGCTGGGATGAGCGCGGCGTCGCGGATCCGTACGCCATCCGGCGCGGCGAGTTCCTGTATCTCTACTACACGGGCATGGATCGCGCACAGCGGCAGCGTCTGGGTGTCGCGCGTTCGCGTGATGGCGTCGACTGGCAGAAGTCACTCGACAATCCGATCCTGGATATCGGCGGTCACGAAGAGTGGGATGAAGGCGGGCTCGGCGAGCCGGCTGTGTGGTCGAGCCACGGAGCGTACTGGATGCTGTACACCGGCCGCGCCTGGGATGAGAAGCGTCGCATCGGCCTCGCACGTTCCTCCGACGGCATTCACTGGACCAAGCTTCGCGATCAAGTATTCTCCGGCGCCTCGGCGTGGGACTCCGCCGTCATCTGCGACCCGTCGGTGGATGCGTCGGATCCGGCTCACGTGCGCGTGTGGTTCGGAGGCGGCGACAAGCCGAGTCCCGACGAGCGGCTCAACGGTCAAATTGGAATTGCCACGCTACTCAAGCGGTAGGACGATCGTGAATGTGCTGCCCTTGCCGGGTTCGCTGCGGACCTCGACCGTCCCGCGGTGTTCCTCGGCGACGTGCTTGACGATCGTCAGACCCAAACCCGTACCTGCGACCGATTCGCCTTCCGGCTGCGGAGCCCGGTAGAACTTCTCGAAGATGCGTTCCTGCTCTTCCTGCGGCAATCCGAAACCGAAGTCGCGAACCTGAATCAGCGCCGCGCGCCGCCGCTGCGAGAGTCGCAGTTCAATGCGCCGCGACTGCCCCGAATACTTCATCGCGTTGGTGAGCAGGTTGAGGATCGCGCGCACCAGCGCATCGGAATCGGCGCGAACCTCGCCGACAGTTTCGTCGATGTTCACTTCGAGCGCGAATCCCTGTTGCGCAAGCGGCTTCTCGAGAGCGCGAACGGCAGTACGCAGGACATCCGGCAAATACGTCGGACGCAGCCGGTACAGCCGTCGCTTGCCTTGCTCGATTTTGGCGAAGTCGAGTACGTTGTCGACCAGACGTCCCAGCCGCTCCCCTTCCGCGAGAATGATGTCCGCGTATTCCCGCTGCGTCGTTTCGTCACTGAGACGACCCAGCGAAAGCGTCTCCGCATACATGCGAATTGCAGCCAGCGGTGTGCGCAATTCATGCGAGACGCCGGCAATGAATTGCGATCGTTCCTCAGCGGTCTTCACTTCGCGGTTGACGTCGCGCCACAACAGGTATCCGCCGAACAGCGACGTCCCAAGCACCATCGCGAGCGCGGCTGCATAGAACCACCAGAGCAGGGTCCACTTCTGCGTCAACGCGCGGTCCGTGTCTGAGAAGAGCTGCAGGCTGAGATCCGGGAAGTCAGGTTCGAGCGGATGCCCGGCGTCTTTCTGATTCACCAGGATCCGCCCGGGCAGGGAAAGGGTCAACGGGCGCAGTCGCACGCACAAGGCTCCCGCTTTATCGCGCCGGACGATCCACGTCTCGACGCCCTTCGCCTCATCGCTGATCACCCGCCATCCTTCGGCCGGCGTGAATGCGAGCGCCTTGCGCACCGACTCGGCATAGCGTTGCCGCACGTCAATCCGATCCTCGAGCGCGCGAGCCTGATCCTGGCTGGGAAGGTGTTTCGCCAGAGCGTGGACGATCTGCCGGAACACGGCATTGACTGCCGGCGAATGCGGTGTCTGTGAGGCCAGTTCCGCCGTGAGTAGCGAACTCACCTCCTGCTGCATGATGCCTGCCTGCGCGAGTTCGCGAGCGGCATGCCAGCGGAACGCAATGCCGTTCTCGTCGACCAGTTGCGGAAGTCCCTTCAATAAGCTGATGTACAGTTCGAACGCCTGCGACGACCGTCCTGCGACTGCGAGTTCACGCGCTTTCTTGAAATTGGTCAGCGCGCGCTGCGCCGGATGATGCGACAACTGCAGGGCCTCTTCGAAGCGGCCGGTTTCGACTTTCTCGCGGAAGTCGGGCTCTTCGAGCAGGCGCTTGGCGGCCCACGCATCACGATTCTGATCCCACGGCAGGCGCGCGCCGCGAAACGCCAGCGGCTGCGAATCTTTCAAAGCAGTAGACCACCAGCCGTCTTCCGGCAACTCCTCGATCTGCGCGAGAATCTGGTCGCGCGCCTGATGCGCGAACTGCCGCTGATCATTGCTGATGCGCTCGCCCGCGAGGTTGCGCTCCTGCGATAAAAGCCGCCAGCCAAGCACCACCAGGATGGCGCACGGCAACAGGACGACGAGGGCGAACAGGAGGTACTGGCGGCGGTGGCGCATCCAAAATCATGGTATCGGCATCCAACGGGTGTATGATTACCGGACTTCACCACGTGACGGCGATCGCAAGCGACCCGCAGAAAAACCTCGATTTTTACACAAAATTCCTGGGTCTACGGCTCGTCAAGAAGACGGTGAACTTCGACGATCCCGGCACATACCATTTCTATTTCGGCGACCAGACAGGGACTCCTGGAACGATCCTGACGTTCTTCCCCTGGCCGGGAACTTTCCGCGGACGCAAGGGCAGCGGACAGACCGTCCGCACGGCCTACAGCGTTCCGCGCAACTCACTTGGCGCGTGGGTCGACAAGGCCAAGGCTGCGAGTGTTCCTGTCGATGGTCCGCAGACGCGCATGAACGAAGAGTTCATCACGTTGACGGATCCCGATGGCATGCTGATTGAACTCTTCGCGACGGGCGAAGGCGAAGGAACGGCCCCCGGCAAGTTCCATTCGGTGACGCTCGCCGAAGGCAGCCTCGACAAGACCGAGGCTGTACTGACTGGATTGATGGGCTTCCGCAAGGTCGCGGAAGAGGGCGATCGCGTGCGCTATGCTTCGACCGAAGCCGGCGCGGTGGACATCGATGTTTCGAGCCTCAGCCGCGGCACGTCTGGTGCAGGCACAGTGCACCACATTGCATTCCGCACGCCCGACGCGGCCGCGCAACTCGAATGGCGCAAGAAGATCGAATCCGCGGGACTGCATGTTTCGCCGGTGATGGATCGCAATTACTTCCAGTCGATCTACTTCCGCGAGCCCGGCGGCGTGCTGTTCGAGATCGCGACAGATCCGCCCGGATTCACCGTCGATGAAACGGCCGAAGAACTCGGACACAACCTGAAACTGCCGCGGCAGTATGAGCCGATGCGGTCGCGCCTCGAAACCGTGTTGCCTAAGGTGACGTTATGAAGACCTCCGACTTTGCGCATCGCTGGGTGGCCAGCGGCCAACCCGGCCGGACCAATACTCTCCTGCTGTTGCATGGCACGGGCGGCGACGAGCACGATTTGTTACCGCTCGGGCGGGCTCTCGATCCGCATGCGAATCTGCTGAGTCCGCGAGGGAAGATTCTCGAGGGCGGTATGCCGCGATTCTTCCGCCGGCTCGCAGAAGGCGTGTTCGATCAGGAAGACCTGAAGTTCCGCACGCAGGAACTCGCGGCGTGGATCGATGCGGCGATCGAAGAGTACGAGATCGATCCGTCGACGCTGATTGCTGTCGGATACTCGAACGGCGCGAACATCGCGGCGAGCCTGCTGTTGTCGGGCCAGGCGAAGTTCCCTCGCGCGGTATTGCTGCGCGCAATGGTTCCGTTTGAAGCGCCGGTGCAATCGGGACTGCTGCAGGGCAAGGAAGTGCTCATGTTGTCGGGATTGCGCGATCCAATCATTCCGCCTCCCAACAGTAAGCGTCTGGCGGAGAAGTTGCAGGAGGCGGGCGCCGCGGTCACGTTACGCTGGAGTGAGAGTGGCCACGGTCTGGAGTCGCATGAAATCGCTGCGGCGAAGGACTGGGTGTCGGCTCAACTCGCGCACACGCATTGAATCCTGACGAATCAAAAAGTGTCGCTTTCAAACCAGCGGGGCATTGGGCGCCGCTCCAACAGCCGCGGTTCCGCGCGTTCTGGCTGGCTGCGTTCGCCTCGAACGTCGGATCGTGGATGCAGAACGTCGCAGCCGCCTGGCTGATGACGTCGTTGACCACGAGTCCTCTACTGGCGGCATTGGTGCAAACGGCGGGCACCTTGCCGCTGTTTCTGTTTGCGCTGCCGGCGGGCGCTTACGCGGATTTGCTCGACCGGAGACAGGTCCTCATCTGGACGCAATCCGCTATGCTGTTTGCAGCCTTGCTGCTGGGCTTGTTGACGCTGGGAGGGTTCACCGGACCGTGGATCCTGCTGCTGCTCACGTTCGCCATGGGCATCGGCGCCGCGTGGAACGCGCCTGCGTATTCGGCGACGATCCCCGATCTCGTCGAACGTGAGGACCTTCCGGCGGCAGTCACGCTCAACTCCGTACAGTTCAACGCGGCGCGCGCCGTGGGACCCGCGATCGGCGGATTGCTGCTTCTCGCCGTGACGCCCGGCACAGTCTTCCTGATCAACGCCGCATCGTTCCTGGTCGTGATCGCGCTGGTTTGGGGATGGCGGGATCGCGAACACCAGGTGCGGGACGTGGCGCTTGTTCCGTTTATGAAGGAAGGCATCCGCTTCGTGCGAGGCGATGCCCGTATGGGAATGGTGTTGCGGCGCGCCGTGGCGTTCGTGCTGAGCGGATCGGCGCTGTGGGCGCTGTTGCCTTCAGTCGCGCGCACGGTGGTCCGCACCACTGGCGGCGGATTCGGCCTGATGTTGGGATCTCTCGGCTTGGGCGCAGTCTTCTCGGGCGTGGCGCTGGCGCGGCGAAGACAAGGCATCGGCGAGCGCAATCTGCTTACTGCGGGTACGATCGGTTTCGCGTTCGCAACTGCGTTGCTTCCATTCGCCGACGGCAGCCTGGGACGCGCGTTCCCGTTGTTGTTGCTCGGCGGCGTCTCGTGGATGACGATGATGTCGACGCTCAACATCGCCGCACAATCCGCATTGCCGGATGCGTTGCGCGCCCGTGGACTTTCGATTTACATCATCCTCTTCAATGGCGCGATGGCGTTTGGAAGCTGGTTCTGGGGACAGGCCGCGGAACGCTTCACTCTGCCGCACGCGCTGTGGGCTGCTGCCGCAGGACTCGTGCTTTCGCTGGCTGCCGCCGGCCGCTACACTGGCACAGAATGAAGCTTTTCTGGATGTGCCTCGCGTTGTGGACCACGGCCTTTGCGCAGTCGCCAGGTCAGTTGCTGCGGCGAGGCATGGATCGGTTTCAAGAGGGCAAGGTCGAAGAAGCACTCGCGGATTTCGACCAGGTCGCAAAGCTCGATCCCTCTGCCGCGCCGCATCTCTGGCAGCGAGGCATCGCGCAATATTACGCCGGCCGGTTCGCGGACTGCAAAGCGATGTTCGAGTCGCATCGCACCGTGAATCCTGAGGATGTCGAGAATTCCGCGTGGCATTACCTCTGCACGGCGCGTGCGCAATCGCCGGCGAAAGCCCGGCAGGCGCTCATTCCGGTAGCGAGAGACGGGCGGCCCCCGATGATGACGGTTCTTGCGATGTTCGGCGGCAAGGCAAGTCCTGAGGATGTCTTGCGCGACGCCAACCGTTACGACGACACGGCGCGCTTCTTCGCCTACCTCTACGTCGGCCTGTACTGGGAGGCGAACGGCGAGCAGTCGAAGGCGGATCCCTGGCTTCGAAAGGCATCCGATGCTTCGCGGGACCAGGACTATATGGGCGCCGTCGCCCGGGTCCATTGGTCGCGGCGGCAGCAGGCTGCGAAAGCAAAATGATCCAGTTTCCCGAGTCCTTGCGCCTGTTGCGTTAAGGAGCCGGGACACATGCCCACTACGATCCTCAGCCGCCGGGTTGAAACATTCCGCGATTTCTACAACATCACGGAGCCGATCATCGGCGACGGGTCCAGAGCGTCGGAGATGGACATCAAACTGGTCCAGTACCTGCTGCGCTGCTGGGCGATGAGTGGCGGTGGCGCCACCACTTTAATGCGCAAGGAGGCTGCCCGCATTGCGTCGAAGCCCGGATTCGTATGCGGACAGTTCAATCCTGCCACGCGGCGTGTGCTGCAGTTATTCGAGACGGATTTCGAATTGCTGGGTGACGGCATCGTCCTTCCCGTGTCGTCGTATCGCGGTTCCATCGATCCCTTTCAAATGTTCCGCCAGAAGCTGGGGTTGCTGAATTGCCTGTTTCAGGCGGAGATCCAGCGGCGGATGGGGAATCGCTCCTTCAACGAGATTCGCATGGGCATTATGCGCACGATGCCTGCGGATCTGGCGCGGATGCTGTATCCGGACCTGCCTCAGCCGCTGCCGGAGACGCAGGAGAATCCGATACAATCCGCATTTGACCCTGTTCGAACTCAGCGCCGCCAACGCGGCTGATTACCTATTGACAACCCACGGCATCGAGGCAGCCTCCGTCGAGGAACTGGGCGGCGGCGTGTCGAATGTCGTACTGCGCGTCGAATCGGCGGCCCGTCCGCCGTTCGTGATGAAGCAGTCGCTCGAGAAACTGAGAGTCGAGCAGGATTGGTTTTCCGACCGCGAGCGGATTCATCGCGAATGCGGCGCCATCCGCCGGTTGCATGCTGCACTGCCCGCGGGGGCTGTTCCGGACATCGTCTTCGAGGACGCGGCCAACTGCATCTTTGCGATGACCGCAGCGCCCGCGGATGCACTCCCCTGGAAGTCAATCCTGATGAACCGCCACATGGACCTCGAGGTGGCGGAGCGCATTGCGGAGATCCTGGCGCGGATGATCGAGGTTTCGCGCAATAACGCCGAGTGGCGCGCTGCGTTCGGCGATCGTAACGTGTTCGACCAGCTACGGCTCGACCCGTACT
Organism: uncultured Solibacteraceae bacterium; assembly: GCA_964627455.1. GTDB lineage: Bacteria > Acidobacteriota > Terriglobia > Bryobacterales > Bryobacteraceae > F-183. The sequence goes on along the minus strand of CAZVKC010000032.1, from coordinate 18,214 downwards.
ATCGATCAACTGCGTTACGGCATCCCGACCTCGCGGGCTTCTTTGCGGATCTTGTAGCCGAGACGCTGGGTCGCCAATATTCTCTCGTACACGGCGATTGGAGCCCCAAGAATCTGCTTGTCGACACGCAAGGCAATGTGACGGCGATTGACTTCGAGGTGATCCACTACGGGGATCCTGCATTTGACGCCGGGTTCCTGATCAACCATCTGCTGTTGAAGACGGTGTATCTGGGCGAGGACTATCGTCCCGCGGCGCGGCTGTTCTTCGAGAACGTCTCGCGCGCCGTCGGGGAAGATTGGTTCGAACCCGCCGTCATCCGGCACCTCGGCGCGCTGATGCTGGCTCGGGTGGATGGCAAGTCGCCGGCCGAGTACATCAATACGGACGCCCTGCGGCAGCGGGTTCGAGAACTCGCACGGCACATCATCCTGCAGCCTTCGCAATCGATGGATGCGCTGCTCAGTTGGTATCCTGCTCGTTGAACACTCTGACATGATCGAGATTCGTCTGAACGGGGAAAAGACGCAGGTCCCCGAGGGCCTGCACATCGATGGTTTGCTGCGCCATCTGGAGATCCACTCGGATCGCGTTGCGGTGGAACTGAACCGTGAGATCGTGCGGAAACCGGAATGGGAAACGACCTCGATTGATGCGGGTGCGGAAGTCGAAGTCGTGCACTTCGTAGGAGGCGGATCCAGGTAATGATCACACGCCGTGGCTTGCTCGCTGCTTCATCACTTGGCCTGTTTGCGCAGACGCAGCGCAGAACGCAGCAGCCCCCAAATTTTATCGTCATCTTTGCCGACGATCTCGGCTACGGCGACCTCGCCTGTTACGGCAGCAAGATCAATCAGACGCCGAACCTCGACCGCATGGCGGCGGAAGGCGTAAAGTTCACAGATTTCTACGTCCCGATGCCGTTCTGCGCGCCATCGCGCGGCACGCTGCTCACCGGGCGTTATCCGTTCCGCACGACCGTCGTCAACAATCCCGCGCCGGACTCGGGAATCAACGATGTCGCGCTGCCGCAGTCTGAGATCACGATCGCAGAAGCGCTGAAACCGCGTGGATACGCGACGAGTTGCATCGGCAAATGGCACCTGGGACACATGCCGGGCACGCTGCCGCGCACGCAGGGCTTCGATGAGTACTTCGGGATCCTGTACTCGAACGACATGCGTCCGGTGCAGTTGATCGAGAACGAGCGCGTTGCTGAGTTTCCGGTTGCGCAGTCGGAGATCACAAAGAAGTACACAGCGCGTGCGCTGGACTTCATCGAGCGAAATCGCAACAAGCCATTCTTCCTCTATCTGCCGCACGCCATGCCGCACAAGCCGCTGGCGGCATCCGAGGATTACTACCGCAAGGTTGGGACGCCGAAAGAATTGTACTCGGCGGTGATTCGCGAACTCGATGCGTCCGTGGGCGCGATCCTCGACAAACTGAAGTCGACAGGGCTCGACGAGAACACGCTCGTCATCTTCCTTTCCGATAACGGATCCTGGTTCGGCGGTTCGTCCGGACCTTTGCGCGCGATGAAAGGCGCGACGTTCGATGGCGGTATCCGCGTGCCGTTTATCGCACGGTACCCGGGCAGGATCCCGGGTGGTCGCGTCGTTCGCGACGTCGCCGCCAGCATCGACATCTTCCCCACCATCTGTGGACTCGCCAGCGTCCCGGTTCCCAAGGATCGCGTGATCGACGGCGTGGACCTCATGCCCACGCTTCGCGGCGACGCCGGCGCCAAGCCGCCGCATGAAGCCGTGTTCGCGATGGGCGGACAGGAACTCCGCATTATTCGTTCCGGCAAGTGGAAGCTGCATGTTCGCATCCCGCAGCCTGGATTCCCGTACATGGCGGATGCGAGTAAGTGGGTGGATCAGCGAGGCCCCGATGGCGTAACGTTGATTGCGCCGTACGAACAGGCGCGGCCGAGCGACTATCCAGGGCTGCTGACGGGCGATGCGCCGAAGCCGATGATGCTGTTCGACATGGAGAACGATCCGGGCGAGCAGCGCGATGTGGCTGCCGCAAATCCCGAAGTCGTCGAACGCCTCAAAAAGATGTTCGACGCCATGGATGCGCAGGTTCCGAAAGGCGGATTCCCCGGAGTGAAGGGACATCCCGTGGAACGGCTCAAGGGCGGCGAACTGCGGTACGACCGCAAATAACAATGGGCAAAGAACCCGACCGCTACGCGTCGTTCGTCATCGAGCAGCTTTCGCCGCTGGGTGAGATCACGAGCCGCTACATGTTCGGAGGCTGGTGCTTGTACTGCGACGGCGTCGTGTTCGCGCTGCTGGCCGACGGCGCGCTGTTTCTCAAAGGCGACGATCTCAACATCCCGAAATACGAAGCGCGCGGCATGAAACCCTTCAAACCGTTTCCGGATCGCGATGACGTCATGAAGTACTTCGAGGCGCCGCCCGAGGTCTTCGAAGATCCCGACGCGATGCGCGAGTGGGTGGGAAGCGCAATAGACGCGGGCCGCCGGGCTTCGAAGAAGACGAAACCCAAAGCGGCCCGCAAGAAAAGTTAGAACGACAATCCGGCGGAATCGGAATCCGCATTGAGCTTGGATTCCAGAGTTCCCTTCCACGGAGCCTTGAGTTCCGCGATACTCGCGTCGACCCACGTGTCGCCGCCGTTGCGGATCTGCAAGCGGTCGCGCATCGTTTCGCCGAGGTGCAGGCATTCGACGCCGTGCTTCTCGCAGACCGCTCGAACTTCATCGGCTTGCGAGGTCGAAACGATCACCCGCGAAGGACCTTCGTGATAGAGCACAAATTCCGGACGATCCGTGGTGTGCAACTCGATCTTCGCGCCTGTGCCGCCAAACGTACATTCGGCGAGCGCGACGGCGAGGCCGCCATCGGAGATGTCGTGCGATGAAGCGGCAAGTCCGGCACGGCTGATTTCGCGAACCGCAGCCTGCACCTGCTTCTCGTAAGCCATGTCGAGTGCAGGCGGCAAGCCCCACAGCGAATCGAGGATCACCTTCGCATACTGCGTGGATCCGAACCGCTGCGCGTCGTTGGACTGTGCGCGCAAGCCTCCAACCAGCAACACCTGCAAGCCTGCCTTCGGGAATGCGAGCGGCGTCGGCTGGTTCGTCGGCAGCAAACCGACGATGCCCATCACCGGACTCGGATAGATCCCCTCGCCCAGCGTTTCGTTGTACAGGCTCACGTTGCCGCCCGTGATCGGCGTTTCGAAGAACGAGCAGGCTTCCGACATGCCTTCGATCGATTCGACGAGCTGCGCCATGATCTCGGGACGTTCCGGATTGCCGAAGTTCAGATTGTTGGTCGCGGCGACAGGTTCCGCGCCGACGACCGACAGATTGCGGCAGCATTCGGCGACGATGAGCTTCGTGCCTTCGCGCGGATCCAGCACGCAATAGCGGCCGTTGCCGTCGAGCGACATCGCGACCGAGGTTCCGGTTTCTTTGATGCGGATGATCGCCGCGTCCGTGCCGGGACCCTGCACCGTATTGGTGCGAACCGTGTAATCGTACTGTTCCCAGATCCAGTGCTTGGAGCAAAGATCCGGCGAACCCAGCAACTTCAGCAGGTCGCCCTGCACATCCTTCGACGCGGGGATGCCCGCGGCAGGCGGATCGAGCGGCGCATTCGCCCGATAGGGCTTTGCGTTGTGCGGGCGGTCGTAAAGCGGGGCCTCATCGGCGAGCGCGCGATTGGAAATTTCCGCGACGACTTCGCCGTGATTCCTGACGCGCAACAAACCGTCGTCGGTGACCACGCCAACCGTGACGGCGTCGAGTCCCCACTTCTTGAACACCGCGAATACTTCGTCTTCACGGCCCTTTTCGGCGACGAGCAGCATGCGCTCCTGCGATTCGGAGAGCATCATCTCGTACGGCGTCATACCGGTCTCGCGCTGCGGGACGTGCATCAGGTCGATCTCGACGCCGGTTTCGGCGCGCGATCCCATTTCGCAGGTCGAGCAGGTCAGGCCTGCGGCGCCCATGTCCTGAATGCCGACGATCGCGCCGGTCTTCATCGCCTCGAGGCAGGCTTCGAGCAGCAGCTTTTCCATGAACGGATCGCCGACCTGCACGTTGGGACGCTTCTTGCTCGATTCCGCGCTGAACTCTTCCGACGCCATCGATGCGCCCTGGATACCGTCGCGTCCGGTCTTGGCGCCGACGTAGATCACCGGGTTGCCGATGCCGGTCGCGCGGCCGTAGAAGATATCGTCGTGCTTCGCGACGCCGAGCGCGAAGACGTTCACCAGCGGATTGCCGTTGTAGCAGTTCTCGAACACGCACTCGCCGCCCACGGTCGGCACGCCGAAGCAGTTGCCGTAATGCGAGATGCCCGAAACGACGCCCTTCACGATGCGCTTGTTGTGATCGACATCGAGCGAGCCGAAACGCAGCGCATCCATCACCGCGATGGGACGGGCGCCCATGGTGAAGATGTCGCGCAGGATCCCGCCCACGCCGGTAGCCGCGCCCTGGAAGGGTTCGATGAAACTCGGGTGGTTGTGGGACTCGATCTTGAAGGCGATGCAATAGCCGCCGCCGATGTCGATGATGCCGGCGTTTTCGCCGGGCCCCTGCAGCACCAGTTTGGAACGCGTCGGGAGCTTCTTCAGGTGGATGCGCGAACTCTTGTAGGAGCAGTGCTCGCTCCACATGACGCCGAAGATTCCCAGTTCAGTGTAGGAAGGCTCGCGGCCGAGAAGAGACACGATCTTCTCGTACTCTGATTGCGTGAGCCGGTTGCGCGCAATCAGATCGGGTGTGATGGAACTCATTTGGTGACGAGAGAGGATACGAGCGATTGAAACAGAGCGAGGCCTTCGGTGGATCCCATGAGAGGATCGCAGGCCCGTTCGGGGTGCGGCATCATGCCGAGCACGTTGCGGTTCTTGCTGAGAATGCCGGCGATGTTGCGGGCCGAGCCGTTCGGGTTGTCGACGTAGCGAAACGCGATGCGGTCTTCGGCTTCGAGTTCATCGAGCGTGCGTTCGTCGGCGAGGTAGCAGCCTTCGCCGTGCGCGATGGGGAACGTGACGGTGGATCCCTTCGTCATGCCGCTGGTGAAGGGCGAGTTGGACGTGCCGACTTTGAGCGCGACCGGCTTGCAGATGAAATGCAGCCCGGCGTTGCGGATCAGCGCGCCGGGTAACAGTCCGCTCTCGGTAAGGATTTGAAAGCCGTTGCAGACGCCCATCACGAGTCCGCCGCCAGCAGCGAACTTCTTGACGGCGGACATCACCGGCGAGAACTTCGCGATGGCGCCACAGCGGAGATAATCCCCGTAGGAAAAGCCTCCGGGGAGAACCACGCAATCGACATCAGAGGGAAGAGAGTGCGAATCGTGCCAGACGAACTCGGCTTTTTGGCCGAGGTTGGCCGTGACCGCGTAGAACGCGTCATGATCGCAGTTGGAACCGGGAAATACGACGACGCCGAATTTCATGTTGGGCAAAAGAAGTTATTCCGCCGGCGCTGCAGCAGCGGCTTTCTTGGTTGCCTTGCGTTTCTTTTCGGACGGCGGTTGACGATCGCTTTTCTTGAGATTGGGCAGAACAATCTGCAGGACGAACTTCTTCTCACCCTGTTCATCGAACTTGATGACAATATGTTCTTCAGTGCAGGAAACGACGGATCCCAGCCCGAACTTGGGATGTTCGACCTGGGCGCCCTGATTGAAGGGCGGTTTAAAGGCCATGCTTGGGGATATCCTCTGAATATCAGTATAACCGATTCAGATACTTGACGATCCTAACCGCCTGGATTCAGCAGTTTCGCCCTCCGGGCGAGCACGTCCTCCAACTCATGCCGGTACAGCTGCTTCTCGATTCGAGCCGCTTCGGCCAGCCGGCGGGACCCCTCCTCGTCCAGCGCCGCGAGCAACGAGGCATCGTCCAAAGCGCGCAGAGAACAGGCAACCGTCCCAAGGCTTTCGATCTGGCATCGATTCGCGAGCGCGGCAAGCAGGGGGATGCTACGGAATGGATCCACGCTGGACAAGTTGTATGCCATTCGTTCGATCCACTGCGGTGAACGGTTTGGCCATGCAGCCGTCAATGCAGCCCAATCGCGATCGGTGAAAGTTTCAAGAATCTCTTCGGCCGACTCGCCTCCGGCGTCGCACCAGTACTGCTCACTGAACGCTTCGCTAATGTACGCATCGTACTGTTCAAACGGAGTCCGCATAGTTTTATCCGGGGTACGAGGCTGTCACCTTGCCACTCGGATCCTTGACGACTTCCCAGGGGATGGTGGCGCTGCCGGGGGGTGTGCCGGGCTTGCGTACGTTCAATTGATGGGTCGTGTTTCCCTTTCCGTCCGTGTGCGTAACAGGTGCATTCCCGGTGTCCACGGTCACTTTCATCACCATGTCATTGTCCCATCCAACCGGAGGGAGCGACGAGAACTTCGGGTTACTCCAGGAACCATCCGGTTTCTTTTTTGCCACCATGCACGTTGTCACGCCGTTGGCGCGCGTCTGCTGATTGGTGCATCGATAGTCGGGGTCCGTCAGGACATCACGGGAATGCGCGCCGATCAGGGTTACGCCGTCTTTCTTGACCTTTCCCTTGAGGATCTTGTCCTTTTTTTCATCCGACACCTTCGCCGCCGTAAGTTGGGCCGGTGTTGCCCACATCAGCTGCAGGCTGACAGTCTTGGCCGGGGGAGTTAAGAAACAGTTCGCTTTCGTCGGCGTAAACGTCAGTTGCAGGTTCTGGACGCCAGGCGCTGCGTTGGTGGCGGTCGGCGCGTTGGGATTGTATACGTACGTGCCCTCAACGGTCTCGACCATGGTCTCTTTTTGTTGTGTCTGGTACCGGAACTCGACTGTAGCGTTCAATTGGGCAGCCGTCAGCGGTGAGGACGGGTTGGCGGGCTCAGGATTCCAGACGATAGTCGGCATCACCGGCTTGACTTTGATCTGAACCGTCTTGCGAGGAGGATTGGAGTAGTTCGCGCTGGTGGTTGTGGCGTCCAGGTGGAGGTCATGTGTCCCACCCTCCAGGATCTTGCCGAAGGTTGGGGAATACTTGGCTGTAACCAGCCTTTCCGCGATGTCGAACGTGGCGCCAAGCTGAGTTTTCGACAGAAAGACGCCGTAGTCGATGTCTGCCGGATTGTCCCACGTCACGTGGAATGGTTCACGAGCCACGCGGACCTTACCCTGCGCGATTGCCTTTTTGAAATTTTCCGTATCCAGCGGGCTGAACTCGACAGCAAAAGGCGCGGCGTCCGCGAGCTTGCTGCTATTGGGCTGCTTGCACTCGATCGTGCCTTTTACCTCTGCTCCATTGTGTTTCGCCGTCCAGACCAGGGATGCTCCATCGAGTAAGCCGTTCACCGGGATCGCCGGCGGATCTTCGATCGTGAGGACTGGCTGCACCTTCTTCACCATCAGCGAGATCGGTGCAGGAAGATCGGGAGCCTCGTAGTTCTCCGATCTGGCCGGGGCGAAAGACACGGAAAGTTTGGGTCCGACCCCTCCTTTTCCGCAAGATGGAGTGAATCCCTCGCTGACGATCTGTGGGGCTGCGTCCTTTGGCTGCAGTGTGTAGGTGTATACCCCATCGACGACAACCTCGCCGTGCTTCACTACTGCATTCAGGTGCTTGGCATTCGTGAGGGGCGTCCCATAGTCGAATGTCCGATCGTCTTGCTTGACGAGCCAGGTGAGCACCGGTTTGACCTTCGAGATCCGAAGGGTCTGGCTCGCGGGGGCCGGCGTGTCATAGCGCGCGGGATCCGCTGGAGTGAAGGTGGCGACAAGCGTCTGGGTCCCGGCATCCGGCGTATCGTCTTCCTTAGCCGTTGCGCCGTTCAGCGTGTAGGCCATCGTCCCGGGAACTTCTTCTCCGTTCCAGACGGCCCTCGCATTCAGGTGGTTTGGACGGGAAAGCTTTCCTCCATACGCGAAGCTGGTTCCCGATGGGTTCCACTCGATCGTGGGCATTCGCCTGGTGACGCGCAGCACGCCCGCGTGTCCTGCCTCGTTGCAGGTATAGGTTTCGGCGGCAAAAACGATGACGTCATAGTCGCCCGGCGTGTCCGGACTCAGGCCACCCGGCAGCAACTCACTCTGGTCCGCCTGCAGGCGATACTCCATTGCGGTGCGGCAACTATTCGCTGCATTCAATTGAGCGGAGGTCAATTGGGTTCCCCATGGAATCGATGCCGGCGCCCAGGTGATGGTGCAGGTATACTTGCAACTCTTCAGCGCTGCGCCGACCTTGGAAGATCCTGGAATCCAGCCCAGCCAACTCATCTGGAAACTTCCACCTCTGCGATTGACTCCAGGTGTCCACGGACTGCGTTCGAAAGCAATCCCATCTTGACGACCTCGCCGCCGGGATAATTCTGCTGTAGGATGCGGGCAGCCCAGGGAAACGATGGATCGCAGTCAAAATCCACGCCCAGAGCCAGTTGGATGCGAATGAACCGCTCCACCGTCGCTTCGGACTCGATTCCGTAATGCCGGGCCTTCTTGAAGCCTTGGCGCACCACTTCTTCCAGTTCGACCCGCTCGCACAGATCCGGCATCTCGACTCGAAGCTTTCCGCACAGTTCTGCCAGGTAATCCTCAGTCCGGGCGAGAACGAAAGCATCGATCTGTTCGGGCCGGATTCTCAGCATGTTCCCCCAGTCTAGCAACAGGTCTTCGCGGGCATTTCGTTTGCGCTACACTGCAGACTCCCATGCAGCGCAGGACTTTGCTTCAGTCGGTGTTGCCTATCGCATTCGCGGCAAACGCCCTTGAACGATTGGAGGCCGCAAACGAGAAGTCCGCCGGCAGGACCGCCCTGCAACTGGCCTCGGACGAGGACTTCTGGTTCCAGGTCCGGCACGCGTTCTCGATCGATCGCAACATCATCAACCTGAACAACGGCAGCGTCTGCCCTTCGCCGAAGATGGTGCAGGAAGCCGAAGCGCAATACATGCGCGTCACGCAGATGCAGCCTTCCTATTACGTCGATGAGTTCCTGATCCCGCAGAACGAAATGGTCCGGCGCAGGCTTGCCGCGTCGTTCGGATGCGACGCCGAGGAACTCGCCATCACTCGCAACGCGACCGAGGCGTTGGAAATCGTCCAGTTCGGATTGCCGCTGCAGGCGGGCGACGAGGTCCTGACCTCGGTGCAGGATTACCCATCGATGTTGTCGGCCTGGCGCCAGCGGGAAGAACGTGACGGGATCGTGCTGAAGACCTTCCCGTACCCGCTCCCGGCGCCGAGCCCTGATGACCTGTACGAACGATTTGAACGCGCCATCACGCCGCGAACGAAAGTCCTGCTGATCAGCTTTGTCACCTTCACGACCGGACAGATCTTTCCGGTGCAGAAGATCTGCCGGATGGCTCGGGCGCGCGGCATCGAAACAATCATCGACGGTGCGCACGCATACGCGCAGTTCCCCTTTCGCGGCGCGGAACTCGAGTGCGACTACCTCGGCGCGAGTTGCCACAAGTGGCTGCTGGCGCCTGTCGGTACAGGATTCCTGTACGTTCGTAAAGACAAGATCGCCCGCGTCTGGCCGTTGCTGGCAAGCGCGGCGCCCAAGCACGACATCCGAAAGTTCGAAGCCATCGGAACCTCGCCCGTCGCCCACCGCAACGCGATTTCCGAGGCATTGTCGTTCCACGAAAGCATCGGCGTCGAACGCAAGGCCGCCCGCTTGCGCTACCTGCGCGAGCGCTGGGCGAACCGCGTCCGCAACATCAAAGGCGCGAAGTTGTTGAATGCGGATGATCCCGCGCAAACCTGCGGGATCGGAGCCGTGAGCCTTGCCGGGTGGGACGCGGGCGAACTCACCGACTACCTCATCAAAAAACACTCGATCCATGTGCGTCCCCGCTGGGTGCCGGGCGAGTTCGGATTCAACTGCATCCGCGTGACGCCGAACATCTACACCACGCTCGAGGAGATCGACCGCTTCTGCGAGGCAATGGAGGCCGCGTCGGTCACCCGCAAAGCTTAATCGCACTCTGATACGCTTTGCCACTGAGAGACCTTTCCGAATGAACCGGCGCACCTTCCTGCTCACTTGCCCTACCGCCTTGATGGCGTTCCAGCCGCAAACACAAAAGAAAGTTCGATTAGGCGTGATCGGCAGCGGCGGCCGTGGAACCTTCGTCATGCAGACGTTTCAGAAAGATCCCGCGCTGCAGGTCGTCGCGATCTGCGACGTCTACGAGCCGAACCTCGAGAACGCGCTGTCGAAGGCCCCGGGCGCGAAAGCCTATCGGGACTACCGCAAGCTGCTCGAGGATCGTGAGGTCGAAGCCGTTCTCATCGCCACGCCCGAGCACTGGCACCACCGCCAGGTCCTGGACGCAATCGCGGCCGGCAAAGACGTGTACGTCGAAAAGCCGCTCTGCCAGACTCCGGAACAAGGCGTCGAACTGGTGCGCGCCGAAAAGGCGACGAAGCAGATCATCCAGACCGGCATGCAACGGCGCAGCTACGACCTCTATGTCGAGGGCCGCAAAGTCGTCGCTTCGGGACAGTTGGGCAACGTGCGGATGGTGAGGTCCTGGTGGCTGAACAACTACCTGGAAAACAAACCGCCCGCGAATTTCTCCGGCAAACTCGACTGGGAGCAATGGCAGGGTCCGGTCGCGCAGAAGCGTCCGTTCGATCCCGACCGTTTCCGCAACTGGCGGCAGTATACGGACTACGCCGGCGGCATCGTCGCCGACCAGGGCGCGCACGTCTTCGACGGCATCCACATGCTGATGAACGCGAGTTATCCGCTCGCCGTGACGGCGGCTGCGGGCAAGCCGCACCGCGCCGGATTCGACACGCCGGAAAGCGTGGTCGTCACCGCCGAGTATCCCGAGGACTTCATCGGCGTGTTCAGCATCAACTACGCGGCGATGAAATACAAGAGCCGCAACGATCAGTTGAACCAGTTGGATGGCGACAAAGCGCGCATGGACGTGAGCCGCGAGAAACTCGACGTGTATCTCCAGGGAGCCGAAGAAACCTCGGTGCTCTCGAAATCTTCGGCGCGCGGGTTTGGATTTGCCACCGACCTGCATGTCCAGAACTTCCTCGAATGCGTGCGGACCCGCCAGCGTCCCACTGCGCCGATGGAACTCGGCTTTCAGGCCGCACTGGTGGTCCAACTCGCGAACCTCTCGTTGCGCACAGGCCGCCGCATGAAGTGGAACGCCAAACTCAACAAGGTGGAAACAGCATGATTGTTGCCGCAATGTACGCCATGCTCGCGCAGGCCCCGGTCGCACTGCCCGTGCGGACCCGCGTCGAACTCTTCAAAGGCTCAGGCGAATGGAAGGAGGTCTCGACCACCGCCTCGCTGGATCCGAAGAAGACCGCGCTCATCATCTGCGATATGTGGGACAAGCACTGGTGCCGGGGCGCGACCGCGCGTGTCGGCCCTCTCGCGGCGAAAGCGGCGCCGATCATTGCCAAGGCTCGCCAAAGCGGCATCCTGATCATCCACGCACCGTCCGAAACGATGGCCGCCTACGCGGAAACGCCGCAGCGCCAGGCGATCGCCACACTGGCGAAGATCGCGCCGCCCCCGGCGAAAGAATTGGATGCGCCGAAGTTGCCGATCGACGATTCCGACGGTGGCTGTGACACTCCGGGCGACTCTTTCTATAAAGCATGGTCGAAACAGCATCCCGGAATCCCGATCGATCCCCGGGATTTGATCTCCGACCAGGGGAGTGAGGTTTACACCGCGCTCAAGCTGAGAGGCATCGACACCCTGCTGGTCATGGGGGTCCACACGAACATGTGTATCCTCAACCGGACCTTTGCAATCAAGCAGATGACCCGGTGGGGCATGCACTGCATCCTGCTGCGGGACCTGACGGACGCAATGTACGATCCACAGGATAAACCGTTCGTATCACACGATCAGGGAACCGCCCTCGTAGTAGAGCATATCGAGAAGTACTGGGCTCCATCGACTCTTTCTTCCCAGTTGACGCAGACGCTACGCTGATCCAGGCCGCCAATGAAATGATTTTAATAACGGCTTAAGGGTTGCTTCATGTAACCGTGCGAGGATCAAAGTGTGGGGCGGCGGGATACGTCGCTTCGATACTCCAAGGAGATCAATCTCAATGAAGAAGCTGATGACCATCATGCTCGGCCTGTCGCTCCTGACCGGCGTTGTCGCGTTCGCGGAAGACAAGGGCGGCGAGAAGAAGGAAAAGAAGGCCAAGAAGAAGGGCGACAAGAAGAAGGAAGACAAGCGCTAGTCTTGTTCCCACTTCGACTTCTGGATTCCTTCGGGGTCTAGGGTTTCGAAAAGGCGTGGCGATCCTCAGCGGAAGCCACGCCTTTCGTGTTTTTGGATAACCGATACAGAAAAGGCCGGGCCCTGCGGAGGAGCCCGGCCTTTTTGCGGTGATACGCGATCAGAAGTACAGCTTCAGGCCCATCTGCATCTGGCGAGGATTGTTCAGCAAATCGCCGGAACTCAGCAGGCGTCCGAAGTTGGCATTCTGAATCTGTAGCGAACCCGTTCCGAAGCGAACCCGGTTGAAGACGTTGAACGCCTCCGCGCGGAAGTCGAGACGGATGCCCTCGGTAATCCGGAAGCCCTTCGCGATCGAGACGTTCTCGTTCAGGTTCGCGAATTGCCGGAACTTCGGGTTGTAGCGGGTCATGTTGCCGAAGTACTGCGTCGTGCCCGCGTAGTTGCCGGCCTGGACCGGGAAGAACGAGGCCGGTTGCACAAAGCGGTCCACCGATGGATCGAAGCTGCCGCCCGCGGTCGGGGCGCGCCATCCGTCATAGGTGCTGATGATCGGACGGTTGCCGCCGGCAAACAACACGCTGGGGGTTCCGACCGAAGTGCTGAGCGGCAGCGGCTGGCCACTCGAATAGAAGGCGAGTCCGCTGATGCGCCAGTTGCCGAGCAGGTTGGCCGCGAGGCCTTTGCTCAGCCACTTCTTGCCAACGCCGAAGGGCAGGTCGTAGATGCCCGTGAACTTGAAGTTGTGGGTCACATCGAACTGGCCGATCGACTTCTCGAGGCCGCGGTTGAAGTGATCCATCGCCGTGCCGCTGCCCCAGTAGCTGTCGGAATCCGTGAGGATCTTCGAGAACACATAGGAGGTGGACATCGTGAAGCCACTGTTGGTGCGGCGATCGAACTTGACGATCCACGCGTGGTAGCTGGAATGACCGGAGTGATCGCCGCCGCCCGCGTAGGTGTCGATGCCGTTGTACTGCGGGAAAGGACGGAGCGAACGTCCAACCGTCGCGCCGCTGCCCCAGCAGGCGTCCTGCGCGGGACAGGCTCCGACGGTGAAGGTCGGATACGGGCTCTTGAAGCCTGCGGCCACGGCCGCCGGCGAGGTAATCGAACTGTTCAACAGGGCGAACCCGTACTGCGCGAGGTACTTCGGATCGACCTGGTTGTAGTTCAGCAACTGCGATTGCAGGTGCGAGCCGATGTTCGCGTTGTACGAGGTTTCGAAAACCATGTTCGCCGACAACTGACGCTGGATGGAGAAGTTCCAGAAGTTCGACTCCGGCAGGCGGGTCGCTTCTTTGCCCTGCCACCACGGGATGTTGTCTTTGTTGGCAAACGAAGGATCGATAAACGGCGGAATCGGGTAAGTCGGGAAACCGTCCTTCAGGACCATGTTCGGGATCACGCCGTTGGCGCCGTTGTCCGGCACGCCGTAGGTCTGCGTGAAGCCGCGCTGGTGGGTGGATCCGGTAACGGTTGTCACTGCGCCGTAAGAGCGGCCGTAGGACATGCGCAACACGGTCTTGTCATTCCATTGATAGGCGCCGCCGATACGCGGGCCGTAACCGCCGTACCAGGTGTCAGCAAGCGTGCGGCTGCCTTCGCGGCCCTGTCCGGTGCCTGCGTAGATGAGGGCTCCCAGGATCCCGCCCGCGCGCGGATTCGGCCGGGTCGGCGAGAAGTCGCTCCAGCGATCTTCCAATCCGGTCGGAGGCATCTGCACCTCCCAGCGCAACCCATAGTTGATCGTCAGCTTGCGGTTGACGCGCCAGTCGTCCTGGACGTATCCGGCGTAGTAAGGCCACTGCTGGCCGATGAAGCGGATCGTGTCGATCGATCCGCCGTTCGCGTAGCCGAGCAGGAACGATGCGAACGACGATCCGCCGAGGATGGGATTGTTGACTCCGGGCAGGCCGGTGTTGATGTAGCTGAAACTCGCACATCCGGCGATGCACTGGCGTCCAAAGCCGTTGTAGTGGCTTTCCTGGAACATGCCGCCAAACTTGATGGTGTGCGATCCGCGGACCCACGTGAAATCGTCGTTATACGAGAAGATCGTGTTTTCGCTACCGTTGTTGGCGCGGCCGCCCCAACTCGTGATGTCGCCGAAATCGAGGTTCAGCAGGTTCTGATCGCAATCCGGAACGTTGCCGAGGCAGACCTTGTCTTTCCACGTCGTGCCGCTCTTGATAGTGGCCTGCGGCGGATCATGGTTTTCACGCCAGTTGTTGCCGCCGGCGTAGAAGTGGTTCAGCTTCGTCGGGCTGAAGGTCCAGTCCCAGCTGAAGCGCACGACGTCGCTGTTGCGCTGCG
>CAZVKC010000032.1:0-3564 GCA_964627455.1 uncultured Solibacteraceae bacterium | reverse complement strand
GTCGGGCTGAAGGTCCAGTCCCAGCTGAAGCGCACGACGTCGCTGTTGCGCTGCGTGTCGTTGTAATTCGTGTAAAGGCCCGGGAGTGTCGCCGGACCGTTCGCGCCGGGATTCTCGGCCGACCGGTTGTAGCCGTAGTAGCCGGAAATGCGATGCTTCTCGTTGAAGACGTGATCGCCCTTGACGCTGATCTTCGTGTTCGGGGACACAACCGATCCGCTGGATACGAAGTAGTTGTTGTTGATGTAGCCAACTGTGCCGGGAGCCGCGCCGTTGTTGGGCGTCAACTTTCCGTTCGCGGTGTAAGCAGCGAGGGCTTTGGCTGAGATCGGATCGAACATGCTCACCGGGATCTTGTTTCCGGCGAACGGGGTGCGCGTGTATGTGCCATCCGCATTGCGAACCTGTGAGGTCGGATCATAGATCGGCACCTGCACCACCTGGCCCGCCGCGTTGCGCGTGACCCAGTTCGAGAAGTCGCCGTTGTACATTTCCGACGTCGGGACCGAAGCGCCGAAGCCGGTTGCGCCGTTGCGGTTGCGGAAGGCTTCGTAAGCGGCAAAGAAGAAGGTCTTGTCTTTGCCTTTGTAGACCTTGGGGATCCACACGGGGCCGCCGAAGCTGCCGCCGAAGTCATTCTGCTTGTAGATGCGGCGTGCGATACCCGCCCGGTTGTTGAAGAAGCTGTTGGCGTCGAGGTCATTGTTGCGGAGGAACTCGTAAGCGGATCCATGGAACTGGTTCGTGCCGGACTTCGACACGAAGTTCATCACACCGCCGCCTGCGTGGCCGTATTCCGCCTTGAACCCGTTCGAATCCACGGTGAATTCGGTGATGGCTTCGAGAGACGGCGCGTTCACCGCAACCCAGCTCTGGCTGAGGGCGCGAGTCGTGTTCGCAGAAACGCCGTCAAGGTTCGTTCCATAGCTGGCCGCCTGGCCCCCGCCCAGAATGAACCCGTTGTCGCCGCCCAACTGTTTGGCTTCGGGCGTCGTTGTCGCGAGGTCGAAGGGACTCCGGAGAGTTCCGCCGACCACTAGCGGCAGTTCGTCGACCATCTTGTTGGTGACGGCCGCCGAAGACTTGGAATTCTCGGTCGCGAGTTGGATCGCGGACGCCTGAACTTCGATTGCCGTTCCAGTCGTGCCGACTTCAAGAGTCGCGTCGGCGCGCACGGTGGAAGCTGCGTTGAGTGTGAGGCCGGAAATCGCGGCTGGGCGGAATCCTTCCTTTTCCACGCGGATGTTATAGGTGCCGACCTGGAGGCTCGGGACAGTGTAGTCGCCTGTGTCTCCGGACGAAAGAACGGTTGTTACGTTGGTCGCGGTGTTGGTAACCGTAACCTTGGCGTTCGGGACGACAGCGCCGGTCGCATCTTTGACCGTGCCCTGGATCGTTCCGCGCTCGGACTGGGCCATCATGCCGACCGAAAGGGTCAGCGCGAGGGTCACGACCGCGCGTACATAGCGCATTTGGGTTTGCATCGATTGCAAGCTCCTGAAGTTTAAGTTGCGGCCAGTATATCGGATCCAGTTATTCTATGCCCGCCTTTCAAAGAATGCATCGAGGCTCCCGACTTTTTGCCGGTCCTGCTACGTCTCTACAATAAGAGATGATGCTGTCTTCGCTGTTGTTCACGCTTGTCGTCGCCGCGTCGAATCCGAATCTGGCCAACGTCAAGTCTGTTTACTTTCTACCTATGGGAGCCGGGCTCGATCAGTACCTCGCCATCCGGTTGACCGAGAAGCAGTTGTTTCGGGTTGTGACGGATCCGAACCAGGCGGATGCGATCTTCACGGACCGCATCGGCGAAGGCTTCGAGGAACGCCTCGACGCCTTGTTCCCGGACGAATCGAAGAAAGAGAAGGCTGCAGCAGCATCGGAAGATGGCCTCTACAAGAACGATTGGGCACAGCAGAAGCCTCGCTCGGCGTCCTTCTCTCGTGGCAAAGGGACGGTCTTCCTTGTAGACCGCAAAACAAGAGAAGTATTGTGGTCTCTCTATTCGCCGTCGAAGACTAACCGCGTCCCGGATCTCAACAACAACGCCACCTCGATTGCGAAGAAGATCGAAGAGGCTCTGAAGCCTAAGTCCTCGAAGTAACCTGTTCCCGCAACCGGCGCATGCCGCGCAGCCAGCGATCGTAATCGGATCCTTTGCGCCGGTGATACTCCTCGACTTCCGGATGCGGCAGGATCAGGAAGCGTTCGGCTTCGATGCCGCGCATCGCGGTTTCCGCGACATGTTCCGCGCTGACGGATCCTGCTTTCAGAAAGCTGTCGTCCTCTCCGGATTCCCCGAGTAGCATGCGTGTGCGCACGCCTTGGGGACAGATGCACGAAACGCGAATTCCCTTCGAACCATACTCGATGGACAGGTACTCGGCGAGTCCGATGGCCGCATGTTTCGACACCCCGTATGGCGCTCCGTCGATCTGGTTCAGCAAACCCGCCGCAGACACCGTGTTCACCAGGTATCCTTCACCGCGCTCCAGCATGTGGGGCAGCACAGCCCTCGCCGCGTACAAATGAGCGAGGACGTTGACCTCCCACACCTTTTGCCAGATCTCATTCGGGATCTCGACTCCGCCGCGCGCGCCGAAGATGCCAGCGTTGGAGCAGAAAATGTCGATCCTGCCGTAGTATTCGATTGCGGTCGCAACCAGGTCCTGCACGCTCGATTCCACCGAGACGTCGGTTCGAACCGCGATGCCGCCGATCTCCTGCGCCACTGCGGTTGCGGCTGCTTCTTCGATGTCGGATACGACGACGCCGGCCGCGCCTTCCTGCGCGAACCTCCGGCACAGCGCCGCTCCGATACCCATCGCGCCGCCCGTCACCACTACGACCTTGTTGCGGATCTCCATGGTGAGGGATTATTTCATGGAACTGTCGGGGATTCGACACCGTCGTATAGCTGGGCTCCATATAATGGAGCGGAAAGGCCTTTTCCCAGATGTTTTCCCGATTCCTCCTGCCCGCGCTTGCCATCGCCTGTTGCGGGATTGCGTCCGCACAGGGCGCGGCTCCCTCGGTCGACGACGTAGTGGCGAAGCACATCGGCGCGCTCGGCGGCGTCGATAAGATCCGCGCGATCAAGACCAGCAAGACTACGGGCAAGATGATCCTCGGCGGCGGGCAGATGGAGGCGTCCATGGTCGCGTATGCGCGACGTCCCGCGCAGCGGATGGAGATCACCATGCAAGGCCAGAAAATCGTCCAGGCCTTCGACGGCACAACGGCATGGATGATCAATCCGATGATGGGCGGCGGGGAACCGCAAAGGATGCCGGCTGACGAGGCGAAGGCCGCAGCGGCGGATGCCGACGCTGACGGGAGTCCGCTCATCGACTACAAGACCAAAGGAAACAAGGTGGAGTTGCAGGGTAAAGAGGATGTCGAGGGCGCGATGGCGTACAAGCTCCGGATCACGCTCAAGAGCGGCAACGCCACGACGTTGTTGATCGACGAAAAGTCTTACCTGCCGGTGAAGACGATCACGAAGCGCAAGCAGATGGGACAGGAAGTCGAACTCGAGGCGTACACCTCCAACTACAAAGCCGT
>CAZVKC010000031.1:75599-86933 GCA_964627455.1 uncultured Solibacteraceae bacterium | reverse complement strand
GAGGCCGGCGCTGACGTGATCGGCATCGGGGATGCGGCTGCGTCGCTGGTCGGTCCGCGGATCTACAACAAGTTCGTGCTGCCCTATGAAAAGCGATTGATAGAAGGCATTCACGCGACTGGCGCCAAGGTTCGCCTCCACATCTGTGGCAACACCAAGCGCATCCTGCAGGGCATGGGGACCACCGGCGCCGACCTCATCGATCTCGATTACCTGAGTCCCATGGCCGACGCGCGCGCTGCCATGGGACCAAACCAGGCGCTGCTTGGCAATCTCGATCCGGTACGCATCGTACGCGACGGCACGCCGGACTCGATCCGCGAAGCCCTCGAGCATTGCTGGCAGGCTGCGGGACCCCGTTACATCGTCGGCGCCGGCTGCGAGATCCCGCGCGGAACTCCGCCGGCGAATGTCCACGCGCTACGCGAGTTCGCGATGACGCACAACGGATGAGCGAGCAAATCCAGGTCCCTGCACACGAGGATCTGCGCGACTGGCTCTTCGCGCGCGGCGTCGAGTTCCCCTGTGGCGGCGTCTCTGCGTGCGGACGCTGCCGTGTGCGAGTGATCGACGGCGACATCCCCGTCACCAGTGAGATGGCGGCCAAGTTGTCCGAGGCCGAACTTGCCGCAGGATGGCGTCTCGCCTGCCATGCATCGCGAAACACGAAACCTCTCGCGCTCGAAATCGAACAGTGGTCCGCCGCCGCGGTGCTCGGCGACGATGCCGCGTTGGACTTCGAACCCCGTCCCGGCTTCGGCGCCGTCGTCGATCTCGGATCCACCACCGTTGTCGTGCAGGTCGTGAACCTCGACACCGGCGAGATCGCGGGCGTTGAAACCGCCTGGAACCTGCAAGGCCGTGACGGCGCCGACATCATGAGCCGCCTCGAATGCGCGCGCCGCGAGCCGGGCCGCCTCACGCGTGTGATCCGCGACCAGTTGTCGTCGATGCTTGCAAAGGCCGCCGCGAACCGCGGCATCGAAGAGGTTCTCGTCGTCGGCAACACTGCAATGCATCATCTTTGCGGCGGATTCGATGTTTCGCCCTTGTGCGCCGCGCCCTTCCGTTCGCCGCATCTTGCGTCTTTCGATTTCGAACTCAACTCCGCGCCCGCCACGTTCCTCGGTTGCGCGGGGGGCTTCGTCGGCAGCGATGTTCTCGCCGGCATTCTCGCCACGGGTATGCTCGACGCGCACCATCCGCAAGCGCTCTTCGACCTGGGCACCAACGGCGAGATTGCATTTGGTGACCGTTGCGGCATTCGCGTCGCCTCCACCGCTGCAGGCCCCGCCTTCGAGGCCGGCAAAATCAAACAGGGTATGCGCGCATCGGCCGGGGCCATCGATCAGGTGTGGATCCACGCCGGCGCGCCGCAAACGCACGTCATCGGTAGCGTCGATGAAGCGCGAGGCATTTGCGGATCCGGCCTGGTCGACGCAGTCGCCGCCGCACTCGATCTCGGCTGGCTCTCGGACCTCGGCAGGATCCGCCACGTCACCAACACCATCCCTCTCACGCCATCCGTCGCCCTCACCCAGCGCGACGTTCGCGAACTCCAGCTAGCCAAAGCGGCGACCGCAGCAGGATTTCGCTTGCTGCGCGGCGACGCAATCCCCCATCGCATCGACCTCGCCGGAGCCTTCGGCAATTACATCCGCGCGGCCAGCGCCCGCCGCATTGGACTCCTGCCGGCCAACAATGGAACTCCCATCGAAGCTGCAGGCAACACCGCTCTGCGAGGCGCGCGCATGCTCCTGCTCGAACCCTACCAACGCACCCGCCGTCTCGAACGTCTCACCCGCACCGTGCAGCACGTTGAACTCGCCGCACTGCCCGGCTTCCAGGACGCCTTCGTCGACGAGATGGGGTTCCCATAATCCCGTTTGTCACTGGGTAAGCAGCGGACGCAGCACCTTCTCGAAGGCCTTCGCGTGGTGCACGAACCCCAGATCGCTCGGATGCGAACCATCGGTCGTGTCTTCGCCATCGGGATCCAGCAACAGCGCGCCTTCCAGATAATGCAGGTTTGTGGTCTTCGCATCCAACAGCCGCTGATACGCCGCGCGCAACGCCGCCTGGCTCGCTGCGTTATGTTCCCGCCGCGAGGCAATTAAGAACCCACTCGGGAAATTGCGATCCTCCACCAGCACGATCGGAGTCTTCGGATGTGCCGCGCGCAACGTCCGCACGCAAGGCTCCGTGCGTTCCGCGACTTCCGCGGCGTTCATGTTTGGCAAACAATCGATCACGAAAACAGCCGCGTCGATCTCAGCCAGGAACTTCGTGACCTCTGGCTCCATCTTCCCGTTGCCGGAAAAACCGAGGTTAATCACAGGCCGGTCGAACATCCTCCCGAGGATTGCCGTATGCGCCATACCCGGCCGTGTTGCCGACGCCCCTTGCGTGATCGACGTGCCGTAGAACACGATCGGCGGGCGCCTGGTTTCCGTACGCGGACCTGCCGGACGAATGCGCGACGCAGAACCCTTCGCAGCGGTCTCCACGCCGATCTCGACGGACGTCACGCCGTTGTACAGAGGCAGGTATAGCAGGTACTCGCGTTCGCCCTCGGGGATGCCCTGCACGAGCACCGCATCCGTTGTGACATCCGCCGCGATCGGCGAACCCACCGCAAGCCATCTCCAAGGGCCACCATTCGACACTCGCGTATACAAGTCCAGCCCGCTCGCGCCGATCCCCGTCATGTTGGGACCTGCGAGATTCTTCCTGATGCGCGTCCACCGCGCGCGCAACAGCGGCGAGTTCGCAAAGAATCGCACGGCAACGCCCGCCGAGTTCCGGCTGAGATTCCACACCGCCTCGCGCACCACGCCTTCTGCGCGCGCCGGCAATCGGTCATAAGGCGACTTGAGGTCCGCGAACCCCAGCCCTTCGATGGTCAATTTCTTCGCATCGATCCACTCGACTTCGGGCCCAACTGCTGGTTGTTGCGCGAAGGCGGCGCCAGCCATCAACCCCAGAAAACTGCGTCGACTCGCCATCAAACTCCCGCCTCCCGAAACAGCGCTTCGGACTTCCGCTTGATCTCCGAGGCCAGCGTGAACGGATCCGCCTGTTGAAATTTTGGTAGGAACAGCTCGACGGAAATCGGTCCACTATATCCACGCTCCACCAGTTTCCGCAGGATCCTTGCCAGCGGCGCCACGCCGTCGCCCGGAATCACGCGGGTCTGCAGGTCCAGCAACTCGCGCGGCAGATCCTGCGTGTCGTTGAGATGGGCATGCACGATCTCGCCCGGCTGAATCATGTCCAGGTCCTCGAATTTGCTCGGTCCGGACCAGAAGTGATAGCAGTCGAACAGCACGCCGAAGTTCGGATGCGCGGCCTCGCGCCGCAACCGCAGCGCTGTCGGCAGCGAAGCCAGAAACGTGGAACTCCGCACGAACTCCGCGCCGACCTCCAACCGGAACTGCGCCGCGACATCGGCAGTCTTCCGGATGTTGTCGAGGCACCTGCCATAATCTTCGGCCGTGAACTTTGCACCCGTGGCGCAGGGCGAATACACGACCGGCGCGCCGAGTTCCGCGAACTGCTCGCAACGCTTCTTGAACATCTCGAGATTCTGCGCGAAATTCGGATTCGGCTCCCACAACCCGGTGACGCCTGTCACGCCGCACACCACGGTCAGTCCGAGATCCGCGAGAATCCGTTTCGCCCCCGCCAGCGTATCGGTCTTCAGGAAATCGTCGAGCAGGTTCGAGGCCGGTTCGACATGCCGGATCCCGGCCTTCGCCCAACCTTCGAGGGACTTTCGATAGCCGGCCCCGGCCGACGTGTACTGGTGCATGCTCAGCGTGAGTTTCATCTTGCGTTTCTCATCTGCCGCTCCGGCGATTCCAGCGGAAGCAGCGAGCGCCGCGATCGGCGCTTGCAGTACGGTTCGTCGTGGCAGCATGACGTTTACGATATCGCGTACGCCACCGCGCCCGCGCGGATTCGCCCTCGCTGACATACAATAACCGCATTCATACAGGAGGCCCCGATGCACCTCTCCCGCCGTGATTTATTTCAGTTCGCCACCCTCCGTGCAGCAACCGCCGTCGCCGCGCTTACAGGACCCGAGAGCCTGGTCGCTCAAACCCGCGAGAAAGCCAAACCCCTCAACCTCAAGGTCACCGACCTCAAGACCTTCATCGTCAACCGCGGCGGCGTGAACTCTCCCAATTACGTCTTCTGCAAGATCTACACCAACCAGGGCATCACCGGACTAGGCGAAGGCTCCGTCACCAGCAAAGAAGCCACCGTCGCTGCCGCCATCGAAGAACACAAGCGCTACCTCGTCGGCCGCGATCCCGCCGATATCGAGATGCACTGGCAGGCCATGTACCGCTGGCCCCGCTGGCGCGGTGGACCCATCCTCAACTCCGCCATCAGCGCCGTTGAAATCGCATTGTGGGACATCCTCGGTCAGGCGCTCGGCCAACCCATCTGGCGCCTACTCGGCGGCAAGGCGCGCGACCGCGTGCAGATGTACGTCCACGCCGGCGGCAACTCGCCGCAAGCCTACGCCAAAAGCTTCCTGCAGGCAAAAGAAGAAGGCTGGACCGGCGCCAAATCCGAATTCATCACCAACCACAACGACGTCATTGATCCCGTGCGCTCGGTCCGCGAAGGCATCGCGAACCTCAAGGCCGTGCGCGAAGCCGTCGGCGAAGACTTCAAGGTCTGCATCGACCTCCACGGCAAAGCCACCCCTACCATGGCCATGGACTTTTGCGCCCGAGCCGAAGAGTTCCACCCCTACTTCGTCGAAGAAGCCACCCAACTCGAGGACCTCGATGAACTCGCGCTACTCCGCAGCAGGACCCGCATCCCACTCGCCACTGGCGAACGCCTCACCACCAAGTACGGCTTCAATCAGATCTGCCACCGCCACCTCGTCGACTATGTGCAGCCCGACGTCATCCATTGCGGAGGCATCCTCGAGATGAAGAAGATCGCCGTGATCGCCGAGGCCTACCGCATCGAACTCTGCCCGCACAATCCGCAAAGCGACGTCAGCACCCTCGCGTCGCTCCACGTGGACTTCTGCACCCCGAACTTCGGCATCCAGGAAATCACGCATCGTGGCAACGAACAGTTCTGGAAGGATCTTTTCTACGGCGGCGCCATCCAATACGAGAAGGGCTTCGCGCTCCCGCCCGACCGCCCCGGACTCGGCTGCGGACTCGACGAAGCCGTCGCCGCCAAACGCCCCTATCAGCCGCACACGCGCCAGCAACTCCGCTTCCCCGACGGAGGCATCGCGGATCACTGATCGTTCAGGTCTCGTCCAGCCGGAAGTCGTAAAACACTCGGATCAGATTGCCGTCGATATCCGCGGCCATGAACTCGCGCAGCTTCCACGGCTTGTCCCCCGGCGTCGACAGGATCCTCGCCACACCTGACGATTTCCATTCCTGATGCAGCCGGTCCACCTCGGTCTTGCTGTTCAGGTTGATCCAAATCAGCACCGGCGGCCCGCCGTTGCCATGCGCCTCCCGAAAACCGGCATTTGTCAGGAACAGCCGGCACTGCCCGCGCGAAATTCCCGCGATCCCACCGCCGGCTTGATCACCCCAATCGTGCGTGAACCCGAGGGCCTCCACATAATACGCAACAGCCCGGTCAATATCCGCGACTGGGATCTCCGGTACTGCCGCTGGAAACGTCAAAGCCGAATTGTGTTCTAACTCCATCGCCAATTCACCACTGCAAACCAGCTTTTCGCCGTGCCGGAACTCCCCGTCGTCCCAACGGCGCGCCGCGCTCTCTCAACCCCTGTACTCTATCCCTAACTTTACTTCGTTGGGGTCAGGGGCGATCTTCTTCACACCTGAGGTTAGGAAAATGAATAGGCTGTTGTGTTGCCTCATCGCTCTCGCGTCGTCGCTTGTCGCGCAAACTGAAACCGGTCAAATCACCGGAACACTCACCGACCCCAGCGGGTCGGCTGTTCCCGGCGCAAAAATCACTGTCCGTTCCGTGGCCACCGGCGCCACTCGCGTCGTCTCCAGCGCCGCTGACGGATCTTACAACATCACCAACCTGCTGCCCGACGAGTACGCCGTTACCGTCAACGCCGCCGGCTTCGCAGTCATCGAACGCAAGCTCCGCGTCGCCGTCGGAACCCGCGTCGGCCAGGACTTCCGCCTCGAACTCGCCAGCGCCTCGGCTACCGTCAACATCAATGAAAACAGCGTCCAGGTCGACACCGAAACACAAACCCTTGCACAGGTGATCTCGCAGAACGAGATCCGCGAACTGCCCAACCTCACCCGCAATCCGTATCAATTCGTCGCGCTCGCGGGCAATGTCTCTGATGCAGGACTCGGCACCCGCGGCGCCGGCGTTTCGATCAACGGCCAGCGAGAGTCCTCTACCAACATCCTGCTCGATGGCGGCAGCAACAATGACGAATACAACGGCAAGATCGGCCAGCAGGTGCCGCTCGACGCCGTGCAGGAATTCTCAGTCCTCACGAGCAACTTCACCGCTGAATATGGCCGCGCCTCAGGCGGAGTCGTCAATGTCGCCACCAAGGCCGGATCCAACGAGTTCCACGGCACGGCGTATGAGTTCAACCGCGTCTCGCGCCTGTCTTCGAACGGCTTCCAGAGCAACGCCACCGGAACTCCGAAATCGGTTTTCAATCGCAATCAATTCGGATACTCTGCGGGCGGACCCGTCATCAAAAACAAACTCTTCTTCTTCAGCAGCACCGAGTGGATCCGCGTGCGCAGCAACGCCGCCATCTTCGCGTGGGTTCCGACTCCCGAACTGATCGCGCAGACACCGTCCAATGTGCAGGCGTTCTTCCAGAAACAGGGTGGACTCCGCTCCAGCGCGAGCCAGTTCGGCACGATCTCGCGCCGCCAGTTCCCCGCGGATCCCTGCGCGGGACTCCCCTGCGCCTCGCTCCCCATGAATCTCCCGCTTTTCTCGCACGTCTCTTATAACACCCCGACCGACGCCGGCGGCGGGTTCCCGCAGAACACCTACATGACCGTCAACCGCGTCGACTACAACCTGTCCGAAAAGACCCAAATGTACGGCCGGTTCGCCCTCTACAGCGAGTCCGACTCCGTAGGCGTGCTCTCCAACAGCCCGTACAGCGACTACGACCTCGGTCAGACCTTCTTCAATCACAACGGTCTCTTCTCGGTCATCCACACGTTCTCGCCCACGCTGGTTTCGCAAAGCAAGGTCGTCTTCAATCGCCTGACGAATTTCCAGCCCGGCCTCACCAGCCGCGGACTCGTCCCCACCATGTACGCCAACACTACGGGACCCGTGGCCATCGGCGCCGATCTCGTCGCCTTCCCGGGCTACAATCCCTTCACGCCCGGCAACGGCGGCGCTGCGGGAGGTCCACAAAATCTGCTGCAGTTCTATCAGGACTTCAGTTATTCGCGCCGCGGACACTCCCTTCGCTTCGGCGGAACTTACGTCTATCAGCGCGACAATCGCACGTTTGCCGCCTACCAGACGGCCTCCGACGGACTTGCCGGCCAAGGAGGACTCGGACCTGCCGTCAGCGCGCTGCTCGCCGGCACGTTCAACGACATCAACGTCGCCGTCGATCCACAAGGCAAGTTCCCCTGCGCGGTGAATCCCAATGACTGCAGCGTCAAACTTCCGGTCGACTCGCCCAACTTCAGCCGCAGCAACCGCTATCACGAGTTCGCCTTCTACGGCCAGGACTCCTGGAAGGTCCGCCCGAATGTCACGCTCAACCTCGGTCTGCGTTGGGAATACTTCGGCACGCAGCACAACAAGAATTCGAAGCTCGACGCCAACTGGTATGCGCCCTCCAGCGTCGGCTTTGCGGACGACAATCTCGGCCAGTACATCCGCCAGGGTGGACTGCAGCTTGCCCCGTCCAGTTCGATGGGCAAGCTCTGGAACGCGCAACTCACCAACTTCGCGCCGCGCATCGGCTTTGCCTGGAACGTCTTCGGCGACGGCCGCACCAGCGTCCGCGGTGGCTACGGCATCGGCTACGAACGCAACTTCGGCAACGTGACGTTCAACATCATCCAGAATCCGCCGAACTACGCCGTGCTCGCCGTCCCTGGTCCGATTTCGTCGAACAATTTTGGTCCCCTCGCCGGCAACACCGGATCGCTCGCTCTGCCGCGCGTCGGCGCACGCATCGTCAATCCGGACATCCGAACGGCGCACGCACACATGTGGAACCTCTCGTTCGAACGCCAGTTGTCGCGCAGCGCCTTCTGGAGTGCTGAATACAGCGGATCCAAGGGCGTGGACCTCTACAGCATCTCCTATCCGAACCAGGCGGGCTTCGGCAATTTCGCGCTTGGCGATCCTTGCACTGGCCTGCAGCCAGACGGCACGACCACCTGTACTTCGCGGCCCATCACGGGCTATGGCAACTCCATCGGCTATCGCGGCAATCAGGGTTTCTCGATCTATCACGCTCTGAACAACCGCTTCCGCGTTTCGAACCTGTTCCGCTCCGGACTCGACTTCACGCTCAACTACACCTGGGCGCACGCCATCGACAATCTCAGTTCGACGTTCTTCGAGACCGGCGTTTCCGGCCAGTATGGGAACACGAACGTGACGGTCAACAACGGCTCGTTCGATCGCGGGATTCTCGATCCCTTCCATCCCGGACTCGACCGTGGCAACGCAGAATTCGACATCCGCCAGCGCGTGACGATGTTGGGCACGTGGCGCATCCCCACCGGTGCGATCGACAAAGGCCTTGCCGGGATGATCGCCAAAGGCTGGAGCCTGAATCCGCTGTTCATCGCACGTACCGGACAGCCGTACAGCATCTTCGACACGAGCGTCCAGCAACTGCCCTACAACGCGCCTCGAGCCACGTTCGTGGGATCTGTGCCGAACGCCAGCAATGGCTTGACGGCCACCGCGACGCCCAACACGTACAACTACCTGTCGTTCACCGACGCGCAGATCTCGCACATCCCGATGTCGTTCGCCCCGGGTTCCGCGTGGCCAACGACAATGACGGCGCGCAACGCCTTCCGCGCCCCCGGCTGGTGGAACCTCGATTTCGGCGTGTACAAAGACACCCGCATTACCGAGCGCACTCGTTTGCAACTTCGCTTCGAAGTCTTCAACCTCTTCAACCACGCGAACCTTTACGTCGTGGGCAGTTCCGCGGATGTCGGCACCGCGAACGCCGTCACGGCCTGTTTCGGCTGCACCGGCTCAACCTACGACCGCCGTCACATGCAACTCGGAGCCAAATTCATCTTCTAGGTGCGGAGGGCCAGAAGGACCCGGCCGGTCGCCCCTGGAAGCGTCCCGGCCGGGTCCCCAAAGCTGGCAGTCGATCACTTTGGGAGACCGTCTGCGAGTCGTTCGGCCAGATCATGCCGCCGAATTCGCGGACTTCAACTCCACCACCACGGTGAGACCCCTTGGCTTGCGATTCGCGCAATACACGGTTCCTTCGCACGAATCGATGCAACTCTTCACGATCGCCAGCCCGAGTCCCGAACCGGCCCCGGTTGTTGTCGAAGGCGTCCGCGCCGGATCCAGCCGGTAAAACGGGCTGAACACGGCTTCGAGTTCGCTCTCCGGCAACCCCGGACCACAGTCCGACACCGTCAGTTGCACGCGATGGCCGTTCGTCTTCTGTGCTTGCACCCGGATCGGTCCGTCGGCGCCCGCGTAGCGAACGGCGTTGCGAATCAGGTTGCTCACCGCACGCAGCAGATTCGGTTCGTCCGCGAGCACCCGCAGGTTCCCCGCAACATCAACTTCGACCGTCGCGTTCTCCTGCGTCACGGCGCGTTGCACGACGCCGGTCAGATCCACCGCTTCGAGCACCGGTTCGCGCGAAGCGCCGCGGGTGAACGAGAGCAGATCGCCAACCAGCGCGGACATGTGTGTCGTGTCCTTCTCCAGATTCTGAATGTGCTCCTGCATCTCGCCCGAGGCCGACTGCTGCAGGATCCCCGCACGCAACTGGATCCGCGAAAGCGGCGCGCACAACTCATGCGCGACATCCGCCAGAAACCGCCGTTGCCCGTGAATCAACCGCGCCAGTTGCTCTGCCATGCTGCGAACCGATTGCGCGAGGTCGCTCAACTCGTCTCGTCCTGAAACCGCAACTGGCGTCTGAAACCGCCCGCGCGCAATCTCGGACGACGCATGCTCGATGGTTCGCAACGAACCGGTAATCCTCCGCAGCACGGGGATCCAGCACAACGCGCTCACCACGATTGCCGCGCAGATCCCCAGGATCCAGGGCCGCCAGTCGAACAGCAGAGGCGACCGCAGCAGCGAATCCGTCACCACCATCAGCGTGTGTCGCACAGGCGGCTCGCCGGGTCCTCGGGCAATCGGAAAATGGTAGCCGATCCAATACATGCCTTCCGCCGAAATCGTAAAGATCGGCGGCGGGCGTGAACCCGCTGCCCTGCGCCGTCCCCGCCTACCTCCACCTCCCCCTGCAGCGTCGCGGTTGATCTCGCGTAACACCGAATCCGGTAACCGCAGCGCAGGACCCGCCACCAGCGCTCCCGTATCGTCGAACACCGCGAGCGTGACGTTGTATTGTGCCTGTTTCGACGCGAGCCACGCCGTACGCTCGGCCGTAGGCTGATCGGGAAACTCTTCTTCGACCAGCGCGCCTAAATCCCGAATCTTCTCCCGTGCCTGCGTGTAGAGAAAGGAATCGATTCCGCGGCGGCTCTGCATTGCGATCGTGACGGCGGCGAGTGCGCCCAGCAGCACGAGGTTCACCGCCAGCGTCACGCCGATCTGCGCCCAAAGGCGGAATCGCATTTTACGCATCCTCCCCGGCGGGATCCCGGAACCGGTACCCGATGCTTCGAACTGTCTCGATGCAGTTCGCGCGCACCGGACCCAACTTGCGCCGGATCGAAGAAATATGAACGTCCACCGAACGGTCGGACACGTCCGGCCCCCGCTGCGAAGCCTCCTGTAGCAACTGCTCGCGGCTCAATACGCGTCCATTCGC
Source organism: uncultured Solibacteraceae bacterium (assembly GCA_964627455.1). Taxonomy (GTDB): domain Bacteria; phylum Acidobacteriota; class Terriglobia; order Bryobacterales; family Bryobacteraceae; genus F-183. The sequence continues at coordinate 75,949 of CAZVKC010000031.1, read as the reverse complement.
CGACATCAACGCGTGCAACACGTCGAACTCGACCGTGGTGAAGTCAAGGCGCTCGCCATCGCATTTGACGATCCGCTGGCTCGCGTCCAGCAGGATGCCGCATGCCTCGAGAATCGCAGGTGTGGCCGATCTCGAGCGCCGCACCAGCGCGTTCAGCCGCGCGAGCAGTTCGCGATGCGAAAACGTCTTTGGCACGTAATCGTCCGCTCCCGTGTCGAGGCCCGCGATACGTTCCTGCTCGCTCCCCCGCGCTGTGAGCATTAACACCGGGACATTCGATCGCGCGCGGATCCTGCGCAGCACCTCGAATCCGTCCATGCCCGGCAGCATCACGTCCAGGATCACGATGT
>CAZVKC010000031.1:65577-75499 GCA_964627455.1 uncultured Solibacteraceae bacterium | reverse complement strand
CGCAGCACCTCGAATCCGTCCATGCCCGGCAGCATCACGTCCAGGATCACGATGTCGATGTCAGGAGAGATGGCCTTCGCGACCCCGTCCGCTCCCGTGTGCGCCGCCGTCACCTCGTATCCGTGCGGTGCAAGGTACTCTGCCAGCAATTGGCAGATCAGACGGTCATCGTCGATGACCAGCGCGCGCGCAGTCGGACTCATCCCACCCATCAGCTTAGCCGAAACTGCCGCAAAATCCGCCCAAACTCACAATTCCCTAACAAAAGTCCGGATCGGCACATCGAAAACTCATATCGCGGTGTTAGAAGTCGGTAGGATGCTTCGATCCGTCTTCTTGTCGCTCCTCGCCGCGGCCGCCGTGTTCGCTCAAAACGCCATTGTCAAAGCGAACCTCAACAACGTGCTCAAGCTGAACGCCTACGCCGACAACTGGTGCATGATCTACATCAACGGCAAACTGGCGGCCGTTGACCAGATCGAGTTCCTGCCGCACAACGTTGTCTCGGTCAGCGTGCTGCCCATTTATCCGATGACCATCGCCGTGCTCGCTCGCGACAACGCGGATCCCAAAACCGGCATGGAGTACGGTACGCAAATCGGAGACGCCGGCTTCATTCTGAAACTCTCCGATGGCACGGTGACCAGCGCGAACTGGAAGGTCAAAACCTTCTTCAAAGGTCCTCTGGATCGGGACACGAAGAATCCCCGCGTGCAGCACACGCCCATCCCTGCCAACTGGTACGCCCCCGACTTCGACGACAGCAACTGGGCGCAGGCAACCGAGTATCCGGCGTCGCGCGTGGGTCCCGACGGCGACTATCCGAACTACGACTTCGCCGGCGCGAAATTCATCTGGTCGGACGACCTCGATCTCGACAACACCGTGATCTTTCGCTACAAAGCCGAAGCCCCGCGCGGCTATCGCAAGACCTGGAACGCCGACGGCGACTTCGAGATCACCAACATCGTTAACGAGGCGCGTCTCGCGCCGGTTGCGGGTCCGCAGTTGTTTGCCGCCAATGCGCAGGGCCTCGCGGTGGGATATCTCACGCGGGTTCGCCCCGGCGCAGACGATGCCGTCGAGTTTCTGAGCGACGGGGTGGATCCGGGGCCCGAAGGGGACGTCGTGCGGCTTGCCATCTTCGGCAGTTCCCCGGATGCGGACGCGAAACTCGCTGCGATCGTCGGTGGGACGGCGATACAGGAAGTCACCGTTGACGCGGCGCCGCAAGCGCCCGGGTCGGCCGTTTATCAATTTGTGCTGCCTCGCGCGCTTGCCGGTGCGGGCTTGCTGGATGTCGTCATCCAGGCGAACGGCAAGAGTTCGAATCCTGTGACGGTGAAAATTCTATGAGACGGGTAATCTGGCTGCGTTCTTTCGGAGCCGTGGCGTTTCTCGGCCTGCTGCTGCTCGCGGCGCCGCAGAAGTCACAGAGCTTTTCGGTGCTCACCAAGTGGCGCGCCGACGAGAACTTCTACTATCTCGAGTCCAACGGCCTGCCGATGCACAAGATGATGGTCGGCATCACGGCGTGGCAGCAGCAGGTGCCCCTGCCGCAGGACTTCACCGGCGGCAACGCCTTCAAGATCCCGCGCCATCCGGTGTGGTCCGACAATCCGGTGTCGGCGAAGCGCGCCTTGTTCAGCGGCGCCATCGCTGTCGCGGTCAACGGCGTGCCGATTTTCAATCCGATCAAGAACGACGGCCGCACGGATACCTACATCGCCGGCGAACTCGACGACTTCGGCGGTCACTGCGGGCGCGCTGACGACTATCACTATCACGTTGCGCCGCTGCATCTGGTCGACACCGTCGGCATTGCGAACCCGATCGGTTATGCGCTCGACGGGTACCCCTTGTATGGCCTCACTGAAGCCGATGGATCCACGCCCGTGGACCTCGACGAATTCAACGGCCACTCGCACGGCGACCTCGGCTATCACTACCACTCGACCAAAGCCTACCCATACGTGAATGGAGGATTGCGCGGTGTGGTGGAGGTCCGCAACGACGCGATCACGCCGCAGCCGCTCACCACGCCCGTCCGCCCTGCCGGCGATCCGCTGCGCGGCGCCACGATCATCGGCTTCACGATGCCGTCTCCCAATCGATACTCGCTCGAGTATCAAATCAACGGCCGCAGTTCCTTCGTCAATTACTGGCTCAACGACGCCGGCGCCTATACGTTCGAATTCGTCGATGCGGACGGCAACGCGACGCGTCAGAACTACAACCGCGCAGCTCCCTGGCCCTCTTTGTACACGGCAAATCCAGCGGGATTGGCTTCCGGCTTCGTGACTCGCACTCGCAACGGCCAGCAGACCACCGAGCAGTTCACACAGATTGCAGGCAATGGTCAGTTGAATGCAGTTCCGATTGACGTCTCTTCCGACGAGGTGGCGCTGACCCTGCTCGGCGTCAATCCCGGCAATGCGAACAATCTCTCGGCGTCGATCGGCGGCGTGAACGCACAGGTAACAATGAGTCCGATGCCGCAGTTGAACAGCGCCGTGCAGTACAAGTTCACGATCCCGCAGCGGCTGGCCGGAGCGGGGCGCACCGACATCGCGCTCATGGTGAACGGCCGCCAGACCAACACAGTCTACGTAATCATTCGATGAGCATCGCCGCCGTACCGCAAATCCTCGCCACAGTGGCGTCGCTGCTCTTCCAGCAGCCGCTTTGGACCATCGAGCGTCTGCCCGATACCGGCCAGACCCGCCACTACGCCGCGACCAAAGGCGACGACGCGGATGTCACGATTCATCCGCCTGCGTTTCGGAAGAATGACGATGGATCGGTTACCGATCTCGTCACCGGATTGCACTGGCAGCAGGCCGATGGTGGGGAGATGACGTGGGAGTCCGCGGTCGCCTATTGCAGAGCGCTGTCGCTGGGCGGATTCGACACCTGGCGCCTGCCTTCTGCGCAGGAACTATTCACCATCCAGAATCACGGTGTCATCAACCCGGCTCTCGACACCGCAACCGCGTTTGTGAAAACCGGCGCCGAATACTGGTGGTCCATCGACAAACGCGCGGATGATCCGGCGTTCGCCTGGGCTACGAATGCCGGCGGCGGCATCGGCGCGCACCGGTTGAACGAAACGCGCAGTGCGGGAGGCACGAAGCTTTACCACGCGCGTTGCGTGCGCCATTCGGCTGTTGGATCCGCTGTGCCGGATCGCTACACCGGCAACGGCGATGGAACGGTAAGTGATAACCAGACCGGCCTGATGTGGGCGAAGTCCGAAACGGCCGCGGCCGTTTCCTGGGAAGAGGCGCTGGCGCTCGCCGGAGCCACGGGCCTTGCCGGATTTGCTGATTGGCGCGTACCCAACATCAAGGAACTGCGTTCTCTGCAGAATGACGCGCGCATGCGTCCGGTGATCGACAGTGAAGCGTTTCCCAATACGGCGAACGCCATCTACTGGTCCTCAACGACGCAGATCGGCCAGCAGGGCGTCACCGCTTGGACTCTCGATTTCGGCACAGGCGTCGTCAGCTACAACAACAAGACTGAAAAGCAGCATCTTCGTCTCGTGCGCGGCGGCGCCGGTCCGCGAATCTCTTTCGCCGCCGGCATACGCAACGCTGCCAGCCGCTTGCCCGGGGCTGTCGCCGCCGGTGAATTGCTGCAAATTGGCGTCACTGCCAATGCGGAGGCGGTCCGCATCGCAGGCGTCGACGCCGTAATCCTTGCGGCCTCCGATGACGTCGTGACGGTAGTCGCCCCGGCCGAACTTGTGGATGCCCCGGAAGCTGTCGATGTGCAGGTGCGGGCCGCCGATACGGATTGGAGTCCGCCGTATCGCGTGGCCGTAGCCGCCGCTGCTCCCGCGATCTTCACCGCCGGCGGCTGCGGTTCCGGCCCCGCCTGGATCGCAGCCGGGGACGACGGCGCCGTGACGATCGCCGCCACCGGGTTGCGCAGCGCCACGGATGCCGAACTCCGGATCAATGGCGAGCCCCGCGAACTGCTGCGCGTCGAGGGTCCGGAACAAGGCCGCTGGCTACTCGCCTTTCGGATCACTCCGCAGGACGCAGCGCAACCCCTCGAACTGACGCTGCTCTCTGCCGGCATTGTGTCCGCCTCCAAAGTAACCCTCGAGATTCCATGAAACGTTTTCTGCTCTTTTTGTTCTTCTTTGCCGCGGCCGCGATGGCCCAAACGTCCGAAACATTCGGCGGCAATATTGTTCTGGGGCGTCCGACGGATAAGTCCGTCACGGTCAACGCCCTGTTTCCTGCCGATCACGATTCGGTCTATGTGGAGTATGGCGAACAACCCGGCCAGTGGATCTCTAAAACCGAACCGCAAAGCGGCGTGAAAGCGAATATCCCCTATCAGCAGGCCCTCACCGGGCTGCTGCCGGACCACCGTTATTACTACCGAATCCGCTACCGCCGGACAGCCGGCGCCGATTACGCCGCCAGCGCCGAACATCACTTTCAAACCCAGCGTCCGCCCGGCAGCGCCTTCCGCTTTTCGCTGATTGCGGACTCGCACCTGTTCACGATCCGCCACTGCCTGCCGGCGCGCTACGCGAATACGCTTGCCAACATCCACGCTGAGGATCCGGACTTCCACATCGACCTCGGCGACACGTTCCGTACCGACACGATCGTCCCGCCTCGCGGCACGCTGACGTATCCGCAGGTCGTCGCACGGGGCATCGCGCACCGGCCGTTCTTTAACATCGTCACTGCTGACGCGCCGCTCTTTCTCGTGCCCGGCAACCATGATTCCGAGTACCTCTATTACACGCGGCCGGAATCGAACCAGGATCCCAACCTGCCGCTTTGGTCCACGAACGCGCGTGTTTCGCTCTATCCGAACCCTGTTCCGGACAGTTTCTACACGGGCGACGCCAACGTGTATCCGGGAGTCGTCAATGGCGGATTGCGCCAGAGCTACTACGCCTGGGAATGGGGTGATGCGCTGTTCGTGACGCTCGACCCCTACTGGAACATGCCCGCGCAGAACGCCACCAACTGGGTCCCCGTGCATGGCGACGCGCAGTACCGCTGGCTGCGGGACACGCTGCGCAAGAGCAAGGCCAAATACAAGTTCGTCTTCGCGCATCACCTGCTCGGGCAGGGGCGCGGCGGCGTTGAAGTTGCGCCGCAATACGAATGGGGTGGTGTGGATCCGCGCCGCACGCAGACCTTCGCGCAGGCCCGTCCCGGTTGGGACAAGCCGATCCACCAGCTGTTCGTCGAAACCGGCGTCACCATCTTCTTCCAGGGGCACGACCACCTTTACGCCCGCTCGGAACTCGATGGTGTGACGTACGTGTCCGTGCCGATGCCCGCCGCCGGACCTCCCGGAGCTTCCGACTACTTCCCCGGTAACGAGACCGCGGGCAACTTCGACGCCTATCTGAAAAGCTTTTCTCTGCCAAGCGCGGGCCATGTGCGAGTTGCTGTGGATCCCGGCGAGGTGCTGGTCGAATACGTGAACTCCCGGCTCGACGGCGTGGATCCCGGAGAGAACGGCCGGGTTGCCGACCGGTTTCGCGTTGGTCCGAACCGGAAGAGCGTCATCTCGGCCGCGAGTCTGGCCTGGGGACCCGTTGCTGCCGGCTCACTGGCGAAACTCCGCGGCGCGGACGCTGCCGGCACTGCGCAGATTGTCGATTCCGCCGGTTCGACATTCGATATCGAAGTCGCCGCCAATGGTGACTTCGTCGTGCCGGGCGAAGCCGCGGCAGGCCCTGCTGCTGTGACCTGGGAGGGCGGCGGAACGATCGACTTTGAGATCGACCGTATCGCCCCCGGCCTGTTCGCAGCCAATGCCGGCCTTGCCTCCGGTGTCGCGTCCGCCTCTGCTGTGCTGGTCAAGGCCAGCGGCGAAGAGGTGTCCCAGCCGGTCTACCGCTGCGGCGCCGCTGCGGGAAGTTGTGTCGCCTTGCCGCTCGATCCGGGCGCCGATGGCGATAAGCTCCTGTTGACATTCCGGGCAACCGGATTGCGAGGCGTGAATTCTCTCGAAGATGTAGTTGTGTATGTTGCCGGCGTGCGAGCGGAAGTGCTCAGTGTCTCCCCCGCAGACGGGGAGCCTGGCATCGATCTTTTGCGTGTGCGCGCCAATCGGGATCTTGCAGTCTCAGGTGAAAGCGGTGTTGTGGTTGCCGTGGAGGGCCGTGTGGCCAACGTGCCGACGGTGAATTGGAAATGAAGAATCAGATGATCCTGTTCGCAGCAGTTTCGATCGTGTCCGCCATCGCGCAGGACTTTTACGGGCGCGAACTCCTGGGCCGCATCGCGGACCGCTCGGTGACCGTGAACGTCGCGCCGGTCCAGGCGGCGGAACTCTATCTCGAATACGGCGTCACCCGGGGCGCCTATACTTCTCGGACCTCCACCGTGACGACTGCCGCCGCAACGCCCGTCCATATCGGGATCGACAAGCTCGAGCCCGACACGCAGTATTACTATCGCCTGCGCTATCGCAACGCCGGCACATCCGCTGCCTTTGCGCAGGGCGAAGAGCGTCCGTTCCACACGCAGCGCCCGCGTGGCAGCACGTTTACCTTTGCGCTCCAGTTCGATCCGCACATGGACGAGAACTCCGATGCCGATGTCTACCGCACCACGCTCCGCAACCAACTCGCGGCGAAACCGGATTTTATGATCGACCTGGGCGACACCACCATGTCCGACAAGCTGCAGCCCATCACCGAGTCCGCGATCGTCGACCGCTTCCGGTTGATGCGCAGCTTTTACGATGTATCGAGCCACTCGGTGCCGCTCTTTCTCGCGCTGGGCAATCATGAAGGCGAATGGGGTCGCAATCTCACGGCGAACGGCTCCAATGTGGCGGTGTGGAACACCATCCACCGCAAGAAATACTTCCCGAATCCCGTGCCGGACTCGTTCTTCTCAGGCGACCCGAAGGTCGAACCCCTCGTCGGCCAGCGCGAAGCCTGGTACGCCTTCGAATGGGGTGACGCGCTTTTCGTGATCCTCGATCCCTATTGGAACCGGCCCGTCGCGCCCGAAGCTTCCGGCGACTGGAGTCTTACGCTGGGCCGCACGCAGTACGACTGGCTGAAGCAGACGCTCGAAAACAGCAGCGCGAAATTCAAGTTCGTCTTCGCCCACAACCTCATCGGTGGACGCGATATGAACGGACCCATGCGCGGCGGCATTGAGACCGCGAAGTACCTCGAATGGGGCGGCTACAGCATGGATGACACCTGGGGCTTCGACCGTGCGCGTCCCGGCTGGCCGATGCCGATCCATCAGTTGCTCGTCGCCAACAAAGTAACGGCGTTCTTCCATGGCCACGACCACTTGTACGCGAAGCAGGACCTCGACGGTGTCGTGTATCAGGAAGGTCCGCAGCCGAGCGCGCGCAACGTCAATCTCGGCAACCGCGCGATCGACTACAGCTATACGAGCGGCACGGTCCTCGGCGGAACGGGGTACATCAAGGTCACGGTGTCGCCGGAGCAGGTGAAGGCGGAATACGTGCAAACGTGGCTCCCATCGCAGGAAGCGGCTGCCCGCAAGAACGGCATGATCGCGGATACCTGGACGGTAGCCGCGCCAAAGGACCGGGCCGCAACCATCGCCCATGCTGCCACCCGCGCGGAAAACGGCGCCATCGCCGCGGACTCGCTGGTCAGCGCCTATGTTGCCGGATCCGCCTTTGACTCCGCGACCGCGCAGGTCAAGCTCACCGACAAGAGCGGTGTGATCCGCGACTGCACGATCGTTCGTGTCGATGGTCCATGGGTCGATTTCTCTGTTCCGCCCGATACCGCTCTTGGCGCCGCTGCGTTTCGCCTGCGGATGGCGGACGGATCCTACGCGCTGGGCAGTGCGGAAATCACCGAAGTCGCGCCCGGGCTCTTCAGCGCGGACCTGACCGGAACCGGTTTGGCCGATGGAATTGCGATCTATGAGGATGGTTCCGAACAGCCACTGGCAATTTGGGAAGCGGACGCCAATCAGTATCGGCCGCAGCCCGTCGACGCTGCCCGTTCGCCGCGCCTGCGGCTGCGCGCGACGGGAATCCGAAACAGCGGCATGGGCCGTCTCACCGCGCGTTTGGGCGACGCCGGAATCTCCGTGCTTGCTATCGAAAAAGGCGCTGCCGCCGGCGAAGACTGGATTGTCCTGGGTCCGCTGCAAGGTTCCGTCAATCTCGACCTCGCAGATTTGGAACTCACCGCGGGCGGGGTCATGAGCAATCGCGTCAGAATCGCAATAGTCCGTAAGTGATGAGGCCCCTCGACGGCTAGCGGTTTGGTTTCGCGCTGAGGCTGATCGGATCCGTCTCCACAAGCCGGAGGGCTTTAACCATTCCCTGTGTTCCCGCCTTGTACTTCGTGAAGTGAGGCGTCTCCAAGTGGGATCGATAGGCCGCCTCATTGGCGTACATCTCGAAAATCCGGACTTGCGACGGCTGTCCCTTGACCGAAACAGCGTAAAGCGTCAGGACACCTGGTTCTACTCGAATCGACTCCGTGATCTCCTCTTGCAGCGCCGCCTTGTAACTTTCGAGCTGTGCGGGATCGATATCGAGTTCCGCCAGCCGGACAATGCGTTCATCTTGCATCCTGGATTGGCCATATGCGATCCGGCTATTCCAAAGCCAGACGAAGGACCCGGCCATCAGCAGTACTCCGGTGAGGGGCAGGATGTGCCGCATCACGAATGGGATCTCCTTGCATTTTGACTGTACCGCAGCGTCGCCAGGCAAAACTCCTATGGAAGGATCTTCGCCGGACACGCCTTTGCCGGAGCATTCACGGGGTTGCACCGCGCCACCACGCGTCCGGGCAACTCCACGTGGAATCCCGATGGACCCTCGCCGGCCTTCCAGTCAAACGGATAGTCCGTACTGAGGATCTGAGCCCCGCTCGCCAGCGCCTGATCGCGCCTCCGCGTATCGCCCGCGCGCACCGCTGCCACGCCGCCATCGGTCATGGTGCGAATCAGAAACCCTTTCCGCACCAACTCCGGGATCCGTGGCGAGTCCGGATTATTGACTTTCACAAACGCCGCATCCGGCGCCTCGGGATCCGCATTCGTAAAGACCATCCGCCCACGCAACGACGGATGCCCGTCCACATACATCGGCGTCACCCGCTCCTGATCGAAGACGAAGACCACCTTGCCGCGCGCCTTCTCGAGTTCCGGCCACCCTTTCCCGCGCAACACGGCCTCACGCAACGTCCGGTGCGACCCGCGCACTACATCCGGTGTGATCACCTCTCCCGGACCAAACACCGACCGGATCTCCGTATCCAAAGCGTCCAGCGCCTCTTTGGTAACCGGCTCCGTTCGCACGAACCCGGCTCGCCGCGCCGTCTGTTCCTCATCCGTCAATTTGTTCTCGATCTGGATGTAGATCGGAAGATGCCGCGGATGCGCCTTCGACCATCGCCGGACCTCCTGGAGGCACGCGACGAACGTCCAGCAATGGCTGCGAAAGTCGACGTCGGAAACATGCAGCACCTTGAATCCCGGCTTCGTCATCGCCTCCTTCCAGCCGTCGGGCATCGGCATGGCTCCTGGCTTTCCGGAAGCGAGGCGCAGGAATAGCGGATCCGCATAACGTCCTCCCTTGGAGTCGCCGTACACATCCAGTTCCAACTGCCGGACCCCGGAATCAAGCTGCGCCGCAATCGGCGCATGCCGATAATCGAGAGCCTCTGCTGCCTTGGGATTCTGTTGCTTCAGGATCGCCATTTCCGCTGGCGCAAGCCCCGCGTGATAGCTATTGTGCGACCCGATGATCTGGATCTGGTTCATGCGCAGCGACCCCGCGGATGCCAGCGCAAGGCAAAAGAACGATGAGACAAACCAGTAACGGGGACGCATGACACTTCCAGTCTACCCGCCCGGCCTAAAACACTTCGCGCCCGGAACCCCTCGCAGAAACGAGGAGCGCCGGGCGCGAAATG
>CAZVKC010000031.1:53458-65477 GCA_964627455.1 uncultured Solibacteraceae bacterium | reverse complement strand
AAACACTTCGCGCCCGGAACCCCTCGCAGAAACGAGGAGCGCCGGGCGCGAAATGGTTACGAATGACGAACGAACTACGCCGTGCGATTGGTGTCGGACGCGCCGCCCTTAGCGGTCAGCGCAGCCTGCGCCGCCGCCAAACGCGCGATCGGCACACGGTACGGGGAGCACGACACATAGTTCATGCCCACCTGGTAGCAGAACTCCACCGAACTCGGCTCGCCGCCGTGCTCGCCGCAGATGCCCACTTCGAGGTCCGGACGCGCGCCGCGGCCCAACTTCACCGCTTCCTTGATCACGCGGCCAACGCCCTCGCGATCGAGCACCGCGAACGGATCCGCCTTGAACACCTTGATGTCCTCATAGTGCTTCGAGAACTTCGTATAGTCGTCGCGGCTCAGACCCATCGTCGTCTGCGTCAGGTCGTTGGTGCCGAAGCTGAAGAACTCGGCGTGCTCGGCGACCTGTTCCGCCGTCATCGCGGCGCGCGGAATCTCGATCATCGTGCCCACCATGTACTTCAGGTGCAGCATGTTCGCCTTGCCCAGAACTTCGTTGGCGATGTCCACCACGATCTTCTTCTGGTGCTCGAGTTCCTTGGCCGAACCGATCAGCGGAATCATGACTTCCGGAATGATCTTCTTGCCCTTCTTCGAAACCTGCACAGCGGCTTCGAAGATCGCGCGGGCCTGCATCTCGGTGATCTCGGGATACGTGATGCCGAGACGGCAGCCGCGGTGGCCAAGCATCGGGTTGAACTCATGCAGCTCTTCCACGCGGTGCAACAGCGCCGGAAGTTCCTTCTTCAGGTCCTTCACTTCGATGTTGTATTCCGCCGCCATGCGCTTCTTTTCCTTGATGTCGACGTACGGCAGCTTCGCCAGGTCGACCATCAGGTTTTCGCGCTTCGGCAGGAACTCGTGCAGCGGCGGATCGAGCGTGCGGATCACAACCGGGAAGCCTTCCATCGCTTCGAACAGGCCGGCGAAATCCTTGCGCTGCATCGGCAACAGCTTGGCGAGCGCCTTGCGGCGGGTCTTCTCGTCTTTGGCGAGAATCATCGCCTGCACGTGCGGGATGCGGTCTTCGGCAAAGAACATGTGCTCGGTGCGGCACAGGCCGATGCCTTCGGCGCCGAAGTAACGGGCGACCTTCGCGTCACGCGGGATGTCGGCGTTGGCGCGAACGCCAAAGCTGCCGCGGAACTCGTCGGCCCACGCCATCAACTTCGCAAAGTGGCCGGAGTTCGGATCCGGATCCTTGGTCTTCGCTTCGCCGAGGTAGATCTTACCGTCGGTGCCGTTGATCGAGATGTAGTCGCCTTCCTTCACGGTGTAGCTCTTGCCACCCGCGGAGACGGTGAACTTCTTGCCCTTCTCGTCGATCTGGATCGAACCGGCGCCCACGATGCAGGGACGGCCCATGCCGCGGGCGACCACAGCAGCGTGCGAGCTCTTGCCGCCCACCGCCGTCAGAATGCCCTTGGCCACGTCCATGCCGTGGATGTCGTCCGGCGTCGTTTCCTTGCGGACCAGGATGATCGGCGCACTGGACTTCGCCTTCATCGCCACCGCGTCGTCGGCGCTGAACGCCGCACGGCCCACTGCCGCGCCCGGCGAAGCGTCGATGCCGGTTGCGATGTGCGGGATCGTCTTGAGGGACGCCGCGTCGAACACCGGGTGCAGCAACTGATCGAGCTGCTGCGGCGCCACGCGAAGAACGGCTTCTTCCTTCGTGATGAGGCCTTCTTCCGCCATCTCGACGGCAACGCGAACCGCCGCCTGGCCCGTACGCTTGCCGTTACGGGTCTGCAGCATGTACAGCTTGCCTTCCTGGATGGTGAACTCGAAGTCCTGCATGTCGCGGTAGTGGTTCTCGAGGCTCGTCGTGATCTCCACCAACTGCGCATAGGCTTCAGGCATCACTTCCTGGAGCTTCGCGATCGGCTCCGGAGTGCGGATGCCGGCCACCACGTCTTCGCCCTGCGCGTTCAGCAGGTACTCGCCGTAGAACACCTTCTCGCCGCTGCCGGGGTCGCGGGTGAAGCCCACGCCGGTGCCCGAGTTCTCGCTCATGTTGCCGAACACCATCGCCTGGACGTTCGCCGCGGTTCCGATCTCATCCGGAATCTTTTCCATCTTCCGGTAGTAGGCGGCCTTCGGGTTCCACCAGCTGTTGAACACGGCGTCGCGGGACATCACGAGCTGTTCGTACGCATCCTGCGGGAACGGCTTCTTGGTCTCCTTGATCACCAGCTTCTTGTAGTCCTCGATGATGCTCTCGAGATCTTCCGCGGTGAGGTCCGTGTCAGCCTTGATCTTCTTCTTCGCCTTGCGCGAATCGAAGATGTGGTCGAACTTCTCCATGTGGATGTTCAACGCGACTTCGCCGAACATCTGGATGAAGCGGCGATAGCAGTCATAGGCGAACCGGGCGTTGCCCGTCTTCTTCGCCAGGCCTTCCGCCGTCGCGTCGTTCATGCCCAGGTTGAGAATCGTGTTCATCATGCCCGGCATCGAGAACTTCGCGCCCGACCGCACGCTCAACAGCAGCGGATTCTTCGGATCGCCCAGCTTCTGGCCCATCTCCTTCTCGAGCTTCGCCAGCGCCTTCTTGGTCTGAACTTCCACTTCATCCGGCACGTGACGGTTGTTCTCAAAGAACAACGTGCAGACTTCGGTGGAAATGGTGAAGCCCGGAGGCACGGGAACCCCCGCGCGGCTCATCTCGGCAAGGCCAGCGCCCTTACCGCCGAGCACTTCTTTCATCTTGCCGTCGCCATCGGCGGTACCGCCGCCGAAGGAGTATACGTACTTCTTCATCAACTCTCCTGTTTCCTATTGAGTGACAACAATCTCCGAGAAGTCCGCAATCGTGGAAAACTCGGTTAGCAAACCGTTCAACAACGTCAGCCGGTTCTGCCGCACGCGCGCATCCGGCGCGTTCACCAGAACCTTATCGAAGAACCTGTCCACCGAAGCGCGCAACGTGGCGACAGCTTCGAGCGCAGGCAAATAGTCGAGACCCTTGACGCGTGCGCCAACCTCGACAAATTCCTTGTACAAGTCCTGTTCCGGACCTTCCTCGAGCAGCGAAGCGTCGAGCGCCGCGCCGGCCTTGTAGTCCGCCTGCTTGAGAATGTTCTGGATGCGCTTGAAGCTTGCCGCCAGCGGTTCGAAATTCTCAGTTGGACGTACGGCCTGCAGCGCGGTCAGCCGCGCTTCGACATCGACGAGATCGTCATAACGCGATGCGAGCACCGCGTTGACCTCGTCATACTTGAATCCGCGTACTTCGCGGAAGTAATAGCGGATGCGGTCGAGCATGAAGTCGAGCAGCGCCGCGTTGTCTCCCACCAGTTTGCTGAGCGGCAACCGCTGCTTGCCTTCGACCAGAATTTTGACGACGCCCTGCGCCGCGCGCCGCAATGCGAAGGGATCCTTCGAGCCTGTCGGCACGAGTCCGATGGCGAAACAGCCGCGGAGTGTGTCGAGCTTATCAGCCAGCGCGACCGTGAGGCCTTCCTGCGTCGACGGCACGGAATCTTCCATGCTCAGCGGCTTGTAGTGTTCGTACACTGCGCGCCAAACCGGTTCCGGTTCGCCCTGCACCTTGGCGTAGAGTCCGCCGACGATGCCTTGTAGATCGGTGAACTCTTTCACCATCTCGGTGGTGAGGTCGACCTTGCACAGCAGCGCCGCGCGTTCCGCATGGGCGCCGCCGTTGAGTTCCTTGACCAGCGCAACGATGCGGTTGGCCTTCTCGAGGTACGAACCAAGCTTGGCCTGGAACGTGACCTTGCCAAGATCCGGCACGCGATCGACGAGCGTCTTCTGCTGGTCGACCCCGTAGAAGAACCGGGCGTCGTTGAAGCGGGCGCGCAGCACGCGTTCGTTGCCCAGTCGCACCAGCCCGTCAGGATCTCCGCTGCTGTTCATCACAGCAACGAAGTTCGGCGCGAGATTGCCGTTCGCGTCTTCGCACGAGAAGTACTTCTGGTGATGCCGCATCACGGTCACCAATACCTCAGACGGCAGCGTCAGATACTGCGGATCGAAGCCGCCGAGGATCGGCGTTGGCAGTTCAGTGATGTAGGTGAGAGTCTCGAGCAGCTTTGCGTCGGCCTTGACGTTGACCCCGAGGTTCGCGATGCCGTCGAGGATCCGCTGGCGGCGTTCCTCCGCCTTCACGATCACTGCGTTCTTGCGCAACTCTTCGATGTAGTTGTCGATCGTCACCGGAATGCTTGCTGCGCCGAGGCGGCGGTGTCCCTGCGTGACGTTGCCGGATGGCACGCCCGCGATCTCGAACGGTACGACAGCATTGCCGAACAGCGCCACGATCCAGCGGATCGGACGGATGAAGCGAGGTCCGCCTTTGCCCGTCCAGTACATGGTCTTGGGGAAGTAGACCTTCTGCACGATGGCCGGAATGCTCTCGGCGAGAATCGCCGCTGTATCGCGGCCTGCGACCTTGCGCGTGTAGCAGAAGTACTCGCCCTTCGGCGTCGACACGGTGTTGAGATCCGCGACCGTGACGCCCATCTTCTTGGCGAATCCGCCTGCCGCGCCCGCGCCCGCCGACTTCGGCGGACCCATCGCGATCTCTTCGCTATCGGCCTGGCGTTCAATCAGATTGTCGGCGCGCAACACGAGCCGTCGCGGCGTCGCATCGATCCAGGAAACGGAACCTTCGAGCTTCTGCTCGATGAACAACTTCGTGAACTGCGTTTGGAGATCTTCGAGCGCGCTGACGATCATCCAATCGGGAATCTCTTCGCACCCGATCTCGAGAAGGAACGGAACCGGCATCGCTTACGCAGCCTCCTTTTCAAGGTTCTGCTGCGCGACCCACAGGTTCGCGACTCCCACAGCTAATTTGCGCACGCGTCCGATCACGCCGACGCGCTCGGTGACGCTGATTGCGCCGCGCGCATCGAGCAGGTTGAAGAGGTTCGAACACTTCAATACCTGGTCGTAGGTCGGCAGCACGGGGAAGCGCGACTTATCGGGGTACGACTCGTACGCGTCGATCAATCGCTGGCACTCTGCTTCGTGAATGCCGAAGAGCTGCCACAATCGATCCACATCTGCCATCTCGAAGTTGTAAACCGAAAACTGCTGTTCGTCGGCGAAGCGCACGTCGCTGTACTTCACGCCCGGCGCCCACTCGATGTCGTACACGCTTTCGACGCCCTGCAGGAACGCTGTGAGACGTTCGAGCCCGTAAGTGATTTCCGCGGGCACGAGGTCGAGATCGACTCCGCCGCACTGCTGGAAGTAGGTGAACTGCGTGATCTCCATGCCGTCGAGCATGACCTGCCAGCCGATGCCCCAGGCGCCGAGAGTCGGCGATTCCCAGTTGTCTTCTTCGAACTTGATGTCGTGTTTGGTGAGATCGATGCCGATGGCTTCGAGGCTGCCGAGGTACTGTTCCAAAACGTCCTCGGGCGCGGGCTTGAGGATCACCTGCAATTGCTGGTGCTTGTACAAACGGTTCGGATTCTCTCCGTAACGTCCGTCAGCGGGACGGCGGCTCGGCTGCACGTACGCTACGCGATACGGCTTGGGACCGAGGACTCGCAGGAACGTCTCCGGGCACATGGTGCCCGCGCCGACTTCCACGTCATAAGGCTCTTGAATGATGGCGCCGCGTTCGGCCCAATAGTTTTTCAGCTTGAAGAGGGTTTGTTGAAACGAGTCCATGAGGTTGTTGCGAGTGGGCTCCCGGTGGCGAATGAAGCTGTTTTGGGGTAAACCTTATTCTCTCATGCCCGGCGCCGCTCATGTGAAGCGCCGCTCGCCATCCAATGGGGTCTATCGATTCTTTCGATTGGATCGCGAGTGCGTTTCAGCGTACGCTGGGATTGAGTCATCGCAAGACTCTTTCGCCGTTCCCCCGTTCGGTTTCTTCGCACCGTTTTCATCTCCCTGACAGAGAAATCCATCACCATCCCGACAGGAGGATTTCGTGTCGTTGTCCGTCGTGTTTTTGCTCGCTTCTTCTCTCCATGCGCAGGTTGCGCCCGGACCGTGCGTCATGCGCGCCGAGGACCGTGGTTGTGCTCCCAGTCAACCGGCGCAGTTCGGCGCTACCAGTCCGATGTTGCCGCGCGTTGCGCCGGGTACGGTTTCCGTCAAGAGTCTGCGTGCGGATCCGAATGGCAAGGCCGCGCGGGAACTCGAGCAAGCTCTCTGGGACGTCAAGTACAAGAACTGGAAGAGCGCCGTGAAACATTTCGAAAAGGCGCTCAAAGCCGATGAGTCGTTCTCGCGTGCTTCAGCGAATTGGGGCATTCTCGAAATCCAGTTAGGCAACGCCGCGAAAGCCGAATCGATTGCGCGCAGGGCGTTGGCGCATGATCCGAAAAACCTGCGCCTCAAACACGTGCTCGGTGCGAGCCTGTTTGCGCAGGGAGTGTTGACGGACGAAACCGTCACCGCGTTTGCCGCCGCGGGCGCTGAGTCGCCGCAAGCGTTGCTCGCTGCCGCGCACATCGAGTTTCAACGCGGCAACTGGAGTTCGGTGCGCAAGTTCGCCAAAGCGTATCTGACCACAGGCGAAAAGGAACATCGCGAATTCGCCGAGCGGCTCAGAGCGCTTCCAGATACTGCGAAGTGATCAATCGCCGTTCGGTGTGCTCTTCGATGAGGCCGATGAGCGCCCGCCGCAGGTCTGAGGCGGTCGCTTTGGTCCAGCCTTCGGACGGCATCTGGCCGACTGGAGTGGCGACCATCTGCAGTCCCAACTCGCGCGACTGCTCGCTCACGTGGATGTACGGCAGAAAGCCC
The DNA here is from genome assembly GCA_964627455.1 of uncultured Solibacteraceae bacterium. Taxonomy (GTDB): domain Bacteria; phylum Acidobacteriota; class Terriglobia; order Bryobacterales; family Bryobacteraceae; genus F-183. The sequence continues at coordinate 58,686 of CAZVKC010000031.1, read as the reverse complement.
TGCAGCCGGACTGCCCACAGCGTGAAGTATGTCAGCCCTTTCCACATGGTTTGCGGAGACGAAGAGTCTATGTCCTCAATCACTGCCAATAGCAGCCGGAAGAACCTCTCGTTGACTTCCATCGCGGGCAGCAGCAGTTCAGAGACTTCGGCTATGAAGTCGAGCGCGACCGTCTGATCGTAGCTCTTCGACGAGAAGTGCGCGCGGATCAGTTCTGAGCCGTCGATCCGCACGAGGTCGCGGTTCTCTTTCTGATAGTAAGAAAGCGTGGCGTGCGAGAGTCGCTCGAGTCCGGCGCCGAAGCCTGACTTCAAGCGCCGGGCGCGATTTGCGACACCGCGCATCTTCCCCTGATCGCGCGTAAGAAAGCTCACGATCAGATCCGACTCTTTGAGCGGATACGTTCGGAGAATGAGACTTTCGCTGACCTGGATTCCCACGGCTTCTGAAGCCCCCTCAGGCTAACGCACTTTCCTGTATACTGGCGAACATTCCCCCAATGGGGTCCACTATGCAAAACAGCAAATACTCTCGCTATTGTGCTGCGCTCCTGCTTGCTTCCGCGACGCTGTTCGCGCAAACAAGTACGATTCAGGGAACGGTCCTGGATTCGACAGGGTCCAGCGTCCCGAGCGCAAAAGTCACGGCAATCGATCGCGACAAGAACCTCACAGTTCGCGAAACAACGACCAACAATACCGGCCTCTTTCAGCTCATCAATATTCAGCCTGGCTATTACACACTCAAAATCGAAGCTTCCGGATTCAAGTCGCTCGAACGCACCGACGTCCGCCTCGACCAGAATCAGACGCTGAATCTCGGCGCGATCAATCTGCAGGTCGGCCAGACTTCGGAATCGGTCACCGTGGAAGCGACGGTTCCGACCGTGGAGACCACGACCTCGAACAAGAGCTTCACGATTGACTCACGACAGGTGACGCAGCTTTCGTTGAACGGCCGCGACTTTCAGTCGCTGATGCGCACGTTGCCCGGCGTCGTTTCCAACGACCGTTCGGACTTCCGCCTCGCCTTTAACAACACGGACGCGTTCAATATCAACGGCCTTCGTGGTTCGAACAACAACGTGTTTCTTGACGGCACGATCAATACCGACGTGGGCGCGAACGACGGCCAGTACACGCAAATCTCGCTCGACGCTGTCGGTGAGTTCAAAGTACAGACCTCGGTGTTCAATGCCGAGTACGGCCGCAACCCGGGCGTCATGATCGCCGTGAACACCAAGTCCGGCACCAAGGATTTTCATGGCGTGCTGTATGAGTTCGCGCGCAACAACGCTCTCGACGCCCGCCAGCCATTCGATCGCACGGGTACGACGCAGAAGCTGCGCTTCAATCAATTCGGCGGCAACATCGGCGGACCACTGTGGATTCCCAAGTTCTCGACCAAGGCAAATCCCAAGCTGTTCTTCTTCTTCAACTATGAGAAGACGCTAGCGACGCGCCCCAACGGCGGATCGTTCGTGGACCTGCCGCATCCCGATCTCTTCACCGGCGACCTGTCGCGCTTGTATCGTGATCAGCCGCTGCTGACGACGGGCGGCGCGAACACCGGCTTCCGCGTTGGACAGGTGTTCCGTCCCGGCACGCTCGTGCGCGAGGCAAATGGGCGCATCATCGGCGGTGATCCGTACCTCAACAACCGCATCCCGGTTAGCGAATGGTCGCGCAATGCGCAGGGCTTCCTGAATATTCTAAAAGCCGCTCCGTACGCAGGCGCTGTCCCGACGCCGAACGTTCCGGAATCGCTGCGCACCTTCTTCCAGGATTCGTATCAGTTCAACAAGGAAGGAAAGGTTCTGCGCGTAGACTACGCGCTCAATGCGAAGAACAACTTCTTTTTCCGCTGGGCAGACGACGCGAACCACGAAGCACAGGGACTCGGCATCTTCGCTTCGACGCCGTATCCGGTGTTTCCGCAGTTCCGCCGCAAGCCTGGCTCCAGCTGGTCGTACAACCTGGTCAGCGTGATTTCGCCGACGACTACTAACGAATTCATCTTCGGCTACAACCGGCTCACGCAGTTGGTGGACGTGAACGAGAGCGTCGCGGATCCGGCGAAGTACGACCGTGAGAAGCTTGGCTTCAACTTCCAGGAGTTCTATCCGCAGTCGAACTTACGCAACCGCTTTCCGCGCTTCAACTGTGGTGTCGCAAGCTGCAACTACACGGGCTTTCCAGCTGGCTGGCTGAGCGAGGCGAAGCAGTTCGCCTGGACCGATAACGTGACAATGGTTCGCGGTTCGCACACGATCAAGTTCGGCGGGTTCTTCAATATGAACCTCAACGGACAGCAGCCGAGCTGGACCGACGTGATGAACTTCAACTTCGGCGACAACACCGAAAACACGCGGTCGACCGGCAATACGTTCGCCAATATGCTCCTGGGTAATTACACGAGCGTGAGTCAGACGAACGGGCGCTTCTATGGGACGTTCCGCTTTTACGGGCTCGAAAGCTTCGTGCAGGACAGTTGGCGCGTCAATAAAAAGTTGACCCTCGAACTCGGTGTTCGCTGGGCTTACATGGGTCCGACTTACACGTACGGCAAGTACCTGCAGAACTACTTCGACCCGCGAGCGTTTGATCCGGCGAAGGCAGCTGTCATCGATATCCGACCCGGTTTACGCAACGGTTCGATCATCGGCGGCGATCCGTTCAACGGCATGATCGAAGAAGGCAAGGGCAACCTGCCGCTGGGCGGCGTGGATCATCGCAAGAACAATTGGGGTCCGCGCGTTGGCTTCTCGTATGATCCGTTCGGCAACGGCAAGACCGCCATTCGCGGCGGCGTCGGCATCTTCTACGAACGCATCCGCCAAAATGCGAACAACTTCGATGGTCTCGGTAATCCGCCGCTGACGTTCACGCCGACTGTCTTCTCTGGGCAAGTCGATTCGCTTCGCACGGATCTGCTTGCGGGCGGAGTGCGCACGCCGGTGTCTGTTGTCGGTATCGATTCGAAGGGGCAGATTCCGACGGTCTATTCGTGGTCCTTCGGCGTCCAGCAGCAGCTGGGCGCGAAGACCTCTCTCGATGCATCGTATGTCGGCAATGGCGGACGTTACCTGCAGTACCGGCGCGACCTCGGCCAGTTGCCTTTGGGTACGACGCTCCTGCCGGGCGTGCTGACCGCGGTGAATGGCACGCAGAACGCGTTGCGTCCGTATCGCGGATACACGACGGTGAACTGGACCGAGTTCGGTTCAATTTCCAACTATCACGCTTTGCAGACTCGCGTCAGCCGGCGTTTCGCGAAGGCTTTCACGGGCAACTTCAACTACACCTGGGCGCGAGCGATGAACGAAGTCGACACCGATACGACGGCGATCGGCTACTACCTCGACCGCGGCCGCGAATACGGACCGGCGAGCTTTGATCGCACGCACACCGTTACGATCGACTTTGTGTACGACCTGCCGAAGTTCAGCAGCAATGCCGCTTTCGGGCGCATCGTGAACGGTTGGCAGGTGAACGGCATCGCGCGGTTCTGGAGCGGACAGCCGCTGACCATTACGTCGAACGGCAACCCTGGCACGCTCGGCGGCGGCGTGCGCGCAAATTACCTCAGCGGCGACGTCTATCCGGGCAATAAGAGCGAACTCGATTACTTCAACGTGTTCGCGTTCGGACGCCCGGCCGACGGGTCGCTCGGCAATCTGGGCCGCAACAACCTGCGTTCCCCTGGCATCAATAACTGGGACATCTCGTTCCTCAAGAACACGAAGATCACCGAGCGGGTGAATCTGCAGTTGCGGTTCGAGACGTTCAATACGTTCAACCATACGCAATGGTCGGGCATCAATACCGGATTGAGCCTGCCGAATCCGAATTCCACGGTGACGGCATCGACTCGCGGAACGCTGGGACAAGTGAATTCGACGCGCGATCCGCGGTCGTTGCAGCTTGGTGTGAAACTGCTGTTCTGATGCGGTTGGTGTTCGTAATTGGATTGACGGCGGCGTTCCTCTGCTTCGCGCAGGGGAACGCCGCTTCGGTTTTTGAACGCGGCGTGCAGCAGCTTTCCCGTGGCGACCTCGACGGTGCAGAGAAGTCGTTTCGTGACGTGCTGGCCACGCAGCCGAACCACATCGGCGCACTCGGCAATCTGGGCGTGGTGTATTCGCGGCAGGATCGTCCGGCGGATGCGGTGGCTGTCTATTCAAGGGCGTTGAAACTGGCTCCCAAAGAACCGGGGTTGCTGCTGAATCTGGGCCTCGCGCATCTGAAGCTGGATCAGTATACAGCGGCGCGGCCTTTGTTTGAACGCATCGCGGCGATGGGTAAGCCGAGTCCGCAGGTGCGAGAGTTGCTGGCGACGGCGCGGTTGTTCAGCGGCGATGTTGCAGCTGCGATGCCGGAAATCGAGGCGCTGCATCGCGAGAATCCGGCGAGTTCGGGCGTGCTGTATCTGCTGGCCGTAGGCTCGCTGAAGCAGAAGAATCGCGACGGAGCGGCGCAGGCGTTCGACCAGTTGGTGCGAACGTTGGAGCCGGGCGCCGCGAACTACCTGGCAGGCAAGGCGTACTTCGAGACAGGCTTTTTTGAAGACGCCGAAAAGAGTCTCAAAGCCGCGGATCCGCGGACTCCCGGCGTCTTGCTCGAACTCGGCAAGACGTACGTGAGTTTACGCAAGGAAGATGATGCCGTGGAGACATTGCGCGCCGCGCTACGGCAGTCACCGCAAGATACGGAAGCCGCGTATTATCTGGGCGCGTTGCTCAGCGAGACCCCGGAAGGCGTCGCACTGCTCGAGCAGGTTCGCAAGAAACGCCCGGATTCGTGGGGCGCCCTGTATTATCTCGGCAAAGCGCTTGTGAAACAGGACAAGGCTGCGTCCGCCATTCCGTTGTTAGAACGGGCTTCAAAGTTGAACCCGCAGGAGTCCGCGGTGTGGTTCCAACTGACCACGGCGTATCGTCGTGCGGGACGCCTGGCTGATGCAGGCGCCGCCGCCGCTAAGGTGAAGACGCTCAAACAGGAAGCAAACGCTCCGCTGGTTCTCAAATGATTTCAGCGAGTCCGGCAGCTTTGAGTTTTGCGTTCAAGGCTGCGAGTTCGCCGGCGCGCAGTTGTGACCAGCGCGCATCGAGGTCGCTCAGCGTTTTCTGCAGTTGTGCGGAGGCTGCGATCAGTTGTGTGGTCGGCATGGCGTCGGCTTCGTCCGCCGTACTCATGATGTTCAGTAGATCGTTGGCGACGGAGCCATAG
>CAZVKC010000031.1:23397-53358 GCA_964627455.1 uncultured Solibacteraceae bacterium | reverse complement strand
GTCAGCGGCTGCGTTTGCGATGCGCCGTCGACGGTGAGTCGCACGGTGTACTCTCCCGCGGCAGCCAGCGGACCTTCGGGTGTGGGTGGCGTGTCGCCGAGAATTGCGGTCATCGGGTACGACTTCGAGAAGCCTTCGGGCAGGCCATAGCGGAGGTCCCAGTTCCAGCGGTGCATGCCCGCCTTGGCGCTCAACGCGCGATGCTTGCGGAACCAGTACGACGGATACGGCAGCGTATCTTCGTTGATGGCGTCCGGCTTGTCGGCGCTGGTGTAGGCGCGCACGAGTTGATTGGATTTGTCGAAGACCTCGAGCACGACGTACTTCGCGTCCGCCTTGAGCCAGTAGTTGATGGCGGCGCCTTCCGGGGGATTCTGGCCCATCGGCTCCTCAGGCGGAATCGGCGTATCGGTGTTCTGCGAGCGGCGGACGCGCCACGCCTGCTGCGGCTTGAAAAGCACGCTCGCGGATGTGGACGTGCGATCGCTGATCTGACGCAGGTGCGAGATGTCGTCGAGGATCCAGAAGGAGCGGCCATGCGTGCCGACCACGACGTCGTCTTCGTGAATCACGAGATCGCGGATGGAGGTCGCCGGCATGTTGGTGCGCAGCGAATGCCAGTTGTCGCCGTCGTCGATGGAGAAATAAACGGCCCGTTCCGTACCCGCATACAGCAGGCCTTTGCGCTTGGGATCCTCGCGCACGGTGTTCACGGTCTCGTTCGCGGGGATGCCGTTGACGATGAGTTTCCATGTGAGCCCGCCGTCGTGCGTGCGATAGATGTAGGGCCGAAGATCGCTCAGGCGCAGCTTGTTGATCGCAGCGTAGACGGTGTTGTTGTCGAAGTGAGAGGCGTCGAGTTGCGAGACTTTGTTCCACGACTTCAGATCGGGCGGCGTGATGTTCTTCCAGTTCCTGCCGCCATCGCGCGTGAGGTGGATGAGTCCATCGTCCGTTCCGGCCCAGATGGTGTTGAGGTCCTGATGTGACGGCGCGACTGCGTAGATCACGCCGCGGCGCGCCATGTTCTGCATGTCGGGCGTACGATAGACGCCGACGCTTTCGGGGACTTCATTCTTCTCGCGGCTGAGGTCGGGGCTGATGACATCCCAACTCTGGCCGCCGTTCAAAGTCTTGAACAACACGTTGCCCGCAAAGTAGAGGGTCTTCTTGTCGACCGGCGAGAAGAGCACCGGCGCCGTGCGGATGAATCGGTACTTGCCGCTGCGCAGCGCTTCGGGCGCCACGTTCTGCACTTGTCCCGTGCGGCGATCGAAGCGTGTGACCTTGCCTCCATAAATGATGTTGGGGTCGAGCGGATCCGGCGCTACATAGCCGTACTCTTCGACGCCGACGGTCTGCCAGTCGTGCCACGTCACGGCGCCGTAGTCGCCGCGGCTCGCGACGCCCGCGGAGCCGGATTCCTGCTGGCCTCCGTAAACCCAATACGGAAACTGATTGTCGGTGATGACGTGATAGAACTGCGCGGTCGCCTGGTTGTACCAGGAGCTCCACGTTTCGCCGCCGTTGACTGTGATGGTCGCGCCCTGATCGGAGGCGATGAGCATCACGTCCGGCTGGTCGGGGTGGATCCAAATGCGATGGTAGTCGTCGCCTCCGGGCGCACCTTTGAAGGCTTTGAAGGTCTTGCCGCCGTCGGTTGAAACATACGACGCGGTGTTGGCGACGTAAACAATTTCGGGGTTCTTTGTATGCGCGCGGATTTCGGCGAAGTCGGATCCACGGCCCCACGTGCGTGCGTCGCTGCTGACGCGGGCCCAGCTTTCACCGGCGTCGTCGCTGCGATAAATGCCGGCCTGGGCGGGATTCGCATCGACGGTCGCGTAGATGATGTTGGAGTTCGAACGCGCGATTCCAAAGCCAATACGGCCGAGACCTTGCTCGAAAGTGGGGAGCCCCTTGGTGAGTTTGCGCCACGTCGTGCCGCCGTCGGTGGATTTGTAGAGTCCACTCTCGGGGCCCTGCCATGCGCCGTTTTCCCACGGACCTTGGCGCGCGGCCCAGAGATCCGCGTAGATCACACGCGGATTCGACGGATCGATCTCGACCTGGATGGCTCCGGTGTCCTCATCCTTATATAAAACGCGCTCCCACGTTTCGCCGCCGTTGGTCGAACGATAGACTCCGCGCTCGGTGTTGGCTCCATAAGGATGGCCGAGGGCCGCGACGTAGACGCGATTCGGATCGTTAGGGTCGACGGCGAGGGATCCGATTTGCTGTGCGTCGCGCAGACCCATGTTTTTCCACGTGCGGCCGCCGTCAGTGGATTTGTAGATGCCGTCGCCGGTCGAGAGATCGGGCCGCTGTAGGCCTTCGCCGGATCCCGCATAAATGATGTTGGGATTTGAAGGCGCGACGGCGATGTCTCCGATGGATCCGGTCGGCTGATCGTCGAAGATCGGTTTCCATGTCCGGCCGTAGTCGTTGGTCTTCCAGACCCCGCCGTTATTGACGCCGATGTAGAAAGTCCCCGGTTGCTGCGGGACTCCGACTGCACCCACGGTGCGCCCGGCACGGAAGGGGCCGATGCAGCGCCAGCGTAGATCCTGCCACAGGCGCGGATCCAATTGCTGGGCGGTGAGGATGGTTGTCAGGAGGGGCAGAAGAAGCGAGCGCATTTGCCCGTCATGTTACCAAGGCCAGGGTCCCTGATAGGGTTCGGGGCCTCGATGTTCGAAGAGCGGGGCGAGTTCGGGACAGCTTGTGACATAGCCGTGCTGGCGCCGGAAGGGATTACGTTCAGCCCGTTTTCGCTGATAGAAATCGCCGGCACTGTACGGGTCCGCGGAGTAGCTACGGATGGCGTTGGATTCGGCTGCAAGGGCCTGTTCGATAGCGTCTGGATTGTTGGGTCCGTCGTAAGAGAAACGATCACGCGGCCAGCCGATGGCGTCGCGATGCAAGTGAAAGCGGTCGTGCTTGAATGCCCAACTGACGAGCGTCACGTGTTCGGGGTACGCGCCGGTGAACTCTTTGAAGCGGCAGATGCCGAAGAGAAGGTTCTCGAAGGAATCACGCGAGAACTCTTCGGTGATAGCGCGTCGTGCGATTGCGTGGGATCCCCACCAATTGTGAAGGTCCGCGACGGTGTAGTAGGAGTGCGCCTCGCTGCGAGGTCCGGCTTCGACGCGCGACTGGCCTCCAGCGAAGATGAGCAATGCGTCGGGATCCGCTGCGGCGAGTTCGACGGCGCGCCGCGTGTGTTGGATGTAGTGTTTGGGCTCGCCCTTCTGGAAGTCGAGCAGTAGCCACGAATCGTCGGACGTGAGGTTTTCGTAGCGGGTCAGGATGGCGTGACCCGCTACGATGATGGCCTTCTTCATCTGCTATGCGCGCTGTGCGCCTGGCTTGCCGGGTTCGACGAAGAAGGTCGCGCGAGTCTGCAGCGGTGCGCCGGGTTGTGAGACTTTGTCGACGATGCGGTAGTGCGAGGTCCACTTTTGCGGCGTCACGTTGCAGTAGACGTAGCCGCGCTGGGCGTTGAAGAACTTGATGCTCGGGTTCTCGGGCAGGTAAGCCTTGGCTCGCTCGGTCATGTCGGAGCCATCGCCGCCGGAGGTGATCGACGTGCCGACGAATTCCGTCGCGACCGCGGGTTTGTTGGGGTTGCGCCAGTCTTCTTTGAGGTCCGCGACCCAGTTGGTGTGGATATCGCCGGTGATCACCACGGGGTTGATGCGCTGGTTTTCGGCGAAGTAGCGCATCATGCGGACGCGCGCCGCTTCGTATCCGGCCCATTGGTCCATCGGATGTGTTTCGCCATCGCCGGCTTTGCGGTCGACCTTGCCCATCATGACCTGATTGGCGAGGACGTTCCACGTCGCCTTGGATCCGGATAGCGTCGCCTTGAGCCACTCTTCCTGCTGTGGTCCGAGCATCGTGGCTTTGGGATCATACACGCCTTCGCACGGCGCCTTATCGCCATCGCCGCAGGGTTGGTCGGTGCGATATTGGCGCGTGTCGAGCACGGCGAAGTGGGCGAGGGATCCGAAACGGAAGTCGCGGTAGAGTTGCAGGTTTGAGCCGCGGGGCAGGGATGTGCGCCGCAGCGGCATGAACTCGTAGTAAGCCTGATAGGCGTTGGCCCGTCGTTCGAGAAATTCCTGCCGCGTCTGGCTGTCTTCCGGAATGTCGCCCGCGTAGTTGTTGTCAACTTCGTGATCGTCCCAGGTGACGATCCAGGGGAAGAGGCGGTGGGCTTCGCGCAGATGCGGGTCGGTGCGATAGAGCGCGTAGCGGTTGCGGTAATCGCTCAGCGACTTGATCTCGAGGCTGTTGTGCCGGCGCACTTGATTGTCGCGGCCCGGGCCTTCATAGATGTAGTCGCCGAGGTGGACGATGAGGTCGAGGTCCTCGCGGACCATGTGCTGGTACGCGGTGTAGTAGCCAGTCTCCCAATGCTGGCAGGAGGCGAACGCGAAGTTCAACTTGGCGTTGCGCGCGTTCGCAGCGGGCGCGGTCTTGGTGCGTCCCACCGCGCTTGCCTCGCCGCCTGCGCGGAAGCGGTAGAAGTACCAGGTGTCGGGCTTGAGTCCGGTCGCATCGACATGCACCGAGTGGCCGAGTTCCGGCGTCGCGAAGGTCGAGTCCTTCCTGATGATCCGCGTCATCTTCTCGTCGGTGGCGACCTCCCAATCCACCTTGACGCGCTCTTTGGCCCAGGATGCGTCGGGGGCGGGGAAGAGGCGGGTCCACAGCACGACTGCGTTCGGAAGCGGATCGCCGGAGCAGATGCCGGCGGGGAACGGTTCGGACTTGAAGGACGGTTGCGCGAGGAACATCGAACGGCCGCGTTCGGGCAGCGTCAGGCCGACGAGAGCGGCTCCGGCTGTGACGAATCCGCGACGGGTCAGTGCGTGGGACATGGTCCTATTTTAGGCGTTCGTTGTTGCAATCATGCGAACATAAAAAGAATGAGCGAAACGCTATCCGATATCGGCCTTGTTGGCCTGGCCGTCATGGGCCAGAACCTTGCACTGAACATCGCGGATCACGGTTTCCGGATCTCTGTTTACAACCGCACCACCGACACGATGGAGAAATTTGTCGCGGCGAATACTGATACGCCGGGCGGTCTCGTAGGTCAGAAGACGGTTGAAGAATTCGTGAAGTCGCTGAAGCGGCCGCGCAAGATCATCATCCTGGTGAAGGCAGGTGGTCCGACGGATGCGGTGATTTCGGGTTTGCTGCCGTATCTGGAGCAGGGCGACATCGTGATCGACGGCGGCAACGCCATGTGGACGGATACGATTCGCCGCGAGAAGGAACTGGCGGCGAAGGGATTCCGGTTCATCGGCTCCGGTGTTTCGGGCGGCGAAGAGGGTGCGCGTTTCGGTCCGTCCCTGATGCCGGGTGGAGATCCCGAGGCTTTCAAAGAGATCGAGCCGATCTGGAATGCGATCGCCGCGAAGGTGGACGCTGCAACCGGCAAGCCGCTGATGGGCGCGACGCCGGGCAAACCCGTGGTGGGCGGCGTTCCGTGCACGACGTACATTGGACGCGACGGTGCGGGCCATTACGTGAAGATGGTCCACAACGGCATCGAGTACGGCGACATGCAGATGATCTGCGAAGCGTACGCGATCATGACGGGCGTGTTGGGGATGAGTCCGGAAGAGTGCGGCGATGTGTTCGCGGAATGGAACAAGGGGCCGCTGGATTCGTTCCTCATCGAGATCACGGCGGACATTCTGAAGCAGAAGGATCCGGCGACAGGCAAGCCGTTTGTCGATATCGTGCTCGATACTGCGGGGCAGAAGGGCACCGGCAAGTGGACTTCGGTGAACGCGCTCGATATGGGAGTTCCGGCTCCGACGGTCGCCGAAGCGGTGTTCGCCCGGTATTTGAGCGCTGTGAAGGATGAACGTGTTCACGCTTCGTCGAAGCTGCCTGCGGCTGCGGGCGTGGCTGCGGGACTCGATAAGAAAGAGTTCATTGCGGCGATCCACGACGCGCTGTATTGCTCGAAGATTTGCGCCTATGCGCAGGGTTTTCAACTGATGCGCGAGGCGCAGAAGGAATACAAGTGGACGCTCGATTTCGGCGCGATCGCGCAGATTTTCCGCGGCGGCTGTATCATTCGTGCGCGGTTCCTGCAGAAGATCACGGAGGCGTACCAGCGGGACGCGAATCTGGTGAACCTGCTGCTTGATCCGTTCTTCACGAGCGAAATCGCGCGGACGCAGGGCAACTGGCGGCGTGTGATCGCTCAGGCGGTGGTGTCGGGGATTGCGGTTCCGACGTTCAGTTCCGCGCTGGCGTACTACGACGGGTACAGGTCCGAGCGGCTGCCGGCGAATCTGCTGCAGGCGCAGCGCGATTACTTCGGCGCGCACACGTATGAGCGTGTGGATTCGCCTCGCGGCAAGTTCTTCCATCTCGACTGGCCGGAGCCGGGTCGCCCGCAGTTGGAAGCGTAAGTTCGAAGCTCGGTGTGTCTATGATGCGCGCCGTGATCCTGATGGCCTGTATTGCGTTCGTGCTGAGCGCGCAACGGCGGCAGGTCCCGGCGCGCGTGCCATTTGTCGGGTGCAAGGGCGATGGGCAGGCCGGACCCGTCGATGCTGCGCAGGGTCTGCCTGTGCGGTTGCCGATCCCAGCGGAGATTGCTGCTCAGTTGGCGTTCTATTCGTCGGGGCAAGGGCTTGGTGTGCTGGCTCCGCGTGGTTGGTCTTGCTTCTGGGTGTATGGCTCTGGAGGGTCCGCGATCTTGGTCGCTCCTGGGCGGATTGACGGCGTGCGTTCGTTTTCAGGACCAGCGATTGAACTTGCCTTTCGTTTTGGCGATACGTCCGGGCGCAGTGATGTCGCGGCGGTGATCGCTCGCGTGTTTCCTAAGCGCATGGAATTCGTTCGCAGGGTTTTGGAGGACTTTGAGTTTCCGGCGAGTACCTTTCCTACGGGTCCGTTTCCGGCGGACCGCCTGGTATACAAAAACGCGAATACAGTCGAGTTCACGACTCCTGCGCGTGCGGAGGGATTGGGCACCCAGTCCATGCTGGAGAAAGGTGACGGCCCGATCGAAGGTGTGGTGATTTTGGTCGGCGAGACGCCCGATCTACTGCAGTTGTCCGCACGCCTGCCAGCGCATTTCCGCGGCCTGATGCCTATGATCACAGGGCATGTCGAGCGAAACGCTGTCGGAAAAGTTGAACAGTGAGTTGGCGTCAGGCTTCTCGAGATTGTCCAAGTCAAGGTGTAATGACTTGGCTCCGTGTGACGTCCCGCTAGGTGGCGATCCTGCTGTTTGCCTCAGACTGGGCGAAGGCGTTGAGGTAGTCGCTGAGTTTGCGATTACCGGCTACGGGGGCGATGCAGTCTACGGTGGCGACACGGGCGACGAACTCCAGCATTTCGCCGAGGCGCGGGTTGAAGATTTGCGTGACGGCGCCTCCGAGTTCCAGGAGAGATCCGGGGACCCGCATAATGCGGGGTCGCTTGCCGACAGCGGCGAAGACGAGTTCGGCAATCTCGCGCCGCGTCAGCGTGTCGGGACCTCCGATATTGCGCTCGCGGTCCGTCGTGTGGATCGCGTCGAGGCAGGACTGGGCTACATCGGCCTGATGAATCGGGTTGGTTCGCGCGCTGCCGTCTCCGAGGACCATCATCAGGCCGCGGCGGGCCATCGGGATGAAGTCGTGGAAGGCCGAAAAGATGCCGGTTGGGCGCAGGATCGTGTAGGGGATTCCGGAATCCTGCAGGGCGTTCACGAACTCTTCATGGGCGAGGATGTACGAAGTGCTCGCGTAGCCGGGTTCGATGTGCGCGGCGACATAGATGAAACGCTCGATGCCGGCGCGTCTGGCGGCTTTGAGGATATTCAGATTCGCGCCGAAGTCGATGGCGCGGAACGGGCGGCGGTCCGGATTCGACATCGCAACCGAGGCGCCGAGGCTCGAAATCACGACTTCGTGCCCGGCCAATTCCGGGATGCCTTGCGTGGCGTCGAAGGAGATTACGCGATCGGCGCCGTCGCGCAGGGCGTTGGCGCTGCGGGAGAGCGCAGTGACGCGATGACCGGCGGATTTCGCGAGACGGACGACCTCCCGGCCGACGGATCCGGTGGCGCCCGCGACCAGGATCGCAGGTTTGTTGGTCATGATCTCTGGCGGCGGAGTCCCTGGATCTGCAACTGCAGTGCGCGGCGGAACGACTCGATGGCCTGCTCGTAGGTGAGGCTGCCGGAAAGCCAGATGATGAGCAGGAAGAAGTGGATGCCGAAGAGAATGGTCGCGGCTTCACCGGCCTGGAAATGACTGCCGAGTTCGCCGCGCTTCTGTGCCTGCTGGATCAGTTCCGCGAGGCGTTGATTGAACTCCTCGAAGCGGTTTTCGCGTTCCGTGCGCTTCGTGTCGCGGGAGAAGGTGAGTTCCTTGACGATGATGAAGGCGAGGTCGGGTTGGCGCTTATGGTGCGCGTATAGAGAGGTGAAGACGTGCAGCAGCGCGTCGGCGATGGGCGCCTTCTCAGGTAGCGTCTCGAAGGCTTCGCGCGTGACGCGTTCGAGATCGTCCTTGGAAATCAGGTCGAGCAGGCCGTGCTTGTCATCGACGTAGTTGTACACGGTGCCGAGGCCGAGGTCGGCGGCTTCGGCGATCTGCCGGATGGTGGTTTGTTCGAAACCCTGCTTGCGGAAGAGTCGGGCGGCGGTCTTGCGGATCTTGTCTTCCGTCTGAATCCTGGCCTTCTCGCGGCGGCCAGGTTCGCGGTCTTTCATGAACATGATCATATCTGAACGTGTTCATGATTGTCAAAGACAGACAGGGCGTTACAATTCGGAAATGCAGCGGTTCGTTTGTGGATTCGTCTTGTTTGGACTGGCATTGAGCGCGCGTGAGCCGGTTCGCGCACGTAAGGTGATGGTGACGGCGCAGGAGCCGATCGCGACAGATGTCGGGGTTCAAATCCTGAAGCAGGGTGGGAATGCGGTGGATGCTGCGGTCGCAGTAGGATTCGCCCTGGCGGTGACGCATCCCTATGCCGGAAACCTCGGCGGCGGCGGATTCCTGCTGGTGCGGTTCGCGGATGGCCGCACGACGTTCATCGATTTCCGCGAGAAGGCTCCGGCGGCAGCGAGCCGCAATATGTACCTCGACGCGTCCGGCAAAGTGACCCGCGACAGTCTGGTCGGATGGCGCGCGGCAGGTGTCCCTGGGACGGTTCGCGGGCTGGAACTCGCGCACAAGAAATTCGGGAAGCTGCCGTGGAACAAACTCGTCGCTCCCAGTGTGAAGCTGGCGAGCAAGGGATTCACGGTTTCGTATTCGCTGTCGCAGTCGTTGAAAAGTGAAGGGGCGAACCGGCTGCTGGCGCAGTTCCCCGAGTCGAAGCGGATTTTTCTCAAGGGCGGGGCGCATTACGAGCCGGATGAGAAGTTGACGCAACCTGAACTCGGGAAGACGCTCGCGCGCATTGCCAAGCTGGGGTCCAAGGATTTTTACGAAGGACAGACCGCGCGGATGCTTGCTGCCGAGATGGCGAAGAACGGCGGGCACATCACGCTCGAGGATCTGAAGGCGTACCAGGCGGTGGAGCGCAAGCCGCTGCAGGGGACCTATAAAGGATACGGAATCATCACCGCTCCGCCGCCGTCGTCGGGCGGGATCGGGATCCTGCAAATGATGGGGATGCTGGAAGGATCCGGGTACGAGAAGACGGGCCACGGGTCCGCGGCGGCAATCCATTATGTCGCGGAAGCGATGCGGCGGTATTACGCGGATCGCAGTGAGTATCTGGGGGATCCGGATTTTGTGAAGGTTCCAATCACAGGGTTGCTGCAGCCGGCGTACATCCGCAAGTGGGCGGAGTCGATCAATCGCGAGCGCGCCACGCCGTCATCCGAGATCAAGCCGGGCAAGCCGGCGTTGGGGGGGGAGAGCAGCGAGACCACGCACTTCAACGTTGTCGACGCGGAGGGGAACGCGGTCGCGTTGACGTACACGTTGAATGGCGGGTACGGGAATGGCGTCACGGTTCCCGGGCTGGGGTTCCTGCTGAACAACGAGATGGACGACTTCGCGGCCAAGCCGGGTTCGCCGAACATGTTCGGGTTGGTGCAGGGCGAGGCGAACGCGATCCAACCGGGCAAACGTCCCCTGTCGTCGATGACGCCGACGATCGTGACCAGGGATGGCAAGTTCTTCATGGCGGTGGGGGCGCCGGGCGGTTCGCGGATCATCACGGCGGTCATGCAGGTGATCCTCAACGTGATCGATTTCGGGATGAACGCGCAGGATGCGGTCGATGCGCCGAGGTTCCACCATCAGTGGCTGCCGGACCGGTTGGAGTTCGAAAAGGGAGTGTCGCCGGATACGCTGCGGTTGCTGGCGGAGAAGGGGCACCAGATCGAGGCTTCGCGGCCAGTGGTGCTGGCCCGGGTGGAGGCGATCATCCGGCAGGGAGATTGGCTGCAGGGCGGATCCGACGGGCGGGCAACGGGTAAGGCGGCGGGATTCTGAGGAGACTGCGGCCGGATTTCCGCCACTTTGGGCCACCGGCGGTTTGAGCGCGGAATCCCCGAGGGAAACCGGGGATTCCAAATCGGAAACTATACCTGGGAATGGTCGTCGAGGGCGTGGCGAGCAGCGGCCTCAATCTCGGCGGCCTTGACCGCCAGGTAGTTCGCGCGGGAGTCGGAGATCGCGCGGCGGGCTTCCTTGGGTCCACCCCAGCCGGAGATGGCCGTTTTGGTTCCCTGTAACTCTTTGTAAATCTGGAAGAAGTGCTCGATTTCGCGGCGGACGTGCGAGAACACCTGGTCGATGGTGTGGATCTCGTCGTAGCGAGGGTCGCGAGTGGGGACGGCAAGGACCTTCTGGTCCTCTTCCCTCTGGTCACGCATCTCCAGGATGCCCACCGGGCGAACCTCGATCAGGCAGCCCGTAAAGCTCGGAACCTGCACTAAACAAAGAACATCAAGAGGGTCGCCGTCGCCGGCTAGGGTGCCGGGAATGAACCCGTAGTCGCCAGGGTAGTGCATCGGTGAATACAATACCCGGTCCAAGCGGAACATCCCCAGATTGCCGTCATATTCATATTTGTTGACCGAGTTCTTGGGGATTTCCACAATCATCCGAACCAGTTCCGGTATCTCCGGTCCGGGATCCATATCGTAAAGCTTCACCCATTCAGAGTACCAGAGATTTCAACAGGCGGGCTTGCATTTCCCTAGGGTTTGTGCCGTGTTCCGGGATCCTCTTACACCGGGGAATATACTGCGAAAACTTGCACTTAGGGCCAAGATCCTCATGCAAAGGTATTGACCCGGCAGAGAACCGGGCGTATGCTCAATAAGTAGCCAGAAGTGGCGCGAAGTGGCCCCGAGTGGAACCGACTCCCCAAGCGACGAATCTAACCGCGGTCGAAACCCCGCGTGGAACGTTCAGCGCCAAAGTCGATCCCAAGGGACGGCTGAAGGTTCCGGCTGCTTTTCAAGAGTACTTCAAGGCGATCGGCGAGGAAAAGTTTTTCGTCACCACGGTGGACGGGCGGCTGCTGTACATCTACCCGATTTCGGTGTGGCGGGAGAACGAACGGAAGCTCGATGAAGCGCTGGCGACGGAGCAGGATGTCGAGGCGGCCGAAAGCGTGTGGTTCATGGCGAACTCCTTCGGCGGCGACGCGACGCTCGACGGCGAAGGGCGAATGCTGATCCCGCAGGAACTGCGCAAAGCGCTCGGGCTTGGCGACGGCCAGGTCTGGATGATCTTCGAAAAGGGCAAGATCGTCGGCTACAACGAACTCGAATACAACAAGCGGCTGGATGCCGCCAAGGTGGACCTCGCGGGCAAGGTCCGGTTGATGAAGTTGAAGGGATTCAAGTAAGGCGCGGCATGCGCGGTTATGGAGCACATCCCGGTACTGCTGAACGAATGTCTGGATGGGTTGAACATCCGGCCGGACGGCGTGTACCTGGATTGCACCTGCGGGTTGGGCGGGCATACGGGAGCGATCGCCTCGCGGCTCACGACCGGGTTCGTGATTTCGAACGACCGGGACGAGGAGTCGCTCGAGAAGGCGAAGGCCAATACGGCCGCGTATGCGGATCGCATCCGGTTTCATCATGGTCCGTTCTCTTCGCTGCCGAAGGCGCTTGCGTCATTCGGCGTTGCGTCCGTGGACGGGTTGCTGGCGGACCTCGGGGTGTCGAGGTATCAGCTCACGACGGCGGAGCGCGGGTTCAGTTTCATGGCGGATGGTCCTTTGGACATGCGTATGTCGCGATCCTCGGAGACCACCGCGGCGGACATTGTGAATTTCAGCTCCGAATTGGAGTTGGGTCAATTGATCGCCACTCTGGGCGAAGAGAGGAGGTGGTGGCGAAGAATAGCCAGAGCCATCGTGCGGGGGCGGCCCATCCAAACTACCGGTCAGCTAGCCAAACTGATCGAGCGGGCCGTGCCTCGCACCAGCCGTTTGCATCCGGCGACGCAAACCTTTCAGGCATTGCGCCTGGCGGTGAACAGCGAACCGGAAGAGCTGGACGCGCTGCTCGATTGGGTGGTGGACGCTGTGAAGCCCGGCGGAGGGCGAGCGGCCATCATCAGCTTCATGTCGCTCGACGACCGCAAGGTCAAACAACGGTTTCAGGCGCTGGCCCGGGACGAACGGGTCGCGCTGGTGAATAAGAAAGTGATTGTGCCCGGGGATGAAGAAGTGGAGCGCAATCCAGCATCACGCAGTGCGAAGCTGCGGATTTTCGAAAAGTTGTAGGGACGAATAGGAGATCAGAGTTAATACACCATGGCAACGTTCGCGACAGTGTTCACTCGCTTGATGCCGGGCCGTGCGGAAGCCGCCGCCCAGGCTCGCGCCCAGCGCCGCAACGAGATGTTTCGCCTGCGCCAGTGGCCCAATGAAGACCTGCTGTTCCCTGTAAAACACGTCGATAACTCGCGCGTCGTGCCGAAGGCCGACCGCCGCGACCGTTCTGCGTCCTGGAAAGTTCTGTTCAGTTTTTCCGGTATGGTTTGCCTGCTGGTCGTCGTTTTATTGCCGAGCGCCTATTCATTGACCGCGGGATACAAGCTGCAGGAATTGAAGAAGAAGAACGGGCAACTGCGCGCGGAAAGCGCGATGCTCGACGTCGAGATCGCCAAGCGGACGTCGCCGGCGAACCTCGAGCAGTTTGCGGTGAAGGGGCGCATGGAAGCGCCGAACGCCAAGAAGATGGTGTACATCGAGCCGGAAGATTCGGTCGCCATGACACTGGAGCGGAAACACTAGCTATGCGCGCGATCGGGTTGCAGTACGCCGACTCTCATTTTCATTACGTCGTACTGGGTGACCGCGGCGAGGTTGTCACGCGCGGATCGGTGCGAGCCAATCAGGACGAACTGCGCCGTGAGTTCCGTGCGTTCGAGCCGACCTGCATCGCGATGGATTGCTGCAGCGTGACGCGGTGGGCCGCGGAACTGCTGGAACGGCTCCATCACGCCGTGCATATCGATTCGCGGCTGGTTCTGGACAGCGAGCAACTGCAGCCGGCGAGCGGCGTACGTGACGCGCTCGTGTCCGCCGAAGCGGCTGCGGCGAAAGCCGAAGAACGTGCGCGCCGCGTGCGCGAGCAGTGGACCCGCGGCGTTGCTGCGCTACGCGCCGCTGCGATGGAAACTGCCATTTACGCCTAGATCCCAGGGAGATCGAGATGACCAGGCACGACCCCAACGCGGAGAGGAGGATCCGATGGATCGCGCGAATCGCGATCGTCTGGGTCGTGATCCTCATCGTGCGTTTGGGCGACCTGCAAATCCGGAAACACGAAGAGATCAAGAAGGCTGCAGAGAAACAGCAGGAACGGCCGCTGAGTTCGCGCGGCGCGCGGGGCTCGATTACCGATGAGAACGGGCAGCCTCTGGCGATCAGCGTTCCGACCGACACGATCTTCGTGAGTCCGAAGCGCATTGAGACGTCGAGCAATCTGGAAACGGCGACGCTGGTGCTCGCAACCGGCTTGAACATGAAGCCGGATGAAGTTCGCAAGGCGATTCTGAGTTCCGAGGGGAAGCGCCCGGTGCGCATTGCGCGCCAGGTGCCGCGCCGGATCTCGTCGAACCTTTGTGGCCTTTCGCACTCGCCAGGCTTTGACTACATGTGGTGCGAAGAGGAAGAGGTTCGCGAGCATCCCGCGGGGAACCTCGCCGCACACGTGTTGGGCCCCGTAGGACGGGATCACAACGGATTGTATGGACTCGAGCGGTCGCTGCAGTCGGTGCTGGCCGGTGCGCCCGGCGAGTCGCGCGTGGTTACGGACTCTGCGCGCCGCGCATACCAGGAAGAGATCAAGCGCGAAGCCAAGTTCGGCACGCATGTGCGGCTGACGCTGAACTCCGACATTCAGTACGCGGCCGAGCAGGCGCTGCTGCGCGCCGTGTTGCGCCACAATGTGCCGCGCGGCACGGTGACGGTGATGGATCCGAAGACGGGCGCGGTGCTGGCAATGGCCAGTTATCCGACGTTTGAGATCAGCAAGCCGCCGCAGTCGGCCAACGATCCGGCGCTCGAGAACCTGGCGGTGAAACATTCGTTCGAGCCGGGGTCGGTGTTCAAGATCATCACCATGACGGCTGCGATCGAGACGACGGACCTGCGCCCGGAATCAATGATTGACTGCGGTTCGGGCAGCATCGCCGTGGGCAAGTTCCGGATCCGCGACGTGCACGGCGGCGGATTGCGGTCGATGGAAGCGGTGTTCGCGAACTCGATGAACACGGGTTCGATTCGCGTCGGCCAGCGCGTGGGCGCAGAGAATTTGCGCAAGTACATCAAGGCGTTCGGATTCGGTGGGAAGACAGGGATCGAGATTCCCGAGGCTCCCGGGTATGTGCAGCCCGGCATGCAGGACATTACGCGAGCGTCGCAATCGATCGGCTATGCAATCGACGTCACCTCGCTACAACTGGCGCGGGCCACGTCGGTGATCGCGAACGGCGGACTGCTGGTGAATCCCTACCTGGTTGCGTCGCGGCAATTCGCAGACGGCCATGAAGAGGTCCACAAGCCTACGCCGGGGACGCGGATCATCAAGCCCGAGACAGCGATCACGATGCGCCGCATGATGGAAGCCGTGATGCTGGTCGGCACCGGCCGCCGCACCGGAAAGCTCGAAGGGTACACGTCCGGCGGAAAGACCGGCACGGCCCGTTATTACGATCCGGCGCAGCGCAAGTACATCAACGGCAAATTCAACGCGAGCTTTGCGGGCATGGCGCCGCTGAACGATCCTCGCGTGGTGATTGTCGTGAATCTGTTCGGTACGCACGGTGAGAACGTGGGATTCGGCGGCGCGACGGCAGCTCCCGTTTTCAAGGAAGTCGCGCACGCGGCGTTGCGGATCCTGGGCGTGCCGCCGGATCCGAAGCTGATGAAGGAAGGTCCGGCAGCGGTTCCTGATGTCGTCGAGGAGATCGCCGGCGGCGGGGAACAGCCGCCTGTTCGTCAGCGCAATAAACAAGTTTCTCTTGCCTCCGTCCCTTATCCGCTGGCCCCTGTCAATCAAGGCGCGGGCCAGCGGTCTTTTTCCACGGACAAGGCAAGGTCCCGAAAAAATCAACCATGATGACAGTGGTTCCGAACACGGTGGAAAGCGTGCTGCGCGGCGCGGAATTGCGATCGCGGCAGCCGCTCGCTGCTGGGCTCGGATCCGTTACGGTGCAGAATCTGGAGTATGATTCGCGCCGTGTGACGCCCGGTACGCTTTTCTTTGCGTTCCCGGGAGCGAAGGTCGATGGCCGTGCGTTTGCGGCTGACGCGATGAGTCGCGGCGCCGTTGCGGTGGTGAGTGAACTTCCGGCGCCGCAAGGCTTCGCGGGTCCCTGGATTGAGGTCGCGCACGGACGCCGGGCGCTGGCGGCTGCTGCGAAGAATTTCTTTGGCGCGCCGGATGAGACGTTGAAGATCACCGGCATCACGGGCACCAACGGCAAGACTACGACTTCGTATTTGCTGGATCAGATCCTGCGGTCCGCGGGGCTTCGCACCGCGCTGATTGGGACGATTGAGTATCACGTAGCGGGCCGGAAACTGCCTGCAGTGAATACGACGCCGGATTCGCTGGACCTGTTTCGCATCTTTCGAGAGTTGCTCGACGAGCAGGGAACGCACGCGGTGATGGAAACGTCTTCGCATGCGCTGGCGCTCGGACGCGTGCATGGACTGCGCTATCACACAGCCGTGTTCACGAACCTGACGCAGGATCACTTGGATTTTCACGGCACGATGGATGCGTACTTTGAGGCGAAGGAATCGCTGTTTTGTCCCGTGGACGGGAGTCCGGTTCCCTCTTGCGCCGTGCTGAATCACGATGACGAGTGGGGGCGGAAGATCCGCCCGTTGTCCTCGTCGCAGACCTACTGGTATGGGATGCAGCCGGGAGCGCAGTTCCGCGCCGAGAAGATTTCGAGCGGGTTCGACGGTTTGCGGTTCGATATTCGCACGGCGGGTGCCGTGTATCCCGTCGTTTCGCCGCTGGTTGGGCATATCAACGTTTACAACATTTTGGCTGCTTTTTGTTCCGGGCTCAGTCTGGGATTGAGCGCGGACGCAGTGCTGCAAGGCGTTGCCGAATGTGCCGCCGTTCCGGGGCGGTTTGAACGCGTGAATGCGGGGCAGCCGTTTCTGGTCGCAGTAGATTACGCGCATACGCCGGATGCACTGCGGAATGTGATTCAGGTGGCTCGAGGATTGAATCCACGCCGTGTGATCACGCTGTTTGGCTGCGGCGGCGACCGCGATCGCACGAAGCGCCCGCTGATGGGGATTGCGGCTGCAGAGGCGTCGGATTTCGTGGTGGTCACTTCGGACAATCCACGGTCGGAAGATCCGCTGGCGATCATCAACGACGCGATGGTGGGCGTGAGGAAATTCGACACGCCGCATGTTGCGGAACCGGATCGAGAGAAGGGGATCCGCCTGGCGTTGAGCGAAGCGAAGGAAGGGGATCTGGTGATCCTCGCCGGCAAGGGGCACGAGCCGTATCAGATTCTACGGGATCGCACGATTGCGTTTGACGATCGCGAAGTGGCGCGGCGCGTGTTGGGCGAACTGGGGTATGCGACCGCATGACGTTTGAATTCGCCGCGATTGCCGCTGCCCTGGGACTCGCCCCGGTGAGCCAGGTTCGCATTACGGGCTGGAGCATCGACTCGCGCACCGTTGAAGCGGGTGACTTGTTCTTTGCGTTGAAGGGTCCGAACCACGACGGGCATCAGTACGTCGAGCAAGTGCTGGCGAAGGGCGCCGCAGGCGCGGTGGTGGAACGCGGGTTTCCATTGGAGGATCCGCGGTTGCTGCGCGTGGACGACACGCTCGTTGGCTTGCAGCAGATCGCGACCTGGGCTCGATCGCAATACAAGGGTACGGTGGTCGGCGTCACCGGCAGCGCGGGCAAAACGAGTACGAAAGATATGATCGCGGCGCTGCTCTCGAGCGCGTTCGAAACCGGCAAGACCGTTGGGAACTTCAATAATCACGTCGGCGTGCCGATTTCGGTTTTGCGGCTGCCTGCGGATTCGAAGGCTGCTGTGCTGGAACTCGGCATGAACCACGCCGGCGAGATTCGCGACTTGTCGAAGATTTCGCAGCATTCGATCGCGGTCGTGACCAACGTAGGAACGGCGCACATCGAGAACTTCGATTCGATCGAGGGCATTGCCGCGGCCAAGCGCGAACTGGTGGAAGCGCTGCCTGCCGGTGGACTGGCGGTATTGAACGCAGACGACCCGCGGGTCGCGCAGTTCCCGGGGCCAAGGCGCGTGCTGTATGGGATCGAGAACCCCGCCGCGGATGTTCGCGCGACGAATGTCCGGATGACTGCCGAAGGAGTGGAATTTGAAGTGGACGGCGTGACGTTCACCAGCTCCACGGTTGGACGTCACAATGTTTTAAACATATTGGCCGGTATCGCGGTGGCCCGCGAATTCGGCCTGAAAACGACATCTCTGCAGGACCCCGTGAGAGCCATCGCCCCATCGAAGATGCGCGGCGAAAGAATCATGCACCACGGCATCCTGATTTGGAACGACTGCTACAACTCGAATCCCGATGCCGTCAAAGCGATGCTGGACGTGCTGCGGGATACCCCGGCAAAGCGCAGGATCGCGGTGCTGGGCGAGATGCTCGAACTCGGTCACCGGGCCGAGCCCTTACATCGCGAAGTAGGTCAATACGCCGCGATGTCAGGGGTTTCCGTGCTTATGGGGGTACGCGGCGCTGCCCGATATCTTGTCGACGCAGCGCAGGACGCGGGAGTGCTAAACGGCGCCGCGTACCTTTTTTTTGAGACGCCGGAAGAGGCTGGTGACTATTTGCGGGGGATCGCCCGGGAGGGTGACGCCATCCTGTTCAAGGGTTCCCGGGGCACGCAAGTGGAAAAGGCCTTGCAGAGGTTTCTTGCGTAGATGCTCTACTGGCTGCTTTTCGAAACGCTGTTTCCTCACTTCACTCCGTTCCGCGTCGTGCAGTACGTGACGTTCCGGACGGCGTTCGCGAGCCTCACCGCGCTCTTTCTTTCCATATGGATGGGGCCGTGGTTGATCCGGAAATTGCGGGAGTTTCAGATCGGGCAATACATCCGCGAGGAAGGTCCGAAGTCGCATCAGAAGAAGGCAGGCACGCCGACGATGGGCGGCCTGCTGATCATCGTGTCTATTGTTGTTCCGACACTGTTGTGGGCGAATTTACGCAATCCATACGTCTGGATCGCGCTGTTTGGCTTGTGCAGTTTCGGCCTGATCGGGTTCTGGGATGACTATACGAAGGTCGCGAAGAAGCGGAACCTCGGGTTGACGCCGCGCGGGAAGCTGTTCGCCCAGGTGCTCGCGTCGTCGGGTGTTGGCGTGTTCCTGCTGATCCTGCATGCGCGCGGTTCGTATTCGACGAATGTCAACATTCCGTTCTTCAAGCAGTTCAAACCGGATTTGTTGATCGACGCGTTGCTGGCGAATCCCTGGACCTATCCCTTAGCATTTGTGATCTTCTTCGGCTTCCTCTTCATGGTGCTGGCGGGATCGTCGAACGCGGTGAATCTGACGGACGGTCTCGATGGATTAGCCGCGGGATTGATGGTGGTCGCGGCGGGTGCCATGACGGCGTTATCGTACGTGTCGGGACACGCGAAGTTCGCCGAGTACCTCGATCTGTCGCGTGTGTCGGGCGCCTCGGAGTTGACGATCTTTTGCGCCGCAATGGCCGGCGCGTCGCTGGGTTTCCTCTGGTACAACGCGCATCCGGCGGAAGTGTTCATGGGCGACGTTGGCGCGCTGGGGTTGGGCGGCGCGATGGGGACCGTCGCGGTGTTGTTGAAGCAGGAAGTCCTGCTGTTGTTCATCGGCGGCGTGTACGTCATCGAGTTGATGAGCGTGGTGATTCAGGTAACCAGCTTCAAGCTGCGCGGCAAGCGCGTCTTCAAGATGGCGCCGCTGCACCATCATTTCGAAGCGCTCGGCTGGCAGGAAGCCAAGGTGATCACGCGGTTCTGGATCGCCGGTTTGGTGATGGCGCTGTTCGCGCTGGCCACGTTGAAGTTGAGATAAGCGCAAATGGAACTCCGGGATAAACGGGTGCTCGTTGCCGGCATGGCGAAGTCCGGCCTATCGGCGATCGACTTGCTGCGCGAGCAGGGCGCAGTTGTGACCGCGACCGACTCGAAGCCGCTCGATCAGTTGTCGCGTGATACGCAGTTGCGCCTGGAAGGCGTGGCGTTCCGGGCGCAGAATCCGGAGATGTTTGGCGAGTTTGACCTGATCGTGCTGTCCCCGGGGGTCCCGGTGGAGGTCGTGCCCGAAGCGTTGCGGCCCCGTATGATGGGCGAAGTCGAACTGGCCAGCTACTTTCTGAAGGGCAAGTCGATCGGGATCACCGGATCGAACGGGAAGACCACGACGACCGCATTGACCGGGCACATCTTAAAGAAGTGCGGGATCCCCTGTCAGGTTGGCGGCAACATCGGGACTCCGCCCACCGCGATGGTCGCTTCCTCACGTGACGACCAGTGGAATGTCCTCGAACTGTCCAGCTATCAACTGGAAACGATTTCGCATTTCCGCGCGTCGATCGGCGTTTGTTTGAACCTGACGCCTGATCACCTGGATCGCCACAAGACGATCGAGAACTACGCGGCGGCGAAGGGGCGGCTGTTTGATACCCAAACAGAAACCGAGTATGCTGTTTTAAACGCGGACGACCCATATTGTGTGGGATACGCCGCGGAGGCAAGGTCGAAAGCCGTCTGGTTCAGTCTCAAGCGCGCGGTGGCGCATCAAGGGATGTGGCTCGATTCTGAAGGCCGTTTGATGTACGACGGGGCTCTGTTCATGCAGGCCCGCGAGATTCCTTTGCGCGGTTTGCACAATGTCGAGAACGTGATGGCGGCGTCGCTGGCGGCGATTCTGGCAGGGGCGGATCCTGCAAAGGTCCGCGAGGCTGTGATGAGTTTTCAGGCGGTGGAACACCGGTTGGAGTTTGTCCGGCGCGTGAATGGCGTGGCCTACTACAACGATTCGAAGGCGACCAACGTCGATGCGACCTTGAAGGCGCTCGAGGCTTTTCCGTCGGGCCTGTGGGTGATTCTGGGCGGTAAGGACAAAGACAGCGATTACCGTCCCCTGGCGGATCCGATGCGGCGCAAGGCTCGGGCGGCGCTGCTGATCGGCGCGGCGGGTCCGAAGATCGCCACGCACATCCAGGGATCCTGCCGGTTGGAGATGTGCGGCACGATGCAGGACGCCATTGCGCTGGCTTCGAAACAAGCGCTGCCGGGCGATACCGTGCTGCTCGCGCCAGCGTGCGCGAGTTTCGACCAGTTCGAGAATTTCGAGCACCGCGGGCGTGTATTCAAAGCCCTGGTTCACGAGTTAAAGGAGGTATAAGGTCATGCGAACGAAAACCGACTGGACCCTCTTCTTCACCATCGTCGCGATGGTGTGTTTCGGACTCGTAATGGTGTACAGCGCCTCCGCCGTGGTGGTTGGCGTCAATCAAAAAACTCTGGAACTTGAACCCCGGTTGAGCTACTCCGGCATCGGACGCCAGTTTCTGTTCGCCGTACTTTCCTTCGTACTGATGATGGTGATCAAGGGCTACGACTATCAGAAACTCGACAAGCCGGCGTGGGCGTTCGGCGTGACGGGGTTCGTCGTCGTATTGCTGCTGGCGGTCGTGTTCGTGGACAGCCAGCATCACCGCTGGTTCACGCTGTTCATGGGGGCGAAACTGCAGCCGTCGGAGTTTGCGAAGCCCGCGCTGGTGATGTTCCTGGCGTTCTTTTTGACCCACCGGCGGCAGGATGTCAATAGTTGGTATACGCTGGCGCCCGCATGTCTCGTGGTTGGACTCGTGGCCTTCATGGTGGTGCTCGGCGATTACGGAACCGCGCTGGTATTGGTGGCGCCGGCGGTCGTGATGTTCGTGGTAGCGGGTCTGAACCTGCGGTATCTTGCCGGCGCGATGCTCGCGATCTTTCTCGCGTCGCTGTTCGCCGTCACCGTGATCCCCTATCGTCGAGCTCGCATGGTGGCGTTCTTCGATCCGCAAAAAATCTACGTCAAGAAGATGCCGGAACCCATCCGGTCCTTCCTGGATGTGAAGGCCGAATCGAGCAAGACGAATTATCAGCCGATGCAGGCGAAACTCGCGCTGGGCAGCGGCGGCCTGTTCGGCGCAGGTTTGATGCAATCGCGGCAGAAGCATCGTTACCTGCCGGAATCCGAGTCGGATTACATCTTCGCGCTGGTCGGCGAGGAACTGGGATTCTGGGGCTGCACCGCCGTGGTTATCGGCTTCTCGATCATCCTCTGGCGAGGACTCCGCCTGTTCTACCTCGCGCCGGACGATTTCGGAAAGTACCTGGCGCTCGGCATCACCGCATCCATCGTGGTGCAGGCGCTGTTCAACATCACGGTGGCGCTCGACCTCGTGCCATCGAAAGGCATTCCCTTGCCGATGATCAGCGCGGGCGGCAGTTCGATGATGGCTACGCTGATTTCTCTCGGCATGGTGTTGAGCGTTTCGGAGAGGGCGGGGTAACAGGCACAGCTTCATGCGCTTCGTGATGGCGGGCGGAGGTACCGGCGGACATGTGATTCCGTCGATAGCTGTGGCCCGCGAGTTAAAACAAAGAGGGCACGAAGTGTTTTTTATCGGGACGCGGCAGGGATACGAAGGCCGGCTGGTTCCCGAGTCCGGATTCCCGATCGAATGGATCGAGACCGGCGGACTGATGCGCGTCGGACTCAAACAGACGCTTCGTACTCTCGTGCAATTGCCCTTGAGCGTGGTGCGCTCGTGGAAGATGCTGCGAGGCGTCGCGGGTGTCTTCAGCATGGGTGGATACGTGGCGGCTCCCGTGATGGTGGCGGCGTGGATGCGGCGGATCCCGATTGTGATCATGGAGCCGAACGCGATGCCCGGGGTTACGAACCGGCGCTTCGGAAAGATCGCGCGCAAGGTGCTGGTGAGTTTCGAGGAAGCGGCTGCGTATTTCCCGCACGATCTCGTTGAGGTTACGGGACTGCCGGTGCGGCCCGAGTTCTTTGCGGTCCCGGAGAAGTCCGCCGGCGGCAAGTTGACGGTATTGATTACCGGCGGCAGCCAGGGATCACGGCGCTTGAATCAGGCGGTCGAAGCGGTGTGGCCGTCGTTGCGCGGCGCCGTGCGATGGATTCATCAGGCAGGGCGCGCTGACTATGCGGCTCTGCGGCCAAAGTTCGACGCTGCGGCCGTCGATGGCGAATTGCTCGAGTTCATTTCGGATATGCCCGCCGCGTTTGCACAGACGGACGTTGTCGTGTGCCGGTCCGGCGCAGGGACCGTTTCGGAGCTCGCGGCGGCTGGTAAGCCGGCGATCCTCGTTCCGTTCCCTTATGCGGCCGATGATCATCAGACGAAGAATGCGCAGGCTCTGGAGCGTCTCGGCGCCGCGATCGTGGTTCGCGACGGCGAGTTCGATGGTCCGCGATTGTTGCTTGAGTTGGAACGATTGAATCCTGAGGTCCTGCTGCAGATGTCGCGGGCGGCGCGAACGTTTGCGAAACCAGGCGCTGCGGCGCGCGCGGCGGATCTGCTGGAAGAGTTCGCGGCATGATGCAGGTCGCGCTCATTCTCGGCACGACTTTCGCAACGATTGCGGGATGTTGGAGTGCGGGGATCCTGCTCGCGCGCGCGGTCCGCGTGCCCGCTTTGCCCGCGCCCGTTGTGTTCGGTGCAGGCGCGGCAGCGCTGAGTACATTGCTGTTCGCGGTTTGTGCGGCACAGTTGTTATATCCCGCAGTGCTCGCGGCGTTGCTGCTTGCGCTGGTTGCTGCGGCGTGGCGATTCCGGCCGGGGATCGATTTCACGATGTCGCCGTGGATCCTCGCGTTTGCGCCGTTCTTCTGTTGGTACGCCGTGTATGCGATTGCGCCAGAGGTGTCGGCGGACGGCGCCTACTATCACCTGACGTTCCCGCGACAATACTTCGAGCATGGCGGATTCTTCCCGATCGTGTACAGCATGTACGCAAGTCTGCCCCAGGGGTTCGAATTGCTGTTCCTGCCCGGGATGGCGCTCGGCGGTGGTTTCTCTTCGGCGGCCCTGCTGCATTTGAGTTTGCTGGTGGTGCTCGCGGCCGCGATAGTTTCTTATGGCGCCGGATCGACGGCCGCCTGGCTTGCGGCACTGCTGGTCTTCGCGAGTCCCGTAGTGGGGTTCGACGCGAGTATCGCCTACAACGACGTCGCGTTGGCGTGCGCGACGTTCCTTGTGTTTTGGATCGTGACCGCCGATCCTCCGCCAGTTGCGGGACGCGCGGTGCTCGCGGGATTACTGGCGGGATTCTGTTTTGCGATCAAGTACACGGGTGCGCTGGCGATCCCTTTCGTGCTTGCCGTCACCGCCGTGCGCACACGCTCCGCGAAGTGGACCCTCGTCGCCGCAGCGTCGGCGTGCGCAGTCGCCGGGCCGTGGCTGATCAAGAACTGGATTACTGTCGACAATCCGGTCTCTCCATTTTTCAATCGCGCCTTCCCGAACGCGAACTTGCGCGTGGAACTCGAGGATGAATATCGAACGGCGATGAAGCGCTTCGGCGGCCACAACCTGGGCCCCGGGACTCCGCTCGAATTGACCGTCAAAGGCGGCCAATTGCAGGGCGTCTTGGGACCTGTGCTGCTGCTCGCGCCGCTCGCTTTCTTCGGATCCTGGCGCATCGCACTGGCCGGGGTGTTCTTCGCATTGCCGTGGACCCAGAACATTGGCACGCGCTTCCTCATCCCCTCGATGCCCTTCTTCGCCTACGCGCTGTCACTGCTTTTAGTGCGGATCCCGTGGGGCGCCGTCGTCGCCGCGGTGGCGCATGCCGTGTCCGTATGGCCGCCCGTGTTGTCCCTGTACTGCGCGCCCTGGTGCTGGCGATTGGAGGAGTTCCCCTGGCGCGCCGCGCTGCGAATCGAGCCCGAGGAGGCGTACATCGCGCGCCGCATCCCGGAAACCTATCCGATCGTGCGGTTGATCAACGAGCGTACGGCGCCGGGCACGCGAGTCTATACGGCGTTGCCGCTGCCCGATGCCTATTGCGCGCGGACCGTGCTTTTGGACTACACGTCCGGCCTGTCGAACGCCGTACGAGACGGCTTCAAGAAAGGACCCACCGAGGCACGGAAGGCCCTGCGCGCCGCGCAGGTTCGCTATGTACTGCTGCATCGCGATGAGCCGAACGCGAAGGCGGTCGATGGAAATGAGGCGGCATGGGGCTTTCGCAAGATCGGAGAGTCGGGTCCAGGGCGGCTGTATGAGGTCCTTTAGCCCAATGTTTCGATTGACTTACATGCGGGAAAAGTGAAACAATTCTAAAGTAAAATGTTCTTCAAGCCCCAACACGTGCACTTCACCGGAATTGGCGGCATCGGCATGAGCGGACTCGCTGAAGTGCTGCTGACGATGGGCTACACGGTGACGGGCTCGGATTCCCGGCTCAGTCCCATCACAGAGCGTCTGGAAGGGCTTGGCGCGCGTGTTTCCGAAGGACATCGCGCAGAGAATCTCGGCGACGCGAAGGCTCTCGTCGTCACGTCGGCCGTCAAAGAAGACAATCCGGAATTGATCGAAGCGCGGCGGCGCGGCATCCCGGTGATCCCGCGCGGCGAGTTGCTCGCCGAACTGATGCGTTTGAAGTTTGGCATCGCAATCGCCGGCAGCCACGGCAAGACGAGTACGACGTCGATGACTGCGGCTGTGTTGAGCGAAGCGCATTTGGATCCCACGGTGGTCGTCGGCGGGCGCGTCGGCATGATGGGCGGGTCGAATGCGCGCGTGGGCCAGAGCGATTATCTCGTGGTCGAATCGGATGAGAGCGACGGCTCGTTCCTGAAACTCGCACCGATCGTCGCTGTGGTGACGAACATTGATCGCGAGCATCTCGACCACTATGCGGATCTCAACGCGATTCGCGCGGCGTTCCTCGATTTCGTGAACAAAGTTCCGTTTTACGGAGTCGCGATCCTCTGTCTCGATGACGAGAACGTGCAGCAACTGCTGCCGCAAGTGAAGCGCCGCACCATCACCTACGGCACGAGCGCGCAGGTGGACCTGATGATCAGCGAAGCGAATTGCGGCCATCTGTCGAGTTCGTTCCGGCTGCGGTTCCGCGGGCGCGATCTCGGCCGGTTCGAGATTCACGTGCCGGGCTTCCACAACGTATTGAACGCGACCGCCGCGGTTGCGGTTGGGCTCGAACTTGACGTGGATCCCGACGTAATTCGCGAAGGACTGAAGCGTCACACCGGCGTCGACCGGCGGTTCCAGATCAAGGGGCAGGCGCAGGGCGTCACGGTTGTGGACGATTACGGCCATCATCCGACGGAGATTCGCGCCACGCTCGCGGCTGCCCGGTTGTGTAGTTTCGATCGCGTGTTAGCCATTTTCCAGCCACACCGTTATACTCGTACGCACCATCTCATGGACGACTTCGCCCGGTCTTTCAATCAGGCGGACGCGGTGTATTTGCTGGATATCTACGCGGCTTCCGAAAAGCCCATTGAGGGCGTCACGGCGCAGGCTCTCGCCGAGCGGATGCATGCGTTCGGACATCGCCATGTCCACTATGTCGGGACCATCGACGCCGCCGTTGCCGCGGTTTCCGCAGAATCGCGTGCCGGCGATTGCGTGATCACGCTTGGCGCGGGTAATGTGTGGCAGGCCGGCGAGAAGCTTCTCAAGCAGAAGGAGGCTTCCTAGACGATGGCGCGCAAGGAAAGTTCGCCGCGCGCGGACTGGATGGAGACTCTGCGCTGGGCCTACCGGGCTGCGATTGTGCTGATCGTGCTGGCTGGCGGCTTGTATGGCTTCCACGAGACCGAGCAGCATCTGATTTCGGATCCGCGTTATCGAGTGGCCGGGCCGCCGGAATACGGGATGGATCCGCCGGGATTTCGCATCGATGGCGCGCAGTTTGCTTCGCGCAAAGAGATCCTCGATGTGTTTCAACACGACTTCGGCAAGAGCCTCTATCTGTTGCCTGCTGCGGAACGCTGCGAACAGTTGAAGAAGATCGAGTGGGTGAAGACTGCGACTGTTGCGCGTTTGTGGCCGAACGAAGTGCTCGTGCATATCGACGAGCGTGTGCCCGTTGCCCTGTTGCGCGCGGACGCCAATCACGGCTGGCTGGTCGATGGCGAGGGCGTGTTGATGCGCATCCCGCCGCGTTCGGACTTGCGGTTGCCGGTTGTCCGCGGCCTGAACGGCAAGGACAGTCCGCAACAACGGGCCGAGCGGATCAAGCGAATGTTGCGGGTGATCAAAGATTCAGGCAGGTACGGCGAGCGCTTCCGCATGGTGGATGTGGCCGACATGGACAACGTCAAAGTGACGCTGCCCGTGGGGGAGCGGTTGTTGACGTTGTGGCTGGGCGGACGAAATTTTCAAGCGAAGATCGACGGGTTCGAGGTGTCGTACCCGAGGGTCATGCGCGAGATGCCGAACGATACGGTGTTTGATCTACGGCTGGAAGGCCGGATCTCCAATGTCCCTGAAGCGGGACAGGATGTCAAAGGAGAGTAACGTGGCCAAGGAACCGCAGTTCGCAATCGGGATCGACGCAGGGAGTTACCGGACTCGCTGCGTGATCGCGATTCTCGAAGACGAATATGTCCGTTTTGCCGGTTGCGGCGAGACGGAATCCGCCGGCTGGATGCGCGGCCGGATCATCGACTCGGCGGCCTTGTCGTCCTCCGTGCTGCGCGCGGTAGAGAACGCCGAGCGCAATGCGCGAGTGCTGGTGGACGCAGCGGTGATCGGCATGGGCGGTCCCACGATCCAGAGCGCGCGTAGCCGCGGCCTGTATGAACTGGGGCGTCCGCGCGAGATCGAAACACAGGATCTGACCTTTGCGATGCGGCTTGCGTCGCAGGTGCAACTGGAAAACGATCGCGCGCTGCTGCAGGTGCTGCCGCAGGACTTCGTGGTCGACGGGCGCGCGGGGATCCGCAATCCGCATCGGACGCAGGCGTCGAGGCTCGAAGCGAACGCGCATGTCATCACGGCCTCCGCGCAGGAACATGACACGCTGACTGGCGCGGTGCAGCGCGCGCACCTGAACGTTGAAGAAACGATGTACGAGGCGGTGGCCGCTGCGTACGCTTCGGTGCTGGAGCGCGACCGCAGCCGCGGCGTCGTGATCATCGACATCGGCTGCCACTCGACGGATCTCGTTGTGTACGATGGCGAGGCTGCCGTGCTTTCCGCGTCGGTGCCGATTTCCGGCGAACACTTCACGCGAGATGTCGCGACGATCTTCAAGATCTCGATGAACGACGCCGAGTTGCTGAAGCGCGAACACGGTTGTGCGCGGCTTGGCCTGACCGCCGATAACACGCTGATTGAGATCCCGTCGAGCGAAGGCCGCGCGCCGCGCGAAGCATCACGCCGCGAGTTGAATGAAGTGCTTGAAGCCCGCGCCGAGGAATTGTTCCAGAAGGTTCGCGAGAAACTCGAGTCCGCGGGGCTTGAGAATATGCTGGCGGAAGGCGCGCTCCTCTGCGGCGGCGGCGCGTTGTTAAACGGCATGGAAGACATGGCTGAAGTCATCCTGGACTGTCCGGCGCGGAAGGCTCTTCCGCTCGGCATCGAGGATTGGCCGGAAGAATTGAATCGCGCCGATTGGACGACGGCCGCCGGGCTGGCGCTCTACTCAGCGAAATTGAAAACGCGGATGGAGTTCAAGCGCAAAGCGCCTGGCCTCATGAGTATGATCCTCAAGTAGTGGGAGGCGAAAGAATCATGGGAGATCTCAAGTTTCTGTTGCAAGACGAAAACATCATGGGAACCAGAATCAAGGTGATTGGCGTGGGCGGCGGTGGTTCGAACGCTGTCACCCGCATGATGAACGAAGGTGTTTCCGGCGTCGAGTTCTATGTGATGAACACGGACGTGCAGGCGCTCAACGCCTCCCCGGTGCCGAACAAGGTGGTCATCGGCTCGAAGCTCACCAACGGGCTGGGCGCCGGTTCGGATCCTGCGATCGGCCGCCAAGCGGCGGTGGAAGACACCGAGAAGATCATTGAAGTCCTCGACGGCGCGGACATGGTGTTCGTGACGGCGGGTCTCGGTGGCGGAACCGGAACGGGGGCGGCTCCTGTGGTGGCGTCGCTCGCCAAAGAGATGAATGCGCTCACGGTGGCGGTGGTCACCAAGCCGTTCGCATTCGAAGGTCCGAAGCGAATGAAAGCCGCAACGAAGGGATTGGCGGATCTGGCGCAGACCGTGGATACGGTGGTCACGATTCCCAATGACCGGCTGCTCGAACTCGTTCCCAAGGGAACAAGCTTTTTTGAAGCGTTCCGCATTGCGGACGACGTGTTGCGTCAGGCCGTACAAGGCATTTCGGACATCATCACCACGCCCGGCATCATCAATCGCGACTTCTCCGACATCCGCGCGATCATGCTCGGCATGGGACACGCGATGATGGGCACGGCGATTGCGAAGGGCAACGGCGCAACGGTGGAAGCGGCGCGAATCGCGATCAGTTCGCCTCTGCTCGAAGAGGGTGGCGTGCGCGGCGCGCGAGGTTTGCTGATCAATATCATGGCGTCCGGCAATCTCAGCCTGCACGATGTGAATGAAGCCTGTTCACTGATCCGCAGTGCGACGTCGAATGACGACGTCCAGGTCAACTTCGGCGTCGTGATGAGCGACGGCATGGGCGATGAAGTGAAAATGACGGTGATCGCCACGGGCTTCGAGCGCGAGGGCATCCCGATTCCCGATCGGCCAAACGCGCCCGTTCAGGCGGGCCGTTCCTCGTCGTTGCCGCAGATTCCTGCGCCGCCGACGGTGACGTCTGCTTCGATCTTCTCGTCCCCCGGTTCCGGGGAGGTTTCGAGTCAACCGGCTCAAGTCATCGAGGACGATGACTTCTTCGAACGCTCGACGTCGCAGCCACAGCCCGGCGCATTTGCGGCGGCCGCGGGTTCTGCCTATGCGATGGACGTTTCGGGTTCCCACCGCCAGCAAATTGTGGTGCAACCTCCTCCGCCTCCTCCCGCTGCGGCCGCGGCGCCAGCTAATCCTCCGGCTTCGCAACCGCAGCAGAACCATGTGGACGACGGGTATCCGAGCGACCTCGACATCCCCGCGTTCCTGCGGCGCGGCAAGCGGATGTTTCAGTAGTAGTAGTTCGGAGTCCTAGCGAAAGACAGTCGAGGTCCACGGGATGTTGCCGTGGACCTTCGCTTTTGGGAGCGCGTCGCGCAAGATGCCTTCGATCTACGATCTCAAGCCGAAGTTCCAGAACGTGCTGCGGCCGTCGATGCAGATGCTGGCTGCCGCGGGTGTGAGTCCGAACGTGGTGACGATCGCGGCAATCGCTGGATCCGCGGCCGCCGGATGGTGCGGAGCAAAGCATTCGCTCTTTGCCTTGCCGGTGTGGTTGTTCCTGCGGATGGCGCTGAACGCGATCGACGGGATGATGGC
>CAZVKC010000031.1:0-23297 GCA_964627455.1 uncultured Solibacteraceae bacterium | reverse complement strand
GTATTCTGGATCCTCGCTTTGCTGACGCTGGTGACCTGCATCCAGCGATGCCGGGTGCGGAACGCATGATCGCGCCCTTGTGGATCGCGGGATTGTGGGGGTTCGCCGAAGCCACCTTCTTCTTTCTCGTGCCCGACGTATGGCTCAGTTTTCTCGCGATCGAGAGCTTCACGCTCGGCGTTGCCGGTTCGCTGGCTGCGCTGGCGGGAGCGTTGAACGGCGGCGCGTTGATGTGGATGTATGGACGCCGTTCACCGATGAACGCGTTCACATTTTTGATGCGCATCCCGGGTATTGGCGCGCGGCTCACCACCGAAGTTCGCGAGCAGGCGGCGCGGCGAGGGCTGATGGCCTTGTTTCTTGGTCCGGCGCGCGGGATCCCATATAAGATTTATGCAGTGCAAAACGGGGCCACGTCGCGCAGCCTGGTTGCGTTCCTGCTGGTGTCGATCCCTGCGCGTTACCTGCGATTCATCGGCGCTGTGGGCGCTTTCTGGCTGGCCTCGAGATATCTAATGGCCGGACTCGGCCTCGACATGAAGCGGGTTGTGGTTGCGTTGTTCTGGATTGCCTTCTACGCCTGGTACTTTCGCAAGTTCGGCTGGAAGGGGCGATGAATGGTATCCCTGGAAGAGACGTTCTCGGCCTCATGTCCCGTCCCTTACTGATCATTGCCGTCGGGCTCCCCGGTTCGGGCAAGTCCACGTATTTCGAGCGCATCGGTGCGAATCCGGTGTCGACCGACGCGATCCGGCAGCAGTTGGCCGACGATGCGACGGACCAGACGATCAACGGCGCCGTGTTTGCCACCGTGCGCTTCCTGGCGAGGATGCGCGTGAGCGTAGGCCGTCCGGTGACCTACATTGATGCGACAAATCTCACAGTGAAGGATCGTAAACAGTTCATCGACTGGGCGCGCGAGTGGGACTGCGGCATTCAGGCGATCTACTTCAACACGCCGCTCGAAGTCTGCCTCGAACGCAACCGGAACCGGGCTCGAACCGTCCCAGAGCATGTGATGGAACTGATGGCAGCGAAACTCACGCCTCCGGATGTGACGGAGGGCTTTGAGTGTGTGTCGGTTGTAACGCCGTGATTGCCGGGCGATTTCTGCTCGTCTATTTTCTGACGGCCGTCATCGACTACTGCGTGTTCTATGTGGTGCTGCGGGCGACCGGCGGCAACATCCTGGCCTCGCAAATCGCGGGACGGCTGTTCTCTGTGCCGTTCAATTACCTTGCGGTCCGCTCCCGCGTGTTTCGTTCGGATGCTCCGCATGTCAGCGCGGGTCCGAAGTTCATCGTGTTGTATGTCGCGGCGTTCTTTGCTGCCTGGGGAATGATCGAGGCGCTGCGGGACCTGATCCCCCTGGCGCGCCCGGATTTCCGCGTCGTGGTTGCGAAAATGATCGCAGAGGGCAGTATCCTCATGGTGAAGTTTTTCGTGCAACGCTCCTTCATCTTCTCGAAGGCTCCGGCAGTACTGGTGCTGCTGTTGGGCGCGGCCGCAGCGTCCGCACAATCCCTCAAGGATCTGCCACCGCCCACGCCCCTCGCCAGGAATGAAGCCATCGCGATTGGGCTGCTGGGCGGATTCGAACGATGGAATGATCCGAATCGCGGCGTGCGAAAGTTGGCGCTGCGGTTGCGCGAGACGCCGGGTATCTCCGCCGAAACGTTCGCCAACCGGCGGCGGCGAACCGCCACCCGGTACCTGCTGCGCCGTCTGGATACGAACCAGAACGGCGTGCTCGACGAGGAAGAAAAGGCGAACGCGCGCGTCATTTTGTACGGCCAGAGCTTGGGCGGCGCGCAGGTAGTCGCCATGGCGCGGGACCTCAACCGCCGCGGGATCCCGGTGTTGCTGACGGTCCAGGTGGACAGCTTCGGCCTGCGCGACGGCCAGATCCCGCCCAATGTTCACGCGGCAGCAAACTTCTATCAGAAGGAAATTCTCACGTTCCGCGGGCAGGGCCGGATCGAGGCGGCGGATCCGTCGAAAACCAGGATTCTGGCGAACGTCCAGTTTCACTATCCGCCATTCCTGCCTTCCTACTCGAAACCGGAAAGCTGGGCTCGGCGCAAACTGGGCGGCGCGCATGCCAAACTCGAAGCAGACCCGGTTTTGTGGGCTCAGGTTGAAACGATGATCCGCGCGGCTGTAGCTGGTTCGCAGTTGCTGGGTCCACAGGATTGAGGAGGAGAAAAGAAAACGTGACGCGAGTTCTGACTGTACTTGCCCTGGCTGCCTCTTTGAGCGCGGCCGCCCAGGAATTCATGGTCGATGGTTCGAAGGCCTGGTTGGATACCGGCATCGATCTGAAGGCCGGCGATGTGATCCGGTTGTATGGCTCCGGGACGATTCGCTATTCGACCTCTCCGAAAGATATTGGTCCGGAAGGCGGCACGCGATCCTGGACGGATTTGTTACGCACCTATCCGCTCAACGACGTGCCCAAGGGCGCGTTGCTCGGGCGGATTGGAGATCGCGACACGGCGCGCCCTTTCCTCATCGGCGCGCAGCGCGAACAGCGTGTGGGCCTCGACGGACGTTTGTACATTGGTCTCAACCAGCTCTCGATGGACCGGCCGACGGGATCGTTTACCGTCCGCGTGGAGCGCGTCGCGGCTCCGGCCGGGAGCACGCCGGCGGCGAAGTTAACGATCCAGACCCGCCTCACGCAGCAGCAACTCGACTCGATTCCGCGCCGTGTGGTGGATAAGGACAACAACCAGGGCGATCGGGTGAATTTCATCGTCGTCGGCAGCGAAAATCAGGTGAAGAACGCACTGGCGAGCGCGGGTTGGGTGACGGTCGACAAGTCGGCAAAGGAAGCCATCTTCCGCGGGATCCTGGTGAGCGTTTCGAAGCAGGCCTACGTGACGCTGCCGATGAGCGAGCTGATGATGTTCGGCCGCACGCAGGATTACGGCTATGCGCAGGGCGACCCGCTGCGGGTGATTGCAGCGCGGCACCACTTCCGCATCTGGCGCGCGCCGTTCAAAGTGGGCGGCCAGGACGTCTGGGTCGGCGCCGGCACGCACGACATCGGATTCGATAAAGACCAGCGCAACGGCAAGATCACCCACAAGATCGAGCAGGACACGGACAAGGAACGCGAGTACATCGCGAATTCCTTCCAGGAAAGCGGGCTCGTGGCCGGCGTCGAATTCATGACGATGACGGATCCGATTAAAGAGGCGAAGACCGCGCACGGCGAGACGTTCTATTCCGACGGCCGCACCGCGGTGATCTACTTCGCGCCGGATACCTCCGATACGAGTGACCACTTCGCGGACTACTTCTGCACGGTGCTGGCAAAGAACAATCCGGACGGCGGGGATTGGGGCAAGTGCGACCAGTATCTCGAGGACAGCGGCAAGACCGACTTCCAACTGCCGGACCTGTCGACGAAGTACCGGATCCTGATCATCCCCGGCTTCATGAGTTCCTGCTTCCCGGACAGCCCGGCCTT
The DNA here is from genome assembly GCA_964627455.1 of uncultured Solibacteraceae bacterium. Lineage (GTDB taxonomy): Bacteria > Acidobacteriota > Terriglobia > Bryobacterales > Bryobacteraceae > F-183. The sequence goes on along the minus strand of CAZVKC010000031.1, from coordinate 19,822 downwards.
CATGGAAGGCCAGGAGGTGTTGAAGACCAAGTACAACATCCCGGTCGATCTGCTGGCGGTTCCCAATGATTCGAGCGAGGAGAACGCGAAGATGATCGGCGATTATCTCCGCGAGAACGGGCCGAAGGATTCGCGCAAGTACATTCTGGTGGGATACAGCAAAGGTACGCCGGACCTGCAGGTGACGCTGGCCAAGCAGAACATCGCGCAGTACGTCGCGGCGTTCATCAGCGTGGCGGGCGCGTCGGGCGGCAGCGTGGTGGCGGACGCCCTTCCGGGACAGGCCGATGCGTGGATCCGCAGCTATTTCAAGATGGCGAACTGCAAGGGCGACCTGACGACGGGCTTCAAGAGCCTGAAGCGGAGTGAGCGGCAGGCGTTCCTGGGCGCCTATCCGAACTCGCCGGTGCCGACGTATTCGATCATCGCGTATTCAGACAAGTCCACGACTTCGAAGGCGCTGGCGCAGACCTGGGATCTGCTGGCGGCGTACGACAAGCGGCAGGACGGGCAGTTGACTCAGGCGGATTCGATTATTCCCAACTCGACGTATCTCGGCGCGTTGAAGGGCGATCACTTTGCGGTGGCGCTGCCGTTCGACAAGGCGAAGGATGCGACGATCCGGACGGGGATGGATAAGACGAAGTTCCCGCGCGCGGCGGTGCTCGAGAGCCTGCTGCGGTTCGTCATGCACGACCTCGAGACGAAGAAGCAATAGGCCCGGAGCAAAAAAAATCGCTCCGTGATCCAGGCTTGGGGCCTGGACCACGGAGCAGCTCTGCTCTTGCTCAAGGAAACTGTCAAAGATCCGTTGTACGTACCCGGTGAACTAGACGCTCAGCACGGGACACGGCGACTTGTTGATCACCGCATACGAATGTGTACGTAGCCGGCCTAAACCCTCAGTGACATGGCCGCGACCGACGATCGCGAGATCTGCCGAGTGTGCGTGAGCCGCAGCCCGCATCACTTCAGACGGATCGCCGCCATGAATGCAAACATGATGATCTGTGCCCAGGCGTTTCTGGAGTTCGTCGACCTTGACACGCGCTTCCTGCGAGAGATGGGCGGCAAAATCTACATCGAAGTAGCTTGCCGGACGAACCTCGATCACAGGGATCGCATGCACCAGGGTCAACGTCGCCCCAGTCTTCTTCGCCATGACATCGGCGTAGGAAAGGACCGTTTCGCTCATTGGCCCTAAGTCCACGCCACAGATGATATTCCGGAAACCGATCCCGTCGAGCGGCATCGCCTCTTCGGCGTGCACCGCAGTCCAGACGGGACAATGCGCGTCGTGCAAAATCTTCGCGGCCGTGGAACCGATGATGTAGCGCCGGAAGGCGCCCAAGCCGTGGGTCGGCAGCATGATAAGATCCACACGCTCATCGTCGGCAAACTTCACCACTTCACGCGCCGGGTCACCTTCCATCAACATCTTGTGAACGGTGATCCCTTCGAACTCGTCGCAAAGAAAGGCTTCAAGTTTCTTGCGGCCCTGTTCCCGTTGTGCTTCTCGGATTTCGATCGGGGCGATCACCGGGTATTCCGGGACGCCGAATAGATAATCCGGGAGGTCGAGAACATGCAGCATGTACACTTCGGCTCCCGTGCTCTTGGCGTACGCCCGCACATACTCGGCGGCGCCGTCACAGCGCTTTGAGAAATCCACCGGGAACAGAATCTTCTTGAACATAGGTCACCTCCCGCGACTGCACATTTGCGGGTGTTAGCCGACTTTGGCGCCTTCCAGCCAGATCGAATACAGCCACCAACCGGCGAGCGCCAGACCGAACACCACTTCGACGACGGTCAGGGTCTTGCCCCATTTGTCAATCGACTCGAGTTTGACGGCCAACTGCGCCTGATGCTGAATGACCGAATCTGCGCCGCCACCCAGATGGACCGAATCGTCTTCGTTGCCGGCAACCATCTTCCTGTAAATGGCCATCGCCGCGATTACTACGGCGAGCGCGAGCCAGAGTGAAAATAGATAAGTCATATTGCCTCCTCGTGTTCTTATCTACGTCTTCTCTCTGAGCATTCCGGGCGCCATTCCAAACCGGCTGTTTTGCCGTGATTTAGGGGTCCAGGGGAGGGGGTGGGGGCTGGTCTTGGGGCTTTACACGCGACCCATGCTGGGTGTTATCGCGCCTCCATTCCTGCGACAATGGGAATACACATAATGGTTGTCACGGGAATCTACTACGCTCTGGCGCTGGTTGCGGCCGGAGCCGTAACCGGCTATCTGACCAAGCCCTGGCTCGGCGCTCCCTTTTACATCCTGGCGGTCTTCTGCCTGTGGTTCTTCCGCGACCCCGAGCGGACCATCCCGTCAGGCCCGGTAGCGGTCTCGCCTGCCGACGGCAAGGTGGTGGTGATCAAGCCTCATGATGGAGGCAAGGAGACCCGCGTCAGCATCTTCCTGAATGTCTTCGACGTTCACGTCAACCGGACCCCGGTGGAAGGCGTCGTCAAGGCCGTCACCTATCACACGGGAAAGTTCGGGCATGCCGAACATGAAGAGGCGAGCGACGAGAACGAACGCAATGAAATGGTGGTCGAAACGCCGGAAGGCAGCGTAGTCCGTTTCACGCAGATTGCGGGTCTGATTGCACGGCGGATCGTGTGCGACAAGAAACCTGGCGATAAACTGGAGCGGGGCGAACGCATCGGCCTCATCAAGTTCGGCTCGCGTATGGATGTGTTTCTCGGGCCGGAATGGGAAGTCGCGGTGCAGGTCGGCGAGCGCGTCTCGGCGGGATCGAGCATCATCGCACGCCGCCGCCAGAAGCAGTAATAGAGAGGTTTACGAGAGGGGCCCAACCCGATGCCGAATCTGAACCTGCGCGAACGGCTGATCGATCCGAAGTCGCCGGACCGGCAGCCACGCCGTGCTGCGTACGCGCTGCCGACGCTGTTTACAGCAGGCAATATCTATCTTGGATTCGTGGCGATTTCCGAGTCGCTGCAGGGCGTCACCGCGTATGCGGCTGGGATCCCCGACGGCAACCTGCATTTTGCGACCGCCGCCAAAGCAATCGGCTGGGCGATCCTCCTGGACGGCCTCGATGGTCGCATCGCCCGCATGACCAACACGGTGAGTGAATTCGGCAAAGAGATGGATTCGCTGGCCGACGTGATCACCTTTGGCCTCGCTCCGGCCGTGCTCGGCTACGCCTGGGGAATGCAGCGGGTACAAATGCCGCCGGAACTCCCCTGGATCGAGAAGAACCTGCCGGGGATTGGCGTTTTCGTTGCGTTCCTGTTCCTGCTCTGCGGATCTCTGCGCCTCGCGCGGTTCAACGTGCAGAAGAATCCCAAACCATCGAACCCCGGCCGCCCGGACCGCAAGTATTTCGTCGGCATGGCGATCCCTGCTGCGGCGGGCGTAGTCGCGTCGATCATCTATTTCCTCGATGGACAGCCGCTGCAGTTGTGGGTGCACATGGTGGGGTGGGTCGCGTTGCTGGCGCTCCAGGCATTCCTGATGGTCAGCACGTGGCGATATCCGAGTTTCAAGGACATCAACCTGCTGCGGCCCCGGACGCCGCTTTCGTTCCTGGTGGTGGCGATTGTGCTCTACCTGATCTGGAACTTCTCGCAACCCGCTTTGCTGGCGATGTCCGTGGTGTACATGGCGAGCGGCATCGTGATCCGCATCGGCGGGATGATCCGGCGCAAATTGCGGCCGTCTCCGCCTCCGCCGGCGCCGGAAACTCCGGCCGCCGCGGTGTAGGGACAACAACAACTGAATTCTGAAATCGAATGAAAAACAAGACCACAGTCGCCATCGTCGGTGGCGCGACCCTGCTCGGGCGGGAACTCCAGGAACTCATCAGTGATGAGAAATTGCCCTGGAGTGTGCGCCAGTTTTCCGGCGAATCCGAGGGCGCAGGCACCATCGCCGCTGCCGGACCCTCGCTGGTTTCCGCGGCCGACGACGCGTTGAGCTACCTCGAACCCTTGTCGGCCCAATCGCTGGAAGATGCGGCTCTGGTGTTTCTTGCCGGGGCGCCGGACGCGTGTGCGAAGGGGGCGTCGCTCGCACCGAAGCATGCCTGCATCGTGGACTTGTCCGGTTCGGCCGGCGACGGTTTCGCGGTCGCGGCTCCGGCGATCGGTGTGGATTCGGAAGGCGATCGCCTTGCCATCGCGCACCCCGCTGCCATTGCGATTTCGCTGTTGCTGACGAAATTGAAGTACGTCGAATCCGCGGTGGTGACGGTGCTCGAACCGGCCAGTGAACGCGGCCACGCGGGGATCGGCGAGTTGCAGAAACAGACCTCGAACCTGCTAACGTTCCAGACGCTGCCCAAGGATGTTTACGACGCGCAGGTTGCCTTCAACGTGCTCTCCGAATACGGTGAAGAGGCTCCGCTGGCGTTGGGCGCGATCGAAGACCGCATTGATCGCGACTTGCGAGCGCTGTCGCCGGCCGCGAAGGTGTCGCTGCGCCTGATCCAGGCTCCGGTATTCCACGGCTACAACGTGCTGGCGTTCGTCCGCATGGCGGGTGAGGTCGACGATCTTTCGAAACTTCTGCAGGGGGATCCGCTCATCGACCTGCGCACCGGCGGGACGGAAGCACCGAGCAACGTCGGCGCATCGCAACAGGACGGCTTTCTGATCGGCTCGCTGAAGCGGGATCGCCGGGATCCGCAATGCTGGTGGATCTGGATGTCCTTTGATAACCTGCGAGTATCCGCATCGAACGCTCTCGCGGCGGCAAAACAAATCCTATGATTCGTGCTTTAGGGCTGGTTGTGACGGCTGGTGTCCTGCTGTCGGGCTGTGGGTATCACGTGGCCGGCAAGGCGGACCTCGTCCCCAAGACGATCCACAAAATCTATGTGCCGGCGTGGAGCAACAACACGGTTCGCTACCGGCTGACCGACAAGATCCCGCAGGATGTCGCGCGCGAATTCGTTGCGAGGACCCGGTATCGCATCGTGTCGCGGGCTGAAGACGCGGACGCGATCCTGACCGGGTCGGTGATGAATTATCAGGCGTTCCCGACGATTTTCGATCCGGCGAGCGGACGCGCGTCGGGTGTACAGTTCGCAGTGACCATGTCGGCGACGCTGACCGAACGGGCCACCGGCAAGGTGCTGTTCACGCGGCCGAGTTTCCAGTTTAATCAGCGGTACGAGATCAGTACGAAGCCCGAAACCTACTTCGAAGAGAGCGACGTTGCGTTGGACCGCTTGAGTCGCGAGGTAGCGCGTTCGCTGGTGAGCGCGATTCTGGAGGGCTTCTAGCCTCGTGACGCCCGCACAGTTTCTGGCAGAAGTCACCAAGGGGACGCCCGCGCCGGTGTATCTGTTTGTGGGACCCGAGGGGTTCCAGCGTGACCAGTGCCGGCGCGCTCTAAAGCAGGCGGTGCTGGGCGATGACGAGGAAGGCTGGACGCCGCTCGATCTCGATCAACTCACGCTCGCGGAAGCTCTGGACGACGCTCGCGCCATGTCGCTGTTTGCGAGCAATCGTGTGATCTGGGTGGGGGGCGCCGAAAGCGCGTTGCCCAAGCGCATGACCGAGGAAGCCGGCGCCGAAGCCGCGGCGGAACTCGTGTCGTATCTCAAGAATCCGACGCCCGGCGTGGTGGTCGTGTTCGATGCGCGCAAGTTCGATTTCGATGGCGAAGACAAGGCGCGCATGGAACGCGTGCTGAAGTTCTACAAGCCGATCAAGTCACAAGTGGAGTTTCACCCGGTGGATCCGGCCGTGGCGCGGAACATGGCGCAGGATCTCGTTCGCAAGAACGGACTGCAAATTGGCGCCGGAGAACTCGCGCTGCTGATGGAAGCCTGCGCCGGCGACGTGTTGCGGATCTCCAACGAAATCGAAAAGCTGAGCCTGTTTGCGGGTACGGATCGCAAGGTGACGGCCGATGATCTGGCGGCGCTGATCCCCAACGCGCGGACCTCCACGATTTTCGCGCTGGTCGCCGCGATGGGGCAGGGAAATCGCGGCAAAGCGCTCGACATTCTGGATTCGCTGGTGCGCGAGGGCGAGTACCTGCCGCTCGCATTGACGTTCGTGGCCGGGCAGTTCAAATACGCGCTGATCGCGCACGAGGCCGGGTTGCGGAACTCGCAGCAGATCATCGGGCACTTCACGAAACTGGGGATCCGCATGTGGCGCGATCGCGCGGAACAAGTCGCGCAAACCGTTTCAGCGTTCCCGCGTTCGAAGGCCGAGAAGGCCGTGAAGCTGTTGTTCGGCGCGGATCGCGATTTGCGTGATACACGTCCCGATGATCGCACGGTGTTCGAGAACCTGATCCTCGCGTTGACCAGTTAGTTCGGCGCCGAAGCGGCGATCCGATCCAGTAAGTCGAGCGCTTTCCGGTTGACGCCCGGTTGCACGGTGATGTGGTCGCCGAAGACCATCGACTGATCTTTGCGCGCGTCGTACTTCGGCCAGTGACGGGCGCCTTTGCGGTTGGGATCCCCAGTCGCGGCGAAGTTCACCCAGTAGTCCGTCATCGCGGCTGAAAGTTCGCGATCCGCATCCTCCCACGGGCGCCGCGGATTCAGGTTCCCGAACACATATTGAATTTCTGCCGCGTGGTACGCGCCGTATTTCCTGAGGTCCGCGCCAGGAGGCACACGCGTGAAGTAGTAGAGGTACGCCGGCGACTTGCCCGTTTTGATCGCCGACCGCACCCAGGTCCGCATCTGCCAGCCCATCGTTTGATCGCGGAAGCTGGCGTAGTAAGACCTCGCGGCTTCTTCGTCAGTCGAAGCCGGATAGATCTGCAGCAACTCGTCGGCGAACGCGGGATAACGCTGGCGAAGCATGCCCGCAAAGTACGAAGCGTTGCCGGTCCAGGGCGCGAGTGTCGTCCCTTCATCCTGGTTATAGCCCGCAAGCAATGGCACGTCGTTCTGCTGGCCTTTGGCGAAAACGGTCGAGACGTCCGCGGGCAGGAACCACTTGTCCACGACCGGCCGGAACGCACCTGCCACTTTCAGCAGGTCCGCTGCGGGACGCGCTCGCAGGTCCGCGATCGAAGCCGAGAGTTTGAGTCCTTCTTTCTCGGCCGCGTCGAGCGCAAGGGTGCGGGCGCCGCCACTGCCGAAGTTTGCTCCGCTTTCCCCGATGACGCGATGAAACAAGCCGCGCGCGAGCGGCGAGGCTTGCAGCAGGTTCACGGCGAAGGACCCCGCCGATTCGCCGAAGATCGTGACCTTGCTCGGGTCGCCGCCGAAGGTCGCGATGTTCTGTTTCACCCACTCGAGCGCTTTCACCATGTCCAGCAGCGCGTAGTTGCCGGATGCCTTTACGTCGCTTTCACGGGTGAGATCCGGGTGCGCAAGGAACCCGAAGATCCCCAGGCGATAGTTGACGGTCACGACGACAACGCCCTTCGACGCCAGCAGTTCGCCGTCGTAGGTGGGAAGCGCGCCGGATCCGCGTGTGAAGGCTCCGCCGTGGATCCACACCATCACGGGCCGCCGTTCGGCTGCCGCGGACTTCGCGCCAGTCCAGACGTTGAGGTACAGGCAGTCCTCGCTCATCGGTTTGGCGGGCGAAAAGTAGAGCGACGTTTCCGGGTACGGCAGTTGCATACAGACGTGGCCGAATTCCGTGGCCGGCCGAACGCCGCTCCATGCAACAGGGGCCTGCGGAGGTTTCCAGCGCAGATTGTCGACCGGCGGTTTCGCGTACGGAATGCCTTTGAAGACGCGAATCTCCGGGTTGCGTCCCGGCGCGCCCGAGATCTTTCCCGTGGCGATGGAAACAAGAAGATTCTGGTCCTGCGCGCTCGCGAGCAGAACCGGCACGGCGGCGAGCAGAGCAAAGCGCAACGACGACGGCATGTTGCTGATTATTTCAGAACTGGAACTCGTCGATCCGGGGCGGGGTGTCGCCATAGTCGCTCATGCGGATCCACGTGGGACGCACGGCGAAATGGACGATTCCCGGCCAGGAGAGGCGGCCCTGTCCATCCGGGAACGCCTTGAAGTAGACGTTGCGAACGAGGTCGGAATCCGAAGGGATCTCGCGCGCGACGCCCTGGAACTGGACGGTGGCGTCGACGCCGAGTCCGCAGACGAAGGAACAGCGAGGATCCGCCATGAGGTTCGCGTACTTGCGGCTGCTCTTGACGGTGTCAAAAATGATCTCGAGGTCCCCGGTGACGGCGATGCCGACGAGAGCGGTTTGAGATCCGGACTCGGGGCTTGTGGTGCCGAGCACCGCCAGTTTGTTGCGAGGTTCTGCGAGGAACCGGTAGAGATCCGCTTGAGTCGCCATAAGCCAGCATCTTATCGCGACGACGGGCGGCGTTCAACGAATTTTAATTTGCCCGGGCGGCAACCGTGTGGGAGGCCGCGCATCTCACAGTCGGAGGATGCAATGAAACAGAGGAGTGCGTGGACCGCGGCACTTGCCGTTCTCGCTGCCGGCGTCGGTCTCGCGGCGGAACCGCCTCAGGCTGGTGCAGCGGCGGCCGATCCCGTGGTCACGACCTTGAACCAGCTTGTCGACAATCTGAGCGCCTTCGACAAGGCGCAGCCGGAAGACGCCGCGAAGCCGGCGCCGAAGGTACGGGACAAGAAAGAAAGCGCGGCGATCATCGGCACGGCAGCCGCGATCGGCTCGGCGCTGGGCGCGTTGATCGCGAAGGATGATCGAGGCAAAGGCGCTGCCGTCGGAGCCGCGGTCGGAGGCATCGCGGGGCTGATCTACGATCGCATGACAGCTAAGGGGAAGCCGGATCCCCAGGCGAAGCCCGCGCCCGCTGGAAACGTTCCAGAGGGTGCAGAGAAGCGGTTGCTCTAGCGAGCGACGTCCTCATCGATGCCGGACCCGCGGGGCAGCGAAGCGTGTCAGACGCCGCTGCCCTGTTGCTTTTTGCGTGCTGTGTCAACTTTTTCCCGCGCGTCCCATTTACGCTAGTGGGACGCTATGCTACGATGATATTGCCTTCATGGAGTTCTTCCTCGAAGTTACCCCCGCTACGGAGTAGAAAGCCTTTCAGAATGAGTTTTACCGTTTTCCTCGGAAACTTGCCTCTCTGGGTCACGGCCGACGACATCAAATCATGGCTCGCCGCCGAAAACCTGGTCGCCGATAACGTCAAGGTCATCCGCAATCCCGAAACCCAGGAGTCGAAAGGCTTCGCGTTCATCGAAGCTCCTAATCAGGAGGAGATGAATTCGATCATTCGCCGCTTCGATCGTGCCCCCCTCGAAGATCGCCTCCTGCGCGCCAATCCAGCCCAGCCGCCCAAGGGCAAGGGCGACAAGTCCGGCCCCGGAGTGAGGGGCGCTGCAGGTGGTCCCGGTGGTCAAGGGTATGAACGTCGTGGCGGCGTGGGCAGTGGTCCGCGTGGCGCGGCGGGAGCGGGCAGCGGAGCAGGCGCCGCAGGGCGTGGTGGCGACAAACGCCGCCGTCCTTCCGGTCCTCCGAGTGCGTTTGCCGAAGAACTGGCCAAGGCCCTCTAATTCCGCTGGCTTGCCCTGAGATCCACGCGAGTGGATTGTCAGTGGTGATATACTCTTCACCTAGTCTTTGACAAGAGAACTGGCGGGTACCAGGTGAACGAGTTCTTAGTCCTTCGTGTCTCTCTGGCGGTTTTGATGGCCGCCGCGGGGTATTTTCTGCGTCCATTCCAGTTTGACCCCTGGTTGGGCGGCCTGTTCGGACTTGGTTTAGGCGGCGTCATCCTCGCCTTCGAGTTCCGCGTCAGGCAAGTCAGCTTAAAACGTCTCATGGGTGCCGCGTTTGGTTCCGTGCTCGGAATCCTCGGCGCCTATCTCATTTCTCTCGTCGTCGGTCCGGTTCTTCCGAAAGATACGGCTGCATTCATACAAGTGGCGATCCTGCTTTGGATGGCCTACTGCGGGCTCGCTGTCGGCGCGGCCAAGGGCGACCTGCTCAACCTCGCTGCCTTCGGCGGACTGTTCGGCGGCGAGAAAAATTCGCAGCAGACCTTCAAGATTCTCGATACCAGCGTCATCATCGATGGGCGCATCGCGGATATCGCGGAAACCGGGTTCCTCGAAGGTCCACTGGTGATCCCGCAGTTCGTGCTGCGCGAACTGCAACTGGTGGCCGATTCCTCGGACTCCGGCAAGCGCAATCGCGGACGCCGCGGCCTCGACATCCTGCAACGCCTGCAGAACAATCCTGACTTGCACGTCCAGATCATCGAAGAGGACTTCCCTGCGATCAAGGAAGTCGACATGAAGCTGATCGAACTGGGCAAGCTGTACGACTGCAAGGTCGTGACCAACGACTTCAACCTCAATAAGGTCGCGCAGTTGCACAAAGTCGATGTGCTGAACATCAACGATCTCGCGAACGCCCTGCGCCCTGTGGTGCTGCCGGGTGAGACGATGCGCGTGTTCATCCTCAAAGAGGGCAAGGAATTCAACCAGGGCGTTGCGTACCTCGACGACGGCACGATGGTGGTGGTCGATAACGCCAAGCGCCAGATCTCGAAGACCATCGACATTACGGTCACGTCGGTGTTGCAGACCACTGCCGGCAAGATGATCTTCGGCAAGTACGACGACCGCGAACACCGGCAGCCTGCGCCGCATCGCGAACCGCATCATGCGCCGCCGACGGCGCAGCACGGTTAATCCTCGATGTTGGTGCTTGCGCTCCCGTTGTTCCTGCTGGCGGCGGACTCCGGCGCGCCGCCGAAATCCTGGGTGGATCCGGATACGGGCCATCGTGTGGTTCGCCTGACCGATGAGCCCGGCAGCGCGAGCCTGTACTTCAATCAGAACGGCTATACCGCGGACGGGAAGAAACTCGTCTACACGACCTCGAACGGGATCTCGGTGCTGGACCTCGCTTCAAAGTCCGCGCGAGCCGTGGTGACGGGCAAGGTCCGGCTGATCGACGCGGGACGCAAGACACAGCGTGTGTTTTACCTTCGCGACGGCGCGGCTTTCTGGACCAATGTCGATACCGGCGAGACGCGCAAGATCGGTGAGTTGCCCCGGAGAGGCGGCATCTCGACGGTGAATGCGGACGAGACGCTGCTTGCCGGCACATACATCGAAGGCGACGGCGCGGATTACGGCGCCAACGCGCGCCCGCAGCAGCAACAGGGACATGCGCTCGATCAACCGGCCAACAAAGGCCAGATGATGGAAGATCGCCTGGCGGCGCGCCTGCCGATGGCGATGTACACCTTGAATGTCGCGACCGGCGAGGTCCGCGTGATTCATCGTGCGACCGACTGGCTGAATCACCTGTTGTTCTCGCCGTCGGATCCCGGCTTGCTGATGTTCTGCCACGAAGGTCCCTGGCACAAGGTCGATCGCATCTGGACCATTCGCACCGACGGCACGGGGATCCGCAAGATCCACACCCGCACGATGGCGATGGAGATTTTCGGGCACGAGTTCTGGTCCGCGGACGGCAAGACGATCTGGTATGACCTCCAAACGCCGCGCGGCGAGGACTTCTGGCTCGCGGCTTTCGACGTCGACACGGCACGGCGCCGCTGGTATCACCTGCAGCGCAACGAGTGGTCGATCCACTTCAATGTCACGCGCGACGGTTCGCTCCTGTGCGGCGATGGCGGGGATCCCGGACAGGTCGCGAAGGCGCCCGACGGACGGTGGATCTATCTGTTCCGGCCGCAACTGCTCGACAATCGCGGTGTCGATGATCCGGCGTTCGTGCAGCCAGGCGTGCTGCGCGCCGAACGCCTGGTCAACATGTCCAAACACAATTACCGACTCGAGCCGAACGTCAGTTTCACGCCGGATAACGCCTGGGTGGTGTTCCGTTCGAACATGTTCGGCGATACATATGTATTCGCCGTGGAGGTCGCGAAAGCAAAGTGATTGCTGCGCTGCTGGTGGTTTCTGCGTTCGCCGCGCAGACGGTCGAACTGAAAGTTGCTGCGGTGCAGATGCGGTCGACGATGGACCTTGCGGCGAACACCGCCTCGATCGTGCAGACGCTCGATCGACTGTCGCAACAAGGTGTGCGTGTGGCCGTGTTTCCCGAATGCGCGCTCACCGGTTACGACACACGCAAGGAATTCTCGGTGGATCCTGCAGCGGTCGCAAAGGCTGAAAACGAAGTCGCGCAGGCCTGTGCGCGTGGGCGCATCGCCGTCGTGTTGGGGACCGTGTACGCGCGTGGCGCCAATCTCTACGACGCCGTGGTCGTGATCAACTCCAAGGGCGAAGTAGTCGAGCGTTACGGCAAACTGCAACTCGCCGGAGAACAGTGGGCGACCCCGGGCAATCACATGGCGCTCTTCGACCTCGAAGGCGTGCCGTCAACGGTGATCATCTGCCACGACGAACGCTATCCCGAATTCGTGCGGATCCCCGCGATCGCCGGCGCGCGGATTGTCTACTATCCGAGCCACGAGTCCGGCATGAAGTACGAGAGCAAACTGCCGGGTTACCGTGCGCAGATGATGGCGCGCGCGGTCGAGAACCAGGTGTTCGCGGTTGCGGCCAACGCACCCGGCAACATTCGCGACAACACGGGTTCGCACGGCCAAAGCCGCATCATTCTCGACGACGGCAACATCCTCAAAGAGGGCTCGATCTATGGCGAGGATGTGCTGATCGAAACACTGAGGATCCCGCTCAACCGCAAGCTGACGCGTCCGCTCGAAGGCGTGACGGGATCGTGGTGGCAGCAAGGCGTCGACCAGTTGCTGCGCGATCGCAACCGCAAGCTCGGCGAATAACCGGAAATCGCCCGTGTAAACCAGTTACAATTAAGATCCGTCTCTCCATCATCATGAAAGTCTCCGTCATTCTGCCCGCTGCCGGACTCGGCACGCGCATGGCGAAACAGCCGGACAAAGCGGCCGGGACCTCGCGAAAGCAGTTCCTGCAACTCGAAGGTTCGCCGATTCTCATCCACACCATTCGCAAGTTCGTGTCCTGCGCGAGCGTCAGCGAGATCATTGTCGCGCTGCGGGGCGAGGACATCGATTGGGTCCGCGAGATGGTGGATCGTGAGGGCTTCGCCAAGCCGGTGCGGCTGGTGGAAGGCGGCGAAAGCCGCCAGGAATCGGTGCGGAATGCGCTTGCGTCGCTGGGTGACGGCGATGCGGATCTCGTTGCCGTGCACGACGCCGTGCGGCCCTTCGTGGATCCCGAAACGGTCGAGCATGTGATTGCTGCTGCGGCGGAGAACGGCGCGGCGATCGTCGGCATCGTGCCGGTGGATACGGTGAAGGAAGCGCACAAGAACAAGGTCCGTGCGACGCTGCCGCGCGAACACCTGATCCTCACGCAGACCCCGCAGGTGTTCCGTCTGGCTCTGCTGCGCGAAGCCTATGCGAAGGCGGACGCGGACGGGTTCCACGGCACGGATGAGTCGAGCCTCGTCGAACGCCTGGAAACCGTGGAAGTCAGCATCGTGATGGGCAGCGACCGCAACATCAAGATCACACGTCCGACCGACCTCGAGGTCGCGAAGCTGTTTCTGGCTGCCGAACGCGCGGCCGCAGCAGAAGGGGCCGGGAATTGAGCAGCGAGTATCGGACTGGGCTGGGCTGGGATTCGCATCGGACAGGCCCGGATCGCCCGCTGATCCTCGGCGGCATTACCGTTCCGGCGGAGTTCGGCCTGGTGGGACATTCGGATGCGGACATTCTGCTGCACGCAATCACCGATGCTGTGCTTGGCGCGGCTGCGCTGGGCGACATTGGGATGCACTTCCCGGATACTGCGCCGGAATGGAAGGGCGCAGAGTCCGGCCAGTTCCTGGCGCATGCGGTGAAGCTGGCGAAGGAACAGGGTTACGAGATCGTGAATGTGGACTCGACCGTGATTCTGGAGCGTCCCAAGCTGAAAGACTATCGCGCCGCGATCCGCGATAACATCGCGGCACTCCTCGGCATCGACCTGCAGCGAGTGTCGGTGAAGTTCAAGACGGCGGAAAAGGTAGGCCCCGTCGGTGAAGGCCGGTCTGCGGAAGCGCAGGCGGTCGTCACGCTTCGGCGCTAGCTGTTGTCAGCTGGGGATTTTGCGCAGCGGCGCCGTCGCGGTTCCCTGGGTCTTTGCGACCAGGCGGCGAGGGTCGAGCATGTGCTGCGGCCGGAAATCGCGCTCGGTCCAGCGGACGCCTTCATCGAACTCAATTCCCAGGAAGTATCCGATCTCGCGGAATACGCAATACTTGACTCTGCCGACCAGTTCCCCCTTCGGATAGTTCATCCGAAGTACGGTTTCCAGCGGGATCGGGCGCTCGACTTGGAGGCACGCTCCGGAAACCGAGATATCTTCGAGGTTTGCGATGGATCTGCGGGTGCGCCCCGACTTGTCCTTCCACTGAAGGTCAACCAGGTCCGCACATAGCATCCGCATCTCGATGCGACGTTCTAGCATACTCAAGCTAACTATCGGCCCTGCATCCAAAAAGGATTACCAAACGGTACGTACCAAAATTACCCTACTACTTTGGTAACACTTATTTTCCTGGAACTTACAAGAGCAAGGTACCAAGGGATGTTCCGGAGCGCAACACTGCTATAGACTGTTGGGTTGCACTCTCGAACGACAGGCCGGAGTGACTTTTTGAAAAGATTCCTCATCTGCGCGTCTCTTCTGTTGCTGCTTGGCGCCGGCGCGGCCGCGGTCCTGTTCGCGCAGAAGCCGTTTCGAGAGTACCCCGCGATGGAAGGCCGGGACTCGCAGGTCGGCCTGCCTCCCGACTACACGGCGAAAACCGAATTTGTTTTGGGACGGTTGATGTACCCGGCTTCCGGCGGACGGGGCCGCGGCGGCGGTTTCGGCGGCGGCGCCGCCGACTGGCGTCACAACGGCGGCAGTTGGACCGTCGACTATCCCAAAGGCGACCGCTTCTTTGCCTCGACCATCCGCCGCCTGACCCGCATCGACGTGCGCAGCGTCGAACAGCCCATCAATCCCGAAGACGGCGACGACATCTACAACTGGCCTTACATGCACGTCGGGATGCCCAGCAGTTGGAACCTGACGCCCGAGTATGCGGCCAAGGTCCGCGACTACCTGCTGCGCGGCGGATTCATGCTCTGCGACTCGTTCTTCGGTACGGCGGAGTGGGCAGGTTTCAAGCGCGGCATGGATCTGATTTTTCCCGACCGGCCGATCGAAGATCTGCGGGACGACGATCCGATGTTCCACATGCTGTACGATCTCAAGGATCGCTACCAGGTCGGCAACTACCGGTCGATGCTGCGCGACGGCAACGCTTACCGCGCCGACGGCGACACGCCGCACTGGCGGGGGATCCGCGACGACAAGGGCCGCGTCGTCGTGGCGATCGCCTTCAATAACGACCTCGGCGATTCCTGGCAGTTGGCCGATGAGCCCAAATACCCCGAGAAGTACTCGGCTCTGGGCATCCGCATCGGGGTCAACTACGTGGTCTACGCGATGACCCACTAACCGCGCGTAAAGCCTTTGTTGTAATCATTTTGCAATTCTTAACACCTCTTTCGGGCGGGTCCGTTATATGTTTAGACTGACGGTCCCCTGAACGAGATGGAAACGCGCGAGACGAGGCTGTTCGCCTCCGAAATCAAGTTTGTCGTGGCTCCCGCTGTGAGCGCGGAAATCGAACGTTGGGCCAGGCGCTGGCTGGCGCCGGATCCGCATGGGGCTCACTATCGCGTGTCGAGCATTTACTTCGATACGCCCGGCCGGGACGTCTACGAGCGCAAGGGATCATTTGCCCGCGGCAAGTACCGGATCCGCCGGTATGGCGACGCGGACCATGTGTTTTTCGAGCGCAAGCTCCGTTCGAAGAACGTCGTGATCAAGCGCCGGTCGATCGTCGATCTCGAGGATCTCCCGCTCCTCGACGGTGTGGGTCTGAACCGCCAGTGGCGCGGAGGCTACTGGTTTCACAGACGGATCGCGGCGCGTGCGCTGCAGCCTGCCTGGCAGATCCACTACGATCGAACGGCGCGGATCCTCGAGACCAGCGCCGGGTTGATCCGGCTGACGATTGACCGGGATCTTTGCGCTGCGCCGGCGCGCGGGTTCGAGTTCCGTGACCCGGGCGAACTGCAGCGGATCTACGAGGCAGGCAGCGAAGACCGCCATATTCTCGAGCTGAAGTTTCGCAACCGGATCCCGGAACTCTTCCGTGATCTAATGGAGGATCTCGTCCTCACGCCGCAACCTGTTTCGAAGTTCCGGCTTGCCGCGGGAACCCTCGCCTATGCATGAATTCCTGTCGTCGACCTTCGGGGACTCCCTGTTCAACGCGTCCCCGTGGGTAGTACTGGCGCGCGTCTGTGTTGCTTCGCTGTTTGGTGGCGTCATTGCGTGGATCCACAGGCGCACCACGTCACAGCCGAACGGCGCGGGGTTCGCGATGCAATCGACTCTGGTGCTGCTGGCGGCGTTGATCGCGATGGTGACACAGGTGATCGGCGACAACGTCGCGCGCGCGTTCAGCCTGGTGGGCGCGCTGTCGATCGTACGCTTTCGGACCTCGGTTCGCGACACGCGCGATACGGCCTTCGTGATCTTTGCGGTGGCCGTCGGCATGGCGGTCGGCGCGATGGCGCCGTGGGTGGCGCTGTCCGGGACCGTGGTGATCGGCGCGACGGCGTTCCTGCTGTCCCGTCTTTCGCCGGAACCGGCAGGGAATGCAGATGCCGAACCGTTTGTCCTGATCTTGCGCGCGCAGCCGGATTGGAATCTCGAGCAGGCAGCCGGCGCGATACTCGACCGGCATCTGGCGACCCGCCGGGTGCACGCGATTCGCACGGCCAAGCAGGGCGCTTCGATGGACTACTCTTACGACGTCACGATGCGGCCCGATGGCGCGTCGCATGAGTTGGTGCGGGTGTTGAGCCGGATCCCCGGGGTGCAGGAAGTGCGATTCCTGCGGCAAGGGGCCGATGAGGAGACGATGAAATGAAGTTCGTTGTGTTGTTCGCTGCTACTGTGATGGCCGCGCTGGCTCAGCCGCCCGGATTCCCGCCGCCTCCGCCGGGTGGAGGCTTTCCGCCGGATGGTCCGCCGCGCGGATTCGGTGGACCTCCGCCGGGCTTTGGTCCCGGGGCCAACCAGAAGCTGGTGAAGGATTTTGATAAGGACGGCGACGGCCGGCTCGACGCCGCGGAACGCAAGGCCGCCCGCGAGCATCTGGCGAAGAATCCGCGACGTGGATTCGGCGGCCGTCGTGGTGGTCCGTTCGGGCGCGGCCCGGGCGGTGGTGGGGATTCGACGCCTCCGCAACCGGGTCCGAAACTGACGCCGGAGCAGGTGAAAAATTACGGCAACGAGCCGCTATACGACGGGTCGGTGCTGCGGACGTTGTTCATCGAGTTCGAGAATCCCGACTGGGAAGTGGAACTCGCGGACTTCAACAATACGGACGTCGAGGTTCCCGCAACGCTGCGTGTCGATGGCAAAGTGTACAAAGGCGTCGGCGTGCATTTCCGCGGCATGTCGTCATTCATGATGGTTCCGGCGGGACGCAAGCGGTCGCTCAATCTGTCGTTCGACTTCATTAACAAAGAGCAGCGGCTGTATGGCTATCGCACGTTGAACCTGCTGAACTCGCACGGGGATCCGACGTTTTTGCGCAGCGTGATGTATCTGGATATCGTACGCAACTACATCCCCGCGCCGAAGGCCAACTACATGCGCGTCGTGATCAATGGCGAGAGTTGGGGTGTGTACATCAATCAGGAGCAGTTCAACTCGGATTTCATCAAGGACTTCTTTCCCGGCGACAAAGGCGGGTCGCGCTGGAAGGTGACCGGCAGCCCGATGGGGCAAGGCGGATTGTCGTACCTGGGCGAGGATCCGGCGCCGTACAAGCGGATCTACGATCTGAAGAGCAAAGAGGATCCGAAGGCCTGGGCCGCGCTGATTCATTTGACGAAGGTGCTGACCGAGACGCCGTTGGATCAGTTGGAAAAGGCGCTCATGCCGATCCTCGATATCGACGGCGCGCTGCAGTTCCTCGCGCTCGAAAAGGCGTTCGTGAACAGCGATGGATACTGGGTGCGGTCGAGCGATTATTCGATATACCTCGATGGCAAAGGCAAGTTCCACATCATCCCGCATGATGCGAACGAAACGATCCGGCCGCCGGAGGGTGGTCCTGGGATGCGCGGCGCCAGCATGGGCAAGGGCTATGATCTGGATCCGTTTGCCGGCAGCCAGGAGCCGCGGCGCGTGCTCATCAGCCGGTTACTGGCCGTGCCTTCGCTGCGCACAAAGTACATCGCGTACATGAAGAAGATCGCCGAGACATGGATGACCTGGAACAAACTGGGTCCCATGGCGGCGAAGTATCAGAGCGTGATCGCCGCGGACGTGAAGACGGATACGCGAAAGCTCGATTCCTTCGAAGCCTTCACCGATGGTTTGACGGTGGACAAGGAAGAAGACGGCTGGGGCGGGCGGCCCGGCGCGGCTCCGGCGATGAGCATGAAGACGTTCATCGAAGAGCGGCGGAAGTTCCTGCTGGCGTATACTCCTCCTAAGTGAAGCGACGGGGATTTCTGACCTACGCCTCGGCTGCCGGATTGGTCGGTTTGACCGCGAAATCCGGAGGACGGCCGGTTGAGGGCGGGTTCGTTAACGATGCATTTCCATTAGGCCACCGGATGCGCGACGACCGCGCCGGTGGCTTTGCTGCGCCCAAACAGGTCGTGCGGACGCCCGTGGTGATCGTGGGCGGCGGCTGTGCGGGACTTTCGGCGGCGTGGCGTCTCGACAAGAAAGGCTTTCGCGATTTCGTGCTGCTCGAGATGGAGCGGCAAATCGGCGGCAACGCGCGCTGGGGCGAGAACGAGATCTCCCGGTATCCCTGGGCGGCGCACTACCTGCCGGTGGCGAACCGCGAAAGCGCGCTGGTCCGCGAGTTGTGCACGGAACTCGGCCTGCTGCAGGATGGCGTCTGGGAAGAGCGGCATCTGTGCCACTCGCCGCAGGAGCGGCTGTTTCTGCATGGCCGCTGGCAGGATGGCATCGAACCCGAGATCGGCGCGACGAAGCGGGATCACGACGAGTACAAACGCTTTGACGATTTGATGAAGGAGTTCCGCGCCAAGGGGGAGTTCACCAAGCCGGTCGAGACTTCGCCTGCCGCGGCGCGATCCTCTCCGCTCGATGCAATGTCGATGCGGCAGTGGATGAAAGAGAAAGGTTTCCAGTCGCCGTATCTCGAATGGTATGTGAACTACTCCTGTCGCGATGATTATGGCGCGTCGCTGGATACGACCTCGGCCTGGGCGGGGATCCACGAATTCGCGAGCCGCGAGCCGGAAGAGAAGGGTCCACTCACGTGGCCGGAAGGCAACGGGTGGATCGTGGAACGGCTGCGTGCGCGACTGGCGAAATATCTGCGGACCTCGTCGCCTGTTTATCGTGTGTCGCGCGAGGGAGCGAACCGGTGGAAGGTCTGGACCGAGCAGACGGCGTACATCGCGGATTCGGTGATTTGGGCGGCTCCGACGTTCGTGGCTCCGTATGTCGTGGAAGGCGCGCCGGTGGCGAAGTGCGGGTTCGAGTACTCGCCGTGGTTGACCGCGAACCTGACGCTCGACCGGTTGCCCGAACACGCCGGGGACATCGCGTGGGACAACGTCATCTATGATTCGCCGTCGCTTGGGTACGTCGTTGCGACGCATATGAACCTGCGGGCCGTCGTGCGGCAATCGGTGTGGACCTATTACTGGGCGCTGGTGGATCGGCCGGCGGCGGAATATCGCAAGATCCTGCTCGAGAAGGATTGGGGCTACTGGCGCGACCTCATTCTGGCGGATCTGGCGAAGGCGCACCCGGATATCCAGGAATGTGTCCGGCGGATCGACATCATGCGCCTGGGACACGCGATGGCGCGCCCGGTTCCGGGGTTC
>CAZVKC010000030.1:79814-89657 GCA_964627455.1 uncultured Solibacteraceae bacterium | reverse complement strand
AAATAGAAGCCAACCTTACACCCCCCGCTTGACTTCGGTAACGGAAACGGGCAAACTCTCTGGAACTGCCGGGGGCTCAAGACCCGGCACATCCCCAGAGGAGTTTCCCGCATGAGGCTGTTTCGCGCGTTTGTGCTGGTCCTGGTAGCGCTATGCGTAGCCACCTTGCCGGCACATGCTCAAATTCTCTATGGAAACCTGGTTGGAACCGTAACCGATCCGCAGCAGGGCGCTGTCGTCGGAGCAACGGTCACGATCAGTAACAAAGCAACCGGCTACACCGTCGATCAGAAGACTGACGAACGCGGCGCCTATGACTTCCGCAACATCCCACCCGGGACCTACAACCTGAAGATCGCTGCCGCGGGTTTCTCTGCCTTCGAAGTGAAGGACGTTGAAATTCAGGCGAACAACATCATCCGCGTCGACGCTCCGCTCAAGGTCGGCAACCTCACCGAAACAGTCACCGTCGGCGCCGAAGTCGCCCAGCTCCAGGCAGACAAGTCGGATCTCCACACCGACATCGGCTCGAAACAACTCACCCAGATCGCCATTGGCGGCTATCGCAATTTCCAGTCGATGATGGACTTCCTTCCCGGATCCACACCCGCTGAATTTCAGAACGCCTCCACCGATAGCCCCGCCCGCGCGCTGACCTCCAACGTCAACGGCGCGTCGCGCAACAACAACAACACCCGCATCGACGGCGCGGCGTCGGTGTTCACCTGGCTGCCGCACCACGCGCTCTACATCCCGCCGATCGAATCCATCGAAACGGTGAACATGTCGACCAATAACTTCGACGCGGAACAGGGCATGTCCGGCGGCGCCGCGGTATCGGTCATCACCAAGTCCGGCACCAACCAGTACAAGGGCGTCCTCTTCGAGTACCACTCGAACCACATCTGGGGCGCGAAGAACCTCTTCTTCAATCCCAATACGCCCGCCGGTCCGAACATCCCGCAGCGTATCGACAACCAGTACGGCGGCACCTTCGGCGGCCCCATCAAGAAGGACAAGCTGTTCTTCTTTACGTCCTGGGAAGGCACCACCACCGCCGAACGCGGCAACGGACTTCTCAGCGTCCCGATCCAGCAGATCCGCGACGGCAACTTCAACGGCCTCGCCACCATCTACGATCCGCTCACTGGAACTCCCAACGGCCGCAATCGCACACCGTTCGCCAACAATCAGATTCCTGTTGCGCGCATGTCGCAATCGGCGCTGACCCTGCAGAAGATGATCCCCGGACCCAATACCGGATCCGGCCAGTTGAACAACTTCTTCGCCTCCGCGCCGTACTACTTCAAGCGCGACATGGTCGACGGCAAGATGAACTGGACTCCGAACTCCAAGACGAACGTGTTCGGCAAGTACAGCGTCATGATCGCTCCGGTCTCGTCCGGCGCTCCGCTCGGTGAAGCGCTCGGCGGCTATCCTGGCGGCGCGGCAGGCGCGGCCGGCATCGGCACCGGCCACAACAAGACCGACGTCTTCGGTGGAGGCGTCAGCTACGTCATCAGTCCGACCCTCATCTTCGACGCCAACTACGGCGGGACGCTCATGCACCACGACACGCAGGGCCCCGACTACGGCAAGAACATCGGCTCCGATGTCCTGAAGATCCCCGGCACCAACGGCCCCGATATCCGCCAGTCCGGCTTCCCGATCTTCAACATCTCCGGCTTCACCTCGCTCGGCAACACCAATAACTGGAGCCCGGTGGAACGCAACGACCGCGTCTACACCTACGCGGCGAACTTCAACTGGACCAAAGGCGCCCACAACATCCGTTTCGGCGTCGATTACATCCACCACCAGATGAATCACTGGCAACCGGAAATCGGCAGCTACTCGCCGCGCGGCGGCTTCAACTTCGTCAACGGACTCACCGGCCTGAACGGTTCCGCGGGTGAAGGCTTCAACGCTGTTTCGGCGCCGGCTCTCAACCAGAACAACTCCTGGGCGGCGTTCCTGCTGGGGCTCCCCGGCCAGGTCGGCAAGTCGTATCAGTTCTACGATCCGATGCGCACGCGCGAGTTCCAGCAAGGCTACTTCATTCGCGACAACTGGACCGTCACGCGCAAGTTGACGATGACCATCGGCCTCCGCGCCGAACACTACCCGATCATGAATCGCGGGGAATTCGGCATCGAACGCTATGACGCGGCGACCAACAAGGTGCTGCTCGGCGGCCGCGGCGACATCCCACGTGACGCCGGCACCAAAGCAGCCGCCATCCAGTGGGCGCCCCGCATCGGCCTCGCCTACCGCGCCACCGACAAGATGGTCTTCCGCGCGGGCTTCGGCATCACCAACGATCCCTACCCGCTCAGCCGTCCGCTACGCAGTCCGTATCCGGCAGTGATTGTGGACGAGTACATCCAGCCGAACAGCTTCGTCTCGCCAGTCAATGGCGCGGGACAGGCTGT
The DNA here is from genome assembly GCA_964627455.1 of uncultured Solibacteraceae bacterium. Lineage (GTDB taxonomy): Bacteria > Acidobacteriota > Terriglobia > Bryobacterales > Bryobacteraceae > F-183. The sequence goes on along the minus strand of CAZVKC010000030.1, from coordinate 87,225 downwards.
GACGTTCGCCACCGGAATTCCGTCGGTCACCTTCCCGGATGTCACCAAGGGAACCATCAGCATCCCCAATACGATCTCCACGAACTCCCTGATGCCGGGAGATTTCAAGCGCGGCTACATCGAGTCCTACAACATCACGATGCAGCGGGAAATCGGTTTCGGCATGACGGTTCAGACCGGCTTTGTCGGCACGCATTCGGTGCGCCAGGCGTTGACCTACTTCAATCTCAACGCCGGCATCGTCCCCGGCGCCGGCGTCGCGGGACGTCCGCTCTTCGGCCAGTTCGGCGTCACCGTCGATCGCAACTTCTTCATCCCGATGGCGAACCAGAGCTACAAAGGCTGGCAGACCAACGTGACGAAGCGTATGTCGAACGGGGTGTTCTTCACCTTCAACTACACGCTGTCGCGCTCCGAAGGCATCAACGCCGGCAACTCCGACGTCGGTCTTCGCTTCTATGTGCCGAGCCAGTTCTCCAAGAACCAATCGGTCACCGACTTCGACCGCACCCATTCCGTCAGCTTCGCCTCCAACATCGAACTTCCGTTCGGCAAGGGCAAGATGTGGGCCCAGAATGGCGTGCCGTCGAAGATCCTCGGTGGATGGCAGATCAACCCGACCCTGCAGTTCTACACCGGCCGTCCGTTCATCGTGTCTGCTGATGGATCCACGCTCAATGCTCCTGCCAACCAGCAGGTGGCCGATCGCGTCGGCGAAGTCCGCACCCTCGGCGGCGTCGGACTCGGCAATCCCTTCATCGATCCTTCGGCGTTCAAAGCTGTCTCCGAAGTCCGCTTCGGCAACATGGGGCTGAACGAAGTTCGTGGACCCATCACCGTCCTCTCGAACCTCGGCATCTTCCGCAGCTTCAACGTCACCGAACGTATCAACCTCCAGTTCCGCGGCGAAGCGCTGAACTGGACCAACACCCCGACGTTGAACGTTCCCAACTCGAACGTCTCCGCGCCGGCGAACTTCATGGCGATCACCAGCACGAACCCCAACGGGCTCGCGCAGCAGCGCACCATGCGCTTTGGTCTCCGCCTGTCGTTCTAACGAACTGCAACCGCACTACGCAGGGCCTTCCCTCACCGGGGAAGGCCTTGTGCTTTCTCCAGCGTGACCGGCGCCCGCACCACCACCCGTGTACCCTCACCACGCAGCGAGTCGATCGTGATCGTTCCCCGGATCAAGCCCACGCGTTCCCGCATACTGTACAGCCCCAGGCCCGGCTGGCGTAATGTCGTGTCGAAACCCACGCCGCTGTCGATGATCGTCAACTGCAGTTCGTCGGCGTCTCCCTCCAGCACGACATTCACTTCGTCTGCATTGGCATGTTTGGCGATGTTCCGCAAACTCTCCTGGCAAACGCGGTACAAGCACGCCGATACCGCCGGATCGACCGTCTCCGGAACTCCCCGCGATTGGTAGTGTACGCGCAGCGAACCCACTTCCTGCAGGTCGAAGCATAACCCTTCCAACGCCGCGCTCAATCCCAGGTCGTCCAGAATCGCCGGATGCATCCGGTGGGCGATCCTGCGGATTCCTTCCGAAATCTCCAGCATCCGCGCCTGGCACGAGCGCGCCGCCTCCCGCAGGGTTTCCTCCGTCGCCGCTGCCGCTGTCGCGCTCCGCCCCAGTTCGACGGAAGCCAGCGCCAGCCTCTGCGTGATGTCGTCGTGCAGTTCCATCGCAATCAACCGCGCCGCATCTTCGTCCGCAGTGACCAGCGCCATGCTCAAACGGCGAAGTTCCGCCTCCCGCTCTCGCAGGGCGGCTTCCTGTTTCTTCCGCTCCGAGATGTCGCTCACGAAACTGACCGTCAGAATTCCCTTGCCGGTTTGGACCTGGCTCAGGCTGACCTCCACCGGAAACGTCGTCCCGTCCTTCCGCCTCGCCCGCAGGTCCTGGTTTATTCCCATTTGCCTCTGGCTGCCATTCTCCTGGAACTTCCGCCGGAATTGCTCGTGCTTCACCCGAACGGGCTGCGGTAACAGTTCCTCGATCGCCATCCCGATCAACGCATCGGCGTCGTACCCGAACTGGTCCGCCGCCATGCGATTCGCCAGTTGAATCCTCCCCTCCAGGTCCACCGCCAGAATCGCCTGCGCCGCCGTATCGAACAATGCCGCGATGATCGACTCCCGTTCCTTCGCGAGCGTTTCCAGATGCCGCTGTTCCGTGATGTCCGTCGCAATCATCAGCACCGACTGCACCCGTCCGCCGGGCCCGATCTCCGGCGCGAATCGGATCCGCAGCCACAACTCCGGCTTCCGTTCCTCGGCTGGAAAACAAAACTCGCGGACCTCACCCCGGCCCGTTGCCACAACCTGTTCGAGCAGTTTCGCCCAACTCTCGCTGTCCGGCGCCGCAACAGTTCCGATGGACTTCCCCTCGAAGTCCGAAATCTCCCGCCTGCCGAACTCCGCGATCTTCCGGTTCACGAACAAATACCGGCCGTGCCGGTCGAACCGCGCGATGCCGTCGGGACTGTTCTCCACCAGGTCCCGGTACTGCCGGTTTGCCTGATGCAGCGCCTCCAGCGCGGCCGTTCGCTCCGACAGGTTTCGCACGATCGCCAGCAGAAACCGCTCCCCGCCGCGCAGGAACACGCTCCGCCTGACCTCCACCGGAAACTGCGAGCCGTCCTGCTTCCGCCACAGGGTCCTCACAGTTGTGCTCTCTCCTGGCGCCGCACTCGCCCACTCCGCCTCCGCCGCGGCACGGTCGATCTCCGTCGCGATATCGAACACCACCAGCCCCAGCAGTTCCTCGCGGGAATAACCAAGGCTTTCGCAAGCGGCGCGGTTGACATCCAGCAGCCGCCCCCGCGCATCGTGCAGGATGATCCCGTCGGATGCCTGCTCCACCAGCGTCCTGTACCGCTCTTCGCTGATCCGCAGCGCCTGCTCGGCTTCTTTCCGGGCGGTGATGTCCAGGTTGATGCCGTCCATCCGGATCATCCGCCCCTGCGCATCCCGTTCCGCGCGCCCGAGCGCCTGTACCCAGCGGACCCGCCCGTCCTCCTCCCCCACCGTGCGGAACTCCAGGTTCCACTCGTCATCGCCCGCACGATCCCGCATCTCCAGAAGCCTCGACTCCACCTTCGCCACGTCTTCCTGGTGAATGCGCTGGAGCGCAATGCCGAAGTTCGCGGGCCGCCCCGGCGCCACGCCGAACAGCACCCGCGATCGCTCGTCCCACACCACCGCGCGGTTCCTCAGATCCAGCGTCCATGCCCCCGCCGACGAAGCTTGCAGCGCGAGCCGCAGCCACTGCTCACTCTCCCGCAGCGCCTGCTCCGCCTTCTTCTGCTCCGTGATGTCACGCCCGACGACCACCGACCCCGTGATCACGCCATCCCGGTCACGGATGGGCGCAAAATTGAAGCTCCCGACCCACCGCTCGCCCGTGTCCTTTCGTTCCAGAGAATACTCGGCGTTCCTCGCCGACTCACCCCGCAGCGCCCGCGGAACCGCCCAATCCTCGAATCGGAGCGCCTCCCCGTTCGGCTGGATCACGCTGACGATTGCCGGATATTCGGCAAGCGTCCTGGCGCACTCGTCCTTCGACCGGAACTTGTGGAACGTCGCGAACGCCTCGTTCAGCTCGATGAAACGCCCTTCCGTGTCCGAAATGAATACGGCGTCCGTCATCGCCTCCAACGCCGCATGCAACTGCGATTCCCTCTTCTGCAGCGCATGTTCCGCAAGCTTCCGGTCCGTGACGTCAAAGCAATACTCGACAACCGTCCCATTCCCCAAATCCCGCCCGGCAAACAGCATCCACCGGCGCGACCCATCCTTTAAGACGGTCTCCTTCTCATATGGACCCAGCCGCCCCGTGCGCGCCAGCTTCTCCATCTGCTCTTCGCTCGCGGCGATCCACTCGGGCGGGGTCAGATCCCGCCACGTGAGCCTCTTCTCCGCGAACTCCGCTCTCGTATACCCGGTCATGCCGAAATAGACATCGTTCGCGTCCACCAGCGCCCCGTCCTGATTCAGGAAGAGAACCCCCACCGCGTCTGTCTCCAGCGCCCGCCTTAAGCGCTCTTCGCTCGCCTTGACCGCCAACTCGGCGGACTTGCGATCCGTGATGTCCTCCGTGAAGATCAGAATCCCTTCGGGTAAGCCGTCCCTCTGCCCCCACGGCCGGATCTCCCACCGCGCCCAGTGGACTCTCCCGTCGTCGAAGGCGACCCGTTCATCCTCGCCGCTCAGCGTCTCGCCCGCAAGCGCCCGTCGATGCAGATCCCGCCAGTGATCCGGCATCTCCGGATACACCTCGTACATGGACCTGCCCGTCAGGTCCTGCGCCAGCTTGTAGTTCTGGATCCACCGGTCGCTCGCCTGCAGGTACCGCAGGTCGCGGTCGAACATCGCCACCGCGAAGGGGAGATGCCTTACGAACGAAACCAGTTGTTCTTTGCTTAGTGTGGGAGTTGTGCCATCTTGGTCAGACATGGCGAAGAGTCCCTTGAAGTCTTCTCTGTGTCAAGTGTCCCAGAAATACGAGGTTTTCGCCGCTGGGACAATGCCGAGGTCTCCAAATCACAGGTGCAGGACCCGCTCTGCGTTCTGATGATAGACCTTCTTCAGGATCGTATCCGGCAATCCCAGTCCATAGATCTTCCACCGCCCCTGCGGCGGGACCTTCGCCGGCGCATAGTCGAAATACTCGTCCTCGGTCTCCAGGAACCGGAAATAAATCTGGTACAGTTCGTCCCCGTACAACTGCTGCGGCGTCTGAAATCCATTCGGCGTCGCATCCGTCCCGAACAGGATCCGGTCCTGATACCGGTCGAAAAACTTCCGCGCAGCCCGAGGCTGCCGCCCCAACTCCCCGATCCGCGCCCCGATCTCCACCTGCATGTTCGGGAACCGGTCCAGCCGCTGGCTTACATGCGCCAGGTTCTCCGCAAAATTCCCCACGTGCAGCACCACGAACGTCGTCTTCGGATGCCGCGCAATCACCCGGTCCCGCGCATCCAGCAACTCCTCGTTGCTCGGAAAGTCCTTGCCGTGGAACGACCAGTCGGGATGATTGTTCAACTCCTCGAAACGCTCGTTGAACCGGTCGATCGGCTTGAAGAACGCCGCCGGATCCGACACATGAATCGCCACCGGCAATCCCAGTTGACCCGCCGCATCCCACATCGGGTCGAACCTCGCATCATCCACCTTGACCAGCTTGCCGCCCGCATCGCGAACCACCAGCCCCAGCCGCTTCACCACCTTCAACCCGCGAGCGCCGTCATTCTTCGCCTGTTGTATCAGGTCCGCCTGCATCTTCGCATAACCCGGCTCATTCACCCGCGTATACGAAGGCTCGGTGAAACTCAAAAAACGCCCGGGAAATCCGCGGTCGAACTTCTCCACGCCTTCCTTCAACTTCGGACCCACGCCGCCCGTGAGATTCACCAGCGTCCGCAGATTGCGTCGATCCATCACCGCAATCAACTCCTCCGGCTTCCACGCCGCGCGCCCCGCCAGGTGCGAATGCACGTCGATCACCGGATACCGCGCCCGCTCGATCTTCGTCTCCGCAACCACCAACTCGCTCCGCGGCTCAAAATCCGCGAGGTCCAAAGGCTTCCGCGCCGGAGCCTCCTGTTGTGGCTGCTGCTGTTGCGCAACTGCCGCCGCCGCAGAAGCCCCAAGCATCGTCATCAGGAACTGTCGCCGTCGAGAAAGCATGTGGTCAATTGTATACGCCCATCAAGCCGTCGTCATGCCGCATCCGCCTCACCGGGGAACAGCAGCCTCCATCCTGCTTCAGGTCGTGGTAGTGTAAGCCTGCGCGGCGCTTCCCGCGCATACTCTGGAGTCGTCGATCCGTCATGGGGTCTCTCAGGTGATCATGGATCTAAACCGCATCTTCCTCCTCTTCTGCGCCTCCTGCGCGTGGATCCTCCTCTTCCTCCCGGCCTGCGGAACCTCCGGTTCGGTCCGCACCGCCCCCGGAATCCCCCAGCGGACCCTCGACTCGCGAACCGGAACCATCGCTCTCGTCGCCCAGGACAACGCCGTGGACAACGTGTTCCTGGTCAACCTGGAGGCAGAGCCTCCCACCCCCCGTCAATTGACCTCCTTCAAAGCCCCGGGCAACGCCACCCCGATGTCGCATCCCCCGGTATGGTCACCCGATGGGACCGCCCTCGCCTTGCTGGGAGGCGCCGCCAATACGGTCTACATCTGGAACTCCACCGCTCCCGAATCTTCTTCCCTCGTGAAAGCCTGCGACAACGCGAACTCCATGGCATGGGCGGACGGGGGCCGCATCTTGCTCTGCCTCTCGAACCCCGGCGGCCGTGGTTCGATGCAACTGCATGCCGTCGATCCCAGGCATCCCGAAGCCGGCGGCAGCGCCGCGACCCTTCTGTCCAGCGGCTGGCCCCAACTCCCGCAAACCTCGGCATTCGGACTCGTTGCCGGCGGCGAGCAGGGCGACACGATCGCATTTGTCGTCAAGCCGTTTCGCAACGGGCGCGCCGCCAACAGCCAGATCGCCATCGCCAACAGCGACGGATCCGGTTTCCACCTCGCCGGCCCCTTCCCCGATCGCGACTACACCGCCATCCACGGCCTCTCCTTCGGACCCGGAGGCCGCCAGCTCGCCTTCGAACTCTACACGGCAACCCGCGCCCTGGCCACCATCGAAGCCGCCGCAAGCCCCGCCGCCCCCGGACTTACCGTCTTCGCATCCGGCCCGCTTCTCACGCCCGGCCAGATTCCTGCCTGGTCCCCGGCCGTGCCCGGCGGACAACTCGTCTGGGTCGAGGACGACGAGATCCGAACTACTGGACCACCTCCGGCAAGCCGGAACCACCGGCGCCTCACCACCGGTGGACACCCCTCCGATCCCGTATTCTCACCCGGCGGGAAACGCATCGCATTCTTCTGCGACTCGTCCACCGGTCAGTTGTGCCTCATGAACTCCGACGGCAGCGGCATCTCCTCCATCGGAGGTCCGAGCGGTCGTCCATCGCGCTGGCCCGCCTGGCGTCCCCCCACAAAGGACTGACGCACGCCGGCGCAAACGCCGCAATCACCGCAAACCCGCCGCAAAGAACTCTCGAACTCTCCCATGAATCTGGTCACGGATCCGCCGAAACGACTCGAGCCGCACCTCCTCATCCCCCTCCACCGCCGCCGGATCCTCAAAGCTCCAGTGGACCCGCACCGTCCCCGCCGGAAACACCGGGCAAACATCCCGCGCGTTATCGCACACCGTCACCACGTAATCGAACCCCTGCCCCGCAAACTCGTCCACGCTCTTGGACCTGTGCCCCGAGATATCGATCCCGATCTCCCGCATCACCGCAATCGCCTCCGGCCGCACCAGGCTCGGCCGCGTACCCGCGCTCTCTACCTCCCACTCCCCGCCGCCCTCATGCCGGAACAGCCCTTC
>CAZVKC010000030.1:50374-79714 GCA_964627455.1 uncultured Solibacteraceae bacterium | reverse complement strand
TACCCGCGCTCTCTACCTCCCACTCCCCGCCGCCCTCATGCCGGAACAGCCCTTCCCCCATCTGGCTCCGCGCCGAGTTCCCGGTACACAGCACCAGAATCCGCCGCCGCTTCTGCATACCCGCATCAATCATTAAAAAGCTTGCCTCCAATTTGTATTTCTACAATAATCGAAATAGAGATCGAGAGGCAATCACTGCCATGACCAAACTGCAGGTTTTCGACCCGCCCATGTGCTGTTCCACCGGCATCTGCGGACCCAAAGTCGACCCCGTCCTCCCCCGTTTCCTCGAGGACTTCCACTGGCTCGCCAGCCAGACAGGCATCGCCGTCGAGCGATACAACCTCGCCCAGCAACCTGGCGAATTCACCGGCAACCCGCTCATCAAAGCCGCCCTCGCCGCCGAAGGAACCAAGTGCCTGCCGCTGATCGTCGTCAACGGCGCCATTGTCGGCAAGGGCCGTTACCCCGAGCGCGCCGAACTCGCCAAATTCGCCGGACTCGACGCCACCCCAACCTCGGCTACGTTCAGCATCGTCTCCTGCTGCACCCCCGGCTCAGGATGCTGCTGACCACCACCCGCATCCTCTTCTTCACCGGAAAAGGAGGCGTCGGCAAAACTTCGCTCGCCTGCGCCACCGCGCTAGCCCTCGCCGAGGACCACGACAAGCGTGTCCTCCTCGTCAGCACCGACCCTGCCTCCAACCTCGACGAGGTCCTTGATGTCCCCCTCGACGGCGCCCCCAAAGAAGTCCCCGGCACGAACGCCCGTCTCTTCGCTCTCAACATCGACCCCGAAGCCGCCGCCCGCGCCTATCGCGAACGTGTCGTCGGACCCTACCGCGGCCTCCTCCCCGAAGCCGCGATTACCAGCATGGAAGAGCAACTCTCCGGCGCCTGCACCGTCGAGATCGCCGCCTTCGACGAGTTCACAAAACTCCTCGGCGACCCCGCCGCCACCGCCGGATTCGACCACATCGTCTTCGACACCGCCCCCACCGGCCACACCCTCCGCCTCCTCCAACTCCCCGCCGCCTGGACCGGCTTTATGAACAACAACACGACCGGAACCTCCTGCCTCGGTCCCCTCTCCGGTCTCGCCGCGCAAAAATCCCTCTACGAGCAAAGCCTCCGCGCCCTCGCCGATCCCCGGCGCACCACCCTCTACCTCGTATCCCGCCCCGAACCCTCCGCCCTCCGCGAAGCCGAACGCTCCCGCCGCGAACTCGCCGCTCTGGGACTCGCCAACCAGCACCTCCTCCTCAACGCCGTCTTCACCGCCTCGGACCCGCACGATCCCGCCGCCGCCGCCCTCGAAGCCCGCGGACGCGCCGCTATCGCCGCCATGCCGGAACCCCTCAGCCATCTCCCGCGCACCGAATTCCAACTCCTCGCCCGCGCCCCCATGGGACTCGCCGGGCTCCGCTCCATCTTCAACCCCCAACCCCCAGCGTCTCCGGAACCGGAAACGCAACCAGTCGAAGCAACGAACACCACCACCCTCCACGACCTCATCGACGACCTCGAATCCACGAACCGCGGCGTGATCCTCACCATGGGCAAAGGAGGCGTCGGCAAAACCACCATCGCCGCAGCCATCGCCGTCGAACTCGCCGCCCGCGGACGCCAGGTCCACCTCAGCACCACCGATCCCGCCGCCCACATCGCCGACGTCGCCGGTACGACTCCGGGACTCACCCTCCACCGCATCGACCCCAAGCTCGAAACCGCCCGTTACACGCAGGAAGTCCTCGACACCGCCGGCGCCAACCTCACCCCCGAAGGTCGCGCCCTTCTCGAAGAGGACCTGCGCTCCCCCTGCACCGAAGAAATCGCCGTCTTCCGCGCCTTCGCCCAAACCGTCGAAATCGGAGCCTCCGGCTTCGTCGTCCTCGACACCGCCCCCACCGGACACACCCTCCTCCTGCTCGACGCCGCCGAAGCCTACCATCGCGAAGTCCTGCGCACCCAAAGCGCCATGCCGGACGCCGTCCGCAACCTCCTCCCCCGCCTCCGCGACCCCCGCTACACGAAGGTCCTGATCGTCACCCTCCCCGAAGCCACTCCGGTCCACGAAGCCGCCCGCCTCCAGCAGGACCTCCACCGCGCTGGCATCGCCACCCACGCCTGGATCATCAACCAAAGCTTCTCCGCGGCATCCCGCACCTTCCGCGACCCCATCCTCGCCGAACGCGCCCGCCGCGAACTCCCGTTCCTCCGCGAAGTCCGCGAGCAACTGGCCTCCCAAGTCGTCACCGTCCCCTGGACCCCCGTTCCCCCCGTGGGCCCCGGCAATCTCCGCAATCTCGTCTCGGTACCCTTGTAGCCCGCGTCTCCCGGCAGCATACTCAGGGTAGAGGTGTGTCTATGTGGATGGATCTGGATTTGCCGGTCGCCGGAAGAAACACCGGCGGGCACGTCCGAATGCTCTGGGATTTCAGTTCGGACGAATGGAGAATCATCGAGGATCCCGAGCATGTGTGGCCGCAGGTCTCGGAGATCGATCACGGTCGGCTGGAACGGGAAGGGCAGGGCGCCATCCGCGTCTGGGAAGAAGCGCCGGGCTCGATGCCGCACCTCGTCGCCGTCTTCTGGACCGCCCCCGAGAGTGAGGAGGACCAGAACAACCAGGCTGGCTTTGCCCAACTCTGCGAACCGCGAACCGTCGAACTCAGCGGACACCAGGTCGCCTGGCGCGCCGAACCATCAGCCGCAGAGCCACCGCTGAGCCCCTTGCGCGAACTCGCACAACAGGTCCTGGACTCCATCCTTCCGGCCCCCTACCTCAGCCCCAACTACATGGCCAACGGCTACGCCACCAAGGACTGGAAAGTACCCCGCGAATCCCGGCCCTTCTACACCAACTGCGTCGAATTCCCGGCCTATTACGCCATGGTCCTCGGCTGCCACCGCAAGTTCTGGCCCGGGTATCCCAAGAGCACGACCCCCGGCTACAAGACACCCGACAAGGACGGCCATCCGCTCGTCGGCGACATCTACGTCTGCTGCAAGACCGCCAACCATGACGGCAGCACCGCCCACATCGGCGTCGTGCGCGACACCAACTACGAACACAGCCACGGACTCACCTGGCGCACCGGCGACTACGGCCAGACCGCCGGTGGATGCGCCAAAGATCCCAGCTATCAGGGAGGCTTTGACGGCATCTTCCTGCTGCAGAAGTACGACCCCGATCACAAGACTCTGCAACAGTTCCATCCCGGCTCCAAACCGGCCCGAGCCATCCACGCCTGGATCGATATCGAAGAATTCTACAATTCGTAGCTCCTGTTGAGGGTTGGGGCGATTCGGGTTTGGCTCATGACACTGAGCAACGAGATGTTGAGTCTCCGCCCCTCCGGCAAGCCGCCCTTCACGGACCCCGGCGAGGGCCAGGACGACCTCGCCATCGCCGTCGCCCTAGCCATCTGATGGGGCCTCAAATAAGAACAAGGGGGCACTTCCAGCCTCTGGATTCCTCCGAGCGTGTTGCGGGTAATTCAGCCCGGACGAGATTGATCTTTGTTGTCATATATGACAACATGTCGAGAGGGATGGCTCTACAGCGCCATCCTCTCCGTGATGAGAAAAACCCGAGCAATCTCGTGGATAAAGGCGGCACTGAAAGAATTCAACACCTTCCCGGATGGCGCAAAGGAGATCTGCCTTTCAGCCTTGACCATCGCAGCAGACGGCGGGATGGCCGACATCGCCAAACCGATGCACGGGCTCGGCTCCGGGGTCTTCGAGATTGCGTTGCCCTACAGGGGGGATGCCTATCGGACCATCTACGCGGTCCAGATATCGCCGGAGGAGATCTGGGTAGTCCACGCATTCCAGAAGAAATCGACTCAGGGCGTCAAGACCCCTAAACATGAGATGGAACTCATCAAGGACCGGCTGAAGCGGCTCAAGGAAATGTTGGGATAACAGGGATCATGATCAAGTTGACGAGTCAAAGCAGACACAACAAGTCAGACGACCATTTGGAAGTCGTGCGAGGGAGCGGCAATGTCTTTCGCGACCTCGGCCGTGAAGAGCCGGATGTGTCCCAGTGCAAGGCTCTTCTCGCTGCTGAGATCATCCGAATCCTCGACCGCGAAGGACTCACCGTCCGGGCAGCCCACGCCCGCACTCGCATTACCGCCGCGGACTTTTCCCGCATCCGCAACGCCGACCTAAGCCGTTTCACCGTGGACCGCCTGATGACAATCCTCAACCGTCTTGGCTCCCGCGTCGAAGTTCGAATCCGGGTCACAAGGATCAAAGCGGCGTAACGCTCGTAACTATTGAAAATCGCCGTCCACAACTGGGGGTAACTTTATTTTTCGCTTCTTTTCAATGACATAACCCAAAACTCGCACCCGGCAAATTCGGAGCCTCCCTGGACATTGGGGCCAGAAGGAGAGCTTCCATGTCCAGTTTCCGAATGTCCCGGACGGTCGCTGCCGCCGTGCAAAACCGTCTCGCCTCGATCGGCAATCACTACCAGCAGCAGTCCCAGCAGGAACCCGAAGCCGGCGCCCGGCACTGGACCCAGCACTACGCCGGTGACGCAGCCGCATTCTGCCGCGAAAAGCTGGACTTCACGCCGGACGAACGCCAGACCGAACTTCTGGTCAACCCGGCCCTCCAGCACCCTCGCGTCATCATCAACTGGGGACGCCAGTGCGGCAAATCGAAACTCCTCGCCGCCCGCATCATGCATTTCGCGACGGTGGTCCAGCCCGGCGCCCTGATCCTGGTCCTGGGAGGCCGCGGGGTTCACACCTCCGAACTGGTCCACTCCCTCGACCAGTTCACCACCGCGCTCGGCTGGCCGAAGTGTCCCAGCATTGCCGGCCGTGAGATCGCGCGCCGCTTCCCCAACGGCAGCCGCGTGGTCACCGCCACCACACCCACCGCCAGCCGCTGCAACTCCGCGGGACTCCTCGTCCTCGACGAAGCGGCCTTCATCCCGGACTCCGTCTGGATGACGGCCTTCCCGACGATCTCGGCGACCAGTGGTTCCATCATCGTAGCCAGCACCCCGGGAGGCACCTCCGGCCTGTTTTATGACATCTGGAACAACACGGCCAACCGTTTCCCGGACTGGCTCCGTTCCCGGCGCACGGCGGCCGAGACCCCGCGCATCGCGCCCTCGGTCATCGAAGAATCCCGCCGATTGAAGGGCGACGCCTACACCCGTCAGGAATTCGGATGTGAATTCCTCGACTCCGGCCGCACTCTCCTCAAGAGAGCCGACCTCGAGCGCCTCTTCGGAATGAAATCCCCTGCCGGCGCCGAAGCCGAAAAAACCTGAGGCAGCAGTGGAGAAAGCAGCAACAAAAAGGACCCCCAATAATCTGGGCGCCCCCGACCCTGTTGCTAACCCCGTCGTGGGGCGGGCTTCAGCCCGCGCGGGACTTAAGTCCCGCCCAAAAACTAACCCCAAATCCATATTCCAAGAAGGAGGAATTCAATAATGAGCAATCCATATGACACCAGCGTCTTCGAGAAGCACCGCTGGTTATCGACCATCCCGGGCGACCGTCGCCCCACCCTCACCGTGGGCCTGGACCTCGGTCAGTCCCGCAACTACACCGCGCTGGCGGTGTTGGAGCGCACCTGGGTGCAAGCGACCCCGGAGCAATTCCTGGCCTCAGCCGGCCGTGGCTACACAGGCTATTTCGACTACCGCATCACGCGCCTGGAGCGTCTCGACCTCGGGACCTCCTACGTCGACATCGCCCATCACGTAAAGGACTATCTCGACTCCGTCTGGTACAACTGCTACAAAACCCTGGTGATCGACGCCACGGGAGTAGGCTCGGCGGTCCGTGATCTCTTCCGGTCGATGAAGCTGAACGCGAACCTGGTCTCCGTCTCCATAACCGGAGGAGGCCACAGCACGGCGGTCCCCGGCACATCCCGGGGCGCGGGAGGCCAAGTCGTAGTAGCCAGCCGTTCGGAGATCCTGACCAAGTTGGTGACCTCAGTGGAGCAAGCGCACTTCACGATAGACGACAAACTCCAGGAGCACCGAGAGACGCTCTTCAACGAAATGCTGAATCTCCGCCCCTCCGGCAAGCCACCCTTCACGGACCCAGCCGAAGGCCAGGACGACCTCGCCTTCGCAGTAGCCCTAGCCGTCTGGTGGGGCCTGAAATAGCCACCAAGACAAAAGGGGGATCCGCGCGCGGATCCCCCCCTCGCCCCTGCAACCCCTTGGTGGTGTAGGCTTTAGCCTGCGCGGCACTTTCAGTGCCGCCCCCGCGCTTGTGTTTGTTGGTTCCAGTATTCGACATTGGGTTCGCTGGCGACACGAGTGTTGCGTCCGCGCCCCAGATTCGATCCGTTCGCGCATCAGACGCAGTACGCGATCCTTCCAGAGACGCACACCTGTGTGCCGCAGCCGGGCCAGACCTTGCTATATCCTTCGGCCGAAAATCCGGCTCGGTCAGGATCTTGCGAATTGCGGTCATGGCTTCCGCATCGGTTAGGCCCAGTCGCCCTCCGGGATCCTCGCTCAACGGGTGCTGCGATTCCGCGATCTTGATGAACTGCGAGAGGCGCTTTGCAAGTTCCAACGGCGTTACAACACCAACTGGATCCTGCAGCGGCACCAATACCGCACGCCGTCGCAAGTGCGAAGTGCTTTTACTCTTCAATTGTCGAGGGCTGCGTGATCTAATCGAAGTTCCTCTCCCAATCACCCGTCCACATTTCCCGGATCTATACAATCTGATTTGTGACCGAGATTGGGTCTCCGCCATCATCGGCCTGTTGGTCCCAGCCTCGCTCCACGCCGGGTGCAGAGCTAGAACCATGTGCTTACCCTCCTCAATCCAGAATTGTCTGAGGCTTATCGCCTATCGGCTCGGGGCGATTCGCCTTATTGCTCAATTCTCGAGCCGGCACATAATGAGGGTAGAGGCCTTGCTTATTGCCTCGCTTCGCGCTTAAGTGAAGGAGCATAGAACCCTTGACGCAACGCTTGCGATATACGCTCAGATGGCAGATCTTATCGTTTCTTTTATTCGAGGCGATATGGGGAGCTGAACTAACTTCCTTGCAAGTCCCGGTTAATATCAACCACGAAAAGGGTGTCTTCAAGGGCCAACTATCCATTGCCTTGGGCGGCACCCTGAACAAGGCGAAGGTGGAATGGAACGGAACCATTCGCAACACGGCATCACATCGACTCTTCCGAGTTGTCTTTTGTGTCAAAGCATTCGACACGGCTGAGAGACACATCATGCCCGGTGGTAACGAATGCCTGCTGTCAATGTGGGGTAGCGATTGGGATCCTGGCACACCGTTGACTTTTTCCGGAAAGCAGAACATAAAAATTGCAGATGACAAAACTCCAGTTCAAGTACAAAGGTTCGTGGTTGAGGCTGCAGAGGTCCTCGATCTGGCTCCCAACGTTCGGCAATTGAATGTACGGTGTCCACTTATATGGTCTGCTGCAATCCGAGTCTTCTCCGACAAGAAATTTCGGCCCACCGTCATGGACAAGGATAGTTTTACTGCGACGTTCTCCTACGACGGGGGTAGGATTGACGGTTATGGCCCTGCCAAGCAAATGCTCAAATCATTCACAAATGCGAACACCGCCTTCTTGGGTCCGACGTGGGAATCTTTCAGGATTGACTCAGCGTCACTCTACCTCAGGGAGGAGACCATCGGCGAGTGCACGGCTGAAGTCAAGATGAGCTTTGCTGGGTTTGGCAAACCTTTCTTGGGAACGTTAGGTTGGTACGCCGTCGACTCGAACTTTAACTTCGAGAAAGTCATTTTGGATCAGCTGGATGTGCAGTCAAAGGCTGCGGCAAATGCCGATCTTGATAGGGCTATCAGTCAGCTTCCAACTGTTTCCCCGAAAGCGAACGAGATGGCGCAACCCCAGCTTACAATAACGTCTGATCCGGCTGGAGCGGAGATCGAGATCGACGGAGAGTTCATCGGCAACACACCAACAACGGTAACCGTCAAGCAGGGGAAGGTTTTTGTCAAGGTCAAGAGGGGAGGCTTCAAGCACTGGGAGCGAGCATTGACATTGAATCCAGGCGACAAGCGAACCCTCAGTGCTGAATTTGTACGAGAGTAGCTGCATCGAGATCAAGTTCTTCGATATCACCTATCCACAGTGGATGTCGGCGACCCACCGTACTTCTGGTCCGAACGCAGACAGATTTCTACGGGTCACCTTCTTGGCTTCTTGTTTATGCTGGGGGTGCGTGGTGCTTTTCACCCGACGGCGCCAGCCTCCAACGCGTCGAGTTCACTTCGCACCTGCAGCCTTGGCAATAGGGGGTCTCCCTGCAAAAGCCAAAGAAAGAAAGCAACTGAGTATGATTCGCTCAGTGAGTACGTTGGCGCCCGCTTAGTTGCCCTTGGAGTTTGCTGCGAACTGTGCTGTGTGCAGTCTATTGCCAACTCATTCGAGATGAACTCTCAATGCTTGAGCAGGTCGGCGGAGTTAATCGCATGCTTAGTGAGTTTTATTCCTGTACTTTCTCCGGTGGCGCCGCCTCAGCTTGGCGCTGTATGATAATGGAGCGAGATCACAGCTTCTGACGTTTCGTTGGTCTATGAATAGCTTCCTTGCGATGTTCGGAGAAAACAAATGTGCCTCCCTTGCTCGGAGGAGGCAGCGTTGAGAGATAACGGCTGGTTAATCGCGCCTTCCGGCATTCTACAAGTTCCGTTCTTCATGGTCCTTGCAAGGGCAATTCATGGCTGAGTACGAACCAACAAATCTACTGCGTTCGGCACTTGGCCTGAAACAGGACGAAACTCCCTTCCCTTGGCAACAGGATCTGCTGAATCGAATGCTCCAAAGGTGTCCTCCGCAGTCGTTGGATATCCCCACCGGCCTCGGAAAGACATCTGTAATGGCGATTTGGCTTGTTGCTCGCGTTTGCGGTGCAATTCTTCCACGACGCTTGGTGTACGTGGTCGATCGGCGAGCAATTGTTGATCAGGCGACTGAGGTCGCACTTGGACTTCGGGAATGGCTTGAGCAAAACGCTGCGGCGAAGGAAAAGCTGGGCTTGCAGGGGCGCTCACTTCCGATTTCTACGCTTCGCGGCAAGCATGCCGACAATCGGGAGTGGCTCGAAAATCCTGCCGCGCCTGCGATCATTGTCGGAACCGTCGACATGATCGGTTCGCGACTTCTGTTTGAAGGTTATGGCGTTTCGCGCAAAATGCGCCCTTATCACGCAGGCCTGATGGGTTGCGACACTTTGCTGGTCCTTGATGAGTCACACCTGGTGCCGCCGTTCGAGCACTTGCTGCGAACCATCGCTGATGACCCTGTTTTTCGCCCTTGCGACCAGAGCATCAGCCACACTATCCCTCCCTTTCGTCTCCTTGCGCTCTCCGCGACAGGCCGCACGCAGAGCAATCATGTGGTGACCTTGACGGAGAAGGATCGATCTCACGACACCGTCAAGAAGCGACTCAACGCTAAGAAGTCGTTGCGCGTTCAAACTCTCGATCCCACAGCTAGGATGGAGGAAGCGCTCGCAAGCCATGCCTGGAGACTCTCGGACGATGGAAAGCAGGCACTACGCGTGATTGTTTTTTGCGACAAGCGTAAGGTCGCAAAAGGCGTCCACTCAGCCTTGGAGAGACTCGTGAAAAATGAGTCCCCGATCCACCAACCTGACCTCTTTGTCGGCGGACGCCGAGTATTTGAACGCGAAGCAGCCAAGAAACGTCTCGAGGAACTTGGGTTCATTCCCGGCAGCAAAGTCGAACGCTCCGTTCCTTCATTCCTTGTCGCAACCTCGGCCGGCGAAGTCGGCGTCGATCTTGATGCGGACCACATGGTCTGCGACCTCGTTACGTGGGAAAGGATGGTCCAACGTCTGGGGCGAGTCAATCGGCGCGGCGAACCGGTGAGTCACGTGGCACAAGTCCTGCTGCTAGTTGAGCCCAAGCCACAGCCGAAGAATAGGCTTGAAAAGGAAGCGGTCGCAAAGCAAGAACGCAACGAGAAACTCGACGAGAACGATCGAAAACGTTTGGCAACGTACGAGAATAGAGTCCGCGAGTGGGAAAACCTTCAAAAGCCTCTCAACATACTCCGCACGATGCCGGACGGATCTCTGGATGCCAGCGTGAACGCTTTGACTGAACTAAGAAACCAGGCACACGAAGAGAAGCCGATTCGGAAGATCCTCGATGATGCTTCATCGCCGGAATTGCTACGGCCAGCTTTGACGCTTCCGCTTGTTGAGGCCTGGTCGTTGACTTCGCTGAAGAATCACCCCGGTCGGCCGGTTATTCAACCGTGGCTTCGAGGCTGGGTTGAGGACATACCTCAGACTGCCGTGGTTTGGCGCACGTATCTGCCGGTTCGCAAGAGCGGTGGATTGCCAAGGCCGGCTGAAATCGAATCATTTTTCGAAGCTGCCCCTCCGCACACAAGTGAAATACTCGAGACGGACACCAACGAAGTTGCCGATTGGATCCTTGGTCGTGCGAAGAGCATGCGGAATGGTGCGAACCAAGAACAACCTGAGCAGAAGGCTCTTCTTGGCGACGCGGATCCAGTGGCGCTAGTCCTTGACAAGGACACAACGCTCCGAGAATTGTTCACGCTTGCGGATCTCAAGGCAATCTCCGATAAAGACAAATTCAAAGACAAGATCAAATGGGCAACTGTAGTCCTAGATGCACGCCTAGCGGGAATGAAGAATGGGTTACTGGACGACACGTCTTCGACCCCACCTCTTACCGCCGACACTTGTAACTGGCTCGGCGAG
The DNA here is from genome assembly GCA_964627455.1 of uncultured Solibacteraceae bacterium. Taxonomy (GTDB): domain Bacteria; phylum Acidobacteriota; class Terriglobia; order Bryobacterales; family Bryobacteraceae; genus F-183. Next base: position 68,954 of record CAZVKC010000030.1, on the reverse strand, counting down.
GGCGTGGTCGGATTCCGCGTCCGCACGGTGGACGCCTCCGGGGCCGCAATCAGTGATCAGAACTGGCGAGAACGATTTCGCTTAGCACGCGAAATCTCCCAAGATGGGGATCCGACCGAGTGGCTCATAGTAGACAAGTGGCGAGACGATGCCGCGACGGAGGACGACAGGGCAGAGGGGGCGCCCCAACTCTTGATCGAACATCAAGAACGCACGAGAGAGTGCGCAACCACGCTTGCACAGTTACTTGGTCTGGATAAAGCTTACGAAGCCGTCCTTGCCTTGGCTGCCCGCTTTCACGACGAAGGGAAACGTGCAAAGCGATGGCAGCGCGCCTTCAATGCGCCGAGTGACGGAACGTACGCGAAAACAGACGGGCCAATCAACCATCGCTTGCTCGATGGCTATCGGCACGAGCTCGGATCTATCCTTCGCATCAAGAACGATAAGTCTGTCTGCAGTCTCCCTGAGGATCAGCGCGACTTGGTGCTCCACTTGATCGCGGCTCATCATGGTTTTGCGCGCCCCGTAATCGGGACCAGCGGGTGCGAGGACGCCCCACCATCTCTCCTCGAAGACGAAGCGGCGGCGATCGCCCTGCGGTTTGCGCGATTGCAGTCCCGCTGGGGGCCTTGGGGGCTCGCATGGTGGGAGGCTCTCCTGCGCGCGGCCGATCAACTTGCCTCTCGCGATACTGCTCGCGACAGCGCCGGCAGAAGAGGAGCGTAATGGCGCAAGCGTCAATCTCGGTGGATGTCTTCAATCCTGGGCAAGTCCTTGCCTGTATGGGATTCCTGGAGGCCTCGAATCTGTTACTCGGCACGGCCGTGGGTGGCTTCGAGTGGGATATTGAATCCTCTCCGCGTTTCGAAATTCGAGCGAATGGTTCTACCAACCCATTTGCTGCCGTACTTGAGTTCCTAATGGAGGCTCAGATCTACAGACTTGTGCCCCAAGGTTATGTTGACCCACTTCCTGACGGCGCAGTCAAGAAACATAAGGTGAAGACTCCCCTTGGCGAGGAACAGTCAGAGGCGCCGGCAAAGGACAGCCCTGCTTACACCGTCGAGACCTTCCCCGCACGGCAAGCCGATCGCTTGGCGCTGCCTTTGCGGTTAGCCCGAGGAGAACTCCACCTTGATGTTACGCACTGGTGCGACGGATCATCACGCAATTCCTTCAAGTTATTCGCCGGTCAACAGCGCAGCTACTCGATCGCCCAACAAATGATCGAGGGGATTCGAAACCTTCACGCTGTCTCAGGCAAAGCCCTAATTGCTGATCCATTTGGTTCTACGATGCCGCTCGGCGGCAGCAGCTTCAAGTTGGATCCACGTAAGTCCTGGACCGCAATCGATGCAGGGTATTCTCCGGACGAGCAAGCCCACGATGTCCAGGCTTCACCCGTCGTGGAGATGCTTGCCGCCATTGGCCTCGAGAATGCACGTCCCGACGAGTTTGAGACCCGCCAAGTCCGCTATGGCGTCTGGAAAGGTCTCCTGCCACTTTTGCTGGCGCGTCCTGCGCTCGCGGGCGCCCACCTCGACATTCCCATGCGAGTATTTCGATTCACGCTTGATCTTGCCGGGAAAAACAAGATTGTGACTTTCGCACAAGAGGAGACAACGACATGAGCAATACCATCCTGCCTGTTACGGACAAGCATCTCAATGAATGGGCCACAACTCCAGATGGCCCAGTGGCATTGCGTCTCAAACAACGGCTGCTTCCCGTTGATGACAGCGGCATCATATTCCCGCCAACTTACGCCGATATCGGCTACAACATCGACACACTCTCGGATGGTACCCGCGTCGCAACGATCGACAGCGTGGGATCTCAGGCCAACCGTCTGGAGCCCATCTTCAAGTCAGACTCGAACAAACCCGAACATTGGCTGGTGCCGCAGATCGAGATCACAATCCGAAAGGAGGCCTGCGATGAGTGCGAAGTATGCAAGAGCGCGAAGGCCGACCAATCGAAGAAGTCCAAAAAGAACCCCTGCCCGAATCCGCGTGAAGTAAGGCGCTCGCTTCTTGATCTGGCTCACCGTGCGGCCGATGCTGTCGTGCAGTCGTCACCCGACTTGTTGAGTCTCCTCGGCCCGGCATTCAAGGCGCTCCAGCGAGGGGATGCTGGTCCGCTTTGCACGATCGCACCCACATCGCTCGTGTTTGGCGTGTGGGACTCGAGGGGCGATTCAGGTGAAAAGCGGCCTCGGCTAGTGCGCTCAATTATCCGCGCTTGGGACGTGGAACCGCTTCACGTAGCTGCGCAGTTCAACTCTGTCTCGAAGCTTCTCGATCAGGATCAACGGGACGAACTCGAGTTGGAAGCTAAGGCAAAGAAGATAAAACTTTCGGAGAAGGGTTTTGCCGATGCCCCAAGTGTTTTCCGGCCGAAGTTGAAAGTGCCGAACTACATCAATGGGGCTCCCAATCCCGAGGCGCGTGTACTGGGAGGGGTGTTGGTCCGGGGGCGGATTGAGCGCGAAGTCACGGTGAATCTGGTCGCACTGCGTGGCATTCGAGGGGAGACGCAAGACGAAACGGATGCGATACGCAAATACTTGCTTGGACTGTCTCTCCAGGCAGCCACAGCGGATATCGAATTGTTCTTGCGTGAGGGCTGCCTGCTTCGATACGCAGATGATCAGGACGATTGGCAAAAGGTGCCGAGACGGGGCATGCCCCAGCCGATTTCCCTGGATGTGAAAACTGTCAGTCAACACGTGAAGGCGTCCGCCGGACGCTTCCAGGCGAAGTGGCCGGAAGTTTTCAAGGACAAGTGGCCTAGGGACGGCAGATCGCCTCAGTTGAAGTACGACTTCAACCTGGCCGAAGCCAAGAAACTACTTTCGAAGAAAGCGGCAGAGGAAGAATCAGTTTCGGAGTAGCTGCCATGCCCGCACTTGTTATCCAGGTTCGCCTCCATGATGGACGCTATCACGGTCGGGGCGACTGGCCCCCCTCTCCTGCTCGGCTCTTTCAAGCGCTGGTGGCGGGGGTTGGCATATCCGGCCCGCTCGGAACGCGGGAAAAAGATGCTCTCGCGTGGCTTGAACGCCGCCCAGCTCCAATCCTTGCAGCCCCGCGTGCGCGACACGCTCGCTCAGGCGTTTTTTTCTACATGCCGAATAACGACAGCGACCGCATCGAAGGTGACCCGGCAAAGATGGCCAAGATTCGGACGGCTACTAAGGTCTTCCGTCCTTACTTGTTTGACGCGCAAATCCCTTTCGTCTATTCCTGGCCATTGGGTCCTGAGACGGAGGATCAGCAGAAGGCGGCAGTGATTTGCTCTCTCGCCGAGCGGCTCTATCAGCTCGGACGCGGCATCGACATGGCCTGGGCTTGGGGGGAAACACTCGATGAGGCCTCCGCGGAGCACTTCTTGGCATCCTACCCGGGCCAAGTGTTCCGCCCCTCGACCACAGGCGGCGGCATAGCATTCCCAGCGCCGTGCAACGGTTCCCTGGACAGTGTCGAGCGCCGCTATCGAGCGTACGGCGCACGGTTCTCGCACACCAAAGATCGGACCAGCACGCGGATAGTTTTTCGTCAGCCGCCCAAGGTGAGGTTCCAGTCCGTTAGTTACGAGAGCCCGGCGTCGCGCCAGGTCTACACACTTCGCGATCCGATCACAGCAGACGCATTCGTGGTTTGGCCATTAGCTCGTGCCCATGAGCTTGCCACAAGGGTTCGTGATGCTGCGGTCGACCGTCTAAAGCGAGCAATGCCGGCGCGGGCTGCGGATATAGATCGTGCATTGGTCGGCCGCAAGCCTGATGGCACAAACGACTCTCTGCCCGAAAACAGGGTTCGGGTCATACCATTGCCGTCCATTGGGCATATCCACGCAGACCGCGAGATCCGGCGCCTGCTGGTAGAGGCCCCTTCGTCATGTGCTCTGGGGCCGGATGACATTCAATGGGCATTTTCGGGTCTCGATATCGTGACGCCGGACACTGGAGAAACCCTAGCTACTCTCATCCGAGCCGAGGATGGCAGCTTTCTCCGGCACTATGGCGTCGAAGACGTCAGCCGACACCGTGTCTGGCGTTCCGTGACTCCCGTAGCGGTTCCTGGAAACGCTTTGCGCTACCCGGCCGATCTGGCGCACAGGAAACAGCAACTGAAATCGGGGCTTGAACGGCAACAAACGCAGATGCGCGCGGCGGCGGCCTTTAGCCAAGCGCTGCGTCATGCAGGCCTGCGCGGGGAAGTGAGAACCATCCGAGTCCAGAGGGAGCCGTTTGAAGGAAACGGACCAAGCGTTGAAGATTACGCCGAAGGAACCCGATTTGATAAGCAGAGGCTCTGGCATGTGGAGGTGGAGTTCGACGCACCATTGAATGGGCCTCTGGCGATTGGTGACGGCCGGTTCGTTGGATTAGGCGTGTTCGCTCCGCTGGTGAAGCCAACGGGCATCTACGTGTTCTCGGTGCAACCGGGCCTCAACGGTGCTCACAATCCTGAGACCCTCGCGCGGGCACTTCGCCGCGCCGTCATGGCGCGCGTCCAGGAGTTTCATGCAGGCGCTCTCCCCGCCTTCTTCTCCGGACACGAGGCGGACGGTTCTCCGGCACGCGCACCAAAGTATTCACATCTGGCATTCTCCTTAGATCCGGATCGGGGGAGGCTGTTGATCATAGCTCCCCATGTCTTGGATCGACGTACGGCTACCAACGAGGAGTTAGAGTACTTGGCCAAGCTTGACGCAGCACTCGACGGCTTTACGGAACTCCGAGCAGGCCAATCCGGTGTGCTCTCGTTGCTGCCCATCATAGCCGACGTGGAAAACGACGAGTTGTTTGCTCCTTCCCGGGTGTGGAACTCCAAAACTCAGTACCGCGTCACCCGTCACTTCCACGCGAGTGACGCGCGGGCGGCACTCACCCGCGATATCAAGGCACAACTTCGCTCTCGTGGCTTTCCTGAAGCGAACGTCACTCTGTCGGAGTATCAAGGGATCGCTGGTCGTGGCCTCGAATGTATGGCCACCCTGGAATTCAATGTTGCAGTGACTGGTCCACTGATTTTGGGGCGCACCCGATATCTCGGCGGGGGACTGTTCTCCTGCAAGAAAACTTAGAGGCGCAGTCCTGAGCTTGTTCGAAGAACCCGCAACGGACTCCCTCGACGCCACCGGTAACGACGACACCCCGGACGGCGCCCAGCCTCTCGCCCCCAGGCGTCCCGCGGGAAGGGAACTGGTCCGCCAACTCATCTCCCCGCGCAGCGACGCCAAGGCCGTCTACCTCAACACCCAAGGCCTCCGTCTCGGCAAGTCAGGCGAAGTCCTCCAGGTCAAAGACAAGGATTCGCTCGTCCAGGAAATCCGCCTCGGCGAAATCTGCCAGGTCAACCTGATGGGAAACATACAGGTCACCACCCAGGCCACGCAGTCCCTTTGCGAGGCGGGCATACCCGTCTGCTACTTCTCCCTGGGCGGCTGGTTCTACGGCATCTCGACCGGCATGAACACCAGGAACATCTTTCTCCGCCGGACCCAATTTCGTCTCGCCGAATCCGAGGGTTTCTGTGTCCGTCTCGCCAGAAAACTCGTCGCCGGAAAGATCCGCAATCAGCGCGTCATGTTGTTGCGCAACCACATCGAACCCAAGCCCTTGGCTTTGGCCGCCCTCAAGCAAATGGCGGAGGCCGCCGAAGAGGCCGAATCCCTCCCCAGTCTGCTGGGTCTGGAAGGTAACGCAGCCCGAATCTACTTCGGTGAATTCGCGGGCATGATTAAAAGCAGTGAGGAAGCGTCAGGCGGACAGGATCCTGTTGATGGTAACGGGGAGGGAGAAGCCGACGACAACGGCGGCGCCGCCGGCCTGATGATTCGCGGCCGGTATTTTGACTTCGCCGGCCGGAACCGCCGTCCCCCGCGGGATCCCGTCAATGCGCTCCTCTCGCTCGCCTATTCGGTGCTGGCGAAAGATCTCACAGTGGCCTGTTACGCCGTAGGTTTCGATCCGCTCATGGGCTTCTACCACCAGCCTCGCTTTGGACGTCCTGCCTTGGCGTTGGATTTGATGGAACCATTCCGTCCCCTGATCGCCGAAAGCGCGGTTCTTTCTGCCATCAATACTCGAATGGTCACGGGCCGGGATTTCGTCAAAGCCGGGCCTTCCGTCGCCCTGACCCCTGGCGGACGAAAGGGATTCTTCCGCGCCTATGAAGCTCGGATGGACACGCTCGTCACCCATCCGCTTTTTGAATACCGGGTGACCTACAGGCGGTTGCTGGAGATTCAGGCTCGTCTGCTGGCCCGCGTGTTGGAAGGAGAGATAGCCGAGTACCCGGTGTTCGTCACCCGTTAGAAGAGTAGCTAGCCGGCAAAGGCGCTGGATCAGCGGCCTGTTGCGGATCAGGCGGTCGCCCGAGCGCCGACGTGCTGCAAAATCCCCGGGGACCGCTCGCAAGCTCATTCTGGTTTTTGCTATCAATAACTTGTCGGATCCGGTAGTGCTAGGTGAACCTTGTTTCGGCCCCGTTTCCCGGCGCCGCTCGCAAGTAAGCCCGGAGCTGTTTGAAAGTAGAATAGTTAGAGTGACAGCTATTTCCGCGATCATCCGATCGCGGCCCCATTGAAGCGGAAAGCCCGCCGAAGAGTATGTGTTCCTAGCGATATTTCCGCGATCATCCGATCGCGGCCCCATTGAAGCCACAATCCCAAGTCCGGCAACGCCTACACGGATACTATTTCCGCGATCATCCGATCGCGGCCCCATTGAAGCCGAGGAAGACAATCCGCGTCCGACGTTGGACGACGGATTTCCGCGATCATCCGATCGCGGCCCCATTGAAGCACTGCGAACTTTCATGTACGCCGACGCGAGCGCGTATATTTCCGCGATCATCCGATCGCGGCCCCATTGAAGCACTTTTGCCGCAAGCGATTCCAGGGTTGGAAACGGTATTTCCGCGATCATCCGATCGCGGCCCCATTGAAGCGAGGAAACGGTTGGAGCGGTAGCCGAAGAACCGCGAATTTCCGCGATCATCCGATCGCGGCCCCATTGAAGCGTGAAGCAGATGTGGGGATCCAAGTCCCTCGTTCGCATTTCCGCGATCATCCGATCGCGGCCCCATTGAAGCTCCCCGCCGGCGGGCGTCGGCATGTTGACCGATCCGGATTTCCGCGATCATCCGATCGCGGCCCCATTGAAGCACTGATCCGTTCAACGCCACGGCATACACCAAGACTCATTTCCGCGATCATCCGATCGCGGCCCCATTGAAGCGTTTGCGAGAGGCGTTCGCTACGGGCACCACCTATGCATTTCCGCGATCATCCGATCGCGGCCCCATTGAAGCCCACCTTCGGGATATCAGCAGGGTCAATCGCGGATCCATTTCCGCGATCATCCGATCGCGGCCCCATTGAAGCCGGGCAGTGTGAATCTTCCGACCCCTGCGACCAACATTTCCGCGATCATCCGATCGCGGCCCCATTGAAGCAGTCCGCCCGGCTGAGAGGGCAGCAGAAGATCGGCGATTTCCGCGATCATCCGATCGCGGCCCCATTGAAGCGTGAAGTTCAAGTCCAATGCTCCCGGCCAGATCGCTTATTTCCGCGATCATCCGATCGCGGCCCCATTGAAGCTCCATGCGAGATTTGGCGTCGTCCAATTCCTTTTGCATTTCCGCGATCATCCGATCGCGGCCCCATTGAAGCCTGGTTCAGTGGCTCCACTGGACTGGAAAGCGATGAATTTCCGCGATCATCCGATCGCGGCCCCATTGAAGCACCAGGGAATCGTTTTTACTACGAGCGGGGCTACTACATTTCCGCGATCATCCGATCGCGGCCCCATTGAAGCGACAACGCCTTCGCTCCCTGCGAAACGATCGGCGATTTCCGCGATCATCCGATCGCGGCCCCATTGAAGCAGGGACTTCCGCCGAATTCCGGCCTTCACGCGATCATTTCCGCGATCATCCGATCGCGGCCCCATTGAAGCGACGGCGACGGGGATCACTCGCGGGTTGCATCTCAACCAGATTTCCGCGATCATCCGATCGCGGCCCCATTGAAGCCAGCCGCTCCCGAATCTGTGTTCTGTTTTGCATGTCATTTCCGCGATCATCCGATCGCGGCCCCATTGAAGCCCGACCAAGGAGCCGGGGACTGCATTTCGGCGCTCATTTCCGCGATCATCCGATCGCGGCCCCATTGAAGCCTTACCTCGGTCGCATTGAATGCGCCGCCGCTCGTGATTTCCGCGATCATCCGATCGCGGCCCCATTGAAGCTTGACGAACGTCGGTTCCTTCGATTGGACCCATTCCATTTCCGCGATCATCCGATCGCGGCCCCATTGAAGCAACCACCTCACCGTCGAGTTTGGCGATTCTGAGTTCATTTCCGCGATCATCCGATCGCGGCCCCATTGAAGCAGTTCATCCTGCGGGATGACCACGGCCTTCCCACATTTCCGCGATCATCCGATCGCGGCCCCATTGAAGCTTGATCGGATCCGCGTCGTACCGAACGACGCCTCGGAATTTCCGCGATCATCCGATCGCGGCCCCATTGAAGCATTATGAATGCTGCCTGTTCCGCAAGGGACCACGTATTTCCGCGATCATCCGATCGCGGCCCCATTGAAGCTGGACCATGAACGCCGAACTTCTTCAAAGCATTTGCATTTCCGCGATCATCCGATCGCGGCCCCATTGAAGCCTGATAAGCCGCGTCATTGCGCGACCGCAGGACCATTTCCGCGATCATCCGATCGCGGCCCCATTGAAGCTGCGACGGCGCCCGCTACGGCGCCGATGATCCCCGCATTTCCGCGATCATCCGATCGCGGCCCCATTGAAGCAGGAAGTGGATTTGGTTGGGGATGTTGGTCAGTTCATTTCCGCGATCATCCGATCGCGGCCCCATTGAAGCGAAAACGCTGTACAGGAAAGAACCTTGCCGTACGTCGTATTTCCGCGATCATCCGATCGCGGCCCCATTGAAGCACGCAGACGTGGTGACGAAGTGAGTGAGAAGACACCCATTTCCGCGATCATCCGATCGCGGCCCCATTGAAGCTTATACAGCCCCTCGACATTGGTGTCCGGGTTCCATTTCCGCGATCATCCGATCGCGGCCCCATTGAAGCCGAACTTTGCCTTGGCTCTGCGCCAGAAGTTTTCGTATTTCCGCGATCATCCGATCGCGGCCCCATTGAAGCACTACTTCCAGCCCGGCGTAGCAAAGCGGGGTAGCAATATTTCCGCGATCATCCGATCGCGGCCCCATTGAAGCCCGATCGCGCCGCCGAAGATCGAAACCAGCGGGATATTTCCGCGATCATCCGATCGCGGCCCCATTGAAGCATCTCGCGCACCGCGCGGCAGGCGGCCCGCGCCATGGATTTCCGCGATCATCCGATCGCGGCCCCATTGAAGCTCACCAGCGTCGGTATCCCCGGCAGGAGCACCACATTTCCGCGATCATCCGATCGCGGCCCCATTGAAGCACTTCGACATAGTGCCGATAGATGCGTTCGCCCGGTGAGAATTTCCGCGATCATCCGATCGCGGCCCCATTGAAGCACTTCGCGCTCCTTGGCTTCCTTCACCTGCCTACGCCATTTCCGCGATCATCCGATCGCGGCCCCATTGAAGCGACGGTTGCGGGCTACGTCCACTGCATAGCCTGCTGATTTCCGCGATCATCCGATCGCGGCCCCATTGAAGCGCGGCAGACACAACTACTGCCTACGCCGTGGGTGGTCTATTTCCGCGATCATCCGATCGCGGCCCCATTGAAGCTGCCCATAGTTCATTTGGTGCTGAATCACCAGACCTATTTCCGCGATCATCCGATCGCGGCCCCATTGAAGCCATGAACTGTTCAAGAGTTCGAGACGATCCGCCCCAATTTCCGCGATCATCCGATCGCGGCCCCATTGAAGCCCGACTCCGTTGCAGCGATCGTTACGGTTACTGCGTATTTCCGCGATCATCCGATCGCGGCCCCATTGAAGCAGAACAGCGCGAATAGCGGCCCGACTGATAGGCCGGGCATTTCCGCGATCATCCGATCGCGGCCCCATTGAAGCGATAGTACTCTGTCGAAGCCCGGCGCTGTGGAAGCGTATTTCCGCGATCATCCGATCGCGGCCCCATTGAAGCACCACCTGTGCAAGCTCACTACTCATCTGTTCAATATTTCCGCGATCATCCGATCGCGGCCCCATTGAAGCCGGATGCCCCTGATTCGAGAGCCACTGGCGCACGCCATTTCCGCGATCATCCGATCGCGGCCCCATTGAAGCAAGAAGAACCGCGCGGATCTGCCGAAGGGACGCCCGGATTTCCGCGATCATCCGATCGCGGCCCCATTGAAGCGCCGCTTCCGAATCATGATCCACGGTGCCGGTGGTGATTTCCGCGATCATCCGATCGCGGCCCCATTGAAGCTTCGACGGCGCGCCGGACCCCGGCTTGGCCGCGTCATTTCCGCGATCATCCGATCGCGGCCCCATTGAAGCGCGGCGTTAAAGTTCCGCTGGGCGATACGCGCCTTATTTCCGCGATCATCCGATCGCGGCCCCATTGAAGCACGAGGAAGGCATGGATGTTGCCCGCCGTCGTCCCATTTCCGCGATTATCCGATCGCGGCCCCATTGAAGCTCGCCCTTGTCTGCGAATTCGAACGCCCCTGCAAGCGATTTCCGCGATCATCCGATCGCGGCTCCATTGACGCTTGGCGCCTCTCTTCGAGGGCTACTACGGATCCGCAAATTCCCCCCCCCCGCAACCGGAACTCCAGTCCGCTCTTTGCAGCACCGTGAAATAATTCTGCCCCCCACAAAATCGCGGGTGACAGGAGGCACTTGCAAAACTCGCTAGGTGCGGAGCCGTTTGGGAGTCGCAGAAAAATAGAGGGAAATGGAAGAAATGGCTTGAAGGCGGCGTGGATGTCGCGTTAGTCTATTGTCGCCAAACAGTGGACCCACAACATCCACACCGTCCCTATATGCAGATTACGCCCCGGCAAGCCTTATTGCAATTCGCCCACGTTCTTCAGCAGGAATTGTTCCCGTATCTGGAGCAAGCCGTCGGCCCCCTAAGCCCCCAAATGCAGTTGCTCGCATCAATCAGCAACGTTCTCCCCATCGCTCGCCTGATCGCAGACCGCAAGGCCGCAACCGGGCGTCCAGCGCGCGATCGCGCAGCGATGGCGACTGCCTTCATCGCCAAGGCCGTCTTCAATCTGCCCACCACGCGAGCCCTCATCGACCGCCTGCGGGCCGACTACAGCTTACGCCTGTTCTGCGGCTGGATCTCGGCCAACGCGGTCCCGAATGAATGCAAGTTCTCTCGCGCTTTCGCCGAATTTGCCAACACGGAACTGCCGCAGCAACTCCATCAGGCGTTCGTCGAAGCGACACAGAAGCCGCGCCTGGTGGGCCACATCGCACGCGACTCCACCGCGATTCCAGCTCGTGAGCGGTTCCCCGAGACGGTCGAAGCAGCAAAGAAGGAAACGAGTAAAACCGGCAAGAAGAAAAGCTCCAAATCACGGTCCAAACGCACGAAAGGCTCGTTCCAACGGGCTCGAGCCGATGAACGCGGAACCCGTATCCAGAGGCAGCGTCACCAGAGCCTGGACCGCATGCTTTCGGACTTGCCGCGCACCTGCGATATCGGCGCAAAAGCGGACGATCACGGCAACCTTCGCTACTGGCGCGGCTATAAGCTCCACCTGGATGTTGCCGACGGACAGATCCCGATCAGCGCCGTGCTGACTAGCGCCAATGTGAATGATTCGCAGGTGGCGATCCCGTTGATGACCATGTCCAGCAAGCGCGTAGATTACCTCTACGAACTGATGGACTCCGCCTATGACGCCGCAGGCATTCTGGAACACAGCCAGCAACTGAACCATGTTCCGATCGCCGCGATACACCCGCGGCGCGGCACCAAGAAGCCGTCGCCGCTGACCAAGGCAAGACCCGCAGTACCGACCCCGCAACTGACGTGGGCTCAGGCCGAACGCTTCAAGATCCGGACGATGATCGAGCGAGTGTTCGCCCGGCTGAAGGACGAATTTGGCTGTTCTATGATCCGGGTTCGGGGAGGCCACAAGGTAATGGCGCATCTGATGTACGGAATTGTCGCGCTTTCCGTCGATCAGTGGCTGAAACTGACCGGATAACGGCGTCCTCCACACCCCGACAGCAGAACTTTTGAGAGCTACCTGAGCCGTAGGTGTATCGAAAATCGGGCGAAAATGGCCTCCGAGACTTAAAGGCGCCTCAAACGCCAATAAATCGCACCCGAATCACAGACTATTCCTTTTGTCAAGAGACGCCGGACCGCGTTTTGCAAGTCGTTGACAGGTGGTGGAAATTTATTTCCTGTCTATTTTCAATAATCTGACTCCGAGCCCCCACTCGAGCCTTTGGACACCGCCTGAAATCCTGCGGGCGGGTAGGTAGAAATTTGCCTCCCCACAAATCCACTCCATGGAGCAAAGGCAGGAATCAGTCATGTCGAAACAACAGAAGACCCGCCGCGACGCAACGACGCGCGCGGACGCCAACAACCCCAGGCCCGAACCACCACTACCACCAAGCCCGGAAACCGCCGTCATCGACCCCACATCCCGAACCGGGGCCACCACGCACGTCCCCACAACCCCACTCACCCCCGAGCAGGCCCGCGAGTGTGACCGGCTCAGACTCGCCCTCTTCACCCTCCGGCAAGCCCGCGTCGAGGCCCAGCGCGCCTGGTTCCAGGACCCGCGCAATCCCCACAAAGGCGACCCCGGCTACGACCCCGACAATCCCACCGCCCTCGAAACCTACAAGCGCTGGGTCGAGGTGAAGTCCGCCACCACCTCGCCGCACCAGCAACAGGCCAACGGCTCCACCGGACCCCGCACGCCCGAGGGCAAGGCAAGGTCCGCCCAAAACGCCATCCGCCACGGCTTCGCCTGCGCGCGCGTCATTCTCGACGCCAGCGAGGTCGAGGCCTACGACAATCACCTCGACGCCTACCGCGCCAGCTTCCTCCCCTGCAATCAGGCCGAAGCCGACGCCGTCCGCCGCATCGCCGACGCCCAGTGGCGCATGGACATCCTCAAAACCGCCGAGGCCACCCTCGTCGAACTCGAGATCGAGTACGAGTGCATCGTCCTCACCGACCACGAAAAACTCGCCCGGCGCGAAAGTCCCTGGGAACTCCGCCACTACCGCACGCTCAGCTTCATCGACATCACGCAGGAGCGCGCCTGGGACCTCCTCCATCGCTACTACGCCGACGCCGCGCGCGAGTACACCCGCGCCTTCACCGTCTTCCGCAAGCTCAAGGAAATGCGCGAAGGCCCATCAGCGCCGCCACTCTCGGAGCAGTCCGAGCCGGAAATCCCAACCATCGAGCCGGAACAAAACCCAGAGCCGGAAATGGACGAACAACCCCCGCAAACGCAACAAGTTCGGAACGAACTCCCCCGGCAGCAGCGCCAAAAGCCCCAGCCGGCCAAGTCCCGCCGCCTCAACCTCGGCAGACTACTCCGCTAATAGCAGCAACAACCAAAACCAAGCACCACCGGGTATCCGCCGCAGGGCGGCCGAACTGCCCACCGATCTCTGACAACCGAATATCCACCTCAGGCCGGCGGCGCACAGGGGACCCGCAAATCCCCTCCCCGGGCGGTCCCGGAAACGTTTCCCCCGCTCCCGCGTCTCTATACCGGGACGCCACCGCCGGATACCGTCATTGACAGCCGCTAAACCGCTTACTTATCATTAGGATTGCGGATCACCAGCTTCTGCTCGATGGTCCGGCACGCCTCCCCGTCACGTACGACAGACACAACCATATGATCAAAGTCGAAGGTCTCACTAAGAGATACGCGCGCAACGTCGCGGTTGACCACATCTCTTTCGAGGTCGAAAAAGGCCAGATCGTCGGCTTCCTGGGCCCCAACGGCGCAGGCAAAACGACGACCATGCGTATGCTCACCTGCTTCATGCCGCCTTCCGAAGGCAGCGCGCAGGTCGCCGGCTTCGACGTCACCAAGAGTCCCATGGAAGTCAAGAAGCGCATCGGCTACCTCCCCGAAACGCCTCCTGTCTACCCCGAAATGGAAGTCGGCGAATACCTCGATTTCGTCGGCCGCCTCAAAGGCGTCCCCAAAAACGAACTCGCCGCCCGCATCGATGAGGTCGCCAAACGCTGCGCCGTCGCCGACGTCCGCACCAAACTCATCAGCAAGCTGTCCAAAGGATACAAACAGCGCGTCGGCCTGGCCCAGGCCATCATCCACAACCCCGACGTCCTCATCCTCGACGAGCCCACCTCCGGTCTCGACCCCAAACAGATCATCGAAACCCGCGACCTCATCAAGTCGCTCGCCGGCGATCACACCATCATCCTCAGCACCCACATCCTCTCCGAAGTCGAGTCCACCTGCGAACAGGCCATCATCATCGCCAAGGGCAAACTCGTCGCCACCGATAGCGTCGCCAACCTCAAGAACCGCCGCTCCGGAGGCGCCGCCGTCCTCGTCGAAATCGCCCCCCGCAACGCCGGCGGATCCCTCGACTCCAATGAGGTCCGCGAAAAGCTCGAACGCGTCGCAGGCGTCAGCCGCGTCGTCGCCAGATCGTCGGATGCCGCCGCCGCTACCTTCGAGGTCGAAGGCTTGTCCGGATCCAACGTCCGGCCCGAAGTCGCCCGCGCCGTCGTCGAAGCCGGCTGGAACCTCAACGAACTCCGCCCCCTCGGCATGAGCCTCGAAGAGGTCTTCCTCCAACTCACCACCGCGGACAAGAAGTCAGAACCCGCACCCACCACTACTGCCACCACGGAGGCGGAACAGTAAACCATGTTGAAAGGCACTTGGACCATCTGCCGTAAGGAGCTCAACTCCTACTTCTCATCGCCGATCGCCTACGCCGTGATGGCGCTCTACGCGCTCATCTTCGGCTTCTTCTTCTACTCGGCCACCGCCTACTTCGTCGAAGCCTCCATGCAGTCCCAGATGATGGGCCGCAGCTTCCCCATGAACATCAATGAGATGATCATCCGCCCCGTGCTGATGAACACCTCCGTCATCGGACTCTTCCTCATCCCGATGATCACCATGCGCCTCTTCGCCGAAGAGAAACGCTCCGGCACCATCGAACTCCTCATCACCTCGCCGGTCTCGGACCTCGCCATCATCCTCGGCAAGTGGCTCGCGGCCGTCATCCTCTACGCCGCCGTCGTCGCCGTCGCGTCCATCAGCATCATCTACCTGTTCGCCTGGGGACAGCCCGACTGGAAACCCCTCCTCGTCGGCTTCCTCGGACTCACCCTCCAGGGCGCCGCACTCCTCGCCGTCGGAGCCTTCATCTCCACCACGACGCGCAACCAGATCATCGCCGGCACCGCGGGCTTCGTCATCTCCCTCCTGCTCTGGGTCATCGAATGGGTCAGCCAGTTCGACACGTCCGCCACCGGCAAGGTCATCAGCTACCTCTCCGTCGTTACGCATCTCGAACCCTTCACCAAGGGCGTAATCGATCTGCGGGACGTCGTCTTCTTCCTCTCTCTCATGTTCCTGGGTCTGTTCCTATCGGCCCGTTCTCTTGAATCGCTCCGGTGGAGGTCGTAACAGAAACAACCATGATGAAGGACATGCTCAAAGCGCGCCAGACGCAATTCGCCGCATACGCAACGGTCTACGTGGCCGTCGTGCTCGCCGTCCTGGTGCTCGTCAACTTCCTCGCGAACCGCTACAACAAGAGCTTCGATTCCACAACGAACAAGCGGTACTCGCTCTCCGAACAGACTGAGAAGATCGTCAAGAACCTCAACAAAGACGTCACCATCTCCTACTTCGATAAGAGCCGCGGATTCCAGGGCGCCCGCGACCTCCTCGGCCGTTACGAGAATCTATCGAATAAGGTGAAGGTCGCCTACATCGACGCCGAAAAGGAACCCGTCCGCGCCCGTGCCGCCGGCGTCCGCTCGCTGCCCACCACCGTCATTGAATCCGGCCTCAAGCGCGATGAAGCCAAGTCCCTCACTGAAGAGGAACTCACCGGCGCCTTCATCCGCGTCCTCAAGGACGGCGAACGCAACATCTGCTTCACCACCGGACTCGGCGAACACCAACCCGACGACACCGGCGGCAGCGGAATGTCCGCCGCCAAGGAAATCGCCGAGAAGAGCAACTACAAGGTCCGCTCGATCTCGCTGCTCGAAAAGGCCGAAGTCCCCAAGGATTGCACCGTCGTCGTCTCCGGCGGACCTCGCCGTGACTATCCGGAAGCCGTCGCCTCGGCCCTCAAGAACTACGTGGAAGCCGGCGGCAAGGCCCTCTTCCTCACCGACCCGCCGCTCACCGGCCTGCGCGACGACATCTCGCCGAACCCCGAACTGTGGAAGGTCCTCAACTCGTGGGGCGTGACCTCGACCGACGAGATCGTACTCGACACCTCCGGCGCCGGACGCCTCTTCCGCATGGGACCCGAGATCCCGCTGGTCGCTTCGTACGAACAGCATCCTATCGTGCGCGACCTTAAGGAAACCGCCTCCGCCATGCCGCTCGTTCGTCCGCTCGAAGCCAAGGGTACGGTCGGCCAGGCGTCGACCGAGAAGCTGTTCAGCTCGATGGCCAACTCGTTCGCCAAGGGCGTCGCGAATCTCAAGGGCGAGATCCAGATCAATCCCGAAAAGGACAAGAAGGGACCCTTCGTCCTCGGCGTCGCCGGTACCTATAAGACCAGCCAGCCGAACAACTCGGGCCGCTTCGTCGTCATCGGCTCCTCGAGCTTCGCGATGAACGCCTATATGAACTTCGGCGGCAACCGCGACCTCTTCGGCAACTGCCTCAACTGGCTCGCCGCGGATGAAGACCTCATCTCCATCCGCCCGAAGGATCCCGAAGACCGCCGCATCCAGGTGACCCGCCGTCAAATGAACGTGCTCGCCTGGTCGGCTCTCATCCTGCTGCCGCTCGCCGTCATCGCGGCCGGCGTCAGCGTCTGGTGGCGTAGGAGGTAGTCCGGCCGTGATGCAACAATTCCGTGGATTGTTGATCGCCGTCGTCCTGCTCGGCGTTCTGGGCGCCGGTGTCTATTGGTCCAACAAGGACTTCAAGGAAAAGGAGGGCAAACCGGCAGCGGATGCCCCTCCCAAAATCCTCGAGATGAACGACGCGGACATCGCGCAGGTCGAATTCCGCAAGAAGGGCGTCGACCCGACCGTGATCAAACGCGGTCCCACCGGAGCGTGGCAGATCGCCGCTCCCAAGGAACTGCGCGCCGATCCCGACGCCGTCATGCCGCTGCTCAACGTGCTCTCGTCGCTCGGTTCCGAAAGCCTCGTCGACGACAAGATTCAGGACTGGGTGACGTACGGCCTGAAAGACCCGGTCCTCGAAGTCGTCGTCACGAAGAAGGACGGCAAGAAGACGACGCTGCAACTCGGTGACGATCTGCCCGCCGGCAGCGCCGTCTACGCGCGCCTCGCCGACCAGTCGAAGCTCTACACCGTATCGACGGTCAACAAGTCGTCGCTCGACAAGAACTGGAAGGACCTCCGCGACAAGCGCCTCATCACGGTCGAAGCGGATAAGATCAGCCGTGTCGAGATCTCGGCCAAGGGTTCGACGTTCGAGTTCGGCAAGAACCAGGGCGGGGAATGGCAAATCGTCAAACCCAAGCCCTATCGCGCCGACAACTTCGCGGTCGACGAAGCCGCCCGCAAACTGCGCGACGCCAAGATGGATCCGAACATCAGCGACGAAGACGCAGCCAAAGCCGAGAAGGCGTTCGCCTCCGCGGCGCCCGTTGGCATTGCTCGTTTGACCGATGCTTCGGGTACGCAGCAGTTGGAAGTCCGCAAGACGAAGGCTGACAAGGACGCGGTCTATTACGCCAAGTCTTCGGCCATCGACGGCGTCCACAAGATCGGCGCGGATGTCGCGGCGGTCCTCGAGAAGAACGTCGAAGATTACCGCAACAAGAAGCTCTTCGACTTCGGCTTCAGCGATCCGAGCAAGGTCGAAGTGAAGATGGACGGGGCCGTGAAGTCCTACGGCAAGAACGGTGACAAGTGGTTTCTGAACGGCAAGGAGATGAAGCCCGAAACCGTCCAGAACGTCATCGACAAACTGCGCGACTTTGGCGCCACGAAGTTCACCGCCGGTTCGAAAGAAACGCCGGTGCTCGAAGTGACCGTCGTGTCGAACGAAGGCAAGCGGACCGAAGTTGTGAAGATCGCAGCCAATGGCCTTTCGGCCCGCGGCGACGAACCGTTCCAGTATGACGCCGGCCAAACCGCGGTCGACGAGTTGAAGAAAGCGATTGCGGAAATCAGGGCCGACGAGCCCAAACCGCAGGACGGAAAGAAGAAGTAGTTTGAACGGTCTCGTTACCGATCTTTATCAATTAACGATGGCCGCGGGATACCTCGCGGCAGGCAAAGCGCAGGAGCGCGCGACGTTCGAGATGTTCTTTCGAAAGCTCCCGCGCTATCGCCATTTTGTCGTCGCTTGCGGCTTGTCGCAGGCCGTTGAATATCTGCTGAACCTCAACTTCAGCGGTAGCGAGATCGATTATCTTCGCAAGC
>CAZVKC010000030.1:47955-50274 GCA_964627455.1 uncultured Solibacteraceae bacterium | reverse complement strand
GGCGATGTATTCGCGGTCCGCGAAGGCACGCCAGTCTTCGCCGGCGAGCCGATCCTTACGGTGAACGCGCCGTTGATCGAAGCGCAAATTCCGGAAACTTATTTGCTCGCGACGATGGCCTTCCAGTCGATGATCGCGACCAAAGCGGCTCGAGTTGTGGAAGCCGCGGGCGGACGCGCCTGCGTCGAATTCGGCACACGCCGCGCGCACTCGCCGCACGCCGGAATTCTTGCTGCGCGTGCTGCGTACATCGGCGGATGCATTGGCAGTTCGAACGTCGAAGCCGGGCATCTCTACGACATCCCGGTCTTCGGAACCGGCGCCCATTCGTGGGTCCTGTCGTTTGAATCCGAAACCGAAGCCTTCCGCGAGTTACAGAAGATGCTCGGCGCGGGCACGACGTATCTGATTGACAGCTACGACACGATCGCCGGCGCAAAAAAAGCTGTCGAACTCGGAGGCCAGATGTGGGGCGTTCGTCTCGATTCGGGCAACCTCACCGAACTGGCTCCCGCGGTGCGGAAGATTCTCGATGATGGCGGATACCGGCACGCCAAGATCATGGCGAGCGGCGACCTCAACGAATACAAGATCCTCGAACTCGTCGCCGCGAAAGTTCCGATCGACGCCTTCGGTGTCGGCACCGATCTGTCGACCTCATCCGATTCGCCGACGCTCGGCGTCGTGTACAAGATGGTCGAACTCGAGTCCGCGGGCAAGGTCCGCTACACGGCAAAACTCAGCGGCGGCAAGGCGACACTGCCTGGCGCGAAACAAGTGTTCCGCTTCGCGGATCACGACGTCGTGGGGCTTGCGCACGAATGCTTCACCGACGCGAAGGAAGCTCTCTTGCGGCCTGTGGTGCTCGGTGGTCAGTTGGTCGAACCGCTGCCGACTGCGGCTGAAGCTCGCGACTACGCCATGGAAGCGATCCGCGCGCTGCCTGCTCCGTGTCACTCGGTCTTCGAACGCGAAGCAGTCTGGCAGGTCGAGTATAGCCGCGAATTGCTCGCGATGTTCGAAGACATTCGCGCCACACATCAAGGTCCCGTCGAGCCATGAGCAGCAAAACAGTCTTCTGGGATGTCGATACGCAACTCGACTTCGTGAATCCTTCCGGCGCGCTGTATGTCCCCGGAGCAGAACACATCATCGGGAAGATCGGCGCGCTGAATCGCTTGGCCAACGCGCAAGGTCACGCACTCGTCTCGACGATGGATGCGCATCCGGAGAACGACGTCGAGTTCAAAGACTGGCCTCCGCACTGCATCGCCGGAACTCTCGGCCAGCGCAAGCCCGCTGAAACGCTCGTCGACGGACAGATCATCTTCGAGAAAGTCACCACCGATGTCTTCCTCAACCCGCGCGTCGAACCATTGTTAAAGGACCTTGCTGCGGACCGCTTCGTTGTTTATGGCGTTGTAACCGAAGTCTGCGTCCGCTTTGCTGCTCTCGGTTTGCTGAAGACCGGCGCGCGAGTCGAGGTTGTGACGGACGCGATCCGGCAACTCAATGACGACGCGATGCAACGCTTCTTTGCCGAACTCGAATCCGCCGGGGGCGCACTCGTCACGTCTGATACCCTGATGCGGTGAACCTGCCGCTGCTCTCTCTGGCGCTTACTGTTCCGCTGTTTGCTGCGGATCCTTCAACCGTCCGCGACAGCGCATCCCGGGCTGTCTCTCTGCTGCAGAAAGTCGCGGGCCAGTGGCGCTCACCCTGCCTCTCGTGCCACCACCAAGCCATGCCAATGCTCGCGTTGCAGTCCGCGCGGACGCACGCCATTCCCGTCGATGAAGCCGCTGCGAAGCAGGCCGCCGAGCGTACCTTCAAGCCATTCGCGGACTTCGATTCGATGGCGCAGATCCGCGATCTGATCGATCCCTCTTTGAGCGAAGGCTTCACGCTGGCTGCTGCTCATGCCGCGGGTGTCGCGCCGAGCGATTCGACGGCAGCGTACGCGCGCCACATTGCGCGCATCCAGCGGCCGGACGGTTCCTGGCCAACCTTCGATGCGCGTCCGCCGCACAGCGACGGCCTGTTTGTGGCCACCGCGATCGCTGCTCGCGCGATTTCGCTCTACTTGCCGGCACGCGCGGCCGCCGAAAAGAAGCGCCGGCTTGCAGCTGCCGCAAAGTGGTTCGAGATGGCGAAGCCGGGATCGAATGAAGACCTCACGTATCGTTTGCTGGGGTTGTACTGGACTGGCGGATCCACGAAGACTGCAGCGAAGGAACTGGCGTCTTCGCAGCGCGCCGACGGAGGCTGGGGACAACTGTCCGCCATCGCGGAAAGCGATGCGTATTCGACCGGCCAGGC
>CAZVKC010000030.1:24354-47855 GCA_964627455.1 uncultured Solibacteraceae bacterium | reverse complement strand
GCTGGGGACAACTGTCCGCCATCGCGGAAAGCGATGCGTATTCGACCGGCCAGGCTTTGTATGCGCTGCGGGTTGCGGGAGGCGTGCCAGCGACAGACGCAGGTTTCGTGCGTGGCGTCGAGTGGCTGCTCCGCAAACAGGCGCAGGATGGATCGTGGCACGTGACGAGCCGCATCCAGACGCCGGCGCCCATCAGTCCGCCGTACTTTGAAAGTGGCTTCCCGTATGGCCACGATCAGTGGTTGTCCTGCGCCGCGACGTCGTGGGCGGTGATGGCGCTGGCGGAAGCACTGCCTGCAAAGGCCGATGTAAAGCCGCTGCCGCTCGCCGGAGTCGCGCCTACCGTTGCCCCGTGGATCGAAACCGCGATGTTCGGAACCGCCGGTGAGATGCGCACGATCGATCCGAACGCGGCGACCCCGGGAGGCGTCACCGCGTTGATGCTGGCTGCCGACGATATCGCGAAGGTTCGGGTCCTGCTGCAACGCGGGGCCAATGCAAAGGCTTTGTCGAAGGGCCGCTTTGATGCTTTGATGATGGCGTCGTTGTTTCCTGGGAATCGCGCGACACTCGAAGCGCTGGTGGCAGCCGGACTCACCGCGGCGCCGCACCAGGGCGTGAAGTACAGGGCTCACGCGTTGTCGCACGCAGTCTTCACCGGTGATGGAGAGATGGTCGCGTACCTGATCGACCATGGTGGAGACCCCAACGCGCCGCATGCGCTGCTCGGGCAGGCGCCCATGTCGCCGCTGGCGATCGCCTCCAACATGGACTACGGCGAGATTGTGCAAGTTCTGCAACAGAAGGGCGCAAAGATGGATGTGCCTGACGAGAACGGGATGACGGATCTGAGCTTCGCGGCGCTTGGCCACAAGAACGATGCCGTTCGTGCGCTGCTGGCTGCGGGCGCGAATCCGAAGGTCAAAGACAATTTCGGCCTCACACCGCTCGAGCACACGAACGGCATCCTGTACGGGTCGCCAAAGACGGCGGAACTGCTGAAGGCTGCTGCTGTGAAGTAGCGTTACTTCTTCTTGCCGGGCGTTTCTGCTGCGGGGCCCGCGATCCAGTAGCCGGGGCGCGAACGGATCTCGAGGTCCGGACGCAATACCTTGACTTCGATGTCGTGATAGCCGCCCTCGGCGTCTTGCGGCGCGGGATACGTCAGCAGGTACTGGCTGTGGATCTCATTGCCGAGGTCCGAAATCGCCTGCTCGAGTGCGCCTTGCGTGGCGAAGCCGTACTCGCGGCCGCCGGTCCATTTCGTGTACGCCTCAGCCGGGTTATCGACGAAGATCGCCTTCGCCTGGCGGAAGATCTCGACGAACGCAGGTAAGACGTTGCCGTAAGCGGAGCCGCCATTCTGCATTTGCGTCGTCGGATTCAGCGCGCCGCCGCCGGCCATGCTGTGGCCCGCCGTCGCGGGAATCGAAGGAGGACGCGGCGGCGTTGGATTCTTGTTGGTCCAGGTCGACATGAAGCGCGAGATGTTGATCGTGTAGATGATCACGTCTTTGAACTGCGCTTCGAGCAGCACCTGGCGGGCTTTCATCTCGGATCCGCGGTCGCGCGTCTCCGCGATGAGCAGAATCACGCGGCGCCGGTCCTTGGGCTTGTTGCGCAGCAGGTTGATGCTTTCCATCACCGCGTCGTTCAGGCGCGCCGTCGTGCTGCCGGGCTTGATCTTCTGAATGGCCTGCGTGATCTTGGTCGAGTCGTTGGTGAACTCCTGCAGGACTTCGATGCGATGGTCGAACTTCAACACGGCGGCTTCGCCGGTTTCACCAACCACCAGCGCGTCGAGCATCGAACCCATTTTGTTGATCTTCGGCAGCATGCCTTCGATGCCGGCGTTGGCTTGAATCGCAATCACCAAAGAGATCGGGTTGAATGTCAGGTCGCGGTTGATCGGCTGCGGTTTCTTGTTGTCGTAGAGCCGGAAATCCTTGGGTTCAAGGCCATTGACGAAATTGCCGTCTTTGGTGAGGACCGTCACCGGCACGGTGATGTATTTGACCGTCGAGCGGAATGTCGGCGCGTCAATTTCCTGCGCGCTCGCCAACAGGGCCGAGGCCGCCAAAAGCGCAAAACATTTCCTCTTGATGTGAGTCATCTGTAATGTTGGATGCACGCGTTTCTACTCTAGTTTCTCGCAAAGTCGCCGCTCTTGCCGCCGGTTTTCGAGAGCAGGTACACATCCTGGATCTCAATGCCTTTGTCGAGCGCCTTGGTCATGTCGTAGACGGTGAGCGCTGCGATGCTGGCGGCAGTGAGCGCTTCCATCTCGACGCCGGTGCCGGCCACGGTCGACGCGGTCGCCGTGATGCGCACGCCGCCGGGTTCTACGACGGCTTCGACATCGACGTGCGAAAGCGCGATGGGATGGCACATGGGGATGAGTTCCGAAGTCTTCTTCGCGGCCATGATGCCGGCGATGCGCGCGACTTCGAGCGGATTGCCTTTGGGGTTCGCCGGCAGTTGCGCCAGCACTTCGGGCTTGATCTGCACGAAGGCGTGAGCCTTCGCGGTGCGTTTGGTTTCCGATTTGCCGGACACGTCGACCATCGACGCGCGGCCCGATTCATCGTAGTGGGAAAGCTTGCTCATGAGTTTTGATAGAGGATCTGGATCCACGCGCCCTCGGGATATTCGGCGACTTCCGGATCGGCCACGAGGAACGCATTGGCGCGGGCGAGCGCGGGTACGTCGCTCGATCCGCTCCAACGCACCGGGGTCACTTCGCCGTTCTCGACCACGGCCGGCAGAAAGCGTCGCAGTCCTGTCTTGTGCCGGAACTCCCGCGTGAGGCGCGCCCAGGCGAGCGGCAGTTGCGGGTTCGGAATGCCGCTCAGCCTTTCCACAGCCGCGCGCGCGAAGACAGCGAAGGTCACCATCGTCGATGCGGGATTGCCGGGCAGGCCGAAGAACAGCCTGTCGTTGACGCGTCCGAAGACCAGCGGCTGGCCGGGTTGAATACGGACGCGGTCGAAATAGAAGTGCGCGCCGAGGTCGGATAAGACTTTCTCCACAATGTCGTATTTGCCTGCCGAGACGCCGCCCGACAGCAACAACAGATCGTGTTGCAAGCCTTGTTCCACGAGTGCGCGTGTGTGCTCGTAGACGTCGCGCGCGACCGGAAGGATCGCGGGAACGCCGCCTGCCTGCGTCACTTGCGCGGCGATGGAGTACGAATTCGAGTTCCGGACCTGGAAACTTTGCGGCTCTTCTTCGACGCCGACGACCTCGTCTCCTGTCGCCAGAATCGCCACAGTGGGCTTGCGGTACACGGGTACATGCGCGCGTCCGACGGTAGCGAGCAGTGCGATGTCCGCGAATGTGAGACGGCGGCCTTTCGCCAGCACGACGGCGCCGGTTCGCGATTCGCAGCCCTGCGGATTGAAGTTCTCGCCGGACTTCAACTGTTTGTCTGTGCTGATCGACGTCGCGTCGTGGCGGACGACATGTTCGACCATGACGACCGCGTCCGCGCCAGAGGGCATTGGCGCGCCGGTCATGATTTCGACGGCTTCACCGGCTTGTACGGTGGGCCCATTCCACTGGCCTCCCGCGCGGACCTCGCCAATGACGGTGAAGCGGCCGGGCAGGGACGCGGCCCGTACGGCAAAGCCATCGCGAACCGAACGTGCGGTGGCCGGATAGTCTCGATCCGAGTGGATGTTTTCGGCCAGAACGCGCCCCGCGGATTCGAGCAGTGGGACAGTTTCGATGGCGGGTTCGGCCAAGCCCTGGCATTCGGCCAGCACGCAGCCGCGCGCTTCTTCAAACGTGAAAGGGTTCACTCCCTCAATTTTATGATTTTGAGCCGCCGCACAACCGCGCGACAATTTCCTCGACTACGGCGTCGGCGCGGGCGGCGATCTCGGCAGGCGTCTGGTCCTGAATCGGATGCGCGACGTAGACGGCGTCGAACTCCGGGCGGCCGAGTGCGCCAGCCTGGATTCGCGCGGGATTCACGAACTCAGTGGTGGCCACAGGCACCGCTGGCACGCCAAGTCTTTCGAGACGGATCGTGTCGTGCAAACTGCACGTCGTGCAGGACCCTCAATCGGCCAGGCCTTCGATCACAGCGTCGAAGGCGGCGAGTTCCGCGAGCACATCCTCGGGCGCGGGTTTGGTGAAGGTGGGCTTGATGAAGTGCGCGACGTCTGCGCCGAAACGATGGTGCAGCAGATGTGCAAGCCGTCCCAGAAAGTGCGATCCACCGGGCTTCGAGATGTCGAGCAGCGCGATGCGCCTGCCTTCGAGGGATTCGAGACGAGGGGCCGGCAACTGCTGTGCGCCGGAAGCCTCGTTCATCGGATTCACAATTCGCATCAGTGCGCCGCCCTTTCTATACGACCGGATAGGTCACCGACTGGCTGCCGCGTTCGCCGGTGTTCCAACTGCCGAGCACGGCAGAGAACTTGCCCGCGGAACCTCCGGCAACGATGATCCGGATCTGCTCCGGCTGAGCAAACTTACGGTAGCACTCCACGCCGCGGATTACCGTGCGCGTGTATTCGGACTCGAATTGCGTGCCCTCGCCATTGTCGCCATCGAACTCGCTGACGGGGATGCCGGTGTTCTCGAACAACCAGTCGCGAACGTTCTGCTTGGTGAATCCGTCTCCGGCGATAGTGGTCGCGTGTTCGGGGCACAGCACGACGAGGGCTTCGAGACGGTTGCACATGCGATAGCTCCAGATCGTCGCGAGCGCAGCAGAGATGGCGCGCAGAACACCGGGCGCCGTGCGAGAGCGATGTTCGCTGACGCCGCGCGGCGGATCGCAGGCGAAGAGCGTGACGGCGCTGCCGGCATGATAGGGTTCCCACGGGCTGGACTCTTCGGCCTCGGCAATGCAGAACGAGAACTTGCCGGGATTGCCGAGCGTGGACATGTCGATGCCCGTTGGGCGCGCGCCGCCGAGATTCAGCAGGATCAATTGCAGCGCGCGGCCGAGAGTCGAGTTCGAACGCGCGACGTTGCTGAAGAGATTCTGCCCGCTGTGAAAGCCGAGTTCGTTGCGGATGGGGCCGTTGATGAGGATGAGCGGGGCGGCGAAGTGCGTGGTGGCCTGCACGCCGTGTGAGTTGAAGCCTTCATCGCAAACCGCGCGGACCAGCGGGATGAGCACACGCATCAGTTCCGGCTTGCATCCGGCCATCACGGCGTTGGCCGCGACCTTCTCGACGGTTGCCTCGCCGTAGCACGGCGGGATGCGTCCGATGATCTGGTTGTGTGGGAGTCCCGATGCGGCGATCATGCGTTCGACCAGCGGTTCGGCGGGAGGCACGACGGGCAGGGAATCTCCGAACTCGCGGAAGCAGTACTCGATCGCGTCTTCGATGTCGATGCGGGATGCATACGAGCCAGTGGACCGCAAGATCGGAGATGCGGCGGGGGCAAAGCCTACGTGCGTGAGATCCGGAGGTGGTTCGAGATGGCGCGACGAACAACCCGGCTTCCACGCTGGATTGCCATCGTGCGCAGGGGCGACTTCAACCGGCGAGCCGAGCAGTTGCGCGGCGTAGTAGTTCATGGCTTCTTTGGCGAAGCCCAGGGTGTTTACGACGACGGATCCGGCGTCATCCAGCAGGTAGAACGCGGGAACAGTGGTGGGGTCGAGCTTGCGTGATTCGGCGAGACCTTCGTCGATGCGGACGGGAAAGAGCGCGGGAACCTCGGCGACGAAGCGGGCCGTATCTTCAGCAGGATCTTGCGATAGTCCCTCGACTACGCCTCCTGCCTGGTGAATTCGATTGAGGTACGGCGCAGCAAGCTGACAGGTTGGGCAATCGGTTTCGAAGACAAACAGGAGCTTCATTGTTGCTGCGGCTGAGCAGGGTCCGCCGCGCCATGGCGCACAGCGGACCCATTCAGAAGATCAGATTTGCATCGAAGAAACTTCGACGCGCGAGCGTCGGCCTTCGACGACGATGACGCCTTCGGCCGTGACATGGAAGCCGGGGCGCTTCACGCAATCGGGATCGAGCGCGATGCCGATTCGATCGCCGGCCGCGACTTCAACGTTCTTGTCGAGGATCGCTTTGTGGACGTGCGCATGCGGACCGATGATGCAGTTGTCGAACACGATCGAGTCTTCGACGACAGCGCCTTCGAGCACGCGGACGCCGCGTCCGAGCACCGAGTTCTTGACCTTGCCGCCTGCGAGAATACTGCCGCCGGCGACGATGGAATCGACGGCTTCACCGCGCTTGCCTTCCTGATCGAAGGTGAACTTGGCCGGCGCATCTGAATAACCGGCGGTGCGGAGCGGCCACTGGCGGTTGTAGAGGTTCAGCGCGGGATGGACCGCGCGAAGATCCATTGACGCTTCGTAGTAGGCGTCGGTGGTCCCGACGTCGCGCCAGTAGGCTTCCTGCGTGAGCGGATCACCGGGGATGCGGTTGGTCTGGAAGTCGTACGCGTACATCGGTTCGCGTCCGACGAGGCCAGGCAGGATGTCGCGGCCGAAGTCATGCGAACTGTTCTTGTTCTTGCCGTCCTTCTCGAGTTCGTCGACGAGCAGGTCGGTCGAGAAAATGTAGTTGCCCATCGAGGCGAGGCAGAAGCCGGGACGGCCTGGCATTTCCGGGGGATTCTTCGATTTCTCGTGGAAGCCGACGATGCGGTTGTTGCTGTCGACCTCGATGACGCCGAATTCGGTGGCCTCGTGTTTGGGAACCGGAATCGCGGCGACGGTAACTTTGGCGCGGCGGTCGGCGTGGTACTCGATCATCTCGCGGATGTTCATGCGGTAGATGTGATCGGCGCCGAAGATGACGACCAGGTGCGGATGCGCCTGCTCGATCAGGTTCATGTTCTGGTAAATCGCGTCGGCAGTTCCGCGGTACCAGTCCTCGCCGTCGGAGCGCATCTGCGCAGGCACGGGGATGATGAAGTTGTCTTTCATCATGCCGCCGAAATCCCAGCCGTCGCGCAGGTGCTGGAGCAGCGACTGACTCTTAAACTGGATGAGGACGTAAATGGAATAGAGCCCTGAGTTGACCAGGTTGCTCAGTACGAAGTCGATGATTCGATATCGTCCTCCGAACGGGACGGCGGGCTTGGCGCGTTCCTTCGTGAGTGGGTAGAGGCGGGTTCCTTTACCGCCGGCCAATACGAAGCTGAGTACACGGACTTGCATGAATGTCGTTGTCCTTTGGGTCTGTCTCGACCGGTAAACAGCAATCTACAACTAGATAAAGCATATCTATTCTGACAGACTCCCGCTGATCAGGGTGTGAGCTATTCGGGCGTCGTCGACGGCGCTGCCGGTGTCGATCAAAATCTTCGGTTGGGGGATGGGCTGAAAGCTCTCGCGGACCCGCCAATACAGGGTTTCATCGCGGTTGGCTGCTTTGTGTTCGCCCCGGCCGGCGCGGATGCGCGCGAGCGCCACTTCGGGTTCGCAGACGCACTCGATGACATACATGCGGCAGCCAAGCGTGTACGCTTTCCCGCGGACCATGTCCAATTGATAGCTTTGCGAAAACGTGCGGCCGTCGATGAAGACGGCGGGACAGTTTTGTGTTGCGATGAGGCGTTCGGCGGCAGCCAGCATCACCGTGAGGACGAAGTCGTCCTGCGCGGCGCTGTATTCGGTCCACGGGGCGGGGAAGAGCGCGTGGCGGACCTCGTCTTTGTCGAGGACGGTCCCATTCAGATGCGCGGCGAGTTTGCGGGCGAGCGTGCTCTTGCCGGTTCCAGGAAGCCCTGCCATGGCGACGAGGATCGGCGGCGTGTTCATGCGATGGGCAACCTGAGTAGCGTTGCGGGTTCGAGGTAGGATCCCTGCCATTGCACGCCGAAGTGCAGGTGCGGTCCGGTGACGCGCCCTGACGCGCCGCTCTTCGCGACGGGGTGTCCCTTCTCGACGAGCGCGCCTTCTTTTACCAGGAACTCGGAGAGGTGCATGTACAACGTGAACAGCGAGTCGCCGTGGTCGATGACGACGAGTCCACCTTCGAAGTACATGTCGCGGGCGATGACGACGCGGCCGGAGTTCGCGGCGTGGATCGGCGTGCCGGTCGCGGCGGCGAAGTCGAGCCCCTGATGGATGCTGCGCGTGTTGCCGTTGTATGTGCGGCGGGTTCCAAAGGGCGAGGTCTGGCCGGTGTTGGTGGGAGCGGTGAAGCGTCCGCGCCACAGGCGTTCGGCGGGAGACGCCGCGAAGATCTTCTTCTTGAGTTCGCGCTCGGCGTCGATGCGGGGTTCGACTTCTTTGGGAGGTTTGACGAACTCAGGCGCCACCGTGATGCGCGCGACGCGATAGGCGCGCGAGGTCACCGCGATCTTGTGTGTTTCACCGTTGAGGACGAGCGGATGGCGGCCGGGTTTGGTGTCGAGGTCCACGCCGGCGATGGCGGTCCACTTGTCGCTTTCTTTGCGAAAGGCGAGGGGTTTGCCCATCCAGGTCGCGGGACCCTCGACGGGTTTGGTGGAGGTAAAGAGGACAGGAGCGCCGTTGAAGAGCGGGCGGGGACTCCAGGAAAGCGGATCCGCCGCCGCCTGCTGGGGCGCCGTTGCCACGGGCTTCTTCCGTTTTGCCACGGGGGCAGCAGAAGCCACAGCAGACAGCAACGCCAGCAGACGACGGCGGCCGGGATCCATTAGACGTCGAGGTTGCGAACGTCGAGCGCGTTTTCTTCGATGAACTTGCGGCGGCTTTCGACGTCTTCACCCATGAGCGTGGTGAAGATTTCGTCGGACTGCACGATGTCCTCGAGGTTGACCTTGAGCAGCGTTCGGCGTTCGGGATCCATGGTGGTTTCCCAAAGCTGCTCGGCGTTCATTTCGCCCAGCCCTTTGTAACGCTGCACGTTGATTTCGCGGGTGCCTTCGGACTTCAGGTATTCGAGCAACACGCGCCACGAATCGATCGTTTCCTTCGTTCCGTTCTCGCGCATGACGACGAACGGCGGCTTGTTGAACTTCGAAACCTGGCGGGCGAAGTTGCGCAGGCGCCGGTACTCAGGCTGCGATGCGAGTTCGATGTCGATGACGCGTTCGGCGTTGGTCGGATCCTTGTAGGTGACCTTCCAGGTCGAATGCTCTTCTTCCTGCACGATCGTCGAATCGAGCTTTTGCGCCTTCATCGCTTCGTACAGCGCTTCGACGTTGGCCTTCTCCGCGAAGTCCTGCTTGTTGTCGAGGTGTTCGATCTGGATGATCGCTTCGACCACGCGCGGGTCGCGCAGGCGGCGTTCCATGCGGCGGAAGACCTGCTGGAACTCGTCGAGTTGCATGAGGAAGGAGCGAAGTTCGCTGCCTTCGAGAACCTGGCCGTCCGTCAGTTGGACCTTCACGTTTTCGGTGGCGCGGCGCAGGATTTCCTTGGTGAATTCCTTGTCGTCCTTGATGTACTTTTCGCTCTTGCCCTTCTTGATGCGATAGAGCGGCGGTTGGGCGACGAAGACGTGCCCGCGCAGGATGAGTTCCTGCATCTGTCGGAAGAAGAACGTGAGCAGCAGCGTGCGGATGTGTGATCCGTCGACGTCTGCGTCCGTCATGATGATGATCTTGTGATAGCGGAGGCGGGCGACGTCGAAGTCCGACTGGATGCCGGCTCCGATGGCGGTGATCATCGCGCGGATTTCCTCGTGGCCGAGCATGCGGTCGACGCGTGCTTTTTCGACGTTGAGGATTTTGCCTTTCAGCGGGAGGATCGCCTGGAAGCGGCGGTCGCGGCCGCTCTTGGCGGTTCCGCCTGCGCTTTCACCCTCGACGAGGTAGATCTCGCAACGGGAGGGATCTTTTTCCTGGCAGTCGGCGAGTTTGCCGGGGAGTCCGCCGGAATCGAGTGCGCCTTTGCGGCGGGTGAGGTCGCGGGCTTTGCGCGCGGCTTCGCGGGCGCGGAAGGCGTCGATCGCCTTGGAGACGATGCGCTTCATCACCTGCGGATTCTTGTCGAAGAATTCGCCGAGGCGTTCGTTGACGAACTGCACGACGGCGCCCTGCACGTCGGTGGTCAGCTTGCCCTTGGTCTGGCTTTCGAACTGCGCGCCGGGGAGCTTGAGGCTGAGCACCGCGGTGAGGCCTTCGCGGACGTCGTCGCCGCTGAGCTGTTCCTTCTCTTTGAAGAGTCCCGCCTGCTGGCCGTAGGCATTGATGGTGCGGGTCAACGCGCTGCGGAAGCCCGACAGGTGCGGACCGCCATCAATGGTGTTGATGTTGTTGATGAACGAGAAGACCTGTTCGCCGTATGTGTCGTTGTACTGGATCGACAGCTCGATGTTGAACGGGCCGGTCGGGCCATCGCGCTGGCCTTCGAAGTGCATCGGCTTGTCGTGCAGCGTGTTCTTGCCCTTGTTGAGGAGCTTGATGAACTCGGCGACGCCGCCGGCATAGAAGAATTCCGCGGTCTTGAAGGGCGCCCCGCCTTCGCCTTCCGTGCGCTCGTCGGTGAGGACGATGGTGAGTCCCTTATTGAGGAACGCGAGCTGGCGGAAGCGCGTAGCGAGCGTGTCGTAGTTGAATTCGGTGACGGTGAGGATGGTGCCGTCGGGCTTGAAGGTGACCTTGGTGCCGCGCTTGTTGCCGGCCTTGCCCGTGGCCTTGAGCGGCGCCTTGGGGACGCCCATCTCATAGTCCTGTTCCCAGGTGTGTTTGTCGCGCCAGATTTCGAGATGCAGCCATTCGGAGAGCGCGTTCACGCAGCTCACGCCGACGCCGTGCAGACCGGCCGACACTTTGTAGGAGTTGGCGTCGAACTTGCCGCCGGCGTGGAGCTTCGTCATGACGATCTCCGCGGCGGATACGCCGAACTCGGGCTTGATGTCCACGGGGATGCCGCGGCCGTTGTCGACAATGGTCAACGAATTGTCTTCGTGAATGGTGACTTCGACGCGATCGCAATGACCGGCGAGGTGCTCATCGACGGAGTTGTCGATGACCTCCCAAACGAGGTGGTGCAGTCCCTGTTCGTTGGTCTGCCCGATGTACATACCGGGACGCAGCCTGACGGCCTCGAGGCCTTCAAGCACGCGAATATTACTGGAATCGTAGGATTCGGTAGCCAATGATTTCGTTCCTTGCTGGGGAGGTTGAGTTAAAACACAACCTATTGAAATTGTAGCAGGTTACGGCATCCAGCCGCCAGTTTGAGGCATCCTGTAAGAGTATGGAGACCATTACCCTTGGCGGCGGCTGTTTCTGGTGCCTGGAAGCCGTGTACGACGACCTTGCGGGCGTCCAATCGGTGGAGTCCGGGTACATGGGCGGACATGTCCTGAATCCGACGTATGAGCAGGTGTGCACGGCCACGACAGGACATGCGGAAGTGGTGCGCGTGACGTATGATCCGGCGGTGGTGACGACGCGCGAGATCCTGGAAGTGTTCTTTGCGATTCACGATCCCACGACGTTGAATGCGCAGGGGAATGATGTGGGTCCGCAGTATCGCAGCGCGATCTTCTATCACAACGAGGCTCAACGCGAAACGGCGGTGGAGGTGATGACGGAGTTCGCGGGGGCGTTCGATGATCCGATCGTGACGGAACTCACGCCGGCGAGCGAGTTCTTCATCGCGGAGGACTATCATCAGGAGTACTTCAAGCACCACCCGTATCAGCCCTACTGCATGTTTGTCGTCAGTCCGAAGCTGGCGAAGTTCCGGAAGAAGTTCGCGGCGAAGCGGAAGAGTTCCCAGGCCTGATCACTTCGACGTCGCCGAGTTTGGATTTCTCGAGGGACCAGGCATCCCCGGCGCCCGGCCGATTGCCGTATTGTTTTTCGAGCAACACCAGAAAGAGATCGCTTGGACTGATCGATTGGAGCTGCAGTTTCGGATCAAAGCGGTAATCGATGGAGGGGAGGTCTCCAGACTGCAGGTCCTCGGCGACCCCGATCTGCAGGCTATCCGGCAGCACGCGAATCTGTTTGACTTTGTTGAAACGCCAATGGGCCTGATTCCATGTGGAGCGAGGAAAGAGGATGCGCGCGACTTCCTGGGCCTCGGGCATGTCCAGCAGCGCTTTTTGGGGGAACTGCGAAACTTTCGGTGTGCCATTCATCCGGCGGGGATCCAGCACGACCAACGTTCCGACCGTCTCGCCATTCGAAATCCCGCCCAGCAGGAGTTCAGCCGAGCCGTCGTGATCGAGGTCCATCCGCTCGATTTCGTGGAGGTGTCCCGGATGCCAGTATTCGGCCTGTAACACGCCATCCGCGGAAAGCAGCGCAACCTGACTCGGATAGTAGAGGTGGTGGTTGGACAGGACCAGGAGATGCTGCTTTCCGGTCCCGGAGATCGCCAGCGGGACAAACCGCTCGATCCAGTACACGGGTTCGAACGTTTGCTCGCTGCTTCGCACTTTCCTGCGGACCGCATAGCGCCATCGCTCCGTGCCATCCGCGTTCCAGCAGATCAGTTCGAGTGGACCGGGACTCTCGAATACCGGATTGAAGAGGACCTCCGTGTGTCCGTCGCCGTCGAGATCCACCGCGACAACCGAGGTGAATGGCGGCGTTGCGGGAGCAGCCAACGGATGAAGCAATGCGGGGAAGGTTTTCTGCCAGAGGACTTCGCCCGAAGCTGAGATTGCGAGAAACGAGTTCCCGCGAACCGAAAAGGTAACCGGATTCTTTGTCCGTCCTCTTATGTACAAGGCGGCTGCCGACACGGAGACGGCGAGCAGCACGGCTGCTGCGATCCAACGCCAATGTTGCTGCAGCCTGCCGGGGAGAGGGGGCCGTTTTGGTGGATCCGATGGCTGTGGGACTTGCGGTTCAGGCGCAGGTAGTTCGTGCTGCTGCTTCCATGCCTCCAGTTCCCCGGTCATGGCGAACACGCGTCCGCGCGGGCCAGGTAGCCTCCGCACCGGCAGACCTCGTTCCGTCTCCCATTTCTGCGCCGTCCGGATCGTGACATCCAGATATGCAGAGATTTCCTTCCAGGACTGCAACTCGCGCGACATCCGTTTGCCAGTCTATCAATCCGACATTGACGTGAGTAGGGCGCGCTGCATCAGGACCGTGTCCAGCCAGCGATCGAACTTGTAGCCAACCGAACGGAGGGTCCCGGCGTGTTCAAAGCCGCATTTTGCGTGAAGGGCAATGGAGGCCGGATTCTCCGCGCCGCCGCCGATGACTGCGATCATTTGCCGGTAGCCCTGTTGGGCCGTCTGCGAAATCAGTGCTTCGAGCAGCGCGCGGCCGATGCCGTGGCCTGCGTATTCCGGCGCGAGATAGATCGAATCCTCGACCGTGAAACGATACGCGAGGCGCGGGCGATACGGCGTCGCATAGGCATAGCCGGCGATTTCTTCATCTCGTTGTGTGACGGCTACGAGGTAGGGCAATTGTTTCGCATGCACGGCGTCGAAGCGGGTTCGCATCTCATCGAGAGAGGGCGGTTCGATTTCGAAACTTGCGACGCCGGTTTCCACCCAGTGGGCGTAGATCTTCTGAATAGCGGGCAGGTCGGCGTGGGTCGCAGGCCGCAGGCGGATGAAGCCGCGGCAGGCGAGGACGGGCAGGCGCGGATATTTAGGGAACGCTCGTGGATCCTTGAGCGCCTTGCGGCATTGATGAAAGGTGGACCCCTTGTCGGACTCGATCACCCGCGCATGGATGCATGCGCCGCAGAGTCCGGGGGGCGGGGTCCACATTCGCGTTTCTCAGCGCCGGAAGAATTCGGTGATCGCGTCGACCGTCACCTGGATGTCCTCGTCGGTGTGGACCGCGGAAACAAACGCTGCTTCGAACTGCGACGGCGGGAAGTAAATGCCGCGCTGCAGCAGGTGATGGAAGAATTCGCCGAAGGTCTTCGTATCCGCCGTCTTCGCGGATTCCCAGTCGTTCACCGGCGTGGGCTTGAAGAAAAACGTGATCATCGATCCGAAACGATTGACGGTCACGTTCGACGGCGCCGCTGCGGCAAGCGCGGCGGTGCTGCGTTCGAGCCGTGTGTACACTTCCGGATGCGACTTCAAATAGCGGACCATTGCGAGTCCAGCCGATACGGCCACCGGGTTGCCCGAGAGCGTGCCGGCCTGATACACGGGGCCCGCGGGCGCGACCTTGGACATCACGTCGCGGCGTCCGCCGTATGCGGCGAGCGGGAGTCCGCCGCCGATGATCTTGCCGAGAGTGGTGAGGTCCGGCTTGATGCCGAACACCTGCTGCGCGCCGCCGAGCGCGAGGCGGAAGCCCGTCATCACTTCGTCGAAGATCAGCAGCGCGCCGTATTGTTCGGTGAGGGCCCGCAGGGATTTGAGGAACTCGGGCGTGGGGATCACGCAGCCCATGTTGCCGACCACGGGTTCGACGATCACAGCAGCGACTTTGTCGCCATAGCTCTTGAATGCGGCTTCGAGCGCTTCGACCGAGTTGTAGGGCAGGGCAATGGTCGTGTCGGCGAACGCCTTGGGGACGCCTTGCGTGTCGGCAATGCCGAGCGTCGCCATGCCGGATCCGGCTTTGACGAGCAGCGAGTCGACGTGGCCGTGGTAGCAGCCTTCGAACTTGATCGTGAGGTCGCGGCCTGTGAATCCGCGGGCCACGCGCAACGCGCTCATCGTGGCTTCGGTGCCCGAGTTGACGAGACGCACCATCTCCATCGACGGCACGGCGCCGATGATCTCTTCGGCGAGTTCGGCCTCGCGGCCGGTGGGCGCGCCGAAGCTCGTGCCGAGTTCCAGCACTTCGCGCAGCGCATCCATGACAGGCTGCGGGCGATGGCCGAGAATGTGCGGGCCCCAGGATCCGATGTAGTCGATATAGACGTTGCCGTCGACGTCCCACATACGTGCGCCTTCGCCGCGCGCCATGAAGCGGGGAACGCCGCCGACACTGCGGAACGCGCGCACCGGCGAGTTCACGCCGCCGGGGATGAGGTTCTGAGCGCGTTGAAACAACGCTTCTGAATTGGAGGTCTTCATAATGCCGTTTTCCGTGGGAAGAAGGCTCCGAGAACGAAGTCGGGAAAGAGGTCCGCAGCGGTTTCGACCAAGCGCTTTTTCAGAGTGAGATAGTTCTGGCTGCCGGCGAACAAGTCCTCAACGACCTTGGTCAGCAGCGGACTTCTGCGCATGAGTTGGATCATCCGCACAGTCATCGTGGAGCCGAAGATGGACTCGCAGAAGAGGCGCTTGGAAAGGTGCGCGCCATAGGTGAGGTCCTCGATGAACTCGTGATAGAGCTGCTTGCGGTACGAGGATTCGGCGTGTTCCGGCCCTTTTTCGAGGATCGTCTGCGCCGCGACATCGCCGGAGCGCACGGCGTAATAGATGCCCTCGCCGGTGACGGGATCGACGAGTCCCGCGGAATCGCCGACTGCCAGCCAGCCGTCGCCCGCCACGCGATGCGATTGCCAGCTCGCTTGTTCGAGCGAGGGCAGCATGTGGCCGTAAAAGCGGGCGTCGCGATAGTTGATGCCCTCTTCGTCCATGTAGGCTTCGAGGCGGAGGCGCATGGCCTGCGCGGTTTCGCCCTTGCCGCAGATGCCAACCGACAGATGGCCGAGGCGCGGAAAGACCCAAATGTAGCCTTCGAGGCCCGGCAGAAAGCGGATGTCGACGTGATCGCGATGGGAGTCCACGAAGTATCCGAGAGCCGTCATGGTGTCGCCTGCTCGCCATTCCGCGCCCACATTGCGCAGCGGATTGCGTGCGCCCAGCGCCGCGATGCAGTAATCCGCGTCGATGTGGCCGCGCTTGGTCTCGATGCGCCAGCCGCCCGAGGGCGTCCGACCCGCCTGGATGACGCGGGCTTTCTCGATATCCGCGCCGGCCCTTGCCGCGCGTTCGAGCATCATGCCGTTGAGATCCTTGCGCGCGTAGATGACGAGCGGTTGCTCCATCTGCAGGCGCGCGATACCGGCTGTCGGCTCAGACAGGCACGAGTCGGTGACGAGCTTCTTGGGAGTATCGTTGTCGATCAGAAACGGATACTCTTTGTACGCTTTGCAGGTGACGCCGCCACCGCAGGGCTTTTCCCACGCCAGTTTTTCATCGAGAAGAATCGTCTTGACGCCAGCGCCGGCGAGACGGGCTGCCGCCATGGCCCCGGCGGGGCCTCCTCCCAGTACAGCGACGGTCTTCATTTACTTGGTGGCCGGAGCGCTGTTGCGCGGCGGATGTCCAGGGGGCAGCGTCGGATCTTCCGCGGGCTGCTGCTGCGGGGCCGCACCACCGGCGCCCATGCCGCCGCCATGCGGATTTGCGCCGGAATCCTGCTTGCTCTTCACTTCCCACTTGTCGCCCTTGCGGACCAGCGCATAGGCCATCTGCATGCCGTCGGCGCCGCCCTTGGGCTTGATGCTCACCATCGCGCGGGCCTGATCTTTTTCAAAGGAAACAGAGCCGACCTGCACTTCCATGGCGGCTACGTTCAAGCCGGTGGACTGGGCTTTCTGATTGAGATACTCAACGACCGCTACGCGAACGGCTTCTTTGTTGTTGATGTCCTTGGCGCATCCCGTCAGGAGTAAAACAGCCGAGGCCAACGATGCTTGGATTCTGGTCACCTTATGATTATCCGATATTCGTCAGTCTGCGTCGGAGTCGCGCTGCTGGCGGACGAAACTGAGGATGTCGAAACGCTTGATTTCGCGGTCCGGGAAGTAGCTGTTGACCGCGTCCTGCTCGTCGTTGTAAACGTCGAAAATCGTGGTGAGCTTGGTGAGGACGAGAAGTTCCATGTCGCGGCGGTTGAGGCTGACGAGTTTCAACAAACCGCCCGCTTTTTGGGCTTTGGTAAAGCAAAGAACAAGAGCGCCGAGACCCGTACTGTCGATGTACTCGACACCCCGTAAATTGAGGATGATGTTAGTCGTGCCGCTTTGAATGCATTCTTCAATGGTTTCGCGGAACTGGTTGGTGGAGGGGCCCACCACCAACCGTCCCGTCAAATCAAAGATGGCAATGCCTTCGCGCTCACGGCGTGCAATCTGCAGAGACATGAACCCACAGTGTACTACCGCAGCGCAGCGCGGGCGCGGCGAGCCGGAGCCTTGTTGGTGAAGACGCGCTCGAGCAGATCTTCGGGGATCGACATCGAGACCTTCATCACCGAACCGTCGGTGGTCAACTGCATCTTGCCCAGCAGCGCGGCGACGTCGTTCGGCATACCCTTGCTCTGGCCATTGCTCTGCACGATCTGTGCAAGGAAGCGGAACACATCGGCGAGCGCCTGTGCGTCCTTGTCGGAACGGGTCATCGCTTCGCCGCTCACGCGAGCTTCCTTATCGGCGAACTTGATGCCGCCCGCCGCCTGCAGAACCGCCTGCATGAGGCCGTCCTTCATCGCGTTGCCAACGTTCGGATCCGCCATTTTTGTGCCGAAGAATTCGGCCGGGGACGCCGCGCTGTAGAACCAGACATCGTTGGCCGCGCTCAGTTCCTGCATCTTCTTCATCACGGAGTCGGGCAGCTTCTTTGCGTTCTGCGCGCGCTGCTCGAGCACCGCCTTCACGACTTTGGTGTTGCCGGCGACGGCGAGGGATGCGTCGATGAATGCGATCGCGCCGTCGTCATGAGAAGCGACGTCCACGCCCAGATACGTGCTGACCGTCGCGCCATGCGACTTGGCCGCGTTGAAAATACGAGCCGGGTTGAAGACGCCGCGTCCCAGGATCACCGCCTGGGTCTTGTCGGCCGTTGCGCCCACTGTGGCGACCATGACGTCGCTGAGGTCGCGCCGGGGATCAAAGCCCGTTTCATTGATGAAATTCTGGGCGCCGCTGTCGTCGACGTTCATCTGACTGAGGACGAAGCGTCCGAAAGAACTGGTCTTCGCCTGGCCGACGTTGACGCCGGAAACAATGGTGGCGTCCGCGGGGATGAGGGCGGCGAGAGCAGGATCCACGGCGGCCGGGGCCTGGAAGGCGAAAGCGGCTGCGGCGGCCAAAGTCAGGAAAAACCGGCGGGAGTGAGTATTCGTTGGCATGTGTGCGACTCCTCGATATTGAGTTTACGCCCTGAAGACGGAGGCGGTTGCCACTTTATTACACTGTCGCTGGATCAAATATCGGAACTCGTTCCGTAATCTGGATCCCGAAGCCTTCGAGTCCGACGGTTTTGCGGGGACGGTTGGTCAGCAGGCGGATCGTGGTGAGCCCGAGATCCGAGAGAATCTGCGCGCCGATGCCGATCTCGTGCTGGACCTGCGAAGGTCCATGACCGTTGTCCGCATGAGGCTGCCCGAGGCCGGTCTGGTGGAGGTACACGACGACGCCGCCTTCCCGCGCGACCTTGCGCAGCGATTCGC
Source organism: uncultured Solibacteraceae bacterium (assembly GCA_964627455.1). Taxonomy (GTDB): domain Bacteria; phylum Acidobacteriota; class Terriglobia; order Bryobacterales; family Bryobacteraceae; genus F-183. Next base: position 29,645 of record CAZVKC010000030.1, on the reverse strand, counting down.
GCAGCGTCTTCTGGCACTCGCATTCGAGGCTGCCGAAGATGTGTCCCATGGTGCAATGCGAATGCATGCGGACCAGCACATTCTGCTTGCCGGCGACATCGCCTTTGACCAGCGCCACGTGACGCTGATTGCCGACCGAACTGGAGTACTGAACTGCCGTGAACTCCCCGTATTCGGTCCTCACCGGACCCTCGGATACGCGGACGGTGAAACGCTCGGTCTGCAGCCGGTACTTGATCAACTGTGCGACCGAGATCAGCTTCAGCTCATGCAGCGCGCAGAACTGTTCGAGTTGCGGCACGCGCGCCATCGAACCGTCTTCGTTCATGATTTCGCAGATCACGCCGCCCGGTTGGAGTCCGGCGAGACGGGCGAGATCGACCGCGGCTTCGGTCTGGCCGGCGCGAACCAGCACGCCGCCTTCGCGGGCGCGCAGCGGGAACATGTGGCCGGGACGCGCGAGGTCGATGGGGCGGGTTTTCGGGTCGATCGCAGTGCGGATGGTGAGCGAGCGGTCGGCGGCCGAAATGCCGGTGGACACGCCTTCGCGCGCGTCGATGGATTCGCAGAACGCCGTGCCGAAGCGCGAGGTGTTCGAGGGGGAAATGAGAGGAAGATCGAGGGCGTCGCAACGATCGGCGCTCAGGGCGAGACAGATGAGTCCGCGGCCGTGGGTCGCCATGAAATTGATGATTTCCGGGGTGATGTGCTCGGCGGCGACGGTCAGGTCGCCTTCGTTCTCGCGGTCTTCGTCATCGACGACCACGAGCATCTTGCCGGCGCGAAAATCTTCGATCGCCTCCGGAATGGACGCAAAGGGCATACGCTTCCAGGATACCTTCGATGGCGCCGCCCGATGACCGCTACGTTTGCGGGAGTTCCGGGTTTTGATACCCTGAAGACAGCCAGCGTATCCCGCCCCTGGCGTCCTTCTGCGCCGCTGCAGCCCGTCCCCCGGGCATAGCGCGCGCCTCTCGCGTCCCATGGTTGTTTGAAAGGTTTTCGAAGAGTGGTCTTTTCAGGTATTAAACAAGTTCACAAGGTAATGTTTGTGGCTGCCCTCGCCGCGACGGCTGCGTTCAGCGCGCCGAAGTTGCGGTTGAGCAGCGCCGCGGCCGGTCCGTTCTCGATCGCGCAGGGCCAGAACGGCGCCACGCAGACGATCGATGCGTTCAACGCCGGCGACGGGGATCTGTCGCTTTCAGTGTCGTCTTCAGACTCGTGGCTCGTGCCGAGCGTCGGCGACTCGCGCGCTTGTGGACAGCCCGGCGGGCGTTGCACGGCGATCCGCCTCGGGTTGCAGACTTCCGGACTTTCGAAGGGGATCGTCACCGGCTTTGTGACGGTCACGGATCCCAACGCGGTCGATGCGCCGCAGACCATTGCGGTGACGGTGCAGATCGGCGGCGGCGTGCCGGATCGCATCGACATGTTTGTTCCGCCGAACGGCTCGCAGGTGCGCAAGTCGTTTACGACCAGCACCTCTTTTAATGCGACGGCGTCGCTGGGCGGAGGTCCGCGGTTGACGGTGTTGGGTTCGGGCGGCGGCAGTTTCCGCACCGTGTATTCGTACGATGTGATTGCGGTGGCGAATCCGGGTACGCCGGAGGGCGAGTACAACGGCAGCATTTCCGTGTCGGGATCCTCGCTTGCAGCCGACAATCGCAGCGTTCCGGTGTCGGTGAAGGTCACCAGCAAAGGTATTGCGGTTCCGACGTCGGATAGCCTGGCGTTTCGCGCAGCCAATGGTTCGGCCGCGCAGACCAAGGCCATCTATGTCAACAGTACGGGACTCGCGGGAGTCGCGGTTAGCGGCGCCACGGCGTCGGTGACGGGCGACGGATCCTGGTTGTCCGCTGCGACCGACGGCAACCTGGTCAATGTGACCGCAACGCCGGACGGTCTCGCGAATGGCCGCTACACAGGCAAGGTCACGATCACGAGCGACGCCGCGAACAGTTCCATCGACGTTCCGGTGACGTTCGATGTCGTGGACGCGGGTTCGCCGGTGATTTCATTTGGCGGAGTCGTCACGACGCTCGGCGGCGAGGCGGGTACTCTTGCGCTCGGCGATCTCGCGTCGCTGCTCGGCGAGATGTTCACGCTCGGCGGCGCGGAAAAGGTCCCGGACGGCACAGCCTGGGGAACTTCGCTGGCCACCGCATCGGCGTATCTGAACGATCAGCCGCTGCCGGTCTCATATGTTTCAGCCGGGCAGATCGATGTGCAGATTCCGTTCGATGCTCCGGAAGGCGAAGGGTTGATGCGCGTGGATCGCGATGGCGTTCGCGGCAACACGGTGGCGGTGCAGATCGTGCGTTCGCGGCCGCGTGCGCTGTGGGTGACCAACAGCGATGGCGCCACGATCGCGACGGCGGGCAGCGGGCCTTCGGCTCCTGTATTCGCGGGCTCGACGGTGAACGTGATTGGCGCGGGCTTCGGTGTTCCCACTTCGCCGGTGCAGGCCGGCGCGCCCGCTCCTTCGGATCCGCCGGTGACGATTGATCCGGTTCCGCTGCTGCGGTTCGGTGGGTCGCTGTTCAACCCGGCGCCGGAAATCACGCCTTCGTTCGCGGGACTCATGCCGGGCACGATCGGCTTGTATCAGATCACGGTCACGATTCCTGACGATGCGACGCGCGGCGACCGCGTGCCTGTGGCGATCAGCGGGGCGCGGGATCCGATCTTCCTCAACATCCAGTAAGCGCTTCTTCGAATCGCAGAAAGAGCCGCCGCTTCGGACGCACCGGAGCGGCGGCTTTTGCATTTTGAGATTTCGCTCCCGATTGCCGAAGGGTTTTCCGGAGGCGGCGCGTCTTATTGGCATGGGCGCCATCATGCAGCTTTTCGGGGGGACAGCCGGCAAAACCACAGCGGCTCCGGCACGCAAAGACTTTGATTGTTTCGAAACCGTCTATTTGGAAATGAAGCGGATCGCCCGCTGTCACATGCGTTCGGAGTTGCGCTCTCGAACCATTCAGGCGACCGCGCTAGTGCACGAAACGTTTTTAAAGATGGCGCGGATGCCCTTTGTTGAAGCCACACAGGAGGTCGACAGGCAGTACCTGTTGTGCGTCGCGTCCCGCATGATGCGCCGGATTCTGGTGGATCGCGCCCGCGCGCGGATGGCGCTGAAGCGGGATCCTGCGCCGTTTTATGGATTCCAGGCCGCGGATTCGTTTATGCAGTTGCACGATGCGCTGGAACGTCTGGCTACGATCGACGCTCGTCAGGCACGGATCGTCGAGATGCGGTTTTTCGGCGGGTTTACCGAGGATGAAGTCGCTGGCGCGCTCGGCATTTGCAGCCGCACGGTCAAGCGCGACTGGCAATTGGCGAAGGCCTGGCTGTTTGGGGAATTGTCGCGATGAAGCCGGAGAGCGCGCAGGACTTCTGGTCCGAGGTGACGGTGGTCTTCGGTGAGGCGTTGGAGTGTCCACAGTCGCAGCGGACGGCGTTCCTGCTGGAGCGTTGTGCGGCGAACCCCGACGTATTGCACGAGGTCCACCGGTTGATTCAGCTGGAGCAAATGACGGACGGGTTTTTGAGTGGTCCTGTCGAATTGGATCGAGAGGACGCGAGCCTGCTGCCGGTGTTGTGTCCGGGTGATGTGGTGGCTGGACGCTATTCGGTGGAGGAACAGATCGGCCAGGGCGGCATGTGTGGCGGTGTGTACCGCGTACGGGACCTCGAGCACGGGGTGCCGCTGGCGTTGAAGGTCATTTGCGGCGCTTCGGAGTTCCTGGCGGCTCGTCGCATCACGCATCGCAATGTATGCCGCGTGTTCGACTGCGGCCGCGATGGCGAGGTGCAGTTCCTGACGATGGAGTTGCTGGAAGGCGAGTCGCTGGAGGCGCTGTTGCATGCCGGGGGGCCGCTGGACGATACGGCGACGGTGCGGCGTTTGCATGGCCAGATCTGCGAGGGGCTGATGGCGGCGCACGAAGCCGGGGTCCTGCACCGGGATTTGAAGCCGTCGAACGTGTTGCTTGCGGCAGATGGACGTGTGGTTCTGACGGATTTCGGCTTGGCGGGGATTGTTGGGCAGGAGTCCTCCGCGACTGGATCGACGGCGGGGTTCGGGACGTTGCCGTATATGGCTCCGGAGGTGCTGGCCGGGCGTCCGGCGACGGCTGCTTCGGACGTGTACTCGCTCGGTGTGATGCTGTGTGAAGTGGTGACCGGGAAGCTGCCGTGCGACGGTGTACGGTTGCCGTTTCGCTGGCGGCGTTTGATTCAGCAGTGCCTGGCGGTGGATCCCACTCGACGCCCCTCGGTAGGTGAGGTTCGCGACCGGGTTGCTGGCTGTTTTCTCTGGTAATGGGACGGCCGCGAGGTCCTGGTTGAGGATCCCGCGGCCGTTGTTCCATCCATCGGCAATTCGTCAGATTATTCGATGACCCACATCCCGAAGCAGGAATCCGGTGGGAGGGTGGCTGGGCAAACCGCCGGGAATTCGATTTTTTCCAGCAGGTCTGTAGGATCGAGTCCCAGCCGCGCAAGTCTGCGGTCGCTTGAGTTGAGGGGGGAGGCCTTCATCGCTTTGCGGTCTGCATAGGCAAGTGCAAGCGGTTGGCCTCCAAGGGAAATGGCTTCGTTGTTGATGAAGATATGATCGGCGTCCGGGGCGCATCGCGGCGGGTCGGCATGAATGTGGATGTTGACCGGATCTCCATTGGAATAGGCTGCAATTGAGACCGGTTGATTCTTGTCATTCACGAAACTGAGTTTCAGCGCGGAGTTGGGATTCTTGTAGGAGAACACGATTGGAAATGCCAAGGCGACGGGATTGGCGACCCCGGTTGGCAAGGTCCCCGACGCAAAGACGTACTGTGGCGGGACCGAGTGCCTGAACTCCTCGACGGTCGTTGGATAAGGCAGCTGGAAAGTCATGTTCACATTCGCAGGCTGAACATCCAAGCCTTCCAGGACCAAATTTCGCAATTGAACAGGCGCCGGCTTCGAACCCGACGGTAGGCCCGTCCAGTTGAAGACCCCGCCAGGTTTCAGTATTTCGGTCCTGGACCGTCCAGCCCACTGCACGAGATACTCGTGCACGGCGGTATGGCCGGTTTTTTGCGATTTGGGCAGGTAGACGGTCATTGAGGTCTTGCCAACCCAATAGACCATCACCCCATGGAAGATGATGTTGAGCCGAGCGCCGTCTGTTTGGGCCGTTGTTGAGGCTTTGGGCTTGGTGTCCTGCTCTCCACACCCGTTCAGGCCCGCAAGTGCCGCTGATCCGATCAGAGTCCTTCTTGTCAGTTTCTCTTTTCCCATTGGGTCTCCTT
>CAZVKC010000030.1:16151-24254 GCA_964627455.1 uncultured Solibacteraceae bacterium | reverse complement strand
GCTGATCCGATCAGAGTCCTTCTTGTCAGTTTCTCTTTTCCCATTGGGTCTCCTTCTCATTTGCTGCGACCATACACAGTAAATGGAGCCCAGTAATACGGGTGCTCTTTCCCCCGCTCCTTCTGGACCCCAACCATTGCCGCCTGTAACGCCTCCGCTACCGGCAGCCCCCTGCTCAACTTCTCGTAAAACTGCGACATCAGCGACGCCGATGTCCTCGAATCCACACGCCAGCCGCTCGCGACCACCTGTGCCACGCCTGCGGATAGGAACGATCCCACCAGGTTCAGCGGATCCGATGCGAACTGCTCTTCCACCTTCGCCGTCTCACAGGCCGAAAACACAGCCAGCCGGCAACGATGCAGTTGACCCGCTTCCAACCCGCCGCCGCGCCAGAATCCCGAAGGCGACTGCTTCGACGGCGCGAGAATCAACGTAGCTCCATCGGGCGTGCCCATCGCGTGCCCGGCATAGTGGAACACCTCAGCCGATTGCAGCGCATCGGCCACCGCACCAATCGTCGCCGCCGCGCCCGTCAGGACCTTTGCATTCGCAAACCGTCCCGCCACTTCGCGCGCTTCCTCACTCGCATCCGCCAAGGGCGGGAAGTCCGCAGCAAATTCCGGCGCTGTCGACGGCGAGCCCACCACCACAGCGCGCAGGATCTGCAGCGAACCCGGCTGCTGCTGCGGTTGTTGTGACGAAGTCGCAGGCGAAGAGGGACCGATCACCTCGATCGATTTCTCGATTCCCAGATACTGCCCGTTCTGCATGCGCAATGCCTGAAACGGAAGTTCCCGCAGGAATCCTTCAAGCTGCAGGACAATTTTCGACGAACCGCGAACATGTTCCTCGACCGGCGCGAGCAGGATGCCGTACAACTCCGATCCGGCGGCCTGCAGCGAACTCACCGGCGCCGACGCGTCCGAACAGGCGGCCTTCAGCCGTTCAACCAGCCGCAGCAGGTGCTGCTTGTCGACGGACTTCCAGACCGCGCGCAAACGCTCGCCATCCACGGCCCAGATGAGAACGCCGTCCGGGTACGTGGCATAGGAAAGGAACCTGGTTGCCGGATACCGCGCGGCTGGCGTTGCGCGATCCGCCGAAGCCATCGACAACAACTCGCCCAGCGTCGGAGGCGCCGGAACTCGCGCCGGCGACACAGGCTGCGAGGGGTTGAGGAACCGCTGCCACATCGTGAGCGATCCGCGATCATCGCCTTTCTCGTACAGACGCCGCACCAGCGAGGCGTACCCCGCTGCCGACGTCCGGCTCCACAACAAACGGTCGCGAATCGCATTGGATCCCGGCCCTCGCTCTGCAAGCAGCACACGGGCCCACGCAGTTGTTTCGGCTCGCGCCGCCTGTCCCGCGCCCGCCTCCGCCGCTGCCCTCGCTTCCAGATAGCTCGTTAACGTCGATGTGTTGGTGACGTGCGACGCCTCCTGGCTCAATTTCTCGAGGGACTGCAGGGCGCCCGTCCAATCGCCGGCATCCATGCGAACACGCGCCTTGCCAATGACAGCCGCTGCGCGGAAGATCTCCGTCTGCGGATCGGCGCGGCGCAGCGCCAGCAAACGCCCGGCCTCATCGAATGCCGCGCCGGCGCCGCCGCGATCATGCACCTGCAATTTCGCGGATCCGAGCGCGGACCACGCGACGGCTTCTGCGAGCGGATTCGCCATCAACCTGCAGAACGCCACTCGTTCACGAATCGCAAGCGTCTGCGCTCGAAAGAGTCCGAGTCCACCGGCGAGCGCCGAGACCATGCTGGCGTGGTTCTGCCCGTAGTCTGGCGGACCTCCAAGGCTCCAGTATTGATCGAGTCCCTGCGCCGTCAGCTTTGCCGGCATCGCCAGATCGCCGCGGCGAAAATACCAGGCGGCAAGAAACTGCTGCGCGCGATCGGCAAGCATCGGATAGTGGCGTTCCTGCGCCGTGTCAATGGCCGCCTGCAACGCCGGGCGTCCCTCTTCGAACTGACTCGCGAAATACCGGCAACCCGCGTCGAACACACGCACATGCACGTCGATCCATGGATAACGCTCCAGGGGCGTCGTTTTACGAATGCCCTCCGCGAACGCCTTGCATTCACGCGTCTGCGCCGTGCGCTGCAAAGCGTAGAGGACCTCGAGCGACGCACGCGCTGCGCCCGCCGGGTCATTCCGTGCCAGCATCGCCTGTTGCGCGGCCCTTGCCTCCTGCTCGGCCTGCCGGTAATCGCCGCCGCGATTGTGCCGGATCGCTTCGGACAGTTTGTCGTAGTCGCTGCCCGCGTGCAGCATCGCGTCCTGCAGCCAGAGATCGGAATGCGTCGAACCCGCCTGCTCCGCCAGCGCCCGCAAGCGATCCAACTCGTTTGCCTTCGCGCGCGCCAGCATCGACGGAATCGCCAACGGATACAGCAACTCGATGTTGAGATTCGCAGTGGCGTCGCCGGCTTCTGCGTTTCTCGCGGCGAACTGAATCTTTCGTTCGGCGCGGTCGAGATGCTCCTTGGCTTCGGTGTGCCAGCCCGAACCATTCCGATCGAGGCTGGCTGCATGGACCCACAACTCGCGCGCCGTGTGGTGCAGCCCCAGTCTCTCAGCGCAAAGCGCCAGGTTGAAGGACGCGTCCGGATTGCGGTCCGGCGTGAGTTCCAGAACGTGCTGGAATTGCTCCGCGGCGCGAACGTAGTCGAGCAGGTTCTGCGCCTGCTCGCCCCGCAGGAAGTACGCTGCGCCCAAAGCCGCAAGACGATCGCCCGACGGACCTTCGAGCGCGATCTCGCGGCGGAGCCGCTCGATGGCGGGTTGTGCATCTGCGGACCACAAGTCGGCATACGAGGCGATCACGGGCTCACTCGCGGCAGGGCCTTGTTTTCGGGCACGCGCGAGGATCGCCGTGCTCTCGAGCCAGTCCGGATCGTTGTGCCTGTGGGACTGGTCGCGTTGCCGCTCCCACGGCCGGTGCGGCGCGCCGGGCACGCGCAGTTCGAAAGGCCGCCATTTCGCATAGGCGAGGCCGACGGCGCCGGTGCGCGAACTGGAGGTCCACCACCAGAGCGCGAAGATCGCGACGAGCCCGCAAGAGGCGATCCAAATCACAGCAGACGGACGTCGCGTGGCGTGAGGAAGCATGCTTTTGTGGACGGACTATCTGGGCTGCGGCTGCAACTCCTGCAGACGTTGGGATGCTTCTGCGCGCCAGGCCGGATCCTTCGATACTTGCAGGAAGGTTTGCAGGTCGGCCGCCGCCGAATCCTTCTGCCCCAGCCGCGACTTCACGATCGCACGATTGAAGAGCGCAACCTCATCGTGGGGCCGGGCCGCGATTGCCTTGCTGAGCCACTCGGCCGCGACCTCATCATCGCGTTTGTCCTGATTTTGCTCGCCGCGCTGGAAGTATGCCGTTGCGAGGTCGATCCAGATCTCCGGCTTGTTGCCGCCGCCGGCGCGTGCAGCCGCGGATTCGAGCGACTGGATCGCCAACGCCGTCTGCCAGCGCAGGATCGCGGCGCGTCCCTGTGCGGCGAGCGCATCCACGTCGTCGCGATTCCCGGCGAGCCGCCGCTGAACCAGCGCCTCCGCTTCGAGGAGTTCCACGGGAGTCTCGTTGTTTGCCTGGCCCCTTTCGACACGGTAAGGCGAATGGGCTGCTCCCGGAATTCGAAGCTCGACATTACGGTGGGATTCATAAGCTTTGGCGAGCAGGGGAAGTGGATCCGGCGCCATCCGCGCGTTGCGCCAGACGAGGACCCCCACCAAGGCGCATACCAGCACAGCGGCTGCGGCGTACATCCAGCGCAATCCGGACGCGGGCTCGCGCTTCGTCATGCCGTGCAGGTATTGTTGCCGGCGCGCGTCTACCGATGTGAGGATCTCCGCGGGCGGAGCCTCGCCATGCAACACGTCGACAGCTTCTCTGAGAAGTTGGGCGCAAGAATCACACCCGGCTGCGTGGCCCGTCAGACGATCGCTTTCCGCGGCGTCCAGCAGGCCCGCAGCCAGGTCCATCCACACCTTTTCAGGAGGACACGGTATCCGCGCCATCGTAAAACGGGGTTCTGGCAACGACGGTCCTTCCACGATCTATGACGTTCCTTTCCGGGAAAACCCTTCGTCCGCGCTGGAAAATCTTTTGCGCAGGACGCCAACACTGCGAAGAAGCAGGCTTTCGACGCCCTTTTCGCTGAGTCCGACGGCGGGCAATGAGGCGATCTCGCGGGCCGTGAATCCCTGCCGGTAGTAGAGAAGAAAGACGTTGCGTTCACGGTGTGGGAGTTCGTCAATCTGATTCTCGATCTGCCGCCACAGGACGTGCGCATCGAGGCTCCGAATCCCGAGGCTGTCCTGCAATTCATGCGCCTTGGCTTCGAGCGAAACGGTCACCAGAGATCCACGCCGCTTGGCTCCGCGAGCGCGAAAAAAATCACTGGCGGTATTCGCCGCAAGCGCCTTTAAATAGGCTTCGAGTGACTCGTCGCTCTGGTGTCTCGGGGTGTTTCGCGATCGCGCGTGGCTGCTGAGTTTGAGGCAGATTTCCTGGACAGCTTCGTCGATGTCGCCCTGTGCGGGTACACCCCAACGCGAGGCGACGCGATACGCAATTCCGGCGAATAGCGGCAGATGATGCCGTAATAGACGTTCCCATGCGGCGCTGTCCGACGGCGATTGGACGCATTCGCGCCAACACTCACTCAGCCGGACCATACGATCGTTCACAAGGCTTCGATTGTATCAGCGGGGAGGCGCTCAATAAATGTCGAGATCCGCGCCGGACTTTGCGTCGCCCTGATAAACCGATCGCAATTCGCGCATTAATTCCTCTTCCGTGGAACTCCAGATGAGTTGGTGATAGAGGACGAGCAGCTTTGGCTTGGCTTTGTTGGCGATTTCGCCGAGTTCGAGCGAAGAAGTGTGAAAGTTGGAATGGTACTTCTGCCACATCGAGGGACGCTTTTTGAATCCGGCGACGGAGTACACCTCATGCAACAGGATGTCGCAACCGTTGCAGGCGTCGACGATGGCTTGCGTGGGTCCGCAGTCGCCTGAGATCACGATGGTCTTGTCTTTGGTCTCGAAGCGAAAGCCGAAGGCTTCCTTCCATTGCCCGTGCGGAACTGCGAACGCCTTCACGGTCACGTTGTCGTCTTTGTAGATGACTCCTGGTTGGATGTTGCGCGCGTCGACGAGGTAGGCTTTGGGGTCGCCGTTTTCGAGGCCGCGCGTGCGGATGTCGATGTCCTGCTCGTAGGCTTTGAGGATGTGCTCGGCCATGGATTGAATGCCTTTGGGGCCATAGAGGACGAGAGGCGCGTGACGGTCGAGTACGGCCGGCGTGAGGATGAGATCCGCGAGTCCTGAGGTGTGATCCGAGTGGAGATGCGTCGTGAAGGCGATCTTCAGCTTGTCGGCGGCGAGTCCCTTGACGCCTTTGTATTTCGCGGCCGCCGCGGCGCGGCGCACGACGCCCGGGCCGAAGTCGACGAGGTACGGCGTGTCGTTGACGACGACGGCCACTGACGGGCCGAAGCGATCAGGATCTGCATTGGGAGTTCCGGTCCCCAGCAGCACGACTTTGGTGTCGGCCAGTAGTAACGCCGCGGCGGTGGCGAGGAGCAGCATTCCTGCAGTGTAACCGCGGTTTTAGAATGAAGGCATGATTCCCATGCTTATCAGTGCGCTCCTGTTGATGTGGCAGGAGCCGGCTCCGAAGATTGCGCCGGTCACGGTTGGACAGGCTCCGAACAGTACGTCGTTTGAAGGCAAGGTGTACTTTGCGGGTCAGCCCACGCAGGCGGACTTGGAAGAGTACGCGAAGCTCGGCGTGAAGAAAGTGATCAACCTGCGGATGCCTGCCGAAATGGAGAAGGTCCAATTCAACGAGGCCGAGGTCGCGAAGGCTGCGGGAATGGAGTACGTGAGCGTTCCGTTCAGCACCGAGCCTCCGTCGGACAGCGACTTCAAGAAGTTGTTCGAGGCGCTCGCTGGTGAGCAGAAGGTTCTGCTGCATTGCGCGAGTTCCAACCGCGCGGGCTTTGTGTGGGCGATGTATCGCGGATCCGAGAAGGGACTCGGCGTCGAAGAGGCCGTAGCCGAAGGCAAGGCCGCGGGGATGAAGAATCCGAACTTTGAGAAGGCCGTTCGCGCGAAACTCGCCAAATGACCGCTTGTTGGTTGCTATTGGTCGTCGTCGCGGCGGATCCGCGTGCGGAGCGCGTGGATGCGGTCCGCAAAACTCCAGGGTTGGCTGCGTTCTGGGATTTCGTGAAGCGCGCTCCTGACGGACGGTTCGACGCGTATCAGACGAAGGGCGCTGCAGCGGATCTGCGGCTGGATGCGGGCAACTACGTATTCGATTACTGGGGCGAGGGGCGGCGCGCGACTTATGACGACCTGCCGCTGCTGGGGCGTGGACCTTTCGGCAACGCTGTGCGTTTCGCCCGGCGCGAGGGCAATGATTTCCGGCCGCTGTTGTATGTCCCGCGTGAACGTGTTCATGATTCACGGATCGACGTGAAGGGTCCGGGACGGTCGGTGTCGATGGTGGTGTGGCTGGCGCGCGAGGCAGGGAATCACGCGATCGCCGGCATCTGGCATGAAGGCACGGATCTCAAGGGTGAGGCCGGCGAGGTCCAGAAGGTCGAGCGCGGACGGCGTCAGTACGCCCTGTTCATGGGGCTGGCGGCGAACAACGGCGGGTCCGCGGCGCATGTGTCCGAGAACGGTGGCGCGTCCTTCGGCGACAAGTATGCGCGGAATCTATCGGTGACTCCGGAGAAGATACCGGCGTTTGTGAGCGAGCGCGAGGTCGACGCCAACTGGTCTGTGGTGGCGTTTGCTTTCGACAACGCGCGCAACACGGTGACGTCGTACCTGAACGGTGTGGCGTCCGAATATTGGATCGAGCAGCCGGAGCGGCATCCGTTCTTTCAGTGGCCGGCGCGCGGCTGGCTGCAGGCGCAGTTGAGCCGCATGCCCGGGTTGCAGGAGGGCGAGGATCCACAGTTTGCGCGCGATCAGTTCTACGAACCACCGGAAGGCCGTCCGCGAAAAGTTCAAAAGCTTGGCGCCAATACCGAGCTGCACGAATTCGATTTTACGCGGGTTCGGGTGACGTTTGGCGATGGAGGGAAAGTCGTGAACCGGGAACTCGTGGCGCTGCGGGCGAATCCGTTCTGGTTCCCGCACGATTTGTATGCGCCGAAGAGTGCGGCTGACGGAGGTCCCTTTACGATCGGCGAGGTGATCCACACCTCGCGATCGCAGGGTTTCATTGGCTATCTCGGTGGGGTTGCGGTGTTCGACCGCGCGCTGTCGACAAAGGAAATGCGGAGGCTTGCGTCGATCGGACGGACGCCGGTTACGGCGCCAAAGTAAAGTTCACATCGACGGTCATCAAGCATTCGACAGGCTCGCCCTTCTTGCGGGCGGGCTCGTATTCCCACTCCTTCACGGCTTCGACAGCGGCTTCGGCGAGAACGGCGTCTCCGTCTTTCACGGTCACGTTGACGACCTTGCCGTCTTTGCCAACAGTGACTTCGAGCGTGACTTTACCCTGTGTGCGGGATTCCTTGGCCGCCGGTGGGTAGTGTGGCGTGACCTTCCTGATGAGGACCGGTTTGACGATGTCTTCGTCGCTCTGCTGTTGCTGTGCGAAGAGCGGCAGGGCGGACGATGTGGTGATGACAAGTCCGAAAGTGGCGAGTGTGAACGCCGACCATGCGGCGGCGCGATGCAGGCGGGTCATAGTGGGACTCTCCTTGACGAGCGGGATCTGATGCAGGCGGCGTTCGAGGGCCGAGGCTCCGCCGCGGAGCATCGCCGGGGCGGGGAAGGTCATGTTGCGATTTGCCCGCCAGGATGCGGCCGTGAGCAGGCTTTCGAGATAGAGGTCCGGCCCGACGGCGTTTGTGACGGCGGCATCGACGGATTCTTCGCGTGCCGCGCGGATCCGGGCGACGGTCCACCAGATGGCGGGGTGGAACCACATGGCGGCGCGGGCGAGTTCCTCGAAGAGTACGCCGGCCCAATCCAAGCGGGCGATGTGCGCGAGTTCGTGCGCGATCATGGGTTCGCGGATGCCGGCGGGCAATGCGAGGGCGTGCTCCGGAAGCAG
>CAZVKC010000030.1:1534-16051 GCA_964627455.1 uncultured Solibacteraceae bacterium | reverse complement strand
CCTGACACGCGGTTGCGCAAACGGGAGCGCGAGGCTGAGCAGGAGTGCGAGTTGCAGGAGGCGCATTCGCATGTGGGCATCGCGGATCCGCAGCAGGCGGATGAGGATCGCGAATCCAGCGATCACGGCGAGAACCTGACCGCTGTAGTGGAGGGCGTTCGTCCAGGTCATGGCTTCCCTTTCAGCTTCTTTCGCAGGCGGTCGATGTCCTGTGCGGTGAGCTTCTCGTCCTCGACGAGATGCATGAGCAGTGGTTCAGCCGAGCCGTTGAAGACCCGCTGCAGGAACTCGTGGACCATGCCGCCGATCACCTTCTGGCGCGGCTTCGATGAGCGGTAGACGTGCGCCTTATCCTCGAGCGACTTGGTGACGTGACCCTTGCGTTCGAGCACCTGCATCATCGTGAGCACCGTCGTATATGCGATCTCGCGCTGTTCGAGGAGCTTCTCGTAGACTTGCCGGACGGTCGCCTGGTCGAGTTCCCAGACGATCTTCATGATCTCGAGTTCCTGTTCGGTGAGGGTCGACGCCGCTTTCCGCATTGCCTACTAAGAAATTAGTACGAATTCGTTCGGAAGGCAAGAACTATTTTTGTGTACGATAGACGGGATGCCAAAGTGGATGCTGGCCGCGATCGGCCTGGGGATCGGTTTCGGATTCCTGTGGCCGGATCTGGCGGTGCAGACGGAAGTCGTCAGTAACATCTTTCTTCGCCTGATCAAGTCCGTGATTGCGCCGGTCCTGTTTGGCGTCATCGTTTCGTCGATCGCGACGTCGCCGAGCATGGCGGAACTCGGGCGGATCGGCTGGCGGTCGTTCCTCTACTTCGAAGTGGTGACGGCGATCGCGCTGGCGATGGGATGGGGCGCGGTGGAGATTTCGCAGGCGGGGCGTGGTATCCACATCGAGGCGGAGAAGATCGCGGCCGCGACGCCGTCGTTTGCGCAGGTGGTCGAGGGTTCGTTTCCGACCAGCATCTTCGATGCGATGGCGCGCGGCGACGTGCTGCAGATCGTGGTGTTCTCGATTGTGTTCGGCATTGCGTGTCACGCGATGGGCGCGAAGGCCGCGGCGGTCGTGCGGTTCACGGAGGCGTTGAGCGAGATCGCGTTTCAGTACACGCGTTACGTGATGTACCTCGCGCCGTTTGCTGTATTCGCGGCCATGTCGGTGACGATCGCGCGGAGCGGTGCGGCGTCCATCCGGTCGCTGGCGATCTTCATTGGAGCAGCGTGGGTGACGCAGATCCTGTACCTGTTGCTGGTGCAGATGGGCAGCTTGGTCGTGGCGCGAGTCCCGCTGCGGCGCTTCATCGAGTATGCTCGCGAGCCCTTCCTGATTGCCTTTGCGACAACTTCAAGTGCGGCCGCGCTGCCGCAGACGCTCGAGAACATGGAGAGGTTCGGAGTCCCCAAGCGTATCGTCGCGATCGTGACGCCGATCTCGCTGACGTTCAACATGTCGGGCAGTTGCATCCATCTTGCGATGTGCGCGTTCTTCGTGGCGCAGGCGGCCGGGATGTCGCTGTCGTTGACGACCACGCTGCTCATCCTACTGACGTTGAAGCTGACGAGCAAAGGCGTGGCCGGCATTCCGCGGGCGAACTTCGTGATCCTCACCGGACTGTTCTCGAGCTTCGGCCTGCCGGCTGAGGGACTCACGATCCTGCTGGGCATCGACGCCGTGATCGACATGATCCGGACGAGTGTCAACGTCACCGGGCACTGCGTGGCATCGCCGGTGATCGCACGCTGGGAAGGAACTCCGCTACAATTCGACCGATGAAGACGGCGACGGCGGCACTGCGGAAACTTTCGGACCTGTCGGGAATCGGCAAGGCCATGCTGGTGGACTTCGAGCAACTCGGCGTGAAGTCGGTGGCGCAACTGGCCCGCTGCGAGGCCGGCGAACTGTATGTCCGTATGTGCGAGATCAGCGGCCAGAGGCAGGATCCATGCGTGTACGATACGTATCGCTGTGCGATCGAGCAGGCGCGCAATCCCGATCTCGAACCTGACCAGCGCAACTGGTGGTACTGGAGTCGCGTGCGCAAGTCCGAAGGTTTGAGCGTCGACGCGTTGCTGGCTACAGGCGGTTCGCGCCGTCGTAGCGCGCGGAAGTCCGCATCATTTCGTCCCAAGTGACGACCGATTCGCGAGCGGCGGCCATACGACCGAGGATCCCGGTCAGGTTGCTCTTCACCGATTCGGCGCCGTTGTTGATTGGCTTGCCGGCTTTGACGGCTGCCACGAAATCCTTGATGTTCTGGACCGCGCCTCCCTTGAACGTATCGTCCTTCTCTGCTCCGAGCCACTCCGTCTTACCGGTCATCTTCACCATGCCGGCGTAGTGCGCGTCGAGTGTGCCGAGACTGCCATAAAGGCGCATGCAGAGGTCGCCGTAGCCGCTGGCAAACTGCACGGAACTGAAGTCGACCTTCACGTCGTTGGGGTAGAAGTAGGCGACGATGAAGTGATCCCAGACATCGCCGACTTTGCGGATCCGCTGGCCGCCTGTACCCCAGGCTTTCAAGGGATGATCGCGCAGATACCAGTTGGCGACGTCGAGCACGTGGATGTTCTGTTCGACGATGATGTCGCCGGAGAGCTTGCGCGAGTGCAGCCAGTTCTTCAATTCGGCGTCGTCTTTGCTGAGTCCTTCGATGGGGTGAATGACGTTGGGACGCGCGTGATAGTAGACGTGTCCGAAGCCGGGTTCACCGATGTCGCCGCGATGAACGCGCGCCACGGCTTCCTGAAAGACTGGACGGTTGCGGGTCTGGAAGTCGACCCAGAAGCTGAGTCCCTTCTTTGCGGCGGCTTCTGATGCGGCGAGGAACTGCTTCGAGCCAACCACGTCTGACGCGACGGGCTTGGCGCAGTAGACGTGCTTGCCGGCGGCGACGGCGGCCTCGGCGTGTTCGGGATGAAAGTAGGTCGGCGTCTCGATGACGACGGCGTCGACGTTCGAACGCACGAGTTCCTTGTAGGCGTCGCGGCCGACGAATTTGCGAGTGACTTTGAACTTGCCTGCGTACTTGTCGAGAGGCGCGGCGAAGGCATCGGCGGCTGCCGTGAAGCGGACGCCGGTGTGTTCGACGAAGAGATCGCTGATCCAGGTTCCGCGGCTGCCTGCGCCGATGATTCCGATTTCGGGTGTGGAATTCGCCTGGTAGCTGAATGCGGTGCGGGCGCTCGTCAGGATGAGTCCCGCGGCGAAGGTGCGTCGAGTCTGCATGAGTGGTTCAAACCTCCAGGACGATACGTTCGCCGATCTGCATCACGCGATGAGGCTGGCCGAGGGCGTCGGCTTCGCGGACGAAATCGGCGGGATCCGCCGTGTTGAACGTGAACATGTCGTAGTGGCAGGGGATGACGAGCTTCGCGCCGATTTCGCGGGCCAGCCATGCTGCCTCCCGGGTGTCGAGGTTACCGGCGACGCGCCGCTCGGGCCTGTTGCCGTTGATGGGCAGGAAAGCCAGATCGACGTGAAATGGCCGCAGGGTGTCGACCATCGCGTCGTAGAGCAGCGTGTCTCCGGAATGATAGATCGTGAAGCGTCCGCCGGCGATGCGTACGACGTAGCCGAGGCATTCGGGCGTGAGTTCGTTGTGCTTTGCGGGGACGGCGTGGAATTCGAAAGCGCCGACGGTTGTGGATTCGCCGGGCGCGAGTCCGATGGGCCAGGCGCGGTCGCAGCCGAGGCGCTGCGTGACGAAGTCGCGATTGGCTTCGGGGATTACGAGCGCCTTGGGACGCATGGCATGCAGCGTTGCGGCGTCGAGGTGATCGGTGTGGTTGTGCGTGGAGGTCGCGACATCGACGAACGAAAGCCGCGCGGGATCGACGGCGAGGGGCTTCATGCGGATGTGCGGCTTGTCGGTGTTCGCGTACTTGCGGGTCAGCGTATCCGACAAATACGGATCGAAGCACAGCCACTGTCCGCCGCAACTGACGAGGAAGCCGCTTTGTCCCAGCCACCATACGGCGCAGTGTCCGGACGAGGCTGGCGTGAGGTCGATCATAGCGTCGCCTTGACGATTCGCACTCCTTCGACGAGCGCCTTCAGTTTGCGCTTGGCGGCCCAGCGAGCGGTCTGCGAGAGTCCGCAGTCGGTGGAGAATGTCAGGCGATCAGCGGGCGCGTACTCGAGGCAGCGACGGACGCGAGCGGCGATGTCCTGCGGCGTTTCGATGTAGTAGCTCTTCACGTCGACGATGCCGACGCCGACGTCACAGTGTTCGGCGATGCGGGCGATGCATTCGATTTCGGAGAACTCCCGCGAGGCCATTTCGACGTGCATTTCATCGAGGTGCATGTCGAGGAAGGCCGGGAACATCGGCGCGTATTGACGGGGACCAACGGCGCGGGCTTTGTAGTTGCCGAAGCAGAGATGGGTGGACAGGCGGCACTTGCCGCGGACGGCTTCGACGGTCCGGTTGAAGATGTCGACGAAGCGGTGCGGATCCTCTTTGTGGGCGTAACAGGACATCGAAGGTTCGTCGACGCAGATCTCTTCGCAGCCGGCGGCGACGAGTGCTTCGAGTTCCGCGCTGACGATGGGAAGGAGCGCTTCGGTGATGGCCCAGCGGTCCGGATGCTGATCGTCGGGGATGAGGCGGCCGCTCAACGTATACGGCCCGGGGACGCTCATCTTCAACGTAGGCCCGGGCGGGGCGAGACGCTTGAGGCGTTCGAATTCTTCGACGGAGCCGAGTCCGTTGGGGGCGCGAAGTTCGCCGGTGATGGCGTGCTTGCCGCGCTGGTCGTGGGCCGGAGGTCCGAAGAGGCGCTTGCTGTCGGATTCCAATGAGATGCCTTCGAGGAAGCCGTAAAACGAAAGGTTGAAGTCGAGGCGGGTTTGTTCGCCGTCGGAGATGACGTCGAGTCCCGCGGCGACCTGGTCTTGAATGGCGACGAGCGTCGCGTCGTCCTTCAGTTCGTCGAGATCGTCCTCGCCGAACTGGTCGAGGTGGCGGCTGGCGAATTCAAGCCAGCCCGGGAATGGGTAGCTGCCAATGACAGTCGTGCGGAGTGGATGGCCCTTCATGAGAGACTCCAGCCAGCGTCCACGGTGAGGACCTGGCCAGTAATGTGGCGGGATTCATCGCTGAGCAGGAACAGGGCTGCGGCGGCGATGTCGTGCGGATCGAGGATTCCGCCCGAAAGCGGTTGCTTGCGGGCGACAAAGTCGAGGATCTCGTTGTTGGATTGCGCGCGGGCGCTCATCGGCGTTTTGACGAGAGCGGGCGCGATGACGTTGAGGCGGATACCGTAAGGCGCGTAGTAGGCAGCGGCGGCGCGGGTCATGGCGGTGATGGCGCCCTTCGAGGCCGCGTACGCGTAGGTTGCGAAATAGTGTGGTTCCGGCGAGTCGGCGAGGACGCTGCCCATGTTGAGGATCGCGCCTCCGCGTTGTCCTCGTTGCAGCCAGTAGCGGACCACGGCGCGGTTCATGAGGAATGCAGTTGCGGCGTTGGTCTTGAGCGTCGCTTCAAAACCGTCGAGCGTGCACTCATGCAACGGAGCGTCGCCGTAGCGGCGGCCGCTCATGCCGGCGACATGGAAGAGCGCGTCGATGCCGCCGAGGTTCATGAGCGCGGCTTGCACGGCAGTGTCGACGCTATCTTCGAGGCGGAGGTCCGCGCGATGGTCCGCGGATTCGTCGAGTCCGACGGTGAAGACGCGATGGCCCTTGTCGCGTGCGAGAGCGGCAGTGGCGGCGGCGATGCCGGTCGAGCCTGTGATGAGCAGGTTCATGCGTACTTCACGCGGACCCACTTCTTATTGCGCATCGACTGATAGCCGGCGTCGAGGATGCAGTTGACGATGTAGCCGTCTTCGTAGGTTTCGCGCGGTTGCACGCCGTCGCGGACGCATTCGACGAAGTGACGCATTTCGGCCTGATAACCATAGGCGAAGGCCTCTTCGGGAAGCGGGCGGGTCCAGCCGAAGTCGATGTCGGCCTTCTCGATGACGTAGCCGGCGGATTTCGAAGTGAACGACGTGATGGGCGTGCCGCGCGTGACGTCTGTGAAGATGGAACCGTCACTGCCGTGGATTTCATTGCGGAGATCGAGGCCGCCTTTGGTGGTCCACGAGAGCTCGCAGTGGCCGATGCCGCCGGAGGCGAACTTGAGGACGAGCAGTGCGTTGTCCTCGCCCCTGGTCTTCTTGTGATGGACGAGATTCGCGCCCCAGGCCATTACTTCGACGACCTGATCCTCTTTGCCGAAGAAGTAACGGGCGGCCTCGACGCAGTGACAGGCGAGGTCGTTCATGGCGCCGCCGCCGGTCTTTTCGATGTCCCAGAAATGGGGGCTGTGCGGGCCCGAGTGCGACTCGCGCGAGCGGACCCACAAGACGCGTCCGATGCCGCCCTGTTCGATGGTTTCGCGGGCTTTGACGACGCATGGCGAGAAGACTTCTGTTTCCGCGTAGCCGTGCAGCTTGCCGGCCTTCTGCGCGGCTTTGAGCATCTGCTTCGCTTCATTGCGATCGCGGGCGAGCGGCTTGGTGCAGACCTGATTGCGTCCGGCCTTCGAGAGCGCGAGCGATGCCGGAAGGTGCGCTTCGTTGGGCAGCGCGATGATGAACAGGTCAATGTCGCCGCGGGCGATCACCGCGTTGAGATCGGTGGACGATTCGGGGATCCGCCAGCGTTTGGCAAAGGCTTTGGCGCGTTTGGCGTCGCGCGAGTAGTTGACGACGACTTCGTGGCCGTTGACGTTGGCGAGTCCCTGGAGGTAGAACTCGGCGACGAAGCCGGATCCCAACATTGCGATTCGTACCATGGGCGCAGTTTCCTATTCGTAGAGATGCTTCAGCGAGACGCGGTAGGCCTCGTAGAAGCGGTCCAATTGCTCGGCGGCGCTCTCGTTGCCGACGAACTGATGCGACGGCAGCAGGACCGGCTTATAGCCTTTGGCAAGCAGGCGTTCGGCGGTCTCGCAGCGGAGCATGTTGATGATCATGCCGCCGGTGACGGTGGAGGTCGGGCCGGTGCGCCATTCGAGTCCTTCGAGTTCGACGACGCAGTCGCCGGGCGGGCACTGGTTGTCGATGATGATGTCTGCGAAGTCGATCAGCTTCTTGCCGGAGGAGTGTCCCGATGGCGCGTTTTCGCAGTGTTTGCGGGCGACGATGGCGATGACGGGGAGTCCACGGCGCTGGGCGCCGGCGGCCATTTCGACGATGACAGGGCGGATGCCGGAGGTCGAGATGACGATGAAGGCGTCGTTGGGTCCGAACTTGAAACCTTTCAGGATCTCTTCTGAATAGCCTTCGTACTTCTCGAGATGCAGCGGCGCGCGGAGGCCGTTCATGCCGATGATGTTGGCGTGGTTTGAGAGGGCGAGTTCAGCCATCGCGACCCAGCCGGCGTAGCAGCCCTGGCGCGGCGTCATCTCTTCGCACATCATGCGCGAGTGGCCGTTGCCGAATAAGAAGACGAGTCCGCCTTTGGAGATGCGGTCAGCGCAGAGTTCGGCGGCTTTGATGATGTTGTCGCGCTCGTTCTTGTAGAGTGCCTCGACCAGCGCGGTGGTGCGTTCAAAGTAAGTGTCGAGAGCGCTCATACGCGTTGGATCTGCACGCCTCTCTTGCGGTAGGCCGCGAGCATGCGTTCGCTCGCGCCGGTATCGGTCAGGATCAAATCGATCTCCTCCAGGGGACTGAGAAAATGGTTTGCAACGATTGAGAACTTGGTATGGTCGACGACGACGACCTTCTGCCGGGCCTGTTTGAGGAAGGCTCGGTTGATGACGACCTCTTCGCCGTGGGAGTCAGTGAGTCCGCGTTCGGGGTGGACTCCGGTGGCCGAGAGAAAGACGATGTCGAAGTACATCTCGCGGATGGCTGCCAGAGCCGAGGGGCCGATGAGGCTGAACCAGGCGCCGTGCAGGTGTCCGCCGGTGACGATGATCTTGACGTCGTCGCGGCGGGCCAGTTCGAGGCCGATGTTCAGGGTGTTGGTGACGACCTTGAGATTGCTGGTGGGCGGCAGCGAGCGCGCGATGTGTGTCGTCGTGGTTCCGGCTCCGATGGCGATGGTCTGGCCGGGCTTGATGAGCTTGGCGGCGGCGATGCCGATGCGGCGCTTCTCGTCGGCCATGCGCCGGAGCTGTTCCTGAAAGGAAGAGTCGGAGCGGAAGGATTCGTTGACGACGGGATCGGCTGCGACCGCGGCGCCGTGTTCGCGGCGGAGGAGACCGCGGCGTTCGAGTTCGGAAAGGTCGCGGCGGATGGTGGCGGCCGAGGTCTGCAGTTTCGCTGCGAGTTTCTCGACGGAGGCGCGTCCGGCGCGGTGGACCGTTTCGAGAATCAACGTGGCTCTGGTTTCTGGGGTCACGGCTTACGGATACTGCCACGATACAGCATTGGGTGTGTTCATTTCAAACGCAAATGAACACGCTGGCTGCGCGAGGGGGAACTTCTGTACACTGAGAATCGCTTCTTATGCCAGTTCTTGGAATCGACATCGGTGGAACACAGATCAAGGCGGGGATGGTATCCCGCGAGGGCGAGGTGCTGCGGACAGCGCGGCGCGATACGCCTCGGGATGTGGAGGGTTTTCGCGCGGCAGTTTCCAGTTTGATGACGGAACTCGACGCAGCAGCGGATCTGGACGGCGTGGGGATCGGCTGCAAGGGGATCCTGCATCCGACCGATACGACGGTGCTGCGGTCGCCGGGGCCGATCCGGTATCTCGACGGGTACAAACTGTCGTCGTTCTTGCCCGATGGAGTTCCGGTGGTTGCGGACAATGATGCGCGCGTGGCGCTGGCCGGCGAGATCGTGTGGGGTGCGGCGAAGGGACGGCACGATGCGCTGATGCTGACGCTGGGGACCGGCGTGGGTGGCGGGATCCTGGCCGGCGGACGCATGGTGCGCGGCGCGGCTGGCATCGCGGGGCACTTGGGGCACTATACGGTGGATCCTGAGGGTCCTTATTGTATTTGCGGGAATCGCGGGTGCCTGGAGGTGTTCTTTTCGGCCCGATCGATCGAGAGTGAAGCGGCAGCGGTGATTCATCGCGCGGCGCCGACGAGCATGACGGGTTCGCCGACGTGCCAGCAGGTGTTCGAGCATGCGGCGGCGGGGGATTACGCGGCGGGGTTGATCATTCGCGGCGGGATCGCGAAACTGGCGGCGGCGATTGCGGGGATGTTCTTGATGTTTGATCCCGAGGTGCTGATTCTGGGCGGGCAGATCGCTGCGGCGGGGGATCAGTTGCTGGTCCCGCTGCAGGAGGATGTGTATACGCGGACGCGGTTCTACCTGGGGCGGGAGATCCCGATCGTGCGTTCGCAGGTGGCGGATTCGACGGGCGTGTTGGGGGCGGCGGCGCTGGTCCTGGCTCCGGTGGACTAAACTGAAATTGCGATGAATGACGTTGATTCCATCGTGGTGAAGGATCCAGAGATTCTCGGCGGCACGCCGGTGTTTCGAGGGACTCGTGTCCCTATCAAGAACCTTCTCGATTATCTCGAGGCGGGTGATACTCTGGACGACTTTCTGATGGACTTTCCTGGTGTGACTCGAGAGGCTGCGATTCGGGTGCTCGAAGCCTCACAGGCTCTGTTGATCGGTCAGTTGACCTGAAGGTCGCACTGGACGAGTGCCTCCCTCACCGTTTGCGCGACCATTTACCTGGACACGAAGTCTGACGGTCCGGTACGCAGGTTTTGCCGGGTTGAAGAACGGACAGTTGCTGGATGCTCTGGAAGGAGCTGACTTCAATGCTCTGATCACTGCCGATCAGGGCATCTGGTTCCAGCAAAAGCTGGATGGCCGTTCGATCGCGATCCTGATTCTTCGGTGTAGTTCGAATCGTTTGGAGGCTCTCCTGCCCTTTCTGCCGATGTGCCTGACTGAACTTGAGAGGATTAAGCCCGGTGAAGTTGCTCACATTACACGACCGGCCTGATTCGGGGTCGTGGACTAACTAGCGGCTTTCGTCTTCTGCCGCCGCGGCACAATTCGACGGTTCGACACGTAGACAAGTGTCGAAAAGTGTCGAATTGTGCGGGTTGTGTTTCCGGCTGTTCAATATTCAGTTGTCAAGGGCGCCCGGCTCCGAGAGTGACTCGGACCAGCCATGGTTTGTTGATGCAGGGGCGCTGGATCGCTTGGCTGTGCTGCGGTGGTTGTCGAGGTTTACGCGTTGGGTTCGTTTTGTCGCCCGGGTTGCCGGTCTACGGTCTGAGCGCCCGGCGCTTCCGGTTCGCTGCCGAGTTGGGTTCGTTTTGTCATTTCCACGATTTTGGGCTTCGACGGGGAGACGGCTGCGGCGAGTTCTTCTTCGGGGTCCTCGACTGGCGGCGCAGCGGGTTCGGGCGTCTGGTTGAAGTGGTCCTTTTGCAGCTTTTCGAGATCGCGGAGGGCGCGGGAATAGCAGCGGTCGGCGGTGTTGAGGAGGCGCTGGATGGCGTCCCAGACTCCGTCGCCGTGGCGGTTTTTGAAGGCGAGGGCGAGGCGGAGGGGGCCGGTGGCGGTTTCGGCGAAGTCTTCGCGGACTTCTTCTTCGATCTCGGAGATTTCGAGGTCGTAGATGGTGGTTTCGATGGTGATGGCGCGTTTGCGGCGCCAGGTGGCGTCGACCATGCGCTCGATGATTTCGAATTCGACGCGGTCAATGGGGCGGAAGCGGGCGCAGTAGTCGTCACGGAGTTGCTGGAATTCTTCGGGGGATTCCCAGTTGAAGACGGTGACGCGGGCGTTGGAGGTGATGCCGTGGGAGACGGCATTGCGCGAGGAGGCGGCTTTGCCTTCGGCGGTGCGGGGTCCGGTAGAGTGGGCGGCATTGGCGCGGTTGGCTGCGGTGCGGCGGTCGGTCGACATGGGCGATGGTCCTCCTAAAATGCGAAAAGCCCGGGCAGCGCCGGGCTTTTGGTTGGCGAGAGTGAGATCCCACTCTCGACTGCAGGATAGCGGATGGCCCCGGTCGATCTCCAAACGGAAATTCGAACGGCGCGGCTAAATGACTGAGAGAATTGGTAAATAAAAAAGTTCGCGATTCTGTGAACTTCATTGGTCGACCGGCTCGGATGGTGGGAGAGCTGAGACTGCGGCTGCGCAAATGTCTCCGAGGAGTTGCTCACCCAGGATGTCGGCCCTGAGAAGGATTTGCCTCGCGAGTAGCTCGGGATCCTGTCGTGTATCCTCGGGTACGCCTTCGAGTAAAGGGTCCTGCAACTTCTTGCCGAGCGCTTCCAGGATTCCGGCCGTCAGGTTCTGGAGTACCGCACGTGCGGCGCCGGTGATTCGTT
Organism: uncultured Solibacteraceae bacterium; assembly: GCA_964627455.1. Taxonomy (GTDB): domain Bacteria; phylum Acidobacteriota; class Terriglobia; order Bryobacterales; family Bryobacteraceae; genus F-183. The sequence continues at coordinate 4,782 of CAZVKC010000030.1, read as the reverse complement.
GGGCTTCACTGAAATCAAAGATTTCGATGTTGTTGCGCAACGCATCCAGGGCGGCGGCCTCCAGGCGCAAATCGAGGAGTTGATCCTGCATCGCGCCGAAGCTGCGGTAGTCCGCGAGCAATTCGCGATCGTCCGCCTCGCAATAGGCGTTAAACACGAGGCCCTGTGGCGCGTAACGCTCGCGAAGACGGGCGATTTCCTGTGTCAGCGCATCCCGGGCTTGTTCCGTCTCGATGGTGGCGCCTTCCAGTGTCCGGCTTGACAGATGGAACGATACCGGCTCAATGCCACGATCGTTTTGCAGAAACCGCAGTCCGGCATTCCGCGCGATAGTCTTTTCAAGCAGCTTCCAGTACTCCTGCCCCTCGTCGATCCCAGCGCTGATGTGCAGTTCCACGCTTTTCGCGGGTTCGTCCGGCGCCGAGGCTGAAGGCAACTGAAACCAACGCGATGGCATGGTGAGAGGCCCGAAGAAGGTGGCAATTGCATCTTTGCGGGCGAAATCGAGTTCGATCTCACCGGCGAACGCCTGCGATTGAATCCAGATCGCCTTGGACAGTTCTCCTTCCAGAATGCGGCCGTAGTGCGCTCTCGTGATTTCACGACACAGGGCGCCGAAGTCGGCGAAGAGAATGCCTGCGCGCAGGTCGTCACGCAGCACCGGGTCGGCGGATTGCTCCGTACTGTCTGGTTCCGGGACGATTCCCTTGATGCCTTGCACATTGGCGATGCGGGCCGCCGCCGGAGGGTGGGTTGCGTCCTGCTCCATGGTGGCGGCTCTCGCCGATTCGACGAGGCTCTGGCGAAGTTCGGGCTGCAGGAGTTGATCCCGGTGGGCCACCAGATATGGAAAGTCCTCGGGGAGTTTGTGCATTTTCCAGGCTTCGTCGATCAGGTTCCAGGTGGCGTGCGCTACGGGTTGCAATACGGCGAGCCGGTCTGTTGTTTGTTCGAAGACGGTGGCTCCGACGAGAGCGGCTTCGTAGCGGTCCGCGTCGAACTCCATCTGGCGGCTGAACCAGGCGCTGATCCACGTCGCGACGCGGAGAAGGCCACGGAGGATGGCCCGGCTTGCGCTCACCGCGGCGGACGCGATACCGAGAACGATCTTCATGCGCCAGCCCGCGTCGGCGCGCATCTGGTCGAGTTGGACGTCCCAATCGTCGCGTTCGTATGCGACCCGAGTGAACCAGAGGCGGATCATTCCGATGAGGAAGTGCAGCCTCATGCCAACACGCTGGCTGAAGTGGCCGAACTCATGGGCGAGAACGCCGGAGAACTGACGGAGCGTGAGGCCACCGGCCAGGGGGAGTCCGATGGTGAGGGTGAGGTCGCCGGTGAAGAAGCCGCGCCAGCCGCGATGGAGACTCGCGGCTGCGTTGACCTGGGTATCGACGAAGATGCGGGAGGGTGCGCGCGAGCCGACCGCCCAGCAGATGCGCTGCACGAATTCGTAGAGCAGGGGTTCGGTGTCGGGGTCGAGGAATCTGGGTTCTTGCGGTTTGGGCGGGCGCGATAAGAGCGGTTTGAAGAGAAAGAAGGTAACAATTGCTCCGGTGACAACCGGGGTTGCGATCAAAACGATCGTTACGGCGTTGAAATGCAGGTTTTGCAGGGTTTGGGGAATCGCAAGGATGTAGAGTATCGTCAGGATCGCGGCGAGCGCAATCATCCCCAAGTAAATCAACTGCAGCAGGATCAGGGAAAGCGCGACGCCGAGTAAGCCAATCCGATAGAGCCAGGAAACGGGGACTGATGGGATATTCGTTGGAATGAAGCGGCTCGTCGCGGAGGAAGTCCATCGTGTGTCCATGCAGGAATCTGAAGAAAGTAACACAAAAGATCGAGGTTTCCCCGATAATCTGGCTGATTTCAGATTGCGGAAGTGTGACTCCGTGCCGATCCTCTCGTCACCAGGCGGCTGCGCGCGCGAGTTTCGCTTTCAGGAACGCCACGCAGGCGGGGACTTGGGCTCTGGTCAATCCGTGGAGGAGGAGAGGCCCAGTGAAGCGATGGGTGCGGAGAAGGTGCATGTAGAGGTCGTAGTCGAGGAGGCCCTCGCCTGCTGCTTTGTGGCCGGCGTCGCCGTCGTGGTCGAGGTCTTTCGCATGGGCCAGGGCGATGTCTTTGCCGAGGAGAGTGAAGGCCTCTTCCATGATCTCTTTCATGCGGGGCAGCGTTCCCGCGGGGTAGATGTTCGCGGGATCCATGGTGACTTTGAGGTGCGGGGAGCCGATTTCATCGAGAAGACGGCGCGCGTTGCGGGCGGAATCCACGACATTGTTGATTTCGGGTTCGAATGCGAGGACGGATTTCGACTGCCGGGCGATTTCGGTTGCTTCGCGAATGCTTGCGACGGTGTCGCGCCAGGCTTCGGGGGTGGTGTTGTCGGGATGGCGCCTCCACATGCTGGTCTGGTCGCGCGTGCCGGTGCAGATGTGGATTGGCGTCTGCGGGAAGGCTTCGGCGAGTACGCGAAGCCGGCGGAGGCCGGTCCGGCGATGCTCGGGATCGGGGTGGCACATGTTGAAGGTCCCCTGGACGCTGGCGATGCGGATGCCTCGGGCGGCTGCTTCTTTGTGGAAGCGGGCGGGGAGCCCTGCAGGGATCTCGTCTGGCATCTCGGGGAGGCCGGCGCAGGTCATGCTGATTTGCACGCAGGCGAGTCCATGGGCCTTCGCTTCGTCGAGGCGTGCTTCGAGGGTCCCGGTGTTGTAGGTTCCGGCGAGTAGAATGCCGATTTGCGGCGTCGGGTTCTGCGCGCGTACCAGTCCCCCGCTTGCCGCGATTCCCGCGAGCGCCAGGAAATCCCGTCGATGGGTGGGTCCAGTGAGTCGCATGCTCGATCCTCCTGTAGGCGATTAGTAGCCTATCATGGCAGCATCCCGTGACTTTGGGACAAGCCTGCATTTTTCGGTACTGTTAGTAGAGGGTAGGCGCCAGAATGACCATCACCTTGAATGACGAACAGACGCGATTGATTGCGGAAGTTGTGAAGGCCGGTGCTGCGCAGACTCCCGAGGAAGCCGTGGACCGAGCGGTCCGCGCGCTGCATTCGTCAGCGACGGCGAGGGGACCGGTCCATAAACAAGTGGACAACCTCGCTGACTTGTTCGCACAGTCGCCGTTCCGGGGCCTGAATATGGAGTTCGAACGTGATCAGGATACGGGACGGGACATTGTGTTGTGAACGCATATCTGATCGACACAAATGTACTTTCGGAGCTAACCAAGTTGACTCCGGATGC
>CAZVKC010000030.1:0-1434 GCA_964627455.1 uncultured Solibacteraceae bacterium | reverse complement strand
CCTGGCTTGGCAGTCGCTTGTTGCCGGTTTCACTGGAGATTGCCGAGCGCTGGGGTGATTTGAGCGCGGCACTTCGTGCGAAGGGAAGACCGCGGCCCGTCATCGACGCGATTCTTGCGGCGACGGCTCTCCATCATGATCTGATTGTGGTCACTCGTAACATTGCCGATTATCAAGACTTGGGCGTGAGCGTATTGAATCCGTGGGATGCCGATTGACCCCAATTGCTGTGAAATGACGAGGAGGCATGCCTGGATCCTGGTCTTGCTGCTTGGCGCCGCGTGGAGGTGTCCATTAAAAGGCCAGGTGCTCGAGTTCCAAGACGTCGTTAGTCGACCAGGGAGTTTTGACGGCAAGAAGGTCACAATTCGGGCAACTTATCGATTTGGATTCGAGTGGCAGGAACTTTATTGTCTGCCGTTCCGCCCATCGAGCCGCGTTTGGTTGGCCATTTCGCCCGAGGTCTCAACGCGCTTGCGTCGACAACTCGCGCGCCTGCCAAGGTCGCAAGGAACCGTCAATGCGAACTTCACTGGAGTGTTTCACGGAGTGCCGTCGGCGTTCGGCGATGGGGCTTACCAACACCAACTCGATCTTGAGAAGGGGAGAGAATCTCGGTTGTCTCGAAAAGCAGCGTGCTTCCGGACTGGCTGCCACCCGCTGAACGGGCCAGGGTCTGCAAAGCTGACGCGACTCCGCGACCTGGATCTCTACTTCACTAATTCCAGGAGGCCGAATTTTTCGGGGGTGTGGTAAGAAGGGTTGCCGGTTTCCCGCCAGGCGAAGAACTTGCGGTTGGGGGCGGGACCTCCTTCAATGCGGTAGAAATTCACGCGGAACTTGTCGCCTTCTTTCACCACGTCCTTGGTAATGGACTTCCAGGGGATGCGCATCGCGCAATACCAGACCTTCTTTTCCTGGTCGACGCGAGTCGCCGATTGCATGCCGGAGTTCCACTTCTGGTCGAACTTCTTGACGTCCTTCTGGATGTCGAGGTCCACCCATTCGTTCTGGGGGGACACCTCATACTCCTTGTAGCGCTGGATGTTCTGGAAGTCCGCGCCGATGAAGAGTTCGACGACGTCCCAATCCCAGAGCTTGTCGGTGTCCTTCTTCGTCTGCGGATCCGGCTTCAGGTACATCGTCTCGTATGGCGCGACGTACAACAGATACAGGTTCTTCTTCGTCCAGCGCAGGCGGACCTCGGTCGGCTGGTGGGGATGCTGCTCACCTTTCGGACCTTTGTTGAACGAGGCAACCTCCGCCTTGGCCCAGAAGGCGGACTGCGGGTTCATGTCAAAGCCGTGTTCCTGCAGGACGAAACCGGCGGTGACGGTTCCTTCAGGCGACGAGGCGGCGGCAAGAAGAGAGAGTGCGGCAAACAAGGTGATCATCGTGCGAAATCCGAGAGGACGCCACGGGTGAGCGTGTAGG
>CAZVKC010000029.1:82451-91816 GCA_964627455.1 uncultured Solibacteraceae bacterium | reverse complement strand
GCTATACTGAGTAACACTCCGGCTCCTGCGTCGCATCTGAACTAATGCGGCCCAGGAGCCTGGGTCCTAACAGGCAGTACCCAAGGGAAGAATAGATGAATCACTCTCTGACCCCGAACCAGCGCGAGTTTCTGCAGTCGGAACTCAACAAGCGCGGATTTTCGCGGCGTAGCTTTGGCCGTTTCGCGGCTCTCGCTACAGCAGGCGCAACTCTCCCCTTTTATAACGAAGCCGCCCTGGCCCAGTTGTCCATGGTCGCCAACATGCCGCCCGATGCGGTAAAAATCAACGCGAACGAGAATCCTCTCGGACCTTGCCCCGAAGCCGCCGAAGCTATTTACGGCGTCATCAAGAAGGGCGGCCGGTACCTTTATGAGGAGACCTTCGGTTTCGCAAAGACTCTCGCGGACCAGGAAGGCGTCAAGCCTGACTACGTCCAGCCTTGGGCCGGTTCGAGTGCTCCGTTGCACCAGGCCGTCATGGCCTTCACCTCCAAGGATCGTCCGTTCGTGATCGCGGATCCCGGCTACGAAGCCGGTGAGCGCGCCGCCAAGTTCATCGGCGCAGGTGTCGTCCGCGTTCCGCTGCGCAAATCCGACTGTGCGCATGACGTGAAAGCGATGGCCGCCGCGCATCCCACGCCGGGCCTCATCTACGTTTGCAATCCCAACAACCCCACGGGTTCCGTGACCGCCCGCGCCGATCTGGAATGGCTCGTCAAGAACAAGCCGGCCGGCAGCGTGCTGCTCCTCGACGAGGCGTACATTCACCTCTCGAAGGAAGTCTCGGGGGCCGAATGGGTGGCTGCGGACAAGGATGTCATCATCCTCCGCACCTTCTCGAAGCTGTATGGCATGGCAGGCCTCCGCGCCGGTGCGGCGATCGCCCGTCCGGACCTGCTCGCCAAGATCCAGCCCTACACCGCCGGCGCACTGCCTGTCACCGGCATGGTGGGCGCGCATGCTTCGTTGAAGGTGAAGTCCCTGGTTCCCGAACGCCGCAAGATCATCGGCGACATCCGCGAAGATACGTTGGCCTTCATTTCGAAGAAGGGCTATAAGTTTGCCCCGACCGAAAGCAACAAGGTCATGATCGACGTCCGGATGCCTGGCGATGAGTTCGCTGCCAAGATGCGCAACGAGAAGATCTACGTTGGACGCGTCTGGAAGAGCTGGCCGACTCACGTTCGCGTTTCGATCGGCACCGCCGACGAAATGGCGAAGTTCAAGGCCGCCTTCACGAAGATCATGGGGTAGCTGTCGGGTGTCTTTCTCTCGAGCCGGCGTCAATACGACGCCGGCTCTTCCAGTTTTAGACCATGTCGTACTGCTCTTTGTCGAGCGCCAATCGGGTATATGAACAGTGCGAAAGTTTCGATTTCACTACAACGCCAAGATACTGGCAGGTGACACGTTCGGCGGACTGATGGCCGCCCTGATCGCCCTGCCCTATGGCCTCTCGATGGCGTCCCTGATGGGACTGCCTCCCGTACTCGGACTCTTCACTTCCATCGCCACAGCGCCGGTCATTGCGCTGCTCGGCCGCAACGCGGTGATGATTGGCGGCACCGCGAGCCCCACACTTCCGTTCATCGTCGATGCCGTTAAACGCCAGGGAGTCGGCGGCGCCGCCAAGATCTCGATTGTTGCCGCGATCTTCCTCATGATCTTCAGCGTGCTGCGACTGGGACGCTTCATCACCAAGGTTCCGCAGACGGTCGTCACCGGCTTTTCCTGCGGTATCGGCGCGATGATGATCATCCTGCAGTTGGATACGCTGTTCGGCCTGGGACCGGTGGTCGGCCGTTCCGGCGGCTATCCGCTGACGCAGATGTTCACGACCTTCAGCCGCCTCGACGGAACCCGGTGGCAGCCTTTGCTGTTGGGCGTGGTCGTCATCGCGATCTGCCAGTTGCTGGCGATGTACTGGAAGAAGTTTCCCGGTCCGCTCGTCGCGGTTGGCGTCGCTCTGGCGATCTCACAAAGCTTCGGTATGCACGAGAAGGAAGTTGGGACCCTGCCTCTCGAGGTTCCGCCGCTGGCTGGCTTTAGCTGGTCGCCGGTGGAGGTCCGCGACATTCTGTTGTCGGGCTTCGGACTCGCGTTCGTGGTCGCGGTCTACGTACTGCTGACCGCTCGTGTCGTTGAGCACTTCCGTGGACGCCACAAGCATGGCAAAGCCGCCGATTCGGACGCGGAACTCGGCGCCTATGGCATCGCGAACATCATTGCCGGAATCTTCGGCGCGCCGGTGAGTGTCGGCATTCCGGCTCGTTCCGTCGCCAACGTTCGTTGCGGCGGCACGACGCGCATGTCGAACCTGATCCACGCCGTGTTCCTCGTGTTATTGATCTGGCTCGGCGGCGACATCGTGAGCCACATCCCGATGCCCGCGCTTGCCGGCGTGACCGCATGGATGGGCTTCTGTCTGTTGGATTGGTCCGCGTGGCGGCGTTTGCCGAAGATGCGCCGTGTGGACGCCGTGGCGTTTCTCACCACGGCTGTCGGTGTCCTCGTCACGAACGCGGTGTTGGCCGTCGCGCTGGGATGCGCCTGGTACGGCATCAAGGCCGTGTGGGATCGCTACCATCCGCAGAAGGAACTCGCCGATCCGGCTGCCGAGCGCGTCCCGAACGCCCGGCTCGCGGAATCGCGCTAGATTTCGGCCGAACTCCAGGCCTCGCGCCAGCGGGATTCGATCAGCCACGGATCAACCTCCGCAGCGATGCGCGCGGCCTCTTCAAATGAGATCGGATTGCCGAGGATCGGCGCGCCGTACTCGGACGCATCGTACTTGACGACGGACTCGTTGGTCACCAGCGAGAACGGCTGATCGGTGAAGAATGCGGTGGTGTGCCGTCCGCCTTCGGGGATCTCCAGTGCATCGGCGACCGACCGGAACGAGATCGCCTTGGACGCGAAGGTGAAGGCGCGGCCCGCGCTGAAGAGCGAAGCGCCGCCGTCCGGTATCTGCAGATTGCCGTGGCGCGAACCCACGACAATCCCGTTCTGCACGGTACCGCTTCGAATCGTCGAATCGAGCACCAGCGAATTGCGGATGGTCGCATCTGGCGCAATGTGGCAGTTCCCGACGATGAAGTTGCCGTTGGCGTCGCGCTCTTCGGGTACGCCGAAGAAGGCGCGCACAGCGCGTCCGTAGTCCGAATCTTCAATCAATGCCTCAAGGCCGCGGCGAAGCGTGGTGTGCAAACCGAGGTCGATCCACAGGGCGTCGCCGAATTCCAGATAGCCTGCGCGGGGCGGACGTCCGAACGCCTGCTGCGTTTTGGCGCGGATCTCTTTCATCTTCGCGGTGAGTCCGGGGCAGCGCTTTTCGGCCTGCTGCAATCCGGCGGCGGTGGGCGGGTCCGAGTACGGGTCCTCGTCGTCAGCCAGCAGAAGCAGCAGGTTCACGAATGGATCCCAGTCGGCCGCGGGTCCGATTTCGCTTGCCAGCGGACCGAGCACTTCGCGTGCGAGGTCCAGAAAACGGTAGCTGATCGCGATGCTGCCGAGGTTGACGGCGGTCGAGTAGCGGTTGCCCTGATAGCGCTCCAGGACGCGTGCGAGGCTGTCGTATGGTTGCCGCGGAATGAGGCGTTCGATGAGCCGCGTTTCTTCGTTGAGGACCCACCATTCCTTCTCGCGCGCCAGCGTCGCGTCGGGCACGGTCTTCCAGACGAAACGCACGATGTCGACGTCGCGGAAGTCGGATGTGGAGGAGTCCCAGGCGGTGCTGGGGAGGATCGCCTCATCGCCCCATTTCACGAGCACGCCGTTGAATCCGGTGCTCGCGAGTTGATGCAGCCACAGTGACGAGTAGAGGATCGCGATGTCGCCGGTGCGCAGCCAGGAGCCGGGTTCGGATCCGCGGAATGGTGTGGGGAATGCGGCTTTGCGGCCTCCGAGCGCCTGCGTGAACGGGCTCATGCGTTTGCCTTGTCCGAACACCATGCTCATCAGCGTGACGCCCTGCGCCGGGCTGGTTGCGGTTTGCTTCTTGGCCTCCTCCCACGCACGGAGGGTCCCGAGGAAGTTGCCGGCGGGGTGGTCCTCGGTGACGGATGCGATGCGGAGTCCACCGTCTTCGCGGAGGATGTCGCGCTGTACGTTTGTTGTGGCGGTCCGCCAGAAGGCGCTGTCGGCGGGGGATCCCGATACGATCACGGCGAGATCGGTTTGTCCCGCGCCTTTCACCAACTGTCTGCTGCGGGAGATATTGTCAATCCAACTCATTGCGTCACCAACAAGGGTAGCGTTCACGTGCTCCGAATGCTGGAATTCTCTTGCCGCGAGTGGATGCGTGAGAACGCCAACATATAATAGCTGCTAAGTATCAACGTCTCGCAGTACTCCGGCTAAACCATGAAGTCTTCTCTTGCAACGCTTGCTCTCATTGTGTTTGTACCCGCATTCGGACAGGAACAGCACACTCCTGAACGGGAGCGAAATCCTTTTGCCGGCGATGCAAACGCCATTGCCGCGGGCAAGCGTCTGTATGCCCAGGCCTGTCAGGCGTGCCACGGCGGCGACGGCGCGGGCAGCGAGCGTGGACCCTCACTCGCCAGCGGCGTCTTCAAGCACGGGGGCCGTGACGGAGAGATTTTCCTGAATATTCGCGGAGGTGTCGCGGGTACGCAAATGCCTCCATTTTCGCGCCTCACGGTGGATCAGGCCTGGCAACTGGTCAGCTATATTCGTAGCCTGTCTGCGACTGCCGCCTCGCCTGCCACAACCGCCACCGCCGGCAATCCAGCAGACGGCGAAAAGCTTTTCTTTAGCGCGAAGACCGCCTGCTATCGCTGCCATGAAGTCAACGGCCGCGGAGGCATCATCGGTCCGGATCTTTCCGCCGCCGGCGCGAACAGCGCCGAGAACCTCCGCAGCAAGATCGTGGATCCGAATCCCGCGCCGAACCCGAATGTGCGCGTCCGCCGGCGCGATCGCCGTGGACCCAGCGTTGTCGTGCTGAAGATGAAGGACGGCCGCACTCTGCGTGGCCTGCGCCGCGCCGAGGATACGTACACGCTGCATCTGATGGATCCCAACGGTAAACTCCATTTACTCGATAAATCCAACATCGTCAGTAAGAGCTTTGAGCCTGCGTCGCTGATGCCCGCCGATTACGCCAAGCGTTTATCGGAGACCGAAATCACGAACCTCGTCGCGTATCTCAAAACGCTCAACGGACGCGACCTCGCGGCTTCCGCGCGCTCATCCGATTTCAACCCCGCCACAGGACTCACCTCAGCGCGCATCCGCGACGCCGCGAAGGAACCTCACAACTGGCTCACGTACTGGGGCAACTACCAGGGGACCCACTTTTCGCCGCTGTCCCAGATCACGCCCGCGAACGTGGCCAAGCTGCAGGCGAAGTGGGCCGTGCAGATGCCCGGGGACTCACTGGTGGAGTCCACGCCGCTCGTTGTGGACGGCGTGATGTACACGGCCGGCATGCCCGGCGACATTTATGCGATCGACGCAAAGACCGGCCTGCAAATCTGGAAGTCCCAGCGCAAGCAGAAGGTCGTCAATCCGTACGAAAGCAATCGCTACAACCGCGGCGTTGCAATGCTCGGCAACCGTCTCTTCACCGGGACCCTCGACGCTGGGCTGATCGCTCTCGATGCGCGGACGGGCCGCCAGATCTGGGAAACGCAGGTGGCCGACACGATGGAAGGCTACAGCATCACCGCGGCTCCGCTGATTGTGAAAGACAAAGTGATTGTCGGCGTGGCGGGTGGTGAGTACGGGATCCGCGGATTCATTGACGCCTACGACGCCGCGACCGGCAAGCGCTTGTGGAGGTTCCACACGATCCCCGGTCCCGGCGAGTTCGGCAATGATACGTGGAAGGGCGATAGCTGGAAGCGTGGCGGCGGGCCGACGTGGCTCACCGGCAGCTACGATCCCGACACCGATACGATCTACTGGGGCGTCGGCAATCCCGGACCTGATATGGACGGTGAGGTCCGCAAGGGTGACAACCTGTTTACCTGCTCCGTCGTGGCGCTCGATCCGGCAACGGGCAAGCGCAAGTGGCATTACCAGTTCACGCCCAATGACAGCCACGACTGGGACGCCAACGAGGACCTTGTACTTGTTGACAAGGTCTTTCAGGGCCAGCCGCGCAAGCTCATCATGCAGGCGAATCGCAACGGCTTCTTCTACGTGATGGATCGCACGAATGGAAAGCTGCTTTTGGCGAAGGCGTTCGTGAAGCAGACGTGGAACGCGGGTTTCGACGAGAACGGCCGGCCGAAGATCGTGCCCGGTTCGGATTCGACTCCCCAGGGTTCCGATGTGTATCCGAGCCTCGGCGGCGGCACCAACTGGCAGTCGCCGTCGTACGATGCATCGACGGGACTGCTTTATCTGAGCTACCTCGAGATGGGCAACAAGTACATCCGGCAGACTTCGGATTTCGAATCCGGCAAGCAGTATTGGGGAGGCCGCGGAGGTCCGCTGCAGGAAACCCCGACTGCCGGCATTCGCGCGATCGATACGGATACCGGCGCGGTCAAGTGGGACTATCCGATTGCGCAGGGTTCCCTGTCTTCGGGCGTGCTCGCCACGGCGGGCAAAGTTCTCTTCGCCGCCACTCCCGAAGGCAATCTCATCGCACTCGATTCGGCGACCGGCAAGTTCCTCTGGAAGTTCCAGGCCGGCGGACCCATCGCTTCATCGCCGATGAGTTATTCGGTCGACGGCAAGCAGTATGTTGCCGTTTCCGCCGCAGGGGTTCTGTACAGTTTCGCGCTGCCGCAGGAATAGAGTGCCGCCTACGGCGTATGCTGCCGGCTACGGCACCCAGAATCGATAGAGCGCGCAACTGATCAGGAGTCCCACGAGCGCGATCATCAATCCCGACACGAGACGTTTGTGCAGGAAGAAGATCAGCACCATGCCGGACAGCGACACCAGAATCATGAGGATTGCCGAGATGTCGATGACCTTGGACCATACCTTGCCGGTGTCGCGTCCCTTGTGCAGGTCGTTGAGCACCGCCACGAATCCCATACGGGTCTCGGTGATCTCGTAGCGTCCGCTGGCGCGGTCGATGAACGCGTCGGCTGAGTATCCCGGGCCCTTGAAGGATACCGAAGCCTGCGCGTCATCGACGCGGAAATCGGTGATGCTGTTGCGCAGCCCGTGTGTGTTGCGCAGATGTTCCGCGATCTCGAATTTGCGGACCTCCGGACGCACCCACTCGGGTTTGAGTTCGCCTTTCAACTGCCGTACCGACTGCTTGCCGTCGAACCAGTCGGTGTGGTTCAGCGTGACGCCCGTCACGGCGAAAAAGAACAGGATCGCGAAGCTGCCCATCGACAGGTAGATGTGCAGCCACCGCGAAGCCATTGCCGTCCGCCGCCGCCACGGCGAATGGCGATGGTGGACCTGCGGCGCAGTTGCCGACTTACCCGCCGCGGCAACCGGAGCATCGTCCAGGGTGTCTTTAACGATATTCAAGGGACGCCGCCGCCACTTCGGGATTTGCCTGCAACGGATACTGCTTCGCGGCCGCGGCGCCGCCGAAGTCGATTTCCTGCCGGATCAGTTGATAGGTGCCATGCTCGCGCGCCACTTCGATACATACGGCATATTTACCGGGCTTGAGAGCCTTGCCCTGATTGTCCTTGCCGTCCCACTCGAGCGTGTATTTGCCTGGAGAGCGGGTCGCGCTCGCCACCGTGTTCGTGATCTCCGTGCCTTCCGCCAGCGCGCGCATGCGGTCGCCGCGGTTCCACGCGCGGAGGTCCGGCAGCCAGCGCGGCTTCTCGTACCAGAGCGCAACCGTGCGAACCGGGAACTTGTCGCCGTCTTCGATCCACACCGCAACATAGGGACGCCGGTAGCGGCCGCCTTCGATGCGCGCCAGTTCAAAGTTGATGGTGACTTTGTGCGAAGCTGCTGCGGCGCCGGTGCCCCCCTTGGCCTGTAGCGCGTACCAGCCTTTGCTCGCGATGCGCGCGCCGTCTTTCGCGATCAGTAGATATTCCGCTGCCGGAACATACGCGGCTACCAGTTGCCGGCTCTCTTCCGGGGTGAGAATCGTCATCGATGTCGCGATGGCGCCCGCGTCGGCAGCGCTCGGCGCCACGACCGTCGCGCTGAGAATGTCGTTGCCCGAGGGCAGGCCCGTGCGGGGATCCACGATGTGCGAGTAGTGCACGCCGCCGATGTCGAATCCGCGTTGATAGCCACCGCTGGTCGCGACAGTCATGCCGCCCGGCGCGACAATCTGTGCCGCCACGCCCGATGGTTGCAGCGGATCCGCGATGTCGATGGTGGTTGCCCCGAGTCCGCGAGTGACAATGTCGCCGCCCGCATTCAACATCGCGGACGTTACTCCATCGACGCTCATCGCCGCCTCTGCCGCATGTTCCACGACATAGCTTTTGACGAATGTGTTGAAGCGTACTGGAGCCGCTGACAGATGAGTTGCTGTGCGATGGGCTGGATCGAGGGTCCAGTGTTGTGATTCGCGGACCTCCTGAACGGCCGCACGCAACTCCGCATCACTCGGCTTGCGCTGCTGCGCCGCCGCATTGCGCCACACGCGTGAGATTGCTTCGGACGCTGGATCCAAGGCGTCGCCGGTCCGCGCGCGCCAGGTATCGAACAACGACAACACCTCGAACAGTTCCGGTGATACCGGAATGGCGACGCCGCGGGTCTGCAGCCAGCGACTGGCTTCCGACTGCGGGTCATAGGTGCTCAAGATTGAGGACATCCGGTCGATTTCCGCCAGCGCTGCGGCTTCGGCACGCTCCGCATCCGCGCGCGTTGCCGCGTCCAGGCGAAGTTCCAGCGAAGTACCCATCACATTCTCGTGATGGAAGACAAACGGACCCTTTTGCAGCCGTCCCGCATCCGGACCTATCGTTAGCGCGAGGCTGCTGCACAGCAGAATTGCGAGCTTCATTATTGGTCGCGACGCTCCCTGCCGGGGAAATTGGGACGCAGCTCGTCGGGCGTCAACTGCCCGTCGCCGTTCTTGTCGAACTTTGCCAGCACCTGCGGCGCCTTGCTCCATTCGGCTGCGGAGATCGCGCCGTCTTCGTCAGTGTCGAGTGCGCGCATCACCGGATCGAACCGCATCATGCCGCCGCCGCCGGGTCCACGCCGCTCGCCGTCGAAGCCACCTCGGTGCTCGCCTCCACCGCCACGCGAAGCCGACGCCTGTTGCGACTGCTTCTGCGCCGCCTGCAACAATTCGTCCCGCGTCAGTACGCCATCCTGATTTGCGTCGCCGCGCGCGAAAATCCCCTGCATCCGCTCGGGGACCTCGCTTTTCTGCAGCATGCCGTCGCCGTTCTTGTCGAACTGCAGCATCATCGCGACAGTCTCTTCCGGCGAGGCGCC
>CAZVKC010000029.1:68546-82351 GCA_964627455.1 uncultured Solibacteraceae bacterium | reverse complement strand
GGCGCCAGGGCCGCCAGGTCCACCGCCTTCCCGCCGGGGGCCTCCAAACGCGGGCCGGATCTCCGCCTCGGTCAATTTGCCGTCTCCGTCCGCGTCCAGTTTGGCGAACCGCACCGCCGCCTGCTGGATCTCCGCCGCCGAAATCACGCCGTCGCCATCTGCATCCAGAATGCGCATCGAGGGCGACATCATCATCGGTCCCCTGCCGCCACCTTCGCGGCCGAATCCCCGGCGAGGACCATCGTGCTGTTGTTCCTGAGCCAGCGCGGCCAGGCCGCAGAAGAGTAAGAGAATCGAACCGGTGCGTCTCATGTTCTTTTAGACTTGCCTCTTCCCTGAGAGTAACCGCGACCGCCTGCAAGTCACTGTAAAAAGGTGGTAAAGCATGGTTAAGCTTCCGCCATGTCCTCCATCCTGCTCGACCTCGCCGACGGCGTCGCCACGCTGACGCTCAACCGTCCGGAACGCCGCAATGCGTTATCCCTCGAGTTGATGCGCGACCTCATCGCCGCGCTGGACCGTATCGCCGCGGACCCGCGCTCCACGCGCGCCGTCATCCTTCGCGGCGCCGGCAAAGTGTTCTGCTCCGGTCACGATCTCTCGCAAATGACCGGCCGGAACATCAATGAATATCGGGAGATCTTCGACGTCTGCACGCAGTTGATGACCCGCATTCAGTCGATTCCGCAGCCGGTGATCGCGCAGGTCCACGGGGTTGCCACCGCAGCCGGATGCCAGCTCGTCTGCACCTGCGACCTCGCCATCGCAAGCGACGCCGCGTCCTTCGCGACCCCGGGCGTCCGGATCGGACTGTTCTGCACCACGCCGATGGTTGCGCTCACCCGCGCGGTCGGCCGCAAACGCGCCATGGAGATGCTTCTCACCGGCCGCATGATCGACGCCACGACCGCCGCCGATTGGGGACTCGTCAACCGGGTCGTCTCTTCGGATATGCTGGAATCCGAAACCCGGAAGCTCGCGCTCGAAATCGCCGGCGCCAGCGAACTCGTGCTGGGACTCGGCAAGCAGGCTTTCTATTCGCAGATCGACCTCGACCAGCCGAAAGCCTACGCTTACGCCCGCGAGGTGATGTCGATGAATGCGATGGCGCACGATGCGCAGGAAGGCATCGGCGCGTTTCTCGGGAAACGTCCGCCCTGCTGGACGGGAAAGTAGCTGCCTGATGAAATCCTTGCTCTGCCTTGCTGCTGCCGCCGCTTCGATGTTGGCTCCGGCCGCCGAAGTGAAGTTTCGCCCCGAAGAAATCCAACAGAAGTTCGGTATCGGATACGCCGTCACGACGCACGACATGAATGGCGACGGCAAGCCGGACATCGTCGCGATCAATCAGGCGCAGGCCGTCTGGTTCGAGAACCCTTCGTGGACCAAGCACATCCTGCTCGACGCCGGATCCACCAAGAAGGACAACGTCTGTTTCGCCATCCATGACATTGACGGCGACGGCAAGCCGGATATCGCGATCGGCGCCGACTGGCAGGCCACCAATACGAACGCTGCGGGCAGTCTGCAATGGGCGGGATCCCGCGACGGATACAAGGTCCACCCGCTGACCGAAGAGCCCACGCTGCACCGCATGCGCTGGGGCGATGTCGACGGCGACGGCCGCAAGGAACTCGTCGTGCTGCCGCTGCACGGCCGCGGCAACGCGCGCACCGACAACAACGACGCGAATTCCTGGCAGGGCGCCGGTGTGCGCGTGCTGGTTTTCCGTCCCGGCGCAAACCCGCTCGAGCCCTGGAAGTCGGAGGTCGCGGACGACACGCTGCACATCGCGCACAACCTGATCGTCACGGATTTCGACAAACGCAATAAAGGCGACGAGATCCTCACCGCGAGCCGCGAAGGCGTTCACGTGTTGCGCCGCAATGCGAAGACCGGCAAGTGGAGCCGTGAGAAGATCGCTTCCGGATCCCCTGGTGAAATCAAGCTCGGTCACGCCGACAAGAAGACACGCGTGATCGCCACGGTCGAACCCTGGCACGGCAACTCCATCGTCATCTTCCGCGAACCCCGCAATGGTAAAGGTGAGTGGACTCGCGAAGTCGCCGACACCACGCTCACCGGCGGACACGCGATTGGCTGGGGCGACTTCGACGGCGACGGTTCCGACGATCTCGTGGCGGGCTGGCGCGACAAGCAGTACGGCCTCGCGCTCTATACCTGGGACGCTGCCGGCAAGCGCTGGCAGAAGCATCCCATTGAAACCGGCGCCATGGCCGCCGAGGACCTCGCGGTCGCGGACCTCAACGGCGACGGCAGACCCGACATCGTCGCAGCCGGCCGCGCGTCATCGAACATCAAGATCTATTGGAATGAAGGCAAAAAGTAAGAAGTGGATCGGCATTGACATGGATGAGGTGATCGCCGACACGCTGGGCGAACTCCTCATCCGCTACAACCGGGATTTCGACACGGAGGTTTCGAAGGCGGACCTCACCGGGCGGCGTTTCTGGGAGACCATCCCCACGGAGCATCGCGGCAAGGTGATCGAGTATTTTGCCGACGGCGAAATCTTCGCGGACCTGCCCGTTTTTGAAGGATCCGTGGAAGTGATCGAGCAGTTGCAGTCGAAGTACGAGGTGTTCATCACCACGGCGGCGATGGAGGTTCCCAGTTCGTTCAACGCGAAGTTCCGCTGGCTGGCGCGACACTTCCCGTTTATCCCGTCGAGCCATATCGTGTTCTGCGGGGACAAGTGCGTACTCGCGGTCGACTATCTGATCGACGACAATGCTCGCCACTTCGAACGGCTGCAGGGCGAGGGGATCCTTTTTACGGCGCCGCACAATATCCACGAAACGCGGTTCCGCCGGGTGAATGACTGGTTCGACGTACGGAAGATGTTTCTCGAATAGCTACAAGCCGAACTCCTGTTCGCAAAGGTTGACCTGCTCCGCAATCGATAGCTCGAACTCGCTCTCGGGCATGGGTGGTTTGGGCAGCGGACAGTACGGCCCACCAACGCTGGCGCAGAGCGTGAACCCGATCCGGTTTGCGAGTATGCAGGCTTCATTGACCAGTTTGGTGAGAGGAGACGCGGGACTCCCACCCGGACCGTGGTGCAGGCTCACCTCGGCCACTTCCGTCGGCAACCGCCATTGCTCGGCCAGCCATCCGCCGACTTCCCGGTGATCGAACCCGAACGCGGCGAACTCCAGTTCAGTCAGGCAACGCTGCGTCTCGGCCGCCCGCTGCACCACCAGTGGATAATCTCGCGGAAACGCCACCAGCATCCCCATCCTGCCGATGTCGTGCAACAACCCGAACGTGTAGGCGAAATCGGGATCCAGATTGTACCGGTCCGCGAGGCGGGAGGAAGCGATGGCGCAGGCCAGATTGTGCCGCCAGCAGGCTCGCAGCGCGGGAAGCTTGGATACGGGCTTCAGAAATTTACTCAACGCCAGGGCGGCCGTTAGCGCGGACACCCGTGGAATGCCGAGTACGGTCAGAGCCTGCAGGATGGACGCAGTCGGAAACCGGCATCCCGCTGCTGCCGAGTTCGCCAGTCGCAACACTTCGGCTGCAAAGCCCGCGTCGAGCATCAGAACGTCGGCTACTTCGCGATAGCTCACCTCCGGCTGCCGTAACAGCAGCATGACCTTGACGGCAATCGGCGAAAAAGGAGGCAGGTTCCGGATTGCGAGCTTCGCTCCCTGCCCATAGGTCCGCAACTCAGTCGATCCCAAAACGTGGATGGCGCACCTCCTCTCGAATTTCCATATCGGAGCCGCGGAATTGAGTATGATGTTGATCGAATGGCTTTTTACGTCAAATGCCCCTGTTGTAACGCCGAACTGCAGATCGATCCCGAGGTCCAGGCGGTTCTCACCTACCAGGAACCCGAGACGCCCCGCGAGATGTCTGACATCGAAATGGCCATGGATCGCTTCCGCGGCGAAAAGCAGCGCCGTGAAGACGCCTTCCTTAAGTCCGTCGAAGCCGAGAAGAACAAGATGAATGTCCTCGACCGCAAGTTCGACGAACTGCTCAAACAGGCCAAGGAAAGTCCCGCCGATCAGCCGCCCAAGCGCCCGCTCGATTTCGATTAACCGGCCAGTCCGGCAGGCGCCCGCTACAATGAAGGCGCCATGGACTTCGCCCGGCAGGTCAAAGACTCCGTCGACATCGTCGGCGTCATCGGCCGCTATGTCCGTCTGAAGAAAGCAGCATCGAGCCGCTGGACCGGACTCTGCCCGTTCCACCAGGAAAAGACCCCGTCCTTCTCCGTCAACAGCGCCCTCAATATCTACAAGTGTTTCGGGTGCGGGGCGGCTGGCGATGTCATCAAGTTCGTTCAGGAGATCGAGCGCCTAACGTTCTGGGAAGCGCTCAAGCTCCTGGCCGAGCAGCACGGCATCCCGTTGCCGAAACGCAGCGACGCTGCGGACGCAGAAACCCGCCTGCGCGCCGCGCTGTACCAGATGCACGAAATCGCGCTCGAGATGTTCGTGCAGCAACTCCGGTCGCCCGCCGGAGCGCATGCCCGGCAATACCTCGGCCGCCGCGGACTCACACCCGAAACCGTCCACACCTTCCAGCTTGGTTATTCGGATCCCTCAGGACAGGCGCTCCTCCGGCGTCTGCAGCAGGAGGGCTTCACGCAGGAACAATTGCGCGAGTCCTCGCTGGTGCGCGAACGGGAAGGCGGCAACGGCTTCTACGACGCCTTTCGCGGTCGCCTGATGTTCCCGATCCACAATGAGACCGGCAAGGTCATCGGTTTCGGCGGCCGCGCCCTCAACGACGAGGATCAGCCCAAGTACCTCAACTCGCGCGACTCCCTCCTCTACAACAAGAGTCACGTGCTGTACAACATGCACCGCGCCAAGGACGCGATCCGCCGTCATGGCCGCGCCGTGCTCGTTGAAGGCTACATGGATGTGATCGGCGTGCATTCGGCGGGTGTCCACGAGGTTGTCGCCAGTTGCGGAACCGCGCTGGTGAACACGCAGGTGCGCGCCATCAAGCGGCATTGCGACACGGTAATCCTGAACTTTGACCCGGACACGGCAGGCGTTCGCGCCACCACCGAGCGCATCCCGATGCTGCTCGCCGAACATCTGAAGGTCCGCATCGTCGATCTCGAAGACGGCCTCGATCCTGACGAGTACGTGAAAAAGTATGGAGCGGGTGCTTACCAGGAAAAGGTCGCCAAAGCGATCGGCTACTTCCCCTGGCTCGCCGATCAGGCCCGCCGCAAGTTCGGCAACTCTGCTGAAGGCCGTGTCGAAGCCGTGAAAAGCCTGCTGCCCGCGCTGCAGGACATCCCGGATTCCGCCGAACGCCTGGCCATCGCCGACGAACTCGCGGATCTGCTTGGACTCTCTCCGGAAGAGCGTGTCCGCACCGGCTTCAGGCGCGCCGCGCAGGAGCGCAAGAGCGCGATCCCCCATTCCGCGCAGCAATCCAAGCTGCCGGCCCGCGAAAAGATTCTGTTACAGGCTCTGCTGCAAAGCGATGAAGCGCGCCAGACGGTGTTGCCGCGTCTCGCCGATGCCGACGTGGCCACGTTCCGGTCGAAGGCGGTTTTCGAGATGCTGCGGCGGATGGCGGAATCCGGCGCGGAGATCGAGTTTGCCGGGCTCGAGGCGCGCCTCGACAATCCGTCCCGTGCTCTATTGCACGAACTCGTAACCGCCGATGAGTTGGAGGAGGGAGAAAAGGGCGCCACGCATCTCGATCGTGCGCTCGCCTGCCTCGAGCAGATGGAAGCGGCCAGGAACGCCGGCTCGGAAAACGAACTCAAAGGTCAGATTCGCGCGGCGGAGCGCGCCGGAGATTTCGCGCGAGCGCTGGAGTTGATGCAGCAGTTGCCGCAGCGGCGGTTGAAGTAGACGAAGCGGTTGTGGAAGGCCTGCAAATCGCAGTTCCGGCCGCCGTTGTACACTGAAGGGGCGTTGTACACTGAAAGTTGCCTGCAGGGGCTGCGCCGAACCAACGGGTGGTGAATTCCGGCGCTCTTGCAGTACGCTTCGCAGGCAGGGGTTTTGTAATGGATGGCAAGGAAAAAAGCTATCTGCTCGAGGACGATGTAACCGACCTTGGCGACTTTGGCGGCTCAGCCAACTGGCGTGAAGAACTCCTCGGTGAGATCGACTCGTCCGGCATCGAGATCCTCGATGACAGCCCTCGCCTGGATTACGAGAAAAAAGAAGAAGACCTCGAAACCCTCGAAGACGCGGCCGACAAGACCAACGATCCCGTCCGGATGTATCTCCGCGAGATGGGGACGGTTCCGCTGCTCACCCGCGATGGCGAAATCGAACTCGCCCGCCGCATTGAGCGGGGCGAAAGCAGCGTAGCCCGCGCGCTCTCCCGGTCGCCGCTGGTGATCCGCGAAATCATCTCCCTGCGCGAGGAGTTGCTTGCCCGGCCCGAGCGCGTCGCCGATTTCCTCTCGCTGCCCAACGACCAGGACGCTGATTCCGAAGACGATGCCGCGGCATCGATCAATGGCGCTGACCTGGACGATGAGAGTGACGACTATTCGCAGCAGGCCCGGCAATTGCTCGAAACGATCGACGAGATCGACAAGCAGTACCGCAAAGCGCAGAGCATCCGCAACAAACTGGGTTCCGTTTCCCGCAGTCTCAAGCCGAAGGAGCACCGCAAGCATCGCTGGGCTCTGGCCCGGATCCTGATCCGGATCTCAATCATCATTCGCGGAATTCAGTTCGAGCTGCATGTGCGCCGGACTTTTATCGACCGCCTGCGCGCCAAGGTCAAAGAACTGAAGCCGCTCGAAGAGAACGTCGCGAGCATCCAGCGGCGGATTGAGGAGGCCTCTTCTGCTGCTGGATCCCAAGCGGCCAACGCGCAGCAGGTTAAGGACCTTCGCAAGGACCTGAAGGCAGTTCAGCAACAGATTCAGGATCTCGAAGAGGACACAGGCGCCACGTCGACCGACCTGCGGCGAACGCTCCAGATTGTCGAGCGTGGTAAGGCCGAGGCCGACGCCGCGAAGAAGCAGTTGATCGAGGCCAACCTGCGTCTCGTGGTTTCGATCGCCAAGCGCTACACCAACCGCGGCCTGGCTTTCCTCGACCTGATCCAGGAAGGCAATATCGGCCTGATGAAGGCCGTTGAAAAGTTCGACTACCAGCGCGGCTACAAGTTTTCGACTTACGCGACCTGGTGGGTTCGTCAGGCCATCACGCGCGCGATCGCCGATCAGGCCCGCACCATCCGCATCCCGGTGCACATGATCGAGACGATCAACAAGCTGATTCGCACGCAGCGGCAACTGCAGCAGGAACTGGGCCGCGAGCCCTCGAACGAAGAACTCTCAGCCCGCATGGGTATGCCGCTCGGCAAGGTCCGCAAGGTGTTGCGCATCGCCCAGGAGCCGATCTCACTCGAAACGCCTGTCGGTGAAGAGGACGAGTCGCATCTTGGCGATTTCCTGGTTGACAAGCGCATGTTGTCGCCTTCGGAATCCGTGATCAATCTCAATCTGCGCGAGCAGACCGCCGAAGTGCTGAAAACCCTCAGCCCGCGTGAAGAGAAGATCGTGAAGATGCGTTTCGGCCTGCAGGACGGAAGCGAGCATACGCTCGAAGAGGTCGGGCAACATTTTGCGGTGACGCGCGAACGCATCCGGCAGATCGAGGCGAAGGCGCTACGCAAACTGCGGCATCCCAGCCGCTCGCACCGCCTGCGCGCGTTCATGGAACAAAATCGCGATTAGCGGCTAATCGGTTGCCTTTGCGGAGGCTGGCTCCGCCGGCCGGTCTCGTTCGAACTTAGCCAGCGCCGCAATCAGGTCTTCTCGCCGAAACGGTTTGCTGATGTATGCGTTCATGCCTGCCCGGGCGCAGCGCTCCGCATCTCCTTTGACAGCCAGAGCCGTGAGGGCTATGATCGGAATCTCCCGACCAGCCGGGCCCGACTGGCGAATCTTCGCCACCGCCTCGAATCCATCCATCACCGGCATGTGGACGTCCATCAAGATCAGGTCATACCGGTCGCCGTTCTTCCGCGACAGAAACTCCGCAACCGCCATCTCGCCGTCTTCGACCGTGCGAACCTCGTGACCGGCCGCCGTCAGGACGCGCTCGGCCAGGATCCGGTTGACGCGGTTGTCTTCAGCGACCAGAATCCGCATCGGTCGTACCGCACCCGGCGTCGGCGCGGGAGGCCGCTCGGAGACTGGAGGCGGATCCGCACGATGGAGTGGCAGGCAAAACCGGAAGGTGCTTCCCATTCCGGGCTGGCTATCCACCTCGAGGAGTCCGCCCATCATGCGGGTCAAATGGGATGAGATCGCCAGACCGAGCCCAGTCCCGCCGAACCGGCGCGTCGTCGAAGAATCCGCCTGAGTAAAGGCATCGAAGATTCGCTCCTGTGCGGAAGGTTCAATACCGATACCGGTGTCGGTCACTGCAAAGCAGATGCGGTCTTCACCTTGCTTCGATTCCACCGAAACGCGCAACCGGATCGATCCGGTCGCCGTGAATTTCACCGCGTTGGAAAGCAGGTTATTGAGGATTTGCTGGATGCGGGTCGGATCGCCAGTGATCCACTGCGGCGCCAGCGGGTCCACTTCCTGGATCACTTGCAGGCCCTTTTCTTCCGCCTCGAGCGTCACTCCGAGCAGCGCATTCTGGGCGATGTTCCGGATGTCGCAGGGGATCGATTCAATCGTCAACCGGCCGCTTTCGACGCGGCTTAACTCAAGAATGTCGTTCAAAATGTGGAGGAGTTGCTGCCCGGCATCGCGCACGAATGTCAGGTACTCCCTCTGCTGGCTATTGAGTTCGCTCGATAGCACCAGATCGGTCATGCCGAGAATGCCGTTCATCGGCGTGCGGATTTCGTGGCTCATGTTCGCCAGGAATCGAGCTCTGGTTTGCGCGCTCACTTCCGCTTTCTTCCTGGCAGTTTGGACAACATATAACGCGATCGACGTCAGCCCGAGACCCGCGCTCAGCAACAGAAGGAACATGTTCAGTCTATGGCTCCGTTGCCGCGCCGATTCCAGCCAGGCAAAGAGCGCGGGGTCCGTCTGATCCACGAACCGCCACTTGGCCGCCAGCCTTATCATCTCCCCATCGGCGGCGACTTCGTCGATTGCATCGCGGAGTCGCTCCGCCTCTTCTTCGAACCCTCGCCTGGCACCAATCGAAAACTCCCGCGCCGCCTTTTCCAGGTACAGGGATCCAAACCGCACCCCGGCGCATGCCTCAGGCCGGTTCAGAAACGTTCCCTCGGCGACCTGCAGATCGACCAGGGCTGCGTCCGATTCTCCCGTGCAAACCTGACGCAAACCCTCCGCGGGGTCCCGAGTCGTTTCCAATCTCGTTCTCGACGTTAACTGCAGCCTTGGCAGGAACCTCCTGGATGGACTGGTCACGATGATCCGCTTTCCGTCCAGATCCGCCTCGGATTTCAGCGATGCGCCTTCACGGAAGTAGAGCACGGTCGCCAGGCGCCACCAGGGTTCCGTCAGGTGCATGGCCGACTTGCGTTCTTCGAAATAGGTCACGACCGGCCACAAATCTACCAGTCCGTCCGCAAAACTTTGTTCGGGTCCCTGGGCTGCGTTGACCCAAACCAACTCGATGTTGGCCCGCTCCGCTGCCCGGCTCAAGACTTCAACGCCGAAGCCTGACGGTTGCCCCTTGGCGTCAATGTAGTTAAATGGAGGACTATTGTTCGTCCCGATCCGAACCTTGGTTCTCGGACGCCAAAATGATGAAGTGCTGCTGTTTCCACAACTTCCGAGCAGCGCCCCTAGAAATAAGCACAAGACTGAAGCGCACCCGGAACGCATAACTCTACTCATCGACAGAAATCCACCCGCACACAAGCTGAGATCATCCGGCCATTCCAGTCACACTATGACCTTTGTAGCCCATCCAGCGCCGAATTGCTGTCAACCTTCCAGGTGCGCGGTACTCTGGATCGCATGCGAAAACTGCGGGTGCTCATTACCGGGGCGGGTAGGGGGATCGGCCTGGCTACTGCTCGGACCTTCGCTTCGGCGGGATGGGAGGTAGTCTCGCTCGACAAGCAGTTCGGAGGCGAAGTCGTGGGCGAACGCCTGGACTTTGACCTTCGGCGCAGCGCAGATGTCCCCTCCCTGATCGAGTCACTCGGCGATCTTGACGCTCTCATCAACAACGCCGCCGTGCTCTACTGCGATCCCGTGGACGCCATCCCGGACTGCCATCGCGAGGAGATCCTCGCCGTCAACCTCCAAGCTCCGTCCGCCCTGATTGCCGCCGCGGCGCCCCGCATGAAAGCCCGCCGCACCGGCCGGATCGTCAATGTCAGTTCCGTATCCGCCTTTACAGGCCACCCGGACCTCTGGTACGGCGTGACCAAAGCCGGCATCCTGAACCTCACGAAATCCTGGGCCCGCGCCCTGGGACCTCACGGCATCCTGGTCAACGCCGTCGCCCCGGGACCCACGAAGACCCGCATGTACGACCAACTGCCCCAGTCCCGTCGCGATGAGGTGATGCGCGCCGTCTACTCGGGACGTGTCTGTGAACCCGATGAGGTCGCCTCCGCGATCTACTGGTTGGGAAGCGACTGCCCCGAGTACGTCAACGGTACGACGCTCGACGTCAACAACGGGAGCTATCCGCGCTGAGCGGGGCAGGGTTTCCGTTCAGGCGCGTGGGGGCATTTCGCCCTTTTGGGTTGCGTGTGTGATCAATTCCTGCACGAGCGGATTGGGGAAGGTCCGGCTTGGGGTGATCGCGTAGAACCGCTCTTTGATCGCCGCCAACCGGTAACGCTCCACCAGGAGTCCGGCCCGTAGTTCGTCCTGCACCACTACCTTCGGAACCAGAGCCGGAGCCTTGATTCGCAGTGCGAGCACGCGTAGCATCGCCATGTCGTCGACTTCCGCTGCAATGAGAGGGCGGACGCCTGCCTGGTCCATGATCAGGTCGAAACTCGCGCGGATGCCGCTTTCGAGACTCGGCAGGATCACCGGTGTCGTTCGGAAATCCTCCGGAAACTGAAACGGCTTCTGCCCCTTTGCCGGACGCGCGACAAGACTGATTTCCTGCTCGGCCAGCAGATGGCTGTAATGCCCGGTTTCGGCGTCGCGCCGCAATGCCTGGTTCGAGAGAACGATGTCCACTTCGTGATTGCGCAACTGCACGATCAGGTCGCGTACGCTGCCCGACCGCAGGACGAGTTCGACATCCCGCCTGTTTCGCAGCGGCTTTACGAACTCCCATTGAAAATTGCGCGACAGCGTCGCCACCGCGCCGATCCGAAGGACCTGGCGTGTCTTTTTGGAACGATGCTGTAGTGTGTCCAGCAACTCTTCGCCAGTGCGAAAAATCGAGTCCGCATAGCGTAGCGTCATCCTGCCTGCTTCGGTCAGCGTCAGCTTGCGGTTCTTGCGGACAAAGAGCGGGTGTCCCAACGCCTCTTCCAACTGCCGCAGTTGAATGCTCAGCGCCGATTGCGCAACGTTCAATTTCGCCGCCGCCTGCGTCAGGCTCCCTTCGTGAGCGATCGCCCAGAAGTACCGCAGATGATGGTAGTTCAGGAACACGCCAATACTTATACCATACAGAACGATTCGATATAAAACATCTATTGGAAAGAATCTATGTCTCTTAGCTATTCTTCAAAAGAACATGAGCGTTGCATCCGAATCATTCCGGCGAAGGGCGGCAGCCGATTGGGGGCAGTTCTTTGCCCTGTTCTGCCTGCTGTCGGCCGTCGCCGTGACGCCCTTGCTTGATCGCCTGACCAGCATCCTGCTGCTGCTGAGCACCTCCCTCTTTGCGGTCGTCTGCCGCTATGCCAAGCGCTACATGGCCGGGGATCCCGGACAGTCGCGCTTCACCCTCTGGCTCTGCCTCACCGGATCCTGCGTCTTCACTCTGGTCCTGTCGCAGAATCTCCTCGTATTCGTACTCGCCTGGTGCGGGACGAGCCTGAGCCTGCACCAGTTGCTGCAGTTCTACAAGGACCGTCCCGGCGCCCTGCTCGCCGCGCGCAAGAAGTTTCTCATCAGCCGCCTGGGCGACGCGGCGTTGATCGCGTCACTGATCCTGACCTGGCTCGAGTTCAAGACCTGGAACTTCTCGGAGATGTTCGCGGCCGCGGCCCGGCTGCAGGAGAACCCCTCGGTCAACCTGAGTTGGGTTGCGGGACTCCTGGTCTTCGCGGCGCTCCTGAAGTCCGCTCAGTTCCCCTTCCATAGCTGGCTGCCGGATACGATGGAAACCCCCACGCCGGTCTCCGCGCTGATGCATGCGGGCGTCATCAACGCAGGCGGGATCCTTGTGCTCCGCCTGAGTCCGCTGATCTCTTATTCCAAGCCGGCTATGCTGATCCTCTGCGCTGCCGGCGCCTTTACCGCTCTCTTCGCATCCACGGTGATGCTGACGCAAGCGAGCGTGAAACGCTGCCTCGCCTTCTCCACCGTTGCGCAGATGGGCTTCATGATGCTCGAGTGCGGACTCGGCGCGTTCCACCTCGCGCTCCTGCACATCGTGGCGCACTCGCTCTACAAGGCCCACGCCTTCCTCTCATCCGGGAGCGTGGTTTTCGCGGGGCGGCGGCAGGATCGTCTCCCTGGCGCCATCAGTCCGCTGGCCGCAGGCGTCGGACTGCTGGCAGCCGGCGGCATCACGATCTTCATCTCGAGCCTGTTTGGAGTGTCCGCCCTCCATCAGCCGGTTCTCTCCGGCATCTTCGTCCTCGCGCTCGCGCAAATGCTCTGGCTCAACTGGACCACGCTGGAGCAGGTCCGGCAGATCCCGGTCAGCCTGCTTGCGGGGATCGCCTTCACCGCGGCCTACTTCGCCTGGGAGCGCGCCGCGGAGATCACGGTGCGGCCGCTCGTGCGTGACGCGGACTCGCTGGCCTTGCCGATTCTCGGACTCTTCGCCATCGCGACACTAGCGCAAACGCAACTTCCCCGGCTCGCAGCCTCGACCTGGGGGATGCGGCTCTTCGTCCACGCACGCAACGGTTTTTACATCAACACGCTGGCGAACCGGGCCACCGCCGCACTCTGGCCGCCTCAGGCCGTAAAGGAGAACGTCTAAATCATGTCCGTCACCTCTCTTCTCACGGTTGAGGAAGATCTGCTTGTGCGCGATACGAACGCAGCGGTAGAAACGGCCTGCCGGCGGATTCCGCCGCTCTGGCCGCTGCAGAGTTTCGTGGCCGTGAATCCTTTCGTCGGGTTGAGCGACACGCCGTTCCCGAAAGCCGTGGATCTCATGAGCCGCGTCGGCCACGCGCCGATCCTCATGGACGCCGGATACTACGCCGGGCGGATCCGCAGCGGAGAAATTCCGGCGAGCGACATCAAGGACGCGATGTACCGGTGCGGAAGCCATCAGCGCGTTGCCGATCCGGCCTCCTGGCTGCTGGCGCAACTCGGGCGGACCGAATCCGCAGAGCAGTTCCTCACTGTCGCGGACTGGCTCGATCAGCAACAGGCAGGTTCGATGTGGGCTGCCTTTGTCGTCGACGAAATCTCGAAGTGGTGCTCGTCCTATTTCGACCGCGGCCAGAGTCCCATGCAGATGCCGTGGCGCACGCTGCCGCTGTATCAGGCCTGGAAGCGCGCCGCGAGCATCGACGCGAATCCCGAAGTGTTCGGACTCCCCGGTTTTCGCTCTTTCGTGCAGCAAATGCCGGACTCGCACGACGCCGCGATCCAATCGGCTCTCGCCTCGCTCGGCATTCCCGCACATCTCGCCGGGGACTTTCTGCATCGCGAACTCATCAGCGTCTTCGGCTGGGCTGCCTACGCCGCCTGGCATGACCGGCAGAACAGCGGGGACTTCGTGCGTCAA
>CAZVKC010000029.1:20125-68446 GCA_964627455.1 uncultured Solibacteraceae bacterium | reverse complement strand
CTGTCCGGCCTGCAGATGCTGCGGCAGTTGTCGAAGAAGTCGCAGGCCGTGGATCCCGCCGGGGAACTCTCGTGGAACATTCCGCTCGACGAGCAGGTCGACCTCGCGGCGGGCGCACTCAAAAACATGAGTTTGGACGCCAGCCGGCTTGCTCCTGTCGTGCTCGTTTGCGGTCACGGAAGCAGCACGGAAAACAACCCGTACGCGGCGAGTCTCGATTGCGGCGCGTGTGGCGGGCATAAAGGGGACGTCAATGCGCGCCTCGCCGCAGGGCTGTTGAATGACGCTGCCGTGCGCGAAGGGCTGCAGCGGCGCGGCATCCAGATCCCGCACGACACCGTGTTTGTCGCGGGACTCCACATCACGACGACCGACGAGGTGGTCCTGTACGATGCCGGCAAGCTGCTGAGCGCTGAGCAGCATGGGGAACTCACGGGATGGCTGCAGGCCGCCTCGAAGCAGGCACGCGCGTACCGCAACCACTCCGGTCTGCCGTCGGACTCGCTCGACCGGGAATTTCAACGGCGAAGCGCCGACTGGTCGGAGGTCCGGCCGGAGTGGGGACTCGCCGGCAATGCCGCTTTCATCGCCGCGCCGCGCTCGCGAACCAAAGGCATCGATCTCGAAGGTCGCGTTTTCCTGCATGAATACGATGCGTCGCGCGATGCGGACTCTTCCGTGCTGCAACTGATCCTGACGGCCCCGGTTGTCGTCGCGAGTTGGATCAACCTGCAATACTACGGTTCGACCGTCAACAACCGCCTGTTCGGCAGCGGCAACAAGACGCTTCACAACGTAGTCGGCACGTTCGGCATCTGGGAAGGCAACGGCGGCGACCTTCGCACGGGATTGCCGCTGCAGTCCCTGCACGATGGCGTCAAGTGGATGCACGAGCCGCTGCGATTGCAGGTCTTCATCGAGGCGCCCCGGCATCGCATGGACGCGGTGCTTCGGGCGAACGCGGATGTTCGCAACCTCGTCGAGAACGGCTGGATTCATCTGATGGCGATCGAAGGCGATGTCATCTACGAATGCCGCCGCTGCGGTGAGTGGGCCGTCGCCTGAGAGTCCGCATACTATGATGGATCTGCAATTCCATGTGGAAATCCATCATTTGCGCGATGATTCTGGTCACCGGGCTTGTGGCTCAGCAGCAAGCGCCTCGCACGCCGCAAGTCGTCTCGCCGGAGGTCCGCGAAGACGGATCCGTTACGTTCCGGATCTACGCGCCGCAGGCTCGTGAAGCTGGATTCTACGGCGACTGGATGAAGGTCGGCACGCTCGAAAAGATGCAGAAGGACGGGTCCGGCGTTTGGACCTACACCACCCCACCGCTGTCCCCGAGCATCTACATCT
The DNA here is from genome assembly GCA_964627455.1 of uncultured Solibacteraceae bacterium. Lineage (GTDB taxonomy): Bacteria > Acidobacteriota > Terriglobia > Bryobacterales > Bryobacteraceae > F-183. The sequence goes on along the minus strand of CAZVKC010000029.1, from coordinate 67,090 downwards.
ACTCGTTCACGGTGGATGGCATGACCATCGCAGATCCAGTTAATCCGCGCATGAAACTTCGTGCGCGGACCTCAGCCAGCATGGTCGAGGTTCCTTCCCCGGCGAAAGCCCCTTCGATCTGGGATGCGCGTGACGTGCCGCATGGCACGGTTCACATCAACTATCAGAAGTCCAGGACGCTGAACGGCGAGACTCGCTCATTCTGGGTCTACACGCCGCCGGGTTATGAGAAGGACTCCGGCAAGTCGTACCCGGTGCTTTATCTCTTTCACGGTTCCAACGATACGGCCGGAGGCTGGGTCCTGGCGGGGCAGGCGAACTACATCCTTGACAACCTGCTGTCGGATCGCAAACTGACGCCAATGATCGTGGTGATGCCGTTCGGCCACGCGGTCCCCTTCGGTTCGCCGCGCGAGGTGCAGGCGAAGAATACGGAACTGTACGAGCGCTACGTCCTCGAGGACGTGATGCCGCTTATCGAGACAACGTATCGCGTGAAGAAAGATCGCGCCAACCGCGCCATTGCCGGCCTCTCGATGGGCGGCGGGCAATCTCTCTCGATCGGTTTCCGTCACCCCGAACTCTTCAGCACTGTCGGAGCCTTTAGCGCCGCGGTCCCCGAGAAACTCGACGCGCACTTCGCCGGCTTGACGAAGAATAAGTTGAAGGTCCTGTGGTTCGCCTGCGGCGTGGATGACTCGCTCCTGCAGCGATCCAAGGATCTCGACGCGCTGCTCACCAGGCAGAACATCGCGCACACGTTTCGCGAAACGCCGGGAGCCCATACCTACACGGTCTGGCGGCAGTACCTCAGCGAGTTCGCGCCGCTGCTGTTCCGCGCCGACTAGCGCAGGACTCGCGGAGTCGGATTCGCGACGCGCCCAACCGGGCGCTGCCCTTTACCGGGGCGACCCACATCACCGAGTTCGACTCGCGCTTTTTCGGCCAGTGCGGTCAGTCGCTTCACGACATCCGGATGCCTCGCCGCGACGTCTGAGGTTTCGCCGATGTCCGCCGCAAGGTCATACAGCGCAACGGCGCCGGGCGCGGTTGCGCCAGTCAACGTGACGATCCGCTTGTCGAGCGGAAGAAATAGCTTCCACCGGCCTGAACGCACGGCCTGCAATTGCGGGCCGTAGTAATAGAAGAACGCCTCGTGTGGCGATTTGTTTGTTCTGCCGGCGAGCAGGGGACGCAAGTCCTTTCCGTCGATTGGCCGGCCGGCGGGCAACCTGGCGCCGGTGAGCGCGGCGAACGTCGGCATCCAGTCCATCAGGGTCACCATCGCAGAACAGACGCGGCCTGCCGGGATCCGCCCCGGCCAGCGCGCGAGGCACGGGATCCGCTGTCCGCCTTCGCTGGTCGTGTATCCCCAGCCTCCCAATGGCCGGTTCGATCCCTGCTCCGGGGCGCGCTGCACCGCGCCGTTGTCAGAGGTCCAAACCACCAGCGTGTTCTTGTCGATGCCGTTGGCTGCAAGCGCGTCGAGGATACGGCCCGTGGACCAGTCCAGTTCCGCGATCGCGTCGCCATAAGGACCATTGGCGGACTTGCCGCGAAACGCCTCGCTCGCGAAAGGCGTCGGCGTACTGCCGGGCATCGCGTGCGGCAGGTACAGGAAGAACGGCCGGTTGCGATTATGCCCGATCCACTCGACGCATTTCTCTGTATAGCGCCGCGTCAGTTGGTCGCGGTCCACGGGCGCCTCGATGACGGTCTCGTTTTCCATCAGGGGCAGGGGAGGGCGCGTGGACCCGTTACCCACCATGTCTTCGCTATAGGGGATCCCGAAGTACCAGTCAAAGCCCTGGCGCGTGGGCAGAAACTCCGGTTGGTCTCCGAGGTGCCACTTGCCCACGATCGCGGTCGCGTAACCGCGTCCCTTGAGGACCTCGGCTATCGTCAGTTCATCGGGATGCAGTCCGTTGCGGGAGACCGGACGCAACACCGCGCCGTCGGGATCCGGGTAGTCGAGGCCGACTCGCCGCGGATAACAGCCCGTCAGCAGCGCCGCGCGCGACGGAGTGCAAACGCCGCTCGCAGCGTAGCAGTCGGTGAATCGCATGCCTTCCCGCGCCAGGCGGTCGACATGCGGGGTCCGGTGTTTGGTAGATCCGTAACAACCGAGGTCACCATATCCTAGATTGTCGGTCAGGATCAGGATGATGCTCGGCAGCGGCCCGCGCGCAGCGGCCGCGGTTAGCGAAGACGCGACGACGCTGCCAGTCAGAAAGCTGCGCCGGTCGAGGAGTTCCTGAAGCATGGTCAGCGGAATTGGTTCATTCTCTCATGTCCTCGGGAGAGCCGTTCGCTCGTGTATGATAATAGGCATACTTTAACGTTAACTGTTGCCCATATATGAGCCCTAGCCGGATGTCCCAATTCGCTGTTGCGTTCCTCACTGTCGCTGCCGCGCTCGCCCCTGCTCAAGACGCCGCGGACTTCTTCGAAAAGAAGATCCGTCCGGTGTTCGCCAAGAACTGCGTTGCCTGCCACAACTCCCGCGTCAAAACTGCCGGTCTCGATCTCTCGTCGCTCGAGGGTATCGCCGCAGGCGGCCAAAGCGGACCCCTCTTCGTCAAAGGCAACGCCGACGCCAGCACGCTGATCAAGGTTCTGTCCTACGATGAGCGATTGAAAATGCCGCCGTCCGGCAAATTGCCCGCGGACCAACTCGCCGACATGAAGACCTGGATCCAGACCGGCAACGCGCTGCCCGCGCCCGCATCGACCTCCCAGGTTCGGCCCAAAGGACTCGCGGGACCCACGGCGAGCGACAAGAAGTTCTGGGCCTTCCATCCCATGGCGAACCCCGCCCCGCCGGCCGTCAAAAATGAAGCGTGGGCGTCGAAGAATCCCATCGATCGCTTCATCCTCGCCAAACTCGAGGCCAAGGGACTCCAACCCGCCAAGCCGGCCAGCAAGGCAACCCTGCTCCGCCGCGTGACCTTCAACCTCACCGGCCTGCCGCCGACCGAGCAGGAACTCCGCGACTTCCTCGCCGACAATTCGCCGAACGCCCTGGAGAAGGTTGTCGACCGCCTTCTCGCATCGCCCCGTTACGGCGAACACTGGGGACGCCACTGGCTCGACGTCGCCCGCTATGCCGATTCCACCGGCAACGACGAGGACCATCGCTATCCTTACGCGTGGCGCTACCGCGATTACGTGATCGACTCCGTGAACAAGGACGTTCCCTTCGATCAGTTCGTCCAGGAGCAGATCGCCGGCGACCTGCTGCCGCCCGGTCCGCGCGAGAACGTCAACAAACGCGGCATCGTCGCCACCGGATTCCTCGCGCTTGGCGCCAAGGCCGTCGCGCAGCAGGACAAGAAGAAGATGCTCGTCGACATCTACGACGAGCAGATCGACGTTGTTTCCAAGGGCATTCTGGGACTCACCATGACCTGCGCCCGCTGCCACGACCATAAGTTCGATCCCCTCTTCACCAAGGATTACTACTCGTGGATGGGCATCTTCGCCAAGACCCGCAACTTCAACAACGCCGACACGCACGTCAGCAGCCTGCTGTACACGCCGCTTGCGCCTAAAGAAGAGTACGAGCGCTTCGTGAAGGGCCGCGAGATCAGCGACAAGAAGCGTAATGAGATGGAGGACATGATCGAAGATCAGACCTTCCTCTACACGAAGACGCTCGGCGCCAAGGTGGCCGATTACATGCTCGCTGCGCGCGACGTGCAAGCGAAGCGCGCCACCGTCGATGCGGCTGCGCAGGCGAAAGCGTTGGACAAGGGGATCCTCAATAAGTGGGTGAACTTCCTCAACGAAAGTAAAACGAAGCGTTCCTACATGGCGGACTGGTTCGCTGCGAACGATCAGACCGCGCCCCAACTCGCCGCTGCTTACCAGAAACGCTACGTCACGAAGCAGGACGAGTGGACCAAAGCCATGGTCCGCACCCGCAAGCCGCGCCGTGACCGCAACCGCTCGATGCCGCCCAAGATCGCCGCGGAAGACGACGTCTTCTTCTACGACGTGCACTTCAAGGGTCCGCACGCGCTGACGGATGAAGAGCGCAAGACTGCGTGGCAACCGGGTAAGGTCGAAGCAGTCGCCAAGCTGAAGAAGGAAATCAGCGACATTCTTGCCGGCATGCCGCCGGAACCCGAAATGGCGTGCGCTGTTTCCGAAGGGACCGAAGGCGGCGTGGTTGGCGGCAAGGTCTACATCCGCGGCGACTACAACAGCTTCGGTGAAGACGCGCCTCCGGGCGTGCCGGCCGTGCTCGGCGACTTCAATCCGCCCTCTTTCGACAACAAGACGAGCGGCAGGCTGGAACTCGCCCAGTGGCTCACGCGCCCCGATCATCCGCTGACCGCGCGTGTGTTCGTGAACCGTGCCTGGTACTGGCACTTCGGCGAAGGCATCGTGCGCACGCCCGACAACTTCGGCAAGATGGGCGAGAAGCCCACCAATCCCGAATTGCTCGACTACCTCGCGCAACAGTTCATCAAGGATGGCTGGTCGATCAAGCAACTGCAAAAGCGCATCATTCTGTCGAACGCCTATCAGATGTCCAGCGTCACCGACGATGCGACCTATGCCGCGGATCCTGACAACATCCTGTTGTCCCGCTTTCCGCGCCGACGTCTCTCGGTGGAAGAATTGCACGACGGCATGATGTGGCTCGATCAGTCGCTCGACACCACGATGGGCGGCACGCTGCAATCCGGCTTTGGCACCGACGGCGAAAACTCCAATGACCGTCTCAGTATGAAGCCCGAAAACATCAAGCGCCGTTCGGTCTACGTGCCGCTGCGCCGCGCGAACCTCCCCGCGTTGCTCAACCTTTTCGACTTCGGTGACGCGACGACTAGCGCCAGCAAGCGCTCGAGTACGACTATCGCGCCGCAGGCATTGTTCCTCATGAATAGTGACTTTGTCTCCGACCGCGCGAAGGCGCTATCGGATCAGGCGGCCCGTGAATCCACCTCGCCGGCGGATCGGGTTCGCAAGCTCTACACGCGCATCATGTCTCGCGAAGCCTCCGGCGACGAGGTCGACCGTGGGCTTTCGTATCTTGCTCAGTTCCGGCAGAAGTTCCCCAAGCGCACCGACGCGGACGCCTGGATGAGCTTCAGCCGCATTCTGCTCGCTTCCAACGAGTACATCTATCTCGACTAACGACGAAGAGGACCAGACGAACATCATGATGAACCCGAACGAAAAGGCGATCTTCGATCATTTCCACAAGAGCGTGAAGCCCATGTCGCGCCGTGCCGCTCTGCGCGCCGCCGGATGCGGCATCGGATTCCTGGGCCTTTCGGATCTGCTGGCGGCTGCGGCCACTGAAGGGGCGAAGGCGGATCCGAACCCGCTCGCGCCCAAAGCCCCGCACTTCGCGCCGCGCGCCAAGCGCGTCATCTTCCTCTTCATGCATGGCGGCGTCTCGCATGTCGACAGCTTCGACTACAAGCCGCGTCTCATCAAAGACGCCGGCAAGCCGCTTCCGATCAAGCGCCCGCTCGCGTTTGCCGACACGCCTCCGGGGCCGCTCGTTGCGCCGCTCTGGGAGTTCAAGCAGCGGGGCAAGAGCGGACTCTGGGTCAGCGAACTCTTCCCGCACATGGCCTCTGTGGCCGATGACCTCTGCGTGATCCGCTCGATGGTTGGCGAAGGCGTGGACCACGGCGCAGCCTTGTTGCAGACCTTCACCGGCATGAGCAACGTCGTGCGCCCGTCGATGGGTTCGTGGGTCCTCTATGGACTGGGATCCGAGAATCGCAACCTGCCTGGCTACGTGATGATCAAACCCGCGCTGTCGCACGGTGGATCGAAGAACTGGAGTTCCGCGTTCCTGCCCGGAGCGTTTCAGGGCACCGCGATCGGCCACGCCGGCATGCGTGTCGACGACATCAAGGGCGAGCCGATCGAGTATCTGAAGCAGAAGTCCTTCACGTCCGAAGAGCAGCGCTTCGAACTCGACATGCTGCAATCCGTCAATCGCAAGCACCAGGAGATGCGCCAGCACGATCCGGCGCTTGAAGCCCGCATCCAGTCGTTTGAACTCGCGTTCCGCATGCAGGCCGAAGCGCCCGAAGCGTTCGAGGTCGAGAAGGAGTCCGAGGCGACCAAGAAGCTATACGGCCTCGACAATCCGACCACGGCCGATTTCGGCTGGCAGTGCCTGCTGGCGCGGCGTCTCGCAGAACGCGGCGTTCGCTACATCCAGTGCACGCACTCCTACAAGTGGGACCAGCACAGCGACATCGTCAAGAAGCATCCGGAAAACGCCCGCGAAGTCGATCTGCCGATCGCCGGACTGATCAAAGATCTCAAGGCTCGCGACATGCTGAAGGACACGCTCGTGATCTGGGCCGGCGAGTTCGGCCGCACGCCGATTTCCGAAATCCCCGAGAAGGCTTCGGACAAATTCGGCCGCGACCACAACCCCTACGGCTACTCGATTTGGATGGCGGGCGGCGGAACCAAGCCCGGCTTCGCGTATGGAGCTACCGACGACATCGGCTACCACGCGGTCGAGGATCGCATGCATATCCACGACTTCCACGCGACCGTGCTGCACCTGATGGGCCTCGATCACCTGAAGTTGACGTACCGCGTCGGAGGCCGCGATTTCCGCCTCACCGACGTTGCCGGCGAGGTGGCGAAAGGCATCATGGCCTGACGTCAGTCGGGCCGCTCACTCATCATCCCGAGTAGCGCGAAGTAGCAAAGCAGAAGGCACAGTCCCATCGGGACTACGGCGAAGAGTTCGAGAAACGAACGATCGGTCTGGAGGAATCCGAATAGATGATTGGACACAAACGGCAGTTCGCTGACGAGTAGTAGCAACGCGCCCAGTAGCGCCGTCATCTGCAGATCGCTCCGCCTGCGGATCTTTTGCGTGCCGATCCAGAACAGGATGAGTCCGCCGATCATGGCGCAGATCTCGCGCCACCGGTGCGGGTTCTCCCATCCGAGCATCCGGAACAGCACGATGCGGGTGAGAACGGCGCCTGACGCGACGATTGCCAGAAGGCGGAAGGATACCCAGCGGTCCATCGTTCCTTCAATATACTCTGCAAATATGCAGCTTCGAACGGAACGCCTGGTTTTGCGCGGCTGGCAGCCTTCGGATCTCGATGCGTTCGCGACGATGAACGCTGATCCGCGCGTCATGCGATTCATGCCGTCGCTGCTGACGCGTGAGCAGTCAGACGCCTACGCGGCTCGTATCTCGGCTCACTTCGTCGTAGAACTCGAAGGCGACTTCATTGGCGTCACAGGGTTGACACGGCCAACCTTCGAAGCGCACTTCACCCCATGTGTCGAGATCAGTTGGCGTTTCCACGCGGACTTCCACAATCGCGGCTATGCGACCGAGGCGGCCCGTGCCGTGCTCGCGTATGGCTTCGGCCCGCTGGATCTGGACGAGATCGTTGCGTTCACGGTCCCGCACAATCTGCCGTCACGCCGGGTGATGGAAAAGCTGGGGATGCGTTTCGACGGGGAGTTCGATCATCCGCGCCTGCCGGATGGCCATGAACTCCGGCGGCACGTCCTGTATCGGATCAAACGCGCTTCTTCTTAGGCGCGGCCTTCTTGCGCTTCTTTCGAGGCGCCGGCTCCGGTTTCGGAAGGTTAATGTGCCCTCGGCACTTTGGCGCGCCGCACTTGCATTCGTACTTCTCGACATCCCATCCGAAACGATAGTCGATGGTGAGTTCTTCGCCTTCCGCGATGTCGCGCAGCGTGAAGTACAGGATGTGTTCCCGAATGATGCGAGCTTCGAGGTTGGGCTCGCAGCAATGGTTGATGTATTCCGCGCCGCTTCCGCCGACGGAACCGTCGATGGTCCAGTACGGGTCGAGCGTGAACAGGTAATTGAATTCGGCGGAATCCGCCCGGCGCTTGGTTTCGCGGCGGCTGATCTTCTCGCCGCGGTATTCGATTACCTTGCGGTTTTTGGGGATTGGTTCACCCGCGTAGATGCCCCAGCGGTGGATCTTCGATTGCGAGATCCGGAGCTTGAAGCAGGCATACTTCGGGTCAACAGTAGGGTTTGTGGTGTTGGACACGGGTGAGAATCAATCAGAAAGGGAGGCCAGTAGCGTGAGCCGCCGCTGGCCTCCCTTGGTTGTCGTCAGGAACTCTAGAAATCGTCCTCAGTCGTGCTCTTGCTCTTGCCTTTGCGGCGCATGACGATGATGCCCACTAGCACCAGGCAGCCGATGCCAGCGACAATTCGCAGGGTCGTTTCATCCATAAGGTGTATCTACCTCTCCGATAGAGTCTTAAAACGATAACACAGGCGAATGTTGCTACGAAATGCCGGCCTTGGCCTTCAGCACATCCACCAGTTCCTGCACGGCGCCGGCGCTCTTGTTGAGAGCAGCCTTCTCGTCGTCCTGCAGGGCGACTTCGTAGATCTTCTCGATGCCCTTTGAGCCCAGTTTCACCGGCACGCCGACGAACAGGCCGTTGATGCCGTACTCGCCGTCGAGGTAGGCGGCGCAAGGCAGCACCTTCTTCTTGTCTTTCAGGATCGACTCCGCCATTTCGACTGCCGCGGCAGACGGAGCATAATAAGCGCTGCCCGTCTTGAGATACTTCACGATCTCAGCGCCGCCGTTGCGCGTGCGGTCGACGATCGCGTCGATGGTCTTCTGGTCGAGCAGTTCGGTGAGCGGGATGCCGGAAACGCTGGTCAGGCGGACGAGCGGCACCATGGTGTCACCGTGGCCGCCGAGCACGAGCGCCTGAATGTTCTCGATCGAAACGCCGAGCGCTTCGCCGAGGAACGTCCGGTAGCGCGCGGTGTCGAGGACGCCGGCCATGCCGATGACGCGCTCACGCGGGAAGCCCGTGACCTTGAACGCGGTCCAGCACATCGCGTCCAGCGGATTGGTGACGAGGATGAGGATTGCGTTCGGCGAATACTTGGCGGCATTCTCCGCGGCGGTCTTCACGATCTCGTAGTTCGCCATCAGCAAGTCGTCGCGGCTCATGCCCGGCTTGCGCGGGAAGCCCGCGGTGATGATGACGATATCCGAATCCTTGGTGGGCTCGTAGTCGTTGGCGCCGGTGACCCGGACGTCATAACCTTCGATCGGGCCCATCTGGAGCATGTCGAGGCCTTTGCCCTGCGGCACGCCCTCAACGATGTCCACCAGAACAACGTCCGCCAACTCTTTGTATGCGATGTTGACGGCACAATTCGCGCCGACATTGCCAGCGCCGACTACAGTGACTTTCTTTCTCATATGGGGAGTCTCTCGGAAAAGTCCAGTATATCAGTGATACCATCCGTAACTGTCGTTTATGCAGGCACTCAGCGGCATTCTCGTCGTCGATTTGACCCGCCTTTTGCCGGGCGCCGTCGCCACGCAAACGCTTGCCGCTTTCGGCGCGCGAGTGATCAAAGTTGAGCAGCCCGGCGTGGGCGATTACGCGCGCCACAGTTTCACCGATGAGGGCGGGGCTCACTCGAATCCGATCTTCGAAGCCACCAACAAAGGCAAGGAAAGCGTCGAGCTGGATTTGAAGACTGCTGAAGGCCGCGACGCGCTGCTGGCGATCGTTGGTCATGCGGATGTGTTGGTGGAAGGTTTCCGTCCGGGTGTGATGGATCGCTTGCGTCTCGGCTATGAGCATCTCGCTGCGATGCATCCGCGCTTGATCTATGTTTCGTTGTCCGGCTACGGGCAGCACGGCGAGTATTCGCAAATGGCCGGTCACGACATCAACTATCTCGCGATGGCGGGCGTACTCAATGAGATCGGAACTCCATCCTCGCCGGTTGTCCCCGGTGTGCAGTTGGCGGACCTCGCCGGCGGATCGATGCAGGTGTTGACCGGGATCCTGCTGGCGCTGCAGGCGCGCGAACGCACGGGCCGGGGACAGTTCGTCGATGTGTCGATGACGCACGGCGTGCGTTCGCTACTGCCGATTCCGCAGAGTCTGTACGACGGATCGGGACGATTGCCGGAACGCGGGAATGAACTGCTCACGGGCCGCTATGCGTGCTACGGCGTGTATCCGGCTGCAGAAGGTTATGTCGCAGTTGGTGCGCTCGAGCCCAAGTTCTGGGTGACGCTCTGTGGCGCGCTCGGGCATCCCGAATGGATCCGCGACCAGTTCGCAGTTGGCGAACGGCAGCGTGAGATCAAGGCAGGCTTGTCCGCTGTGCTGCTGACGAAGACGGCGGAAGAATGGTTCGCGCAGTTGCGCGATCAGGATTGCTGCGTTACGCCGGTGCGCGATCTCGCGGCAGCGATGCGTGAATTCGGCGCCGGCCCCACGCCGGCGTTGAGTGCGACGCCGGGAGCTTGGGGAGAACGCGCGCCGCGCCTCGGCGAACACACGGAGGCGGTGTTGCGCGAATTTATATTGAACGACGACAAGGAAGACAGCCAGGCATGAATCTGCTCTATTGTTTACGTCACGCCGAGAAGTTCTCCGCCGGCCGGCTTGCGGTGATCGATGGCGAACTCCGGCTCACCTACGCAGAGTTCGGCTCACGTGTGCGCAAAGCCGCGTCTTTCCTGCTCACTGGACTGCAGCCTGGGGAGCGCGTCGCTGCCTTGTTGCTTAATCGGCCCGAGTACCTCGAACTCTACTTCGCCTGCCACACGGCGGGACTTCCCATCGTGCCGTTGAACATCCGTTGGGGTATTGAGGATTTCGTCTTTTCACTCAATGATTCCGAGACCAGCGCACTGGTCGTCGATGAGCGGTTCGCTCCGCTTGTCGCGCAAATCCGCGAACGGTGTCCGTCGATTCGCCAGTACATCTACGCGGGCGATGGCGCGACGCCGGACGGCATGATCTCCTATCAGTCGAATGTCGCAGCCGCGCCGAAACTTGCTTCCATCAACGAGCCGGACGAGCACGATCTCGCGGGACTCTTCTATACATCGGGCACCACCGGTGGCCCCAAAGCGGCGATGCTGACGCACGCCAATCTGTACGCGAACGCAGCGGTCATGATGATGACCGGCGTGCCGAAGACCGACGTCTACCTGCATGCCGCGCCGATGTTCCACCTGGCTGACATCGCGAACCTGTATAAGGTGACGTTCCGAGGGTCGACGCACTCGTTCCTGCGCGCCTTCGATCCGGAAGGCTTCATGCGAATCGTGCAGCGGGACAAGGTGAACGCCAGCACGCTCGTGCCGACGATGATCAACCTGGTTCTCAACCACCCGAAGTTCCACGAGTATGATCTGTCGAGCCTGCAGTCGCTGTTGTATGGAGCATCGCCGATGCCTTTGCCGCTGCTCGAAGCCGCGATGTCGAAACTGCCCAACTGCGGATTCACGCAGGGATACGGCATGACGGAAATGAGTCCGATCATCTCGATCATGCTGCCGGAGGATCATCGCGTGAAGTGGCCGGAAGGGAAGTTTCACCCGCTGCAGTCCGCCGGGCGCCCGGCGATGGGTGTGGAGGTGCGCATCGTTGATGATCGCGACAATGACGTTCCTGTCGGTGAGGTCGGCGAAATCATCGCGCGTGGCGCGAGCCGCATGAAGGGTTACTGGAAGCGCGACGATGTGAATGCCGAGGTCCTGCGCGGTGGGTGGATGCACACCGGCGACATGGGCGCACTCGACGAACGCGGCTTCCTGTATGTGATGGATCGCAAGAAGGACATGATCAAGACCGGCGGCGAGAACGTGTACTCACCGGAGGTCGAAGCGCTGATCATGACGCATCCGGCCGTGCTCGAAACCGCCGTGATCGGCGTGCCGGATCCGAAGTGGGGCGAGAATATCCGCGCCGTGGTCGTGAAGCGGCCGGGCGCGGAACTCACGGAGAACGAGTTGGTCGCCTACTGCCGCGAACGGATGACCCACTTCAAGTGTCCGAGCAGTGTGGTGTTTGCCGATGCGCTCCCCAAGGGAGGCACCGGCAAGATCCAAAAGAACGTCCTGCGCGAATCCTGGGGCAAGGCGTAAGACTTACGCCAGCTTCCAGGGCTTGCGATACAGACGCGTCACCATCTTCTGCGCGGCCTTGTCGCCGATGATCTGCTCCTTCGCGTCGTCCCACTGAATACGGCGGCCGGTGCGCAGCGCGATGTTGCCGAGCAAGCCGCCCTTGTTCAAGCGGTGCGCGTACTCAACGTCGCACGTCGTCAGTTTACGGCTCTTGATGCTGTCGAGGAACTCGCGGATGTGGCCGGGCGAGTTGGGAATCGAAGGTTCGGGACGCTTGAAGTCCACGATTTCCTTGCCCTTTTGAAACACCTTGTGCTCTCCGTAATTGGTCATCAGCGTCGCTTCCGTACCCTGGAACGCCGCGCCAATCTGCCAGTTCTCGATCGCCGGCGGACCTTGCGTGTTCAGCATCCACACCATGTTCAGGTTGTTCGGATACTCGTACTGCACGTCCATGTAGTTCGGCGTCTCGGCGTTATCGTCGGCGAGATCGCGAACGCCGGCCGCCGCCACAAACTTCGGAGCCTGCAGGTCGAGCGCCCAGTACACGACGTCCGTGATGTGGCACCAGAAGTCGATGAACATGCCGCCGGAATAGTCCCAGAAGTAGCGGAAGTTGAAGTGGGAGCGATTGGGATTGTACGGACGCCGCGGTGCAGGTCCCAGCCAGAATTCGTAATCGAGCGTCGCGGGCGGCGTGGTGTCCGCGGGCTTGCCGAGGCCTTTGGTTTCCGATGTCTTCCAAACCGATACGCGATGGATCTTGCCGAGCATGCCGGATCGCACGAGTTCTACAACGCGCCGGTAGTTGTGCAGGTCGTTATGGATGTGGTTGCCCATCTGCGTCACGCGCTTGTGCGCTCTGGCCGCCTTGACCATCGCGCGCCCTTCGCCGATCGAATAGCTGAGGGGCTTCTCGACAAAGACATCCTTGCCGGCGGCGCAGGCTTGAATCGTCGGCAGCGCATGCCAGTGATCGGGCGTCGCGATGCAGACCGCGTCGATTTCCTTGTCGGCCAGCAGCTGGCGGTAGTCCTTGTAGGTCTTTGGTGTCTGGTTGCGCTGCTTCCGGATAAACTCGACGGCCTTATCGACACGGGTGGAATCCAGGTCGCAGACGGCCACGGGATTGACGTCGTCATGCTTGAGGAAACCCTGCATGCGGCTCGTGCCCATGCCTCCGACGCCAATGAAGCCGACGTTGATGCGATCGGACGGCGCGGCGAATGCGGAGTTCAGAAACGCCGGTGCTGCTCCGGCGAGGGCGATGACTTCTCTACGGGTCATGTCCCTTATCATTTCACGATGAACAGTCGTTGCGGTATGATTCTGCAAAGTATGAGACCCGCTGTTGTTGTTCTGTTGCTTGCTGCGTTTTCGACGATGACCGCCAGTGCCGCCGCCAAGGGTTACGAAGCCGGCGCCTCGCGTGTGGACATCACGCCGAAGAAGTCCATCTGGCTCTCCGGATACGGCAATCGGAACAAGCCGTCGACGGGTGTCCTGCATCAGTTGTGGGCGAAGGCGCTTGCCATCCGCGATGAGCGCAAAGGGACCTTCGTGATCGTCAGCACGGACCTGATCGGATTGCCGCGGCAGATCACGGACGTGGTTTCCTCGCGATTGCAGAAAGAGTATGGCATCGATCGCGCCAACATCCTCTACAACTCGTCACACACGCACACGGGTCCGTTCGTACGGTCGAACCTGGTGACGATGTTCTCGTTCACTCCCGAAGTACAAACATCAGTCGAAGACTACGGCCGCGAACTGACTGATAGCCTGTACAACGCAGTCGGATCCGCGCTGGCGCATATGGAAGCCGTCGACGTGACGTACGGGACAGGTACGGCCACCTTCGCCGTGAACCGTCGGGTGCGCAATCCCGACGGCACGTATAAGATCGGCGTGAATCCAACTGGTCCCGTGGACCACAGCGTGCCAGTGCTCAAAGTCGTGTCGAAGCGATCCGGCAAGCCGATCTCAGTCGTCGCGATGTACACATGTCACAACACGACGCTCACTGGCGAGTTTTATGAGCTGAGCGGCGATTACGCGGGTTTTGCGCAGATTGAGATGGAGAATGCGAATCCAGGAGCGGTCGGGATGTTCCTGCTGATGTGCGGCGCGGATCAGAATCCGAACCCGCGCAGTTCGCTGGACCTGGCAAAGCAGCACGGCAAGTCGCTCGCCGATGCGGCGCAGAAGGTCCTTGATGATCCAAAGTCCATGCGGCCGGTGGAAGGCGCGATCACTGCGGCGTTCGAGCAGACGAAGTTGCGATTCGCGATGCACACCCGCGCGACGTTTGAGAAGGAACTCGACAGCAAGATCCCGGCCGCCGTTCGGCGCGCGAAGTTCATGCTGGCGAAGTACGACGAAGGCGCGCCGGTGCGGACCCTGCCGTATCCCGTCCAGGCCGTGTCGTTCGGTAAGTCGCTCACGCTGATCGCACTGGGCGGTGAAGTCGTGATCGACTATTCGCTGCGTGCGAAGCGCGAGTTCCCGAAGACGAACCTCGTCGTGCTCGGTTACTCGAATGACGTGCCCTGCTACATTCCTTCGCTGCGCGTGTTGAAGGAAGGCGGGTACGAAGCGAACGACAGTATGATTTACTACGGCCAGCCGGGACCATTCGCCGAGGACGTCGAAGAGACGATCTTCGAGTCGATTCACCGTGTGATGAAGCGCGTGACGCGAAATTAGCCTTGAACGGAGACGCGCACGCGATCGACACTCGTCTGGTTGGTGTACGAATAGCTTGCGGCGGCGACCGTTCCGGCATCGGTCACTGTTTTGCCTTGACTCAACGCCGTGAGGACCTTCGCGATATCCTGCAACTCTTCATCGCTAAGGGATCCTTGCACGGTAACGCTGGCGTTCAGCGTGTTCGATTGCGAACTCTCGTAGGCCTTGGCAGCGCCGCCGCCTTGCCCGGGCGTCCGATAAGAAGCGCGCGAGACGCTGGACAGTTGCTGCGCCTGGATGGAAAGCGTCACGGTGTCGCCTTCTGCAGTCCTGACTTGAAACTGCAGGCTCGATTGATTGGTGCGAGTTGTGCTGGAAGCCTTGGCTACCGCCGGCGCGCGCCACGTTGCGGGCGTGGGCGGACGATAGCCGTCGACGATCCTTGTCGATGACAGGTACATCCGTGTAAACCTCTTTGACGTCCTTATCGAAGTCAACTGCGGCAGGCTTTAATGTTTTTGCATCCGGCGGACCATCGCGACCCCGCCGAAGATCACGACCATCGCAATCACTTCGCGCACTCCGAATGGTTCGTTCAGTAGCAGCCATCCGAGGACGCAGGCGACGATGGGGTTCACATAGGTGTACGTCGACACGAGCGCGACCGGCAGTTTGTCGAGTGCGTACAGGTACGCGCTGTATCCGATGATCGAGCCGAACGTGGCGAGATACAGGATGGCGAGGGATCCACGCCAGGTCACCTGGTACGGTTCCTTCTGCAGCAGAAGCGCGGGTATCCAAAAGAGGAGTCCTGTGGTGATTTGTTGAATGGCGCCGCTGACGATGGGATGCGCCTTGCTCGGCAGGCGGCGTTGGAAGATCGAGCCAACGGACCATCCGACGTTGCCGAGTTGCAGGACGAGAAGCGCTGGGATGACGCCAGGAGAGATGGAGGTGGCTCCGGCGCCCGGGAGCAGCAGGATGACGACGCCCGCGAGCCCGGTGAGCATGCCCCAGAGAATGCGCGGTCGAAAACGTTCGCCGCCGGGAACGAGTGCGTCCACGCCGACCATCCAGAAGGGTGACGTGGTGACAAAGAGCGAGGCGAGTCCCGCCGGGATCCACTGTTCTGCGATCGACAGGCACGTGTTGCCGATGGCGAGCATGCCGAGGCCGTACAGCGAGGTCCACCAGAACTCGGGGTCGCGAAGGCCGGGGATGTACTGGCCTTTGATCCTGGCTCCGATCAGCAACAGCGCGCCTGAGATCGTGAAGCGGATGGCGACCAGCAACACGGGCGGCGTCGTTTCGATTGCCACGCGGATGCCAAGGTAAGTCGTGCCCCAGAAGAAGTAGACGCACACGAGCGCAATCCACGCGGCGACGTGGGCTGCAGATTTGGAGGAGGACAAGACACCACGTTAGCGCAGCACGCGGATTTCTCGCAGTGGTTCCTCGCGATATTTGCGCCAGACGCGGCGGAGTTGCCGTGCGCCTCCGAAGCCGGACCGAAAGGCGACCTCGTCGAGTGACAGCGTGGCGTCCGCCGCGGCGAGTTGCTGCGCGTGCTCGATACGAAGACGCTCTCGATACTCGACGACGCTGAGACCGGTCGCTGCGCGGAATTCGCGGGTGAGGGAACGGACGCTCATGCGCGCCGTGCGAGCCAGTGAGGCCAGTGTCGCCGGTGTTTCGATGTTGCGGCTCATCCAGTCCTGCACGCGATGCACGCCGGGATGCAGATGCGCACGATGTCGCGTGAAAATGTTGAGCTGCGAATCTGCGCTGTTGCGGCGTTGGTAGAGAACGAGTCCGCGGGTGATGTCGGCGGCGAGGCGCGGCCCATGATCGCGCTCGACCAGGTGCAAGGCCATGTCAATGCCTGCCGAGGCTCCCGCGCTTGTGATGACCTGTCCGTCGTCGACAAAGAGCGCGTCGTCGATCACATGGACAAGAGGGAAGCGCTTTCGAAACTCGTCGATGGCAAGCCAGTGGGCGGTGGCGCGTCGATGATCGAGAATGCCGGCTTCGCCGAGTGCGAAGGCTCCGGAACACACGGAGGAAATGCGGGCTCCTGTGTGATAGGCGCGGCGCAGCCATTCTCGCTCGGCTGTCGAGGCGAAAGGTTCCCGCACGACGATGCGGCGGCGCTCGGCGTCGAATGGCGCGAGTCCGGATACGATGATCCAGTCGTCGGCGGTCGGTGCCGGTAACGGCTCGATCCCGGCGAGTGTAAGTCCGAGTTTGGTGACGCGCTGGCGTACCGCGCCGACGAAGTGGAGGTCGTATGGCGCGCCAAGGATCCGAGCGGTTTCGACGACCTGCGCAGGACCTCCGACATCGAGGAGTTGCGCGCCGTCCAGAATGAGGATGAGTACGCGCATGACGACGCTACTTGCCGGTCCAGGCGGCGAAGAGCCTGCGGCGAGATTCGAGGCGTTCCGCAGAACCGGGCGTGGCGCGCACGACCGTTTCCCAACTCCTCAGATAGTCCGTCTCTTTGGTGATGGCGCGGAAGTCCTCTAGATGAGGCTCGATGATCGAAAAGAATCCGAGGTATTCGCCGTTGGTGTCCCGGAACAGCTCAGGATCGATTGCCCCTCGCAGGACCATGGCCGCGACCATATCCCAGTACGAAGTCACCATGCGGTAGTTGGCGCTGGCTCGTTCGCCGGACAAAAGCAGTTCGAGGATCTGGTGTGCAGACTCAGGCCGGAAGTCCCTCGCAAACCACTGGCGGGCGGCGCGCATTTCCGGATCGCGCCGCAGTTCATATAGCCGTAAAATCAGGTCGGCCGAAGCCTGGATGGTTGATTCGGACATGTCTCATGGTAGGGGTTCCCAAACCTGGAGTCGAGCGCGCGTCAGGCAAGAGAGCGGACAATTCAGGCCAGCGTTGATGGAGGCCAGTGGCGGCGTGAGAAAATGAAAGTTCCCCATGGCAACAATCCAGCGCGCTCTTCTGAGCGTTACCGACAAGACCGGCATCGCCGATTTTGCACGCGGTCTCGCGGACCTCGGCATTGAGTTGATCTCCACGGGCGGCACGCATCGCCTGCTCAAAGACGCGGGCCTGAATGTCCGCGAAGTGAGCGAAGTGACGGGCTTCCCGGAAATGATGGACGGGCGTTTGAAGACGATTCACCCGCGCGTCGCCGGCGGCGTACTGGCGATCCGCGCGAATGCGGCGCACATGAAGTCGCTCGAAGAGCACAGCATCCCGCGCATCGACATGGTGGTGGTGAACCTGTATCAGTTCGAGAAGATCGCGGCGAAGGAAGACGCCACGCTGCATGAGTTGATTGAGAACATCGACATCGGTGGTCCTACGATGATCCGCGCGGCTGCCAAGAACTATCAGGATGTCGCGGTGGTGACGTCGCCTGACGATTACGCCGGCTTGCTTGCGGAATTGCGGGCGAACGCGTCGGCGCTGTCGCTGGATACGCACTGGCGGTTGGCGAAGCGAGCGTTTTCGACGACAGCCGCGTACGATCGCGCGATCTCAGCGAAGCTCGAGACCATCCTCATCGACCAGGGTGTCGTGGAGACGCTGAACGAGAATCCGCCGCGAATGCTGGATATTCGCGCGCCGCGTTCGTTGAGCCTGCGTTACGGCGAGAATCCGCATCAGTCGGCTGCTCTGTACGCGGCGGGCAAGAGCGGGATTGCTGGAGCCGAGCAACTCCACGGCAAGGAACTTTCGTACAACAACCTCGTCGATCTCGACGCCGCATGGCAGTTGATTCTGGAGTTCGACGCGCCGGCAGCGGCGATCATCAAGCATACGAATCCATGCGGGTGCGCCGAGGCGCCGACGCTGGCGGATAGTTACCGCAAGGCGTTTGAGGCGGATCCGGTATCGGCGTTCGGCGGAGTACTGGCGTTCAATCGTCCGGTCGACGGAGAGACCGCGACGGAGATCGCGAAGACCTTTATTGAAGCCATCGCAGCGCCGGGTTACACGGATGAAGCGCTGGCGATCCTGCAGGCGAAGAAGAACCTGCGCCTGCTGCGCGTTGCATCGTCGGATGCGAGTGAGCCGGTGGTGAAGTCGATCAGCGGTGGATATCTCATGCAGACGGCCGACCGCGCGAAGTTGAACCGCGAGACGGCGCGAGTGGTCACCGAACGGCAACCGACCGCGGAAGAGTGGGCGGCGCTCGAGTTCGGCTGGAAGGTCGTCAAGCACGTGAAGTCGAACGCGATCGTCTATGCGCGTGCGGGCCAGTCGATCAGCGCGGGCGCGGGCCAGATGAGCCGCGTGGATTCGGTGAAGTTCGGCGCTGCGAAAGCGGTGTTGCCGTTGAAGGGCGCCGTTGTTGCGTCCGACGCGTTCTTCCCGTTTCCGGATGGTGTGGAGGAAGCCGCCAAACACGGCGTCACGGCCGTCGTGCAACCCGGCGGCAGCGTGAAGGATCCGGACGTGATCGCCGCAGCGAACCGTTTGGGCCTCGCGATGGTCTTCACCGGGATCCGCCACTTCCGTCACTAAGCAATAAGGCAGGCCCAGCCTTCGCGGGTCGTGATCTTGCGAGGCTGGCGTAGGACGCCGGAGATCTGTTCTTCGAGGATCCCGCTGAGAATCAGGATGCCGGAATTTGGCCGCAACACGCGGTCTAGTTCCGGCATCAGTGTTTCGAGAACGCCGAGTTGGATGTTCGCGACGACGATATCCGCGGATCCCGTGGCGATGGCGTCGACACTGCCCTGGAATGCACAGGGCGCAGCCTTCGCAGCTTCGGGATCGAGGTCGCAGCCGATGGCAATCTTCGCGCCCAGGAGTTTCGCAGCTTCGAGCAATAGACCGGATCCGCAGCCGACATCAATGACGGTGCAGTCCGGTGTGATGTTTTCTTCCAGCGCTTCCAGGCACAACTGCGTCGTTGGATGATCGCCGTTGCCGAACAGCGTGCCGGGATGCATGTTTAAACGCAAACGCCCCGCCGGAGTTTCGGATTCGGACCACGGCGGCGCTAACCACAAGCGCTGTCCGATGGCCTGCGCCTTCCATTCGGACTGCCAGTTCTCGTTCCAGTTGTAGATCGGTTCGGCGTGGATCTCGCCATTCAGTTCGGCGGCGCAGCGGCGAGCTTCGTCGTGGTTCGCGAACCATGCCTTCACGCATCCTTCGCTGGTATCTGCGGCAGCGAGATCGAACGCCATGAATCGCGCGAGGGCGATTTCCTCTTCACCGATGCTGCATGCCACTTCCACGCGCCACATACGTTCAAGATAATCTCTTGAGGATGTCTCTCGCTCTCGTGTTGCCTGCAATCTGTGCGTTGGCGCAACAGGCTCCATCAGCCGCCGATGGCCAGCAGGCGTACCTGTTCGCGTATCCGCTGGTGTTGATGGACGTGACGCGCGAAGCGAGCGGAGGCGTCAATCCGCACCGCTTCACGCACAGCGCGGCTTTCCCGGATGCAAAGTTCCGGACGATTGTGCGTCCCAACGCCGACACGCTGTATTCAACGGCGTGGGTGGACCTGACGGCCGAACCCGTGTTGATGAAGGTTCCGGATACAAAGGGTCGCTATTACCTCATGCAGGTTCTCGACGCGTGGACCGAGACGATCGGCATTCCTGGCAAACGCACCACGGGGACTGGCGAGGGATGGTTCGCGGTCACGGGACCCGGATGGAATGGAAAGCTGCCATCTGGAGTGCAGCGGATCGACAGCCCGACCAATCTCGTGTGGATCCTGGGACGTGTGCAGACCAATGGTCCTGCAGACTATCCAAATGTCCACGCCGTGCAGCGCGGCATGCGGCTGATGCCTCTGAGTCGATATCCCGACGGAGGCGGCGAGAAACAGTCCCCTTCCGTTCGTCCCGCGTCCACGCGGCCAAGGACTCCTCCACAGATTGTCGAGCAAATGAGTGACGTCGAGTTCTTCAGCCGGTTCCTGCGATCGTTGGCTGCGAATCCCCCGCACGCCGCTGACGGGCCTGTGGTGCAATCCCTTTCGGCTTGGGGATGGAAGTCGGGCGCTGGTCTCGACTCGCTACCCGGCGGGGAGTTCGCCAATGGTGTCGCGTCCGCGAAGAAACTGCTAGCCTCGATCGAACAACTGCGCACGACGATGGCGGGCAAATCCGGCTGGACAGGCGTGAATCCGAATGTGGGACGTTACGGGACGAATTACATGGCTCGCGCAGTGGTGGCTCGAGTGGGGCTGGGCGCGAATCCTCCGGAAGATGCGGTCTATCTGAACTGCTATCGCGATAGCGCGGGTAAGCCGCTGGACAGCGCCCGTTCGTACCGGCTGCATTTCGACAAATCAGAGCTGCCGCCGGTCAACGCGTTCTGGTCGATCACGATGTACGATCCGCAGGGATACTTTGTCGAGAATCCGATCGGTCGTTACGCGATTGGGGATCGTGATCCGCTGGCGTACAACGCCGATGGTTCGCTGGACCTGTACATGCAACGCGAGGCGCCGGCGGTGAAAGCCAACTGGCTGCCGGCGCCTGCTTCGGGACTCTTCAATTTGAACTTTCGTCTGTACTGGCCCCGCGAGGAGATCCTCAGGGGCAAGTGGATCCCGCCGCCTGTGCTACCGGCTGCCCAGTGACGCGCGGAACTTCGCGAAGTCCTGATACTGGTCCGTGGCGATGAAGTCGACGCCTGCTTCGATGCACGCCTTCCAGCGGGCTTGCGCCGCTTCCGTGGACCCGAAATTGTACGAGTCCGTGAGGCCCGGCCCCGAAATGCCGTTGAGCGTATAGAAGCGGATCCACAGGCCGTTGGCGTGCGCCGTATCGACGAGGAGTTTCAACCGCTTCGCGTCAGCTTCGGTCCAGTCGCCGGCCTTGCGCTGCCCGCCCTCTTCGACGACAGCCCAGGGATTGTTCCACCAGCGGCGGTAGTTCGTCGCTTTGCCGGGCATGACGCCAGGCTTCACGTTCGCGGCTCCGAACAAGCGCAGCTTGCCGCCGACTGGGACATCGTCATAGAACACCTTTGCCTGTTCATCGGGCGCGCCAGTCAATACGAGTAGCGGCTTCACATCCAACTTCGACAGCTTGTTCGGATCCTTGGTCTTGCGCGCGGTCGTCAGCCAGGACTCGTATTCGCCGAGCAGTTTCCAGACTTCGCGATGATGCTCCGGTTCGTTCGTCTTGAAGTCAAGATTGAGCACGATCACCGGCCACTTCCTGCGATCGCCACTCTTCAACTCCTTCTCGATAATGGGGCGGACGCGCTCGAAGAAGTAATCCTTCATGCGCGGTTCGCTGCCCGTTGTTTCCTTTTCGTGCGAGAGGACGGAATGGTCGACATGCCAGGCGAGGTCCTGTTCGATGGCTACCGGGATGCCGGTCGAAAGCGCGAGGTCGATGCGGTCGGCGAAGCGGCCGCCGTATGGATAGCAGTTGTGAGCGTCCAGCAGAACGCGGTTCTGCGCGCTCGCAAAAGCCGCGAAAAACAACAGAATAAAGAGCATATCGATGGCTACATGATACATTGAAAGTTTCCCCATGCAATTAGAGAAAGTGTACGAACCCCAGCGGTTTGAGCCGCATTGGGCACAGTGGTGGATCGATTCCGGCATCTATCATGCGCCGGTCAAAGAAGGGAAGTATTTCTCCCTCGCTGTACCTCCGCCCAACGTCACTGGCTCGCTGCACATGGGCCATATGCTCGATCACACGCTCATCGACATGGCGGTGCGCTGGCACCGCATGCTCGGCGAGAACACGCTGTGGCTTCCGGGAACCGATCACGCCGGCATCGCAACGCAGATGGTGGTGGAACGCGAACTCGCCAAAGACGGCATTTCGCGCCATGACCTCGGACGCGAGAAGTTCGTCGAGAAGGTCTGGGAATGGAAAGAGATTTACCAGAAGCGCATCAACGACCAGATGAAGCGCCTGGGTTCATCGTGCGACTGGAGCCGCGAGCGCTTCACGCTCGATGAAGGACTTTCGCGCGCGGTGCGCGAGACTTTCGTGCGCCTGTACGAAAAGGGACTCATCTATCGCGCTGAGTACATGGTGAACTGGTGCCCGCGCTGCAGCACCGCGCTGTCGGATCTCGAAAGCGTCCACGAAGACACGCCGGGCAACATGTGGCACGTGAAGTACCCGGTGAAGGACATGCCGGGCCGCTTCCTCACGGTCGCGACGACGCGTCCGGAAACGATGCTCGGCGATACGGCAGTTGCGATCAACGCGAAGGACGAGCGTTATCTCGACCTGCACGGCAAGAGCGTGATCCTGCCGCTGATGAATCGCGAGATTCCGATCATTCTCGATGACATCGCGGATCCGGAATTCGGCACCGGTTGCGTGAAGATCACGCCGGCGCATGATCCCAACGACTTCGAAGCAGGCAAGCGGCACAGCCTGCCGATCATCAAAGTCATCAACGAGAACGCGCAGATCACGGCCGAGGGCGGCGCCTACGCGGGACTCGATCGCTACGAAGCGCGCAAGCGCGTCGTGGCGGATCTCGAAGCCGCGGGCTTACTCGAGAAGGTGGAACCCTACACGCTATCGATCAGCACCTGCCAGCGCTGCAAGACCGTGGTGGAACCGCTTGTGTCGAAGCAGTGGTGGGTGAAGATCAAGCCGCTCGCAGAACCTGCGATCAAGGCCGTGGAAACCGGCCAGATCGAACTCGTGCCCGCGCAGTGGTGCAACACGTACTTCCAATGGATGTACAACATCCGCGACTGGTGCATCTCGCGTCAGTTGTGGTGGGGCCATCGCATCCCCGCGTGGCATTGCGCGGATTGCGGCGATATCACGGTGTCGCGCGAGGACGCGACGAAGTGCGCCAAGTGCGGATCCGCGAAGATCGCCCAGGATCCGGACGTGCTCGACACGTGGTTCTCGTCGGGGTTGTGGCCGTTCTCGACGCTCGGTTGGCCGGATCAGACTGCCGATCTGAAGGCGTTCTATCCGACGACGCTCATGGTGACGGGCTTCGACATCCTGTTCTTCTGGGTGGCGCGCATGATCATGTTCGGCATCGAGATGACGGGTGAGCCGCCGTTCCGGCAGGTCCACCTGCATGGATTGGTGCGCGACGCGGACCGCCAGAAGATGTCGAAGACCAAGGGCAATGTGGTCGATCCGCTGACGGTGAACGAGAAGTTCGGCACCGACGCGATGCGCCTCTCGCTGGTGCTCGGCGCCGCCGCGGGCAACGACATCGCGTTTACGGAAGAACGTCTCGAAAGCGCGCGGGCGTTCGCGAACAAGCTGTGGAACGCGGCGCGATTCATCTTCCTGAACATGGAACGCTGCGGTGTGACGCCTCAGGTCCCGGCGGAGAACGCAGCGCCGCAGATCGAGGATCGCTGGATTCAAAGCCGCCTTCGCGAGGCCGCCGCGGCAATGAACAAGCACCTCGAAATGCACCGCTATCACGAAGCGGCGCATTGCATCTGGCACTTCTTCTGGGACGAGTTCTGCGACTGGTACCTGGAAATCAAGAAGCTGCGCTTTGTCGATGGTTCGGGTCTCAACGACGATTGGAAGGCGTTGCTCACGACCTTCGAAACCGGATTGCGCCTGCTGCATCCGGTGATGCCGTTCATCACCGAGGAACTCAGCCAGCGTCTCGACTCTTCGCAGTCGATCTCGCTGAAGCCGTATCCGCAGGGTGGCGAGCCGGATGCCGATGCGGTGAAACAGATGGCGGTACTGCAGGAGATCATTGTCGCCGCTCGCAACATGCGCGCGGAACGCAAGATTGATCGCAAACTGGCGTTGCGTGCCTCGGTGACGTCGCCCTTCGCTGTGGATCGTCTTGTGGTCGAGAAGCTTGCGGGCCTGACGATCGTGGACGCCGTGGAAAACGGCGTGAAGCGTTCGACTCCCGATTTCGACTTGCTGGTCGAGGTCCCGCAGGAATCGGCCGAGCAGGTGCAGGCGCAGCGTGCGAAGCTCACGAAGGAAATCGAACAACTCGAGAAGGTGATCGCAAATTCCGAGCGGCAGCTTTCGAACGAAGACTTCATGAGCAAGGCTCCGGAAAAGGTCGTCAGCGGCATTCGCGAAAAGCTCGCGGGCTATCGAGTGCAACTCGAAAAGAGCAAGGCAGCGTTGGAGGCTTTATGATCTTCGACTCGATCGATGCGCTGCGTGCGCAAACCGGCAACGAGGTGGGCGTCAGTGACTGGTTCACGGTCACCCAGGAGATGATCAACCAGTTCGCCGATGCGACGCATGATCACCAGTGGATCCACATCGATCGGGAGCGAGCCAAGGCGGAGTCGCCGTTCGGCACAACCATCGCACATGGATTTCTCACCATGTCGCTGCTGGTGAAGCTGGTGGGCGACGCCGTGCAGATTACGGCTCCGAGCAAGCTGTCGGTGAATTACGGATTCAACCGGCTGCGGTTCGTATCGCCGGTGCCTTCGGATTCGCGGATCCGAGCGCGTGTCGTGCTCGTCTCCGTGAAGGACGTCGATGGCGGCGTGGAAATCTGCTGGAATGTGACCGTCGAAGTAGAGGGCCGGGAGAAGCCGGCCCTCGTGGCGGAATGGTTGGGACGCCGCTACTACTAACTACTCTTCGCTGCTCTCTTCTTCGCCGGCGGGCGCCTCGAGCTTGTAGATCGCGCGGTTGGCCGCCGACAGCACAGGCTTCATCAGCGGGAAGAAGATCACGTCGTAAATATCCGACTGCTCGGTGAAAATCATCGCCATGCGCTCGATACCGGGGCCGATGCCCGTGGTGGGAGGCATGCCGTGCTCCAGCATCTCGAGGAAGTCGTAATCGAGCGGCTGGAACTCGCCTTCACGATGATCGTGCTTGTACATCTCGCGCCAGCGTTCGAGCAGCGTCACCGGATCATTCTGTTCGCTCCAGTTGTCGCCGCACTCGATGCCGCCGATGAAGATCTCGAAGCGTTCGACAAATCGCGGATCCTCGCGCAAGGGCTTGGCGAGCGGTGAGATTTCGATCGGGTGCCCGTAGACCAGCGTCGGCTGGATGAGCGTCGGCGCAACTTTTTCTTCGAACGCATAGACCAGCGCGTGACCGGGCGTCTGCTGTTCCTCTTCGATGCCCATTTCCTTGAGCTTCGCGTTTGCTTCCTCTGCAGTCGCGACCTCGCGGAAGTCCACGCCCGTGCGTTCTTTCACGATGTCGGCCATGTTCAAGCGCGACCAGGGCTGCGCGAAATCCACGAGATGTTCGCCGACCTGGAAAGTCGTCTTGCCGAACGCATGCACGGCGATGTGGCGGAACATGGACTCGATGAGTTCCATGTTGTACTCGTAATTCTCATACGCCGTCATCGTCTCGATCATCGTGAACTCGGGATGATGGCTGCGATCGATGCCTTCGTTGCGGAAGTAGCGGCCGATCGTGTACACCTTGTCGAATCCCGCTGCGATGAGGCGCTTCAGGTACAGTTCGTGCGAGATCGACAGGTACATTTCCGTCGACAGCGCATTGACGTAGGTGCGGAAGGGCTTCGCCGTGCCACCGCCGTACTGCGGCTGAATGACGGGCGTGTGGAACTCGAGGAATCCGCGCTCGTTGAGGAACCGGCGGATCTCGAACAGCATGCGGCCGATCGCTTCGAAGCGGCGCTTCTTCTCGGGCGCCGAAACCATGTCGAGGTAGCGGCGGCGGATCGAAATCTCGCGGTCCGCGATACCCGCCCACTTATCCGGCAGCGGGCGCAGGCTCTTGGTGAGAAAACGCAGGCTGTCGACCATGATCGAGATCTCGCCGCGCTGCGTCTTGCCGACCTTGCCCGTGGCTTCGACGATATCGCCGATGTCGAGGAGCTTTACGTCCTCATAGCCGAGCGTGTTCGTCGCCGCGTCGGTCGGCGCGAGCGTCTGGCGGCGCAGCATCAGTTGGATTTCGCCGGTCTGATCCTGGATGTGGCCGAAGGCCATGCCGCCCTGTTTGCGCCAGGAAATCAGGCGCCCGGCGACAGTGACTTCTTTGCCTTCATGCGCTTCGAAATCCGCGAGGATGGGGGCGGTGTAGATCGTGCGCTTGCTCTTCGACGGGAAAGGATCGAGCCCGAGTTGGCGGAGTCCTTGGATCTTGTCGAGGCGCTGCTGGCGCAGAACTTCAATGGTGGTGTTCGGAGTGGCCGGAGACGACAATAGAAACCTCTGAATTGGGGGAAACTTCTATGGTAACGTCTCCGGTGGGATTCCCGCTACGACTGCAGGATTACTACTGGGGAACCGGACGGCCCATCGACTTGTAGATATCCTCGATGGTCTTGATGTTGGTCTTGGCTTCGGCGTTTGCCGGGTCGAGTTCGACCGTCTTGCGGAACGCGCGCAACGCGCCGGGGTACTTGCGGAACGGCGGCATCTGCGCGTTGTTCATGAGCGAGTTGCCCTGGGCGAAATACGCGCCGGCGAGGGCCTTCTTGTACTCAGCGGACTTCGGATTCTTCTTGTACGCGGCGTCGAGATCGGCGATCGCTTCGTCGAACTTGCCGTCCGCGACCTTCTTTTTCGCTCCGTCGGTCACGGCGTCGGCAAACAGCATCACGCCGCCCAACAGGCAGGAGAGCAGAGTTTTACGGATCATCATCTTGATGGTACTTCCACCAATACAATAGATGTTTATGCCGTCCCATTGGTTGGAAGAAGTCCACAGACGTCACAAGGCCGCCGAGGCCGGAGGCGGTGACGACCGCAAGCAGCGCCAGCACAAGGAAGGAAAGCTGTCGGCTCGCGAACGGATCGACCTGCTGCTCGACGAGGGCACCTTCGAGGAGATGGATAAGCTCGTGCGGCATCGCTGCCGTGACTTCGGCATGGACGAACAGGTGGTTGACGGCGACGGGTTCGTGACGGGCCACGGGCTTGTGAACGGTCGCCCGGTGTACGTGTTTGCTCAGGATTTCACGGTCTTCGGCGGGTCGCTGTCCGAGTCGAATGCGCTCAAAATCTGCAAGATCATGGATCTCGCGATGAAGACCGGCGCTCCCGTCATCGGCCTCAACGACTCCGGCGGCGCGCGTATTCAGGAAGGCGTGATGTCGCTGGCCGGATACGCCGACATCTTCCTGCGCAACACGCTCGCGAGCGGCGTGATCCCGCAGATATCCGCCGTTATGGGACCCTGCGCAGGCGGCGCCGTGTACTCGCCAGCGATCACCGATTTCATCTTCATGGTGGACCGCACCAGCTACATGTTCGTCACCGGTCCGGATGTGATCAAGACCGTGACGCACGAGGACGTAGACAAAGAAAGCCTCGGTGGCGCAACGACGCACAATGCGAAAAGCGGAGTGGCGCAGTTCATCGCGCCGGACGATGCGGAATGCCTGCGCACCATCCGCGAACTGCTTTCGTACCTGCCGCAGAACAACGCCGAAGATCCGCCGCGCAAGCCGACGTCGGACCTGATCGATCGTCAGGACGCCAATCTCGACACGATCGTGCCCGAGGAAGCGAACATCCCATATGACATCAAGGACATCATCACGCGCGTGGTGGATGACGGCGAGTTCCTTGAGGTGCACGAGCATTTCGCGAAGAACATCGTGACGGGATTCGCGCGGCTCGACGGCCGCAGCGTGGGCATCGTCGCCAACCAACCCGCGTT
Organism: uncultured Solibacteraceae bacterium; assembly: GCA_964627455.1. Classification (GTDB taxonomy): domain Bacteria; phylum Acidobacteriota; class Terriglobia; order Bryobacterales; family Bryobacteraceae; genus F-183. The sequence continues at coordinate 38,948 of CAZVKC010000029.1, read as the reverse complement.
TCTGGCCGGATGCCTCGATATTAATTCGTCCACAAAGGGCGCGCGTTTCGTGCGATTCTGCGACGCGTTCAACATCCCGATCATCACGTTCGAAGACGTGCCGGGCTTCCTTCCGGGAACGGATCAGGAATGGGGCGGCATCATCCGTCACGGCGCCAAACTTCTGTACGCGTATGCCGAGGCGACAGTCCCCAAGATCACGGTCATCACGCGCAAGGCTTACGGTGGGGCCTATTGCGTGATGGGCTCCAAGCACCTGAGGACAGATATCAACTTCGCGTATCCCACGGCGGAGATCGCAGTGATGGGCGCCGAGGGCGCGGTGAACATCGTCTACAGGCGGGAGATCCAGCAGGCGGCGAATCCCGAAGAGATGCGGGCGCAGAAGATCAACGAGTTCAAGGAACGGTTCGCGAATCCATTCGTCGCGGCGGAGCGTGGTTATATCGATGACGTGATCGAGCCGCACGAGACGCGGCCGCGACTCATCAGAGCACTACGGTTGCTCGAAAACAAGGTGGACACCATGCCGCGCAAGAAGCACGGCAACATTCCGTTATGAGCCCGGGCGTTGAAAAACTGTTCTGGGTGGATCCCTACCGGACGACGCTCAACGACGTGCGAATTGTGACCGTTCAGGGACCCGATGTGACCGTCGATCGCACGATCTTCTACGCATTTTCAGGCGGACAGGAAAGCGACGCCGGAACCATCGGCGGCGTGCGTGTCGCGCGAGCAAACAAACAGGATCTCGACATCGTGTACACGCTCGAGACCGACACTCACGGTCTCGAACCAGGCAGCGTGACGAACATGGCGATCGACTGGGATCGCCGCTACCGTCTGATGCGGCTCCACTTCGCCGCGGAACTCGTGCTCGAACTGATGTACCGCAAGTGCGAAGGCGTCGAGAAGATCGGCGCGCACATCGCGCAGGACAAAGCTCGCATCGACTTTCTATGGACGCAAAGCGTGAGCGCCTTGCTGCCCGAACTGACCGCAGGCGCAATGGCTATGATCGATGCGAACCACCCGATCATCAGCGAGTACAGCGACGTTGCAACGCAGAGGCGCTACTGGGAAGTGGAGGGATTCTCGCGTGTGCCATGTGGCGGCACGCATTTGAAGCGGACGGGCGAGGTGGGACCCATCCGCCTCAAGCGGGACAATGTCGGCAAGGGCAAAGAGCGGATCAATATCTACCTGGCTTAGTCCACTCCGTGGACCTTCAACTGCGTGATTTTTTCCGCCGTCAGGTTTTGGAACCCGGAGTTCTTCAAGCGCCGCAAGTACGCTGAATCGACTCCGTGGTTGCGCATGTCGGTCAGCTCTTTGGCTGTGAAGTTATAGCCGAGTTCCCGAGCCTCGCGGATGAAGTTCGACGGCACGCCGTGCGCCTTCAGCTGTGTGATCTGCTCCGCATCGAGGTTCGAATAGCCCGCCTCTTTGAGCCCGCGCAAATAATCCGGATTCACGCCGTGATTCTTGAGTTGTACGAGATCTTCGGCGTCCGGCTTGAGCCCGTATGAAGCGAGTTGCTGCATATAGTCGCGGCCGATGCCGTGATTCTTGAGTTCGATGATGCGGTCCGCGTCGAGGTTGTAGCCCGCCCGCTTGAGATCCGCCAGAAATTGCGTATCAACACCGTGAATGCGCAGGTCGATGATCTTGCGCGCCCCAAGTTGGTAACCGGCAGTTTTGAGGTCGCGCACAAAGGCGGGATCTACCCCGTGAATCTTCATGTCGATGTAGTCGCGTGCGGTCAGGTCCTCGTATCCGGCGGCGCGCGTATCGGCGATGTACGTCTTCGAAAGCCCGTGGATCCGCATCTCAAACAGTTCCTCGCTCGAAGCGCGCAGGTTGGCTTCCTTGACCGTGCGGGCGAAGTCGAGCGTGAGATCAGTCATGAAATACTCAATCTCCTGCTTGTTGCCTGCGAGGCGAAAGCCGAGCTTGGCGAGTTCCTCTTTGTATCTCGGATCCGCCTCGAACGTGTACGAGCCATTGCCGCGGCCGAGATGAAACGTACCCTCGCAAATCAACTTTCCGGCGTCACGGCGCACTTCAAACTTCGCAGGCGCGCTGAGCTTCGAAACTTCCTCGGGCGTGACGCCTTTGAATTGTGTCCACGAAACGGGGCTGTTGTGGATCCAGCGCGAGTAGTTGCTTCGATACTCAATGCCGAATTGCACGTGCGTCGAATCGTCGGCTGGCCGCATCGTCCACTCGCGGCGATCGGGACCGCCATGCGCTTCGGTGAAAAAAAACAAAGCGGTGCCCGCCAGGACGAGAATCGCCTGTAGGAATTTCATATTGTCGTGCTCCTTTGGTAGAGGTTTGCTAAATCACACCGGCGCGCTTGAGCTTGAGGATCTGCTCAAACGAAAGGTTCGGTCCGTAGCGGCGCGCTTCATCGAGAGATTTCGGCGACAGCCCGTTGCGGGCCGCCTCGATCGCGTGACGGGCGGACATTTGCGCGATGCCGTGCTCCTTGAGTCCACGAAAGAAGTCCGGCCGGATGCCGTGCTGCGACATGTCGATCGCCTCGCCCGCATCGTAGGGGCCGAATCCGAGCGAGTGGATCTCGTGAAAAGCACGCGCGCTGACGCCGTGGTCCTTGAGGGAGCGCACCTGGTCGAGGCTGAGATTGCGGATGCCTGCGGCGCGCAGGTCGCGCAGGTAATCTGCGGATACGCCGTGATCATGCAGGCTGATCAGTTGTGCGGGCGTGAGTTTGCCCCACCCTGTGCTCGACATGTTGCGGATGAAGTTCGCGTCGATGCCGCGGTTTTTCAGTTCGATAATCTCGTCGACCGAAAGATCGCGGTAGCCGGCTGCCGAGAGTGCGGCGAGAAATCCCAGCTTCGGATCGATCGGCGGAGCCGGCGCGATGGGGCCAACGGGCGCGGTTGCAGTTGCGGCAGGCGCTGGTTCTTCCGCAGGAGGCTCTGGCTGCGGCGCTTCGGCCGCCACCGCGACTGGCTTGAAGAACGGCTCCTCTTCTTCGACGTGCTCTGCCTTGGAGATCTCGATCATGGCGGGGGCCTGGACGCAGATCAATGCGAAGAGCCAGACGCACACGAGGCTCATCGCCAGTTTCACGAGCGAGATGCGCGGCGCGAGATTCCGGGTGCGCGTGAGGATTCGTTCGACTCGCTGGGAGACCTTTGGACCCTGCCCGACGACCGTGGCCGCGAGCAGCGGTTGACGGTTTGCGAGCGCCACCTCCACGAGCCTTGTGAGGGCCTTTGCGTACGAGGTCGCGGATCCGCCGGCCGCGTTGACAGCCCAATCGTCGCACGCGTGCTCGCGCTCGATCTCGATGCGGCGCAATGCGAAGGCGATGAGCGGGTGCGGCCAGAAGAGGATCTGCAGAACCCGGGCAAAGAGATTGGTCCAATCATCCCAGCGCGCGATGTGCGCGAGTTCGTGAATCATCACGTGGCGCCAGTCGCCGTCAGTCAGCTTGCCCGCAAGCGCTGCGGGGATCACGATGGCGGGCCTCCAGAATCCTGCAACCATCGGGGTTTCGACGCGATCACTGAAGAGGATGCGGACCTTCCGCCGGGTTTGCAGCGGGAGTTCCGGATAATCCACGACGGCCTGCGCGCCACGCAGCATCAGTCGGATCCTGCGGTAATCGACAACCAGCCGCACGGTTAGGAACAACGCAACGATCAGGTAGACCGGCAGGACGAAGTTCACCGGGTTGATGCGACGTTCCACGGCCGGGGCGGGAGCAGCCGGCGCGGCGTCAAGAGCGACGACTCCAGCCACCGGGGCTGCCGGGACCTCCGATTGAACGTACACGAGAGGCTCCGCGGCGTGCCGGCTATTCCTGCGGAACTCATGCGCCAGGAACGGCATGACCACGACCACCGCGATGACGATCCACCAGGACGCGTATCGCGTCGCCGCGTTGAGCCGCAGCAATCGCATGGCGAACCAAGCCAATCCAACGACCAGCAACGACGGAAGGAACCCGTTCAGGAGATCGATGTACAACTGTGTCATTTTTCCGCCTCCGCGATGAGTTGTTTGAGTTTGGCCAGTTCCTTCTTGCTGAGGTCTCCGCCGCCCAGGATGTTCTGCACCAGCAGTTCCGGCTTGCTGCCGAAGAACTTGTCGAGCACATAACGCAACGCGCTACGGCTCGCTTCCTCGCGTGCGATCAAAGGGTGGTAGACGAACGCGCGTCCTTCTTTGGTGTGCCGCAAAAAGCCTTTATCTTCGAGGATCCGCATCGTGGTGAGCACTGTCGAATAGGCGAGGCCAAGTTCCTGCGGCAGGGCGTCGACAACGCCCTGGACCGAGATCGGCGCGTGATCCCAGATGATGTCCATGAGGCGGAGTTCCGCGTCGGTGAGGCGAGGTTGCGGTCCTGACATTTGGTTGAACTATTAAAACTTTAATAGTTCCGGCCCGATGAGTCAAGACTTTTCTGAAAACAGGTTGAAACTAGCCGCGCGGACGGCCAAAGAGATGCGACATGCCTGACGCAATGGACCGCGTGAGTCCCATCTCGCCGGTCTTGCCATAGCGGTTCAGCAACACGCTGGTGAGGTGCGACAGCAGCGCGGCCGCGATCCACACATGCCAGTGCGACCACAAGCCCTGATTGATCGGGAATTCGGTTGCGAGCTGGATGTCGGACCCGATGCGCCACGCCGCCATGACGAACATCATCAGCGTAGCGGGAGTCATGAGTGCGGCGACCGCCAATGCGACGTGACGGTTCTTGCCGGGGGCGATTCTGACCCGTCGGCCGGATGCGAAACGCAGTCGGACAATCATAGCGCCTGAAACATTTAGCCCTGATTTTGAGTCTAGCAGCTATTTTGCGATAAATTAGGCAGAGTCCAATACAAGACGAATCAGGCTCCCACGAAAGGAACTCCTGCAAGTGAAGACAATCAAAACCGCTATCTTCGGCACCGGCTTCATGGGTAAGGTGCACACGGAACAAGTGCGCAGACTCGGCAATGTCGAGGTTGCGGCCGTGGCGTCGGTCGACCAGGCCTCCGCGCAGCAGTTTGCGGATTCCATGAACATCCCCAAGGCGAGCGGCGACTACCGTGAGATTCTTGCCGACCCGACCATCGAGGCCGTGCACATCGGAACGCCCAACGCGCTGCACTATCCGATGGCGGAAGCCGCGCTGAAAGCCGGCAAACACGTACTGTGCGAGAAGCCGCTGACGATGACGTCGGCCGAGGGCAAGAAGCTGGTGAAGCTCGCGCAACAGACGGGACTCGTCAACGCCGTCAACCACAACCTGCGTTATTACCCGATGATCCAGCAGATCCGCCAGATGATCGCCTCCGGCGAACTGGGTGAGGTCCTCATCGTCAACGGCACCTATTATCAGGACTGGCTGCTGTACGACACCGACTACAACTGGCGCGTCGAATCGAAGGACAATGGCTCGCTGCGCGCCATGGGCGACATCGGTTCGCACTGGATGGACATGATCCAGCATGTGACCGGACTCAAGATCAGCGCCCTTTGCTGCGACCTGCAGACCTTCCACAAGACCCGCAAGAAGCCTGCCGGCGCGGTGGAAACCTTCACCGGCAAGAAGGCGAAGGCTCCCGCGAAGTACACCGAGATCCCGATCGATACCGACGACTTCGGTTCGGTGCTCGTCAAGCTCGGCGATCGCGCCCGCGGCTGTTTCGCGGTCAGCCAGATGTCGGCGGGATGCAAGAACCGCTTCAACATCGAAGTGTACGGCACCAAGTCGGGCGTGCAATGGAACCAGGAACGTCCCGATGAATTGTGGATCGGCAACCGCAACTCGCCGAACCAGATCATCATCAAGGACGGTTCGTTGATGCTGCCGAAAGCCGCGCCGTTCGCAGACCTGCCCGGCGGCCACAGCGAAGGCTACGACGACTCGCACAAGCAGCTCTACCGCCGCTTCTACGCCCGCATTGCCGATCCGAAGGCGGAAATCAACTACCCGACCTTCGAAGACGGAACCTGGGGCATGTACCTGCTGGAGAAAGCCCTCGAAAGCAGCAGGAAGCAGAAGTGGGTCAAGACTCTCTAATTGCTATCTGACAGCAGTAGTCGACGCCATCGCCGACCGCAGCCATTTGATTACGGTCTTTTGCGCGGCGGTCGCGCGGTGGCTTCGCAACTGCGCGTATCCGATCCGGCGATACGCGCGCTGCCGCAACGGCACAGCCTGCACATTCCCGTGAAAGCGGACCGCGCTTTCCGGTACCAGGCTCGCGCCCGATCCCGCGGCGACCAACGCAAAAATACTGGCCAGTTGATCGGTCTCGAACACCTGTGAGAATTGCGCACGCGCGCGGCTGCAGGCGGTGAGCACATCGTCGCGCAAGCAGTTGCCTTCGCGCAGTAGCAGCAGTTTCTCTTGCGCGATGGATTGCAGGTCCACCGGCTCGGCCGGCGCCTTGCGATCCGGCGGCAGGATGAACAACAACTCTTCGCGTCGAAGTTCGGAACATACGATCTCGGGATTTCGGATCGGCAAAGCGAGCACCGCCACGTCGATGTCGGCGGCGCGCAGCTTCTCGAGCAATCCATTGGTCTGTTCTTCGACGAGCACCAGCTCGATGTCCCGATGCTGCTTCTGGAAATCGGAAAGCAACGGCGCGATCACATACGGTAGCAGCGTTGGGATCACACCCAGCGTGACGCGACCGCCGCCGCTCGCGCTCGATGCCGCCTCGGCCTCCCGGCGAATGGTGGAAAGCTGTTTCAGGAGTTCCTCGGCGCGAGGCTGCAGTTGCTTCCCGAAAGCAGTCAAACGAAGGGATCTTCCAAGCCGGTCAAATAGCGGGGTCCCCAGTTCGAATTCCAGCTTGGCGATCTGCTGGGACAGGGCTGGCTGCGAGACATTCTCGACTTCCGCGGCTTTGACGAAACTGCCCGCCTTGGCCACGGAGACGAAATAGCGTAATTGAAGGATTTCCATCGTGCGAACGGTGTGCCTACCTCCATGTTGGCGCAAACCGCCGCCAGTGAGCTACGCCCGCAACAGAAGATCCCGGTATGGACTGTTCGGTCCCACGCCTCCGCCGTACCACTGCCAGTTTGATCCCGGGATGATGTCTAGCGGAGTTTCGATCAAAGCGCCATATACGATTTGCACTTGGATGTACTGCGCGTTGAACGCAGCCAGATCCGCGCTGCTGTACACGGATCCCGCCTGCGCCCATCCGTAGGCGAACAGCTTGTGCGCGAACGCCTTGGCGTTTGGGAAGAGCTCACGCGTCAGCCAGAGACGGAGCGGTACTCCGCCGTAATACCACTCCAATCCCGGTATGCACCCGAATCCAACGAGCGCCCCAAAGCCGAAATCCTTGATGTTGTAAGTCTCGAGACCCACTTGTGAGCACCACCGGAGCAAGCTCAAGTAGTCGGAAGCTACTAGCGCGTCGCTAAGAAGTTCCCCTGCCCACGCCATGCCAGCCGTCGCCTGTCGCGTCAGGTTTGGCCGTACCGTGATTCCGGAAACCGCTGGCCGCCCACGTTTGATCAAAAGCATCTTCACTGCTCCTTTGCCTCTGGGTGCTTACAGGAATAGTGAAGAGAACCTGCCGTTTATCCCATCCCGAACAAAAAAATCACGGAACCATCAGGCTTCGCTGGGATAGTCAGACTGTTTCCTGCACATGATCTATGGAGACTCTGCTCATGTATTTCCTTCCAGCCCGCATGGCCTGTATGGTCGAAACCTATGCAGTATTCGAAGCTCCGAATCCCTGGCACACGGGACGCAGCAGTTCGAGCGAAGTCAGGAACGTTCAATGGACGATCGGCGGGTGCCGCTTTGGTTCCCAACGGAGGCACAATCCGAAGCTCACCCTCAAAGCTCAAGCCCGCGGCAAGCGTCCGCACGGCATCTGGGCCGCCATCCATTGCCAGGAACGCCGCATCATCAGGGTCCTGCCTCCCGGCCTGCAGGAAATGTTCTGGTCTGGTCTGGCGCCGGTTCATGAATTGCCGCGTCTGGTTTACGACCTGGCTCCGTCGCCCAAAGACGACCTCGTGCGCTCTGCTGGTGCAAGCCAGATCGACGCCCGGCCCAGAATTTTTGCCTCCGGCAACATCGTGTTGGCGCTTTTCTGGTCGTTGTGCGCCTTCACTACCGGGCTGGGAATGACGATTGGGATCACGAAGTTCCTAACGGAACCGGGAATCGCAAGCTGGCTGGTGCTAGGTGTCACGCTGTTGATTCCCGGCCTCAAAGTCAAGGCGTGGTTCAAGGAACGCGCCAAGGCCGCCGCCAACATTCGCCGGATCCGGGCGATTCTGACAAGTCAGGCTGGAATGGTGCAAGACCGCCGCACAAATCGGACGCAGTATCTACCTGCATCCTGACACCGGCCCTCACCGGTTATTCCACCCGAACGACAGGCTTGGGCGGCGGAGGGGGCGCCATCGGCGGAGCCGGCGGAATCGTCGTACCCTCGCCCTTGCGAACCACAACGTTGCCGCGGTTGGACTGCACCGAGATCATTGGACCTCCGACGCCACCAACCTGGCCGGACAGCGTCTGGCCGCGGCGCTCTTCGCCTTCGACCTTCAACGCATCGCCCCAGTCGTTGACCGTTTCGCCGCGGGATGCGATGGCGCGGATCTCGAAGCGGGCCTTGTCGGGGATCGCCACGTCGACTTCGCCATTCTTGGTAGTCGCCTGGATCCTCGACAGCGGCAGTCGCCCCGGGCGCAACCGAATGTCGCCGCGGTCGAGCGTGATTTCCGCGCTCTGCGTGAAGTCCGACAACTCGACGTCCTTCGCCTTGCTCGAATTCACACGAATCGGACCCACCACGTTCGAAGCCATCAGGTTCGAAATCGTCGACCGTACTTCGCCGGGAACCTTCTCGAACTGGAAGTCCGTGTTGATGCCTTCGTACCGTACCGGCTTCGCCAGGTTGCGGAACTGCACCGTGCCGGAATACCCGCCGTTTACGACCACCGTACCCTGAATGTTCTCGAGTTCGATGTCGTCGCCGCGACCCTTCAACTCGACATCGCCTTTCACGCCGATGGCGCGGATGATGTCGCTCTTGCGAAGATCGACCTTCACGTTGCCGCCGATGTTGTCGAGCCGCACGCCGGCGTTATCGGAATAGATCTCCACGCCGCCGTTCACGTCACGGATGTCGAAGTCGCCGAAGCGTCCGCGGGCGTCGATCGAAGCCCCGCGCGGCACCACGATCTCCAGCCGCGAACTCACGCGATTCCGGGAGTCGGCGCGATCCTGATTGCAGCGGATGATCACCTGGTCGCCCTGTGTCACGACTTCGAGCGGCGTCGCCTTGTCGGCGCGATCCGCGTCGGCATTCTCAAACGCCCGGATCGACTTGCGTCCGCCGATCTTCACTTCGTCGCCCTCCGAGCCCGTAATCTGCGCGTCGCCGCGGAAACTTTCGATCACGATTTTAGGCGTCTTGCTCGTAGCTTTCACACTCTTGGACGCGTAGTTGAAGTCGAAGTTGTCGCCGAGTACTTCCCAGCCGCCAACGCGGATCCGTGCGGGGTTCCACCACGTATCACGGCGCGAAAACTGATGCAGCGTCATGCCGAACAGGCAGAGGAACACGACGAGAGTCCACTCGCCGCCGGATACGCCGCTGACCGGCAGCGGCTTTCCGGTCGACCGCCAGGTGAAGAGTTCGATCAGGCGAAGTCCGCCCCAGGCGATCAGAATATAGGGCCAGTTGCGTGCGAGAAAGTCGAGGATCGGGATTTCCGGCCAGACGTTGCGGACGAGGAAGGCAACGCCGATACCGATCAGGATCAGTGGTCCGATGATAGATCCGCGGCGCATGTTAGTTTCCTCCTCCAGAAGCACCCGGCATCGGCGGCGGCGCATCCGAAGGGCGAGCCGCGACGCGTTCCAGAAGCTTCATCACACCGAATACGATGATCAGAACGGGAAAGGTCTGTTCAAACCCATAAGGGGTGTTCTGATGGACCGCCAGTAAGACGCCGAGCGTCATGAGCAGCACGGGTCCGCGAGCTGCCTGGATGAAAGAAGCCCCGTTCATGGCAGTACTCCTACGTCTGCTATTCGCTCTTCTTCGCCGCGCTCAGGCGCAGGTACAGCATGTAGGCGCCGACTCCGATCAGGCCCAGCGGCCAGAAGCGGATCACGTCACGCATGCGGATCAGGTCGAAGTTCGCGAGCAGGAAGAAGATGCCGGCGATGATCAGGAAGATCGGTCCCGCCGGGAACGCGTTGGCGTTGCTGTTCTGATCCATGCGGATCAGCGATGAGAATTCGTCGACCGGCAAGCCCATCATGCGGCGCTTGGCGGTGTGATAAGCCTCGAAGGCCATATAGAAGAACCAGGCGGCGATCGAGAGTCCGAACAGCGCCTCGAATCCGCCGTTGAGATCGTGACTGCCCGCGATGGCGAACAGCAGGCCGAGCACCACGACGTGGATCAACCCTTTAGCGTATTGCCCGTTGTAGATCGCGCCCACGCCCGGGATGAGTCCGAGCAGGAAGGCGAAGCCGGGGTTGACGGACGCGTCCGCCACAGGCTGTTGGGCGTGCTGGTAAGCCGCTGTCGAATAGGGCGAGATGTAAGGATCGCCCTGAGGATTCGTAGCAGAGGGATTGGTCGTGGTGTCCATGGGTCGATGCTCCTGGCAGTAGATGGTCCCGTGCAGTTTGTACTGGCACGAATCGCAAAGCGCCTTGCCGCACGAGCGGCAGAAAGCGGAGGAGGCCACTTCGGGATGGTTGACGCAGTTCATATGTTCTTCTTCTTTCCATTCCCTTCAGGCTGCTGCGGTGGGGAAGTTTGCTGAGACGGCTGCTGTTTCTGTTGCTGCTGCTCTTCTTCCGCTGCCTGCTGTTTCCATTCCTCGAGGCGCGACTGGATCTCGTATACGAACTTCAATCCTTCGTAATACTTGACCGCCTTGCCCCAGGTCTTTGCGACTCTGTCTTCCACGGCTGAGTAGACCGCCACAGGATTCAGGTCGGACGGCTTCAATTGCCGGACCTCGATGCCCGCGAACCTGCCCATCATCGCGAAGCTGAGCACAGTCATCGCCATGCCCATCGCGAACCGCGGCTGTAATACCGGTTCAAACCATTTGGAGAATACCCGGCGCACTGGACCCCGCTTGAACTCTTTCTCGCGGATCGTGTGTGCTTCAAACACGATGCGAGTCATCAGTTCCTGCGGAGGCCGCACTTCCTCGACCCGTTCGAGGAACGTCACCGCGGCGCCGCAGTCTTGCGCAAGTTCGGCGCAAGCCGCGCAACCGGCGAGGTGTTTCTCGACGGCGGACTTCTGCTCTCCGTGGAGTGTTCCATCCACGAAGTCGCAGAGCAAAACGTCAATGTCCGCGCAGGTCAGCATACCAGTTTCTCTACAATATAACTCTCAAACGGCCGCTTTATGGCGGCGCAGTAATCTTCCCAGCTCCGCACGCCCCCGGTTGAGGCGGCTCTTCACGGTGCCTTCCGGCACATTCAGGATATCGGCGATTTCCCGGTATTCCAGTTCCTCCAGATCGCGAAGGATCACGGTTTCACGCAGTTCCGGAGACAGCTTCTGCAGCGCATGCTGCAACAGTTCACTGGCTTCGCGCCCCGCCAGCATCCCGTCGGTACGTGCCGACATGGCCGTTTTTTCTTCCAGCATCGGCAGCTGGTCTTCAATGGAATCGGTGGCGCGTTCCGATTTCGTGCGGCGGTAGTGGTCGATCAGCAGGTTTCGCGTGAGGCGCGTCAACCATACCGAAAACGAGCCTTCGCCCGCACGGAAACTCTTCAAAGAACGGAAGATACGCAGAAAGACTTCCTGGGTCAGGTCCTGCGCTTCGTAATCATTACTGGTGAAGCGGTAGCAGATCGAGTAGACGCGCCGGGTGTGAACTTTGACCAGTTCTTCCCAGGCCGGTTCGTCCCCTGCCAGGCATCGCTCAACGAGTTGGATATCGGCGTCCAATGGGCCTCTCAACAATGTACCGGCCTGGCTGGGGTTCAGACCTTGCGGTCCCGCCCATGCCAGAACTCCGTTGATTGCCACCGTCGCCATAACCGTCTTCGTTCCTTACTATTTGAGGTGTTTATCACCTCTCAGTAATGTGAACGAAAGAGCGGGGCTGGAAGTTCGGCAAAAATCAACTGAGCCAGCAGCTTCTCCAGTAAGTTTCCTTATTCTAGCGGTCCCTGCAGCGAACGGCTACCCTCAATCGACGAACGGCGGTTCTCTGCCGACGAAGTCCCCGGGCGAGACGTTTGGCTGGCGGTTTGCGCTTATGGATTAGAGCACGCCTATGCCCAAAACCATCTCCGCATCTGTAGGAATCCATGGGAAGAACCTGTCCGTCGACACAGAGACGGTACAGAAGCTTCTGAATAACGTGCCAGTCGCTTTGGGAGGTCCGAATCCCAAGCTCGACCCCGATGGCAAATGCGGTCCCAAGACCTGCAATGCCATTCAAGTCTTTCAGGTAAAACAATTTGGCTGGTCCGGAGCCGACGGTCGCGTCGACCCCGACGGACCTACCCTCCTGGTCCTGAACATTTATAGTCCCGACCCGGTCGTGCCGGTTCCGCCCCCGCCACCTCCTGCGCCGGAACCCCTCAGCACCAGCTTCCTGGTCTGGCTGCGCTTCACGCCGAAGTTCTTCAGCCATCCCTATGATCCGAATGAGTTTGTCTTCACAGTGGTCGATATGACCAACAATCGCGAGGCGGCCTACGGACTCAAGTTCAATGGCAAAGTCGGCATCGCGCCGCCCAGTAGCGGTTCCGGCGGTCATGCGGTCAAGGTTCAGACGAATAAGCCCAATACAATCAGTGGATTGGTGGGTCAGGCGGTCTATCAGACGGAGATTGTGAAAGGGTCCGGCCCGGCGATCAACCGGTTATCCAGCAAGTTGTTCGTGGCGCTGGAGAACAACACAGGCTTCGTTGCCCGCAATCTCGGCTGTCACATTCTGAAGGCGGGTCCGGACGGCGAGAACGTGGTTGGCGCCACGGATCCCGCAGCGTCGCCCCAGTTCATCGACGGCCAGTTTCAGTACAACCTCAACGGTATGTTCGTGAAACTCTCCTGAACCCATCACGGTATTCGGATTGCACTTGGATGAACGAGTGTACCCGGTATGCCCAAGACTATCTCCGCATCGGTGGGGATTCATGGCAGCAATCTCACCAATGACACCGAGACCGTGCAAACGCTGCTAAATGGAACGCCAGAGGATCGGGGTGGGGCCAACCCCAAACTGGAGGTCGATGGTAAGTGCGGACCCAAGACTTGCCATGCGATCCAAATGTTTCAATTGACACACTTTGGGTGGGCGGGCGCAGACGGCCGCGTGGACCCCGATGGTCCCACGCTCTTCATGCTGAACCTCTGCAATCCCGACCCCGTCACGCCGGCGCAGCCGCCTCCTCCCAAGCAGGAGCCTCTCAGCAATCAGTTCCTCTTCTGGCTGCCCCACCCCTCCGAATTCTTCTCCCAACCCTACGATCCCAATGAGTTCGTCTTCTCGGTCGTCGACATGACCAACCACCGCGCCGTCTCTTATGGCCTCAAGTTCCACAATCAGGTTGGGATGCCGCCACCCGGTTCAGGGTCAGGCGGTCACATGGCCCATGTGGAACTCAATCAACCCACTATGATGAGTGGTCTTGGCGGGCGCGGGATCTACCAGACTCAGATCAACCACGGCTCGGGACCCGACTCAAAGCGGCTCCAGAGCAGGCTATGGGTAGCGATGGAGCAAGGGTCCGGCTACGTCGCTGACTTCGATTGTCATATCTTGCGTCCCGGCCCTGATGGGCAAGGCGTCGTCTCCGCCTCCGACCCTGCAGTCAGGGCGGATGTCTTCGATGGGCAGATTCGCTTCAACCTGGAAGGTGAACTCATCAAGCTGTCGTGAAGTAAGGGACGCCGGAGCGCTCGAGTTCGAGCATCCGGTTGTACTTCGCCAGCCGCTCGGACCTCGTGATGGACCCGATCTTGATCTGCCCGGCCCCGGAGGCCGTGGCGAGGTCCGCCAGAAAACTGTCTTCCGTCTCGCCCGATCGTGCGGAAATGACACACTTGTAGCCAGCCGCATGCGCAGCTTCGATGACCTCGAAGGTCTCGGTGAGCGTGCCGATCTGGTTCATCTTCACCAATACTGCGTTCGCGGACTTAGACTCGATTCCTCGCCGCACCCGCGTCAGGTTCGTCGTAAAGAAGTCGTCGCCGATCAACTGCAGCCGGTCGCCAAGCTGTCCGGTGAGCTTCGCCCAGCCGTCCCAATCGTCTTCGGCGAGCGCGTCCTCCACCGAAACCAGCGGGAACCTGCGCTGCCAGCTCGCGATCAGGTCGATCATCCCCTGCGCGTCCAGGGTCCTGCCTTCGTGCTTCAGGTGGTATTGGCCGGTCGCCGGGTCGAAGAAGTGCGACGATGCGACATCGATCGCAATGTGCGTCGTTGCGGGATCGAGTGATTCTGTCAGCAACTCGATCGCCTGTTCGTTGGAGGCAAGCAGCGGTCCCCAGCCGCCCTCGTCGGCGACGCCTGTCAGTGTGTATCCCTTGCTGACGAGAAGCTTGTGCGCGGCGCGATGCACAGCGACCGTCGTTTCCAGCGCCTCGTGAACACTGCGTGCAGCCGCAGGGATGATCAGAAAATCCTGGAACTCGATGTTCGCGCCGGCGTGCAATCCGCCCGAGAGAATGTTGATCATCGGCCGTGGAACCGCGGCGGGTCGCGACGGCGAATAGATATCGCGCAGCGTCTGCCAGAGAGGCTTCTCGCCGGACAACGCGCGGGCGAGCGCGCAAGAAACTCCGAGCAGCGCGTTCGCGCCCAACCGCGATTTGTTGGAAGTCCCGTCGAGTTCGATCAGAAAGCGGTCGGTGGCCGGCAGATCGGCCGGACGTCCCTGCAACGCGGCATGGATTTCGGTTCCGACGTTGTGCGCAGCTTGCGCGGCAGGCAGGGCGACTGCCTCGTGCCGTCCCGTCGAAGCGCCCGCGGGGACCTGCGCCTGCCCGCGCGCGCCGCTCGAAAGGTGGACCTCCACGGCGATGGTCCAGTTGCCGCGCGAATCGAGAATCGGCCAAGCCGAAGTGGATGCGATAGTCATTATTGAAGTTGAAGCAGCGCCTTGCGCGCGTCCTGCTGATTGGGTTTGCGTTGCAGCAGATCTTCGAGCACCTGCCGGGCCTTCAGCTTGTCGCCGACGTCAGCATAGAGGCGCGCGAGGTTGAAGTAAAACGGATCGTGATCGGGCTGCTGGTCGATCCCGTAACGCAACGCGGCAATCGCGTCGTTCACCTTGCCGGAACGCGCGTACAACACCGCGAGATTGTTGATTGCCGCGATGTGATCGCGTTGATGCGTGATCGCCTGTTGCAGGTATCGTACGCCGCCCGCGTAGTCGCCCTTGCGCGCGAGCAGGAGTCCCAGATGGTTCGCCGCGTCGGCGTCGTCCGGGACGAGTTCCAGCGCACGGCGGAACAGTTTCTCGGCCTCCGCGGTGTTGCCCAGTCGGTTCTGCGCCTGGCCCGCGTTGATGATTGCGAACGGCAGGTCCGGGTTGATCTTGAGCGCGCGTTCGAAACATCGCAGGGCCGCGGGGTAATCCGGCTTCGCCATTTCGACGCCGCCGAGGTTGTTCCACAGTTCCGCGGATTCGCTGTTGAGTTGCGCCGCGATTTCGAGATGCTTGCGAGCGTCCGGGATGTTGCCGGATTCCAGATGCATCTGCCCCACGGCAAGCTGCGCTTTGAAGTTCGCAGGATCCCGCTTCAGTTCTTCGTTGAGATACAGCAATGCTTCCTGCGTGTAACCGGACGCGGCGAAGGGTCCGGCAAAGCGCAGGTAACTGCGGCCCGGCTTCAGGTAGAACTTGCCGCCGGGGAAGGGAAGCGCGAGTTCCGCACTGCGGGCCAGTTGTTTGAGATCCTGCTGTTGCGTGGCCTGCGTCGGGATCCCCGGATAGATCTTGTGAACGCGCGACTCGGCGTCAATCAGAAACGTGATCGGCGTCTGCAGCGGCGCGCGGTAATCGAAGATGTAGCGGCGAAAGGTCGCGTAGAGATCGCTGGGTTCAGTGATGGTCACGAATCCTGGACCCTTCCGTTTCTCGGGCAACGGTAGCGGATCGTAAAGCCACGTCGGTTCAAAGACCAGATCGTTGTTCGGTTTGATAGCCGTTGCCGCAGGCAGTGGTTTCCGCGGCGCGAGCGCTGCCTTGCGCACAGGTTCCGCCGAGCCCTCTTTCAACCGGTATCGAAAGCCCGCCTCCAGATTCGTGAACGTCTGCCGCACGCCCGACGGCCACAGGACCTCGACATCGCCTCCCGCACCGAAGTGCAGACGCTTGGTGTGTTGCGAGACATAGCCGGATCCCGCCGCGACCCACTGCGTGTTGCGCCCCTTCACTGTCACGCGCGCGCCGATCGCATCGCGATTCGACGCCTTGCCGGATCCTTCCAGTTCCAAAACCAACGGCTTCGCATCAGCCGCCGCGGAATCATTGCGGAACGCCATCAACTGCAATCCCAACCGGCTCTTCAACAACAAATCCGGAACACCGTCGCCATCGAGATCCGTTACCGCAAACGCGCGGCTGTCGAGCGCGTGATCCAACCCGGAAACGCCTGAATGATCCACATAGCGCCCGCCGCGTCGGACATAAAAGACGTTGGGCTCGTGGCCGTTCCAACTCCAGTCTTCGCGCACGAGTT
The DNA here is from genome assembly GCA_964627455.1 of uncultured Solibacteraceae bacterium. GTDB lineage: Bacteria > Acidobacteriota > Terriglobia > Bryobacterales > Bryobacteraceae > F-183. Next base: position 22,245 of record CAZVKC010000029.1, on the reverse strand, counting down.
GATTGAGCGCATTCCAACCGTTCTCGTACGCCGGCGCCGCCTTCTGCGTGATCGGCGATTTCGACACCGCCTGCCGCCAGAAGAAACTCATCAGATCCTTGCCGCGTGCATGTGAGATCATGCCCGCCGCGATGTAGATCTCCGGCGTGCCGTCGAGATCGAAATCGTACCCATCCGCGGACCACGCCCATCGCCCCATCTCTACGCGTTCCTTCGCGCCCGTGTACTCGAACTTCCCATTGCCGAGATTGCGAAACAGCGAGTTGCCCTTCGTGTGCCCGTGATACGCTTCTTTCGCCAGCCCCTGCTTGATTGGTCCGAACGCGGGATCATTCACCACCCGTTGACCCGCGGGCGACCACATGTTCGCGACATATAAGTCCGGCCGCCCGTCGCCATCGTAGTCGAACCAAGCCGCCGACATCCCGGGACCCATGTCTTCCACGCCGGCCTCGGCCGCCACATCGCGGAACCTGCCGCCGTCATTCTTGTACAGATTGTTACGTCCGAAATCGTTCGCGACGTACAGACTCGGCCAGCCGCTGCCGTCGTAATCGCACCACGAAGCCGCAAAGCTATAGCGATTGTTGTTGACGTTGATACCGGTCGGCGCCGTGACATCCTCGAAGTACCCGCCATCGTGCAACCGGTTGCGAAACAGAAAATTCGGCGGACCCAGTTGCGCGTCGTGATACGGAACCGGATACCGGTATTGATCCTCGCCTTGAAAGTACAGATACGAGCAGATGTACAGATCCAGATGCCCGTCGCGATCGTAATCAGCCGCTGAGATGCCGGCGAACGTTCCCGAAGGCTGCGTGGCGAAGCGAAACGCATCGGGTACGTGTTGAAACCGGCCGTCGCCCTGGTTCAAAAACAGCAGGACGAGCGACGGCGTCAACACCACGAGATCCTGCAAGCCGCTATTGCGCAGGTCCACGAACAGGGCTGCGGCCGTATCGTCCAGGACATCTACACCAGCCCGTGCTGTGATGTCTTCGTAAGTCCCGTCTGAAGCGCGCCGCTTGTACAGACGGTTCGGCAAGCCGCTCGGCTGGCAAACGTAGATCTCGTCGAACCCGTCGTTGTCGATGTCCCCAACGGCGATGCCGTTGTTGCCGAACATGTTGATGCCGGTGGCGAGGTCCAGCCGCGAACGCCAATACGGCACGCCCTTCGCCAACTGATCGCGGAACGACGCCTGTCCGCCGAACAACTGTGCGGAAACGTCCGTAAATAGAGGCTTCGACGCGGTAGCGTGTTGTTCGGTATCCGGTTTGTTCAGCAGGCCCGTGCGATAGTGCAGCGCGCCCTTGGCATCGGTGCTCGCAATCTCATATCGAACGTCATCGTTCGTCAGAGGATAAAACCGCACCGAACGCGCGGCGCCATACTGATCGCGCCACGCACGCTGTTCCGGCGTGAGATTCCGCAACTTCTCTAGAGTCGCGACCGCGCGCTTCTCGCACTCGAACTCGTCCTTTGCCGGATCCGTAAACGGCAGCAGCGCCTCATACGGATTGGCCTTTCTCTTTCGCGGTTGTTGTTGGGCGCTCGCCTTGCGCACCGTGGGCCAGGCGAGCATTCCGGCAGAGGCGAGGAAACTTCGACGCTTCAAAATGTCAGTATAGCGGTCCCTTGGACGGGTCCACGCCGCTCTTGCCCATCGGCTGCAGTAGCGAACGCGCGCCCATGCCGAGCATCACCAGATCCCCGGGACCCTGAAAGAACAGGAATCCTTCCTTCATATACTGCTGCACCTGGTCGAAACTCGCCACGGGCCGGCCCACCGGAATGTTGTACTTCTTGCCCGCAGCCACGACCTTCTTGATCGCCTCGAGCACCGTCGGATCGTTGAAGTTGCCGCGCTTGCCATACGAATACGCGAGGTCGTTGACGCCGATGAACAACACATCGATGCCCGGCGTCGACGCGATCTCGTCGATCTTGTCCACCGCGCGCGCTTCTTCGATGATGGTGATCACCATCGCATTGCGATCCGAAAAGTTTGGATACCCTTCGGGCGCCGGCCACCGGAATGACGCTAGCGCTGGACCCGCACCGCGGCGGCCCAACGGCGGATACTTCGCCGACGCAACGGCCTGCTTGGCGAGATCAGG
>CAZVKC010000029.1:16413-20025 GCA_964627455.1 uncultured Solibacteraceae bacterium | reverse complement strand
GGCGGCCCAACGGCGGATACTTCGCCGACGCAACGGCCTGCTTGGCGAGATCAGGTGTCGAAGTGAACGGGAAGATCACGCCCAGCGCGCCGGCGTCGAGCGCACGCTTCGCCGTCCACAGTTCATTTACCGGTACGCGGATAAACGGCATCGCCTTCAGCGACCGCGTCGCGAGGATCATGTTCCGAGCGGTTTCGAGTGTGATCGGACTATGCTCCATCTCGATCCACAGAAAGTCGAAGCCCATGTTCGCGCACTGCGCGGCAACTTCCGCACTAGGGATCGTGATCGTGGCGCCGATGACAGGCTTGCCTTCTTTGAGCGTCTTGCGGACAGGGTTCTCCCACGCAGGCTGGTTGTTCTGTTGAGCGAATGCGGAGGAGGAGAGGCAGAGGAGGAATGGTACGGCGAGGTAGCGCATTGGGCGCTATTGTATACCTCGCCGCACCGGTACCGTCAGGACTTGGGCTTGTACGCGACCGCGTCGATCTCAACCAGCATGTCGGGGCTCGCGAACTTCGCCTCGACCGTCGTGCGCGCCGGCTTGTGATCGCCGAAGAACGCCGTGTACGCTTCGTTCATCGCACCGAAATCCTTGCCGTCTTTGAGAAACACGCCGCAACGCACGATGTCGTTGCGATCCGCGCCCGCGCCCTGCAACACCATTTCGATGTTCTCGAGCACGCGTGCGGTTTCGGCCTTGATGTCGCCGTGAATGAACTGATTGGTCGCCGGATCGATCGGAACCTGGCCGGAGACAAAGATGAAGTCCCCGGCCTGAATCGCCGGCGTGTAAGGTCCGCGAGGCGTCACGACGCCCGGAGGATACACACGTTGCATCATGGTTAGTCCTTACGCTTGCGAGGCGACGAAGTGCGGCGCGGCTTGTCGCCGCCCGAGTGCTGCTTGGTCGCGCGCTTGCGAGGCGACGCCTGCTTCTTCGGCTTCGGCGGCGGCGGATTCGGTTCGAAGATCGTCGGCTGGCCTTCCACGATCGGTTGCGGACCGTCGTCCTCTTCCTCTTCAGGCGGCAACTCTGCTTGCGGCGGCAATGCCGGCGGATAGAACTCGGCGCCGAGATACACGAGCAGGCCCTTATCTTCATCAGGCTGCACGCGAACCACGCCCTTGTCCTGCGCGTAGTTGAGGAACTCCCCAATTGACTGGAAGCCGTACGACTTCTGGTCGAAGTTGTTCTGCTCTTCCTGCATCCACGTCGCGAGTTGTTCGGCGATTGTGCCCTCTTCGACTTCCAACCGGTGATTCTCGAGAACGTCGCGCAGCAGCGGCAGCGCCTCTTCCGGTTGCGGAAGCGGCTTGCCTGTTCCGCCCTTGCGCTCGATGAGCAGGCGTCCGCCGCCGCCGCTGACGACGACGAGGTCCGCACGCTTCAGGCGGTCGATGAATTCCGAAAAGCTGTGCGCGCCATACGCGCGTTCGTTGAACGCCGAATCCAACTGCAGCATCGTGGACTTCAACAAGCCAAGCTGCGGTTGCACGCCGCGGCGCTCGAGCACCTGCAGGGCGCGCTCGACGAGCGGCATCGCCTGGTTCAGGTCCAGCGCCGGTTGCCGTTCACGCTTCTGCTGTTGCGGCTGCTGTTGTTGCTGCTGTCCGCCGCCCTGCTGTTGCGGCTTGTCTTTTTCCTTGTCCTTTTCTTCGCCGCTGCCGGCGGCGCCACCGGAGGCCCCTGCTGCCGAAGCAGCGCGTTGCCGGTCACGCTCACGGTCGCGGTCGCGATCACGATCCCTCTGGCGTTCCTCGCGGCTCTTGATGCGCTCGCGATCCGGCCGCGATGGATCTTCCGAATCGGCGGTCATGAGCAGCGATTCATAGCTGATGAACTCGTGGCAATTCTGCTGCAGGATCGTCGACGTGAACGCCTTGCCGCCCACCACGAAAACGGTCTTGCCGTATTCTTTGAGCTTGTTGAGCAGCGGCACGAAATCGCTGTCGCCGCTGATGATGGCGAACGCGTTCACATGCGAGTGCGTGAAGGCCATTTCCAGAGCGTCGAGAGCGAGGTTGATGTCGGCGCCGTTCTTGTCGCCGCGGAACGAAGGGATGCGCTGCACCATCTGTACAGCGTTCTCGGCCATCTGGCGAGTGGCCTGTTCCTGCCGGCCCCAATTGGCGTATGCGAATTTCGCGACGATGTCGCCGCGTTCCTTGAGCGCTTCGAGCGGAAGCGAGACATCGAACTCGCGGCGAAGCGTCGACTTCACTCCGATTTCGATGTTGTCGTAGTCCACAAAGACTGCGATGTTCTGTTTTTCTTGCATTCAGTTTTCCATCTTTATGTGTTCATGCGGGTTGGCTCTGGTCCACGGAGTTCCGGATAAACGTGACGATCTCATCGAGCGCCGCGCCCGGCTGGAACACTGCTGCCACCCCGGCTTGTTTCAGTTTTTCTGCATCGTCGCCAGGGATCGTTCCTCCGGCGATGACCAGCACGTCCGACATGCCCTTTTCCCTGAGGAGCCGCAGCACTTCGGGGACAATGGCGTTGTGAGCTCCGGACAGAATCGAGATGCCGATCACCTGCACGTCTTCCTGCAACGCCGCGTTGACGATCATTTCGGGAGTTTGCCGGAGACCGGTGTAGATGACCTCCATTCCAGCGTCACGTAGCGCCCGCGCGATGATTTTGGCGCCGCGGTCGTGCCCGTCGAGGCCGGGCTTGGCGACTAGAACTCTGATCCGGTTGTTCTGCACGTAATGGGGTCGTCTTCAGTTTATCAGCGCAAAGGGTGCGGCGCGCACCACCCACGCGAGTCGGGGACAGACTCGCGCCGCACTCCGTCTTGCGCGTGTTCCTCGAAAGTGCATTAGGATCACGTTATGAATCCCACAGGACGCTTCTCCAACCGCGTCGAATTCTATGTGCGCTACCGCCCCGGCTATCCGGCCGCGGCCTTGCATGTCCTGCGTGACGTGTTGCGCCCTGACTCGATTGTCGCCGATATCGGCTCTGGGACGGGCATTTCATCGCGCTGGCTCTTGCAGCGAGTATCGCGCGTATACGGCGTTGAGCCCAATCGCGAGATGCGCGAACGAGCGGGCGCGCCGTCCGGATTCGTCAGCGTGGACGGCACAGCCGAGGCAACAGGCCTGCCGGACGCGAGCGTCGATGTGGTGGTCTGCGCGACCGCGTTTCACTGGTTTCGTGTGGAAGATGCGCGTGCCGAGTTCCGCCGCATTCTCAAGCCCGCCGGCCAGGTCGTACTGATGTGGAACATCCGCGATGTCGGAGCTTCGCCGCTGCAAGCCGGTTACGAACAAGCGATCGCGGACTTCGCCGTCGACTACCGTCCGGACTTCGACCACAACTCCGAAACCGCCGTACAACAGTTCTTCGCCGGCTCCCCCTACCAGAAAGAAAGCGTACCCAACGACCAGATCCTCGATTGGGACGGCTTTCTCGGCCGCGCGCTATCCGCCTCGTACATGCCGCTCCCTGGCGCATCCCGCTACGAAGAAATGCGCGCACGCCTGCGCGAAGTCTTCGACGCAAACGCCGTGAACGGGCAAGTCCGCTTCGCCTACCGCACCATCCTCTACTGGGGCTTGCCGCCGGAACCTTGAGGCGGACCCGACGGTGGAATCCGCTGC
>CAZVKC010000029.1:12009-16313 GCA_964627455.1 uncultured Solibacteraceae bacterium | reverse complement strand
GGAATCCGCTGCACGATCCCTCCGCCCGTGCGCACGACCTTCTCCATATCGTCGAGTTCCGACACGAGCCAATCGGTGAAGTTCTCGACGCCCGTCTCCGTCACGGCCACGACATCCTCATACCGGATGTACAAATTCTCGTCCGGCACGCGCAGTTGTGGGTCGATCGAAAACACATGCCCCACCTTCAGTGGGCCCGGATTGTACGGACCATCATCGTGCACCGTGAGTCCCACGGGATGCGAGAACACGCCGCCGCCGCGTTCCACCAACTCGCGCGCCGCGCCTTCATACGCAGGCTTCGAAAACTTCGTCCGTGCAAACACAGGCTCCATCGCGACCTTCGCCTCATCCATGATCTGCCGCGCGGTGACGCCCGGCCGGATCCGCTTGATGATCGCGTTGCGATACTCCAGTACGAATTGCAGCAACTCCCGCTGCACCGGGCTGTACTTGCCATTAACCGGCCACATGCGCGTCACATCGCTCGTGTAATAGCGATAGTCCGGCGCGAAATCCATCAGCACCAACTGCCCGCCATCGAGTTTCGACATGTTGCGGTAATAGTGCGCATTCCAGATGTTTGCCGTACCCGCCGCCGTGATCGACCGGTACCCTTCCAGCCGCGCGCCATTCACCAGAAACACATAGCGAGCCGCGGCATCGAGTTCGTACTCGTACATCCCCGCCCGCGTACTCTTCATCGCTTCCAGAATCCCCTGGCCTGCAATCTGCGACGCACGCCGGATCAGCGAAACTTCCCGCGGACTCTTCACACTTCGCAATTCATCGAGCACAGGCGTCAGGTCCGCGATGCGAGCCCGCGGAAACCGCGTGGCCAACATCCCCGCGAACTGCATCTCGCGCGGAATGCGGCTGTCCCAAAAGTCGTTGAGGATCGCCGTATTCGTCGCGTTCAACTCAAAGCGCGACTGCGCGGCGCCTTCACCGGGCGAGAACAGCGTGTAAATCGTCAGCGGCGGTTGCTGCCGCGTATTCGGCAGACTCAGCCAGTTTGACGTGCGCATCGCTTCGATGTCCTGCACCTCATCGACGCCCGTCAATTGCTTGATCTGCGCGCTATCATCCGCCGAAAGCACTCGGCCCTCCGATGCCTCCAACCTGCGATTGCGCGGCGGCACGAACAGCGTGACCTTCCGGTTCCGGCCGTCCAGCAGCAAATATGAGTGGGGCGTCTCGAGCCCGCACAAGTAGTAAAACTCGTTGGTCTGCCGCGGCATCACGAAACCCGGCGTGAGCGCGACTCCCTGCAGCACGGCAACAGACTCATTGCCGATCTTGTCGAACAGCTTGTTCCACCGGGCGCGGAACTCCTCAGGCGGAAAGTCGGATTGATACCACGGCGCGGATTGCGCGCTGAGCGTCAGCGCAGTCAGAAAGAGTGCAGAAAAGATTCGCATGGTGTCCGAAGAGAAGAGAACACCATCATCGTACCCCTACCCCAGTTCCTGGAACAGCATCTGCAAGCCGCGCAGTAATTGTTCCGCGTCGAGATTTGCCTGCAGCGGGACCATCAGCACGCCCGCCGGCGAGAACTGCGTCCCCGGCGTACCCTTCACAATCGACATCAGCCGTGCCGGATCCACCTTCGATTGCTGGTGGAACTTGATATTCAACTTGCCCGCCCGCCGCTCGACATTCTCGATGCCCAGCTTCTCCGCCGCGCTCTTCACCAGCGCGAACGACAGCAGGTTCGAAACCTCGCCCGGCGCGGGACCATAGCGATCCGACAGTTCATCGAGCACGCGCTTCGCCGCTGCCTCGTCCTTGATGTCTGCAATGCGCTTATACGCGCGCAGGCGCTGGTTCTCGTCAGTGATGTAATCCGACGGGATGCGGATATCGAGCCCCAGGCTGAGGTTCGCGTGGATCTCCACGGGCACCTCCTCGCCCTTCAACTCGAGCACAGCTTCTTCGAGCATCCGCACATACATTTCGAAGCCGACCGCCTCGATGTGCCCGTGCTGCTCACCGCCCAGCAGGTTGCCCGCGCCGCGCAATTCCAGATCCAGCGCCGCGATCTTGAATCCCGCGCCGAGATCCGAAAATTCCTTCAACGCCGCAAGCCGCTTGCGCGCGACCTCCGACAGTTCGGTGTCCTCGGGAATCAGCAAATACGCATATGCGCGCCGGTTCGATCGGCCTACGCGCCCGCGCAATTGGTACAACTCCGACAGTCCATGCCGCTCGGCGTGTTCCACGATGATCGTATTCGCGAGCGGAATATCCAGCCCGTTCTCGACGATCGACGTACTCACGAACACATCGAATTCCTTACGCATGAACCCCAGCAGGACCTTCTCCAGTTCCGCCTCGCCCATCTGTCCGTGACCCACGCCAATGCGAACTTCCGGCATCATCTCCTGGATCGACGCCGCGCGCATATAAATCGAATCCACGCGGTTGTGGATGAAATAAACCTGGCCGCCGCGCGACAACTCCTGCTCGATCGCGGTCTTGACGATCTCGAGGTCGAAGTGCGCGACCACCGTGTGAATCGCCAGTCGATCCTTCGGCGGCGTCTCGATCACGCTCATGTCGCGGATCCCCAGCAGCGACATGTGCAGCGTGCGCGGAATTGGCGTCGCGGACATCGTGAGCACATCCACGTTCTTACGCAACTGCTTCAGCCGCTCCTTGTGCCGTACGCCGAAACGCTGTTCTTCATCGACGATCAGCAGGCCGAGATCCTTGAACACCACGTCCTGCGACAGGATGCGATGCGTGCCGATGAGCACGTCGATCTTGCCCTCTTCGGTATCCTCGAGGACCTGCTTGATCTCTTTGTTCGTACGGAACCGGCTCAAATGATCGATGCGGCAGGGGAACGCCTGGAACCTTCGCCGGAACGTCTCGTAGTGCTGGAACGCCAGCACCGTCGTTGGCGCGAGCACCGCGACTTGCTTGCCATCACCGAGCGCCTTGAACGCCGCGCGCATTGCCACCTCGGTCTTGCCGAAGCCGACGTCGCCGCACAGCAGGCGGTCCATCGGTTGCAGCGATTCCATGTCGCGTTTGATCTGCGATGTCGCCTCCACCTGGTCCTTCGTCGGCGTGTACTCGAACGAATCCTCGAACTCCCGCTGCCAGTTCGAATCCGGCGAGAACGCGAAGCCCTCGGCCATCTTGCGCTGGGCGTAGAGCTTCAACAACTCTTCCGCCATATCGCGCATCTTCGATTTGACGCGCGACTTCGTCTTGTTCCACGTGACGCCGCCAAGCTTGTCGAGGTGTGGCTTCGCTTCGCCCGCGCCGCGATACTTCTGGACGAGGTCCATGCGCGTAAGCGGGACGTACAGGCGCGCCTCGCCGTTGTACTCGAGCAGCATGAAGTCGCCCTTCTGCTCGCCCTGCGCAATCTCGCGAAGTCCGAGGAACCGGCCGACGCCGTGCTGCGTGTGCACGACATAATCGCCGGGCTTCAGATCCGCGATGTCCGCCGCAAACGCAGCCATCTGCGAACGCGTTGCCGGCTGCCGTACCACCAGGTCCGAAGTCTCGAACAGATCCTCGCTGCCGATGATCGCGAACTTCGCATCGCCGATCACCACGCCGCGCCGCACGCCGCCCTTTGCCAGGTACGTCGACGCGACATCGCCCGCCAGGTACGAGCGCTCAGCCAGATACTGTCGAGCCGAATCGTTCGCTTCGACGCTCGCCTGGAACGGCACCGAATACTCGTGGAAGATATCCGCCAGTCGCTCCAACTCGCCCGACGACGACGCAAAGAACGCGACGCGATTGCCCTTCGCAACCAGATTCCGCGCCTCGCCCACCGCCACCTGCATGTTGCCGTGGAACGTCATCGACGGCCGCGTCGAGATATGCAGTGACTCCGGCGTGAACGCTGAGACCTCCAACTCGCGCAGCTTCAATTCGGTCCGCTGCCCGATCGTCGCCTGCAGTTCGCCCCAACTGAAGAAGTTCGCTTCCGGCGCCACGAGGTTCTTCTTGTCGGGATCTTCCAGCCGCTTCCAAAGCCGGTCAGCAGCCGAAGCAATCGCCTCCGGCTCATCGAGCACCACGATCGCCTGCTCGCTGAACGACAGGATCGAATGACTGCGCGGATTCACCAGCGGAACCAGAAACTCCCAGCCCGGGAACGAATCGCCCGGACTCGCCACGCCCTGATAATCGATCTTTTCCGCGATGTCGTGAAACAGCTTGCGAGACCGCGGATACTCGATCAGCGGCATCACGTGCACTTCATTCACCTTCAACACCGACCGCTGCGTTTCCACATCGAACCGCCGGATCGACTCGATCTCATCGCCGAAAAACTC
>CAZVKC010000029.1:7851-11909 GCA_964627455.1 uncultured Solibacteraceae bacterium | reverse complement strand
CCCGATCGCTCGCTGTTCGGACAACTCCGAGTGCGGCGACAAGCGTTGAAACGGCAAAACATCCAACGCAGGAATTGTTTGTGGACCCGGCAGGTCCGGCCGGTTCACGAGAATATCGAAAAATGTTTGGACCGCGTCACCCAGCAGTTCCGCCTGCTTGTTGCCGTCCACGATCAGGATCTGCGGCCGCTCCGTGAGTTGCCACAGCAGCACCAGGTACAACGCCTTCGCGGTCGTCGTCAATCCCGACAGCGAAAACCGGTCCCCCTCCTGCCGCGTCAGCTTGCCAACGAGGTCCTGGAACGCCGGTACGCGCGCGGCGCTCTGAAAGAGATCGCGAATGGCTGGATTGATCACCGGCTCAGCGCGTCCGCCACTACGTTTGAGGTCGAAAATCCGGGCTCGAGCGGGATGGTGAGCACCTTGCCGCCCGCAGCCTCGACCTCTTCTTTGCCTGCGATGTAGTGGGTCCAGTCGGCGCCCTTCACCAGGATGTCCGGCAGCGCGGCCGCGATCAGTTCGGTCGGTGTATCTTCATCGAAAAACGTCACCGCATCGACTGCGGCAAGTTGCGAGGCGAGAAACGCGCGATCTTCCTGGCTCAACACCGGCCGTGTCGGACCCTTCATTCGCGCGACGCTGTTGTCGGTATTCAGCGCGAGCACCAGCACGTCGCCAAGAGACCGCGCCTGCTCCAGCAGTCGGATGTGCCCGGCATGCAGTACGTCGTAGCAGCCGTTGGTGAACACCACGGTCTTGCCTTCGGCGCGCCAGCGCGCACGCAGTTCGAGAAACTGGTTCCGGTCGCGAAAAATCACGAGACTAAGCTCCGACAGCGCCCGGCGGACGTTGCTGCAACGCGCGCTTCGAAAACTGCAGGATGCGGTCCGCGATCTCCTGGGGCTTGTCGATATCCGTGATTTGGATGCGGCTCGACTGCGATGCGGTTTCCACCGTCAGGTTACCGATCCCCATCACGCGCTGCTTCACAGACTGTTCCACGCGCACATCGTGGACCTTCGACACATCGATCGCGTGCATCTGCTTCGACAGCAGACCGCTTTCCAGTCGAATTCGATCCTCATTGATAATGAGCTTCGTCAGCGTCAGCCGGAAATGCCGGATCACGATCCAAAGCAGGTACAGCAGCGGCGGCACGAAGCACACCCACCAGTACTGGCCGAAGTCCTTGAGAAAGCCCATCGCCTTCGCGCCGCCGAGGCACGCGAGGGTGAAGAATGCGACGCCATACGCGGTCTTGAGCAGCGTAATGGACGGACGAACGACGTATTCTTCCATGATTCAGTCGCGATAGTAGCATGCGGGGTCTGTTACAACATTGGGATGGCCCGGGTTGCGTTTTTCACCATTTTCCTTGCGATTTCGCTTGCAGCGCAGAGCGTGTCGAACTTCAAGGCGCTCCGTTTCCGAGAGATCGGACCCGCCAATATGGGAGGCCGCATCGACGACCTCGCCGTCGTCGAGTCCAACACCAACATCGTCTACGCGGCCACCGCATCGGCCGGCGTCTGGAAGTCCATCAATAGCGGCATCTCGTGGACTCCGATCTTCGACGAGCAATCCCAATCGAGCATCGGTGACGTAACCGTCGCTCCCTCGGAACCCGACACCGTCTGGGTCGGGACGGGCGAGTCGAACAACCGCCAGAGTTCCTCGTGGGGCAACGGTGTGTACAAGTCGCAGGACGGCGGCAAGACCTGGGTTCACATGGGACTCGAGAAAACCCACCACATCGGCCGGATCCTCATCCATCCCACCAATCCGAACATCGTGTATGTCGCTGCCGCAGGCCGTCTCTGGGGACCCAACGAAGAGCGCGGCGTCTTCAAAACCACCGACGGCGGCAAGACCTGGAACAAGGTCCTCTATATCAATCCCGACACCGGCGTGAACGACATCGCGATGGATTATCAGAATCCAGACACGATCTTTGCCGCCGCCTACCAACGCCGCCGCGCCGTCTTCGGCATGAACGGCGGAGGTCCCGGCAGCGCGATTTATCGGACCCTCGACGGCGGCGCGACCTGGAAGAAGATGTCCAAAGGCCTGCCGCAAGAGGACCTCGGCCGCATCGGTCTCGACGTCTATCGCCGCGACGGCAACATCGTCTACGCGCTTGTCGAATCCCAGCAACCCGGCATCTATCGCAGCAACGACAAGGGCGAAACGTGGACCAAAATGTCCAACACCAACCCGCGTCCCATGTATTTCTCGAACGTCCGAGTCGATCCCAATAACGACCAGCGTGTGTGGGTCCTCGGCGTGAATCTTCACTACTCAGAAGACGGCGGCAAGACCTTCCGCATCGACCGCGGAGGCAAGATCCACGTCGACTTCCACGCCATGTGGATCGACCCCGCAAACTCCAACAACGTGATCGTCGGCTGCGACGGTGGACTCCACTTCTCGCGTGACCAGGGCCGCAGTTGGGATCAGCGCGCGCAAATCGCCATCGGTCAGTTCTACGAAATCGCTCTCGACAACGCGAAGCCCTACAAGATTTGCGGCGGACTGCAGGACAACTACTCCTGGTGTGGACCCAGCGCGACGCTCAATCTTACCGGCATCACGAACTCCGAATGGTTCACCGTGCAGGGCGGCGATGGCTTCTACGCGCAGATCGATCCTGAGGAACCGCACATTGTCTACGCCGAATCGCAGGACGGCAACCTCGTCCGCCGCGACCTTCGCACGCATGAGGCCCGCCTCATCCGCCCGCGCGAAGACAACGACGAGATGGACCGCTTCCGCTTCCAGTGGAGCTCCCCGGTCATGATCTCCAAGCACGATCGCAAGACCATCTATTACGGCGGCAACTTCGTCTTCAAATCCACCGACCAGGGCGACAACTGGAAGCGCATCAGCCCCGATCTCACCAACAACGTCGATCGCAAAACGCTGTCGATCATGGGTAAGAAGGTCGAGGACCGCACGATGCTGTCCCGAAACGACGGTGTCGCCAACTGGCCTGCGGTCACGACTCTAAGCGAATCGCCCGCGCGCGCCGGCATTGTCTGGGCCGGCACCGATGACGGCAACCTCCACGTCACGCGCGACGGCGAAACCTGGAAGAACGTCACCGGCAATGTTCCCGGCGTACCCAAAGGCACGTACGTGAGCCGCATCGTCGCATCCACGCACAATCAGGGCACTGCGTACGCAGCCTTCGACGGCCATCGCAGCGACGACTTCGGCATCTATCTATATAAGACGACCGATTTCGGCCAGACCTGGAAGTCCATCAAGAAAGGCATCCCTGAAACCGGTGGCGTGATCAACGTCATCCGCGAACATCCGCGCAATCCGAACCTGCTCTTCGCAGGCGGTGAATACGGGCTGTTCGTCTCCTTCGATGCCGGTGACAACTGGCAGGAACTCAAGAACAATCTGCCGCGCGTGCCTGTCGATGACATTCAAATCCACCCGCGCGACAACGACCTCGTGCTGGGGACCCACGGCCGTTCCGTGTGGATCCTCGACAGCATCTCTGCGCTCGAGCAGATGACGCCGCAGATCGCCGAATCCGCGCTGCACGCCTTCGACGTCCGCCCCGCAACCGCGTGGCGCCTTGGCCGGACCAATCAGGAATTCGTAGGCCAGGACATGTTCATCGGCAAGAACCCCGCATATGGCGCGACCATCGATGTCTACTTCAAGTCGAAGCCCGACGCGAAGGACGTCAAGATCCGCATCCTCGACACGAACGGCAAACTCGTTCGCACGCTGCCCGCTACCGGACTCGACGCCGGCGTCAACCGCATCGTCTGGAACCTCAAGATGGATCGCGCCGTGCCGCCCACGCAACAGGAACGCGAGCAGGCCGCGCGTATGGCCGAAGCCGGCGGCGATGATGTCGAATCCGCGCTCGCCGGACCTTCCGTCGATCCCGGCCAGTACTCGGTCGAAATCACGCTCGGCAGCGCCAAGGTCACCAAGCCCATCACTGTCGAAGAGGATCCCCGCATCACCTGGTTCAGCGCTGCCGATCGCACAAAGCGCCGCGCCGCCATCAACGACCTGATGGAACTCAGCAAGCA
>CAZVKC010000029.1:0-7751 GCA_964627455.1 uncultured Solibacteraceae bacterium | reverse complement strand
CAGATTGCGCTGATCCGAACGGCTCTCGCAGACACGGCTCAGAAGATCGACAAATTGATAAAAGAGGACGTCGCTTCGTTCAACAAGGCTGTGAACGAGGCGCAATCGCCGGCGATTTACGTGCCGCGCTAGAACTTACGCAGCAGCGGCCTCCAGGACTTCCACATGAGTCTGGCGGAGGCCGCGAGCCCTCAGCGCATTCTCAACGAGTCCCGCATGACTGGGGTCGCCAATCGGGAACTCGACTGTGCACCGCTTTCCGTGTGTCCGGATTTGCGGATCAATCGCGAAAGGCAACGCTGCGATGGTATCGAGAGCTTCTTCGAGGGAATCGGCAGGGATCGACAGTGCGAGCAAGAGCAACATAGGTCTTCGCTGTTCACTTTCGATTCTGAATATACATTAATCACGTGTGGGTGTCCAGTACAGGAAAGTACTGATTCGCCCACCTAACTCACGACGCCCTCGAACGGCTCGCCCGTGCACGTGATCCCGCATTCGGGCGAACCCTTTGCCAACAACGAGATCGCCTCCAGCACCAGCGGAACCGCGCGTTTCGAGATCCTGCTGCCGTCCGACATCTCTTCCTCGATCGTGAACGGCCGCACTCCTTCCGCGGGATTCGAGATCGACTGCAGCGCCGCAAAGTGGATCCCCATCTGCCGCGCGTAAATCGCCTCGGTCCCCACGTTGTGCGTCACGAGTCCGCCGCCGAACATCGCGTACATCCGGATCTCCACCGGCGTCTCGTACCGGTTCGGCTGGCTCTGCACCAGGATCGCGTCCGTGTGCACGCGCTCACCGCGCCGCCGCGCGACCTGCTCCAGAAGTCCGCTCATGTACGGGCAAAACGGCGGATTGAACCGCGCACGCACGAGAGGCCGTTCCATGCCGGATGCTTCCCAGACATTCGATGGGCGCTCTTTGTTGAAGTCCAGTACATCGTTGGGAATCACGAAATCGCCGACCGCGTAATCCTCGCGGATCCCGCCGCTCGTCGCGCCGCCGAACGCATACCGCACGCCCATCAGATGCAGCGCCGCGAACATCCGCACGAAGTTCACGCCGCTGATGCGATCCTCGCGCTCCGTCTCCGAGTACCCGTGAAAGCGAACGTAGTAAAACGGCGTCCCCTCGTACGACATCCGCACAAACGGTGGACTCGGACCCACCGGTGTCTCGATCACCACGGGATCGCCCTCCACCGTCACCAGTCCCGCCCCAAAAGGACCCGCCAGTTCAAACGTCGTCCCACCGAGCAATGCGATCTCAGGCGACGAAGCCATAGGTCTCATACCGCCAATCGAGCTGTCCGTTTCCATGCACCGTGATCACGCCGAAGCCTTCGGGATGCGTCTCCCGCGCGCCTTTCCACCAGTTGCCGCACACCGCGCCCGACGTCAGGAACTGGCATCCGCGATACTCGACCTTCTCGCGAATATGCGTGTGTCCCTGCAGCACGGCCTTCGGTTGATACGGCCAGAGGATCTCCAGCACATCGCGCGAATTCGTCACCATGTATGTCTCTGCCGTCTTCCACGGATCCGGCAGGATCTGCATCGCGCCGCTCACCAGCGGAACATGTGTACACACCACGAGATTCGCGCCGCGAGGCATTTTCGCCAGATCCTTCTTGAGCCAGTCGATCTGTTCCTCGTCGACATGCCCGATGAAGTCGCGCCCCGATGGCTTCGTGCCAATCGAATCGAGCAGCACGAAGTGCCAGCCCTTGTGATCGAACGACGAATACCGCGGACTCACGCGTTCCGCGAACATCTTCTTGCCGTACATCGGATCGGTCGCCGGAATCCCGCTCTTGCTCGAAACTCCGAAAACATCGTGATTGCCGAGCACCGAATACACCTTTTTCTCCAAAGGCTTCAACGTCTCGGCGTAGAGGTCGAATACCTGCTTCGCACGCGACAGCGGGACCTCCGCCGCGTCCATCACCAGATCCCCGCCGGCAATCGCGAAGTCCGCCTTCACGCGGTTCATCTTCGTGACGCATTGCCTGCAACCCTCCGCCGCGCGCAGTTCCGGCTGGATATGCAGATCTGTAAAGTGGATGAACGAAAACGAGCTTCCAGAGGCTCCATGCAACAACGCCGCAGAAGATGCAGCCAAAAGCTCCCGCCGAGTCAAACTCACGATCCGTCGATCTCCCTTCAACCCATCACTGCCGGATACACTTTGCGAATCGCGGCCACGATGTCGTCGATATCCTTGCGAGTGAACTTCGGATCCATCAACACGCCGCCATAACGACCCAGGATATCGATCGTATTCGGGCAGGTCGCCGCCCCATACTGAATCGCCTTCCCGCGAGCCGTCTGGAAACTCGGCCAGTTCGGATGAATCGTCTTCTTCGCGATTACGTGCGGCAGCGTCGGCAGAATCACCGATCCACCGGGCTTGCTCGCCGGAACATTCTCGGCCTTCATCGCCGCAAGAAACTTATCGCAGCGAGCCTTCGTGCCGAAGTCGAGGAACACGCCCGTCCCCAGTTCCCCCGCCGGATCCGGCCGCAAGCGCAACTTCAACCCCGGCAAATCGCGGATCCCCTCATACACCGCGCGAGCATTCGCCCGTGAACCCCCAATAATCCGGTCGAGCTTGCGAGTCTGCGCCAGCAGCACGCCGCCCGTGAACTCGCTCATGCGATAGTTCGCGCCGAAGAACCAGTCCAGCCGCGCCTGCCCGCCAACCGCATCCTGATGCGGCGCGCGCAAGCCGCCCATGTCGTGGAACCGAGCTGCGCGTTCGAACAGCACAGGATCACTCGACACCACCGCGCCGCCCTCGCCCGCCGTGATCGTCTTATTCAACTGCAAGCTGTAAATCCCGATATCGCCCATCGACCCGACCGGCCGCCCCTTGTACGAAGCGCCGACGCTCTGCGCGCAATCTTCCAGCACCTTCAACCGATGCTTCCGGGCGATCGCCAGGATCCGGTCCATATCGCAAGGATTCCCCTGCAGATGCACGGCCATGATCACCTTCGTGTTCGGTGTGATGTGCTTCTCGATCGCGTCCGGATCAATGTTGAACGAGTGATCGATCTCCGCGCACACCGGCAGTCCGCCCGCCAGCACCACCGCATTGAAACACGAGTGCCAGGTCCACGCCGGTAGAATCACCTCATCGCCGGGGCCAATCTCCAGCGCCGCCATCGCGCACTGCAGCGCCGCGGTGCCGGACGTCACGCCGAGCGCGTACTTCACCTGCATCCGCGCAGCGAATTCCTTCTCGAACGTCAGCACCTTCAGTGGAGGCTTCGTCCCGTACCAGCGGAACGGCGACTGGTTCTCCAGCACCTCCAGCAACTCGGTGCGTTCTTTCTCGTCGTAAAACTGGGTGCCCCAGTATCCGGCGCGAAGAGGCGTGCTGCGAACGGGAGTCCCCCCGTCGATGGCCGGCGTATTCTCAGCGGCTGGCGCAGCAAGAGCGGCCCCAACTGCAGCAGCGGAAGCGACAAATTTTCGACGTTGCATAGCAGGTACTTCTGCGCAACATCTTATAGCGTTTTGTCGAAGAGGCAAAGGTGCTCAGTCGTTGCAGGCCGTCAGCAGCTTCTCGCGAAGCGCCGCGTGCTTCTCTTCAGAAACCTGCCCGCCCGACTGCTTCAGATAGAACACATCCAGTGCCTTGTGCGCTTCCGTGTCGATCAGCACGACGTCGATATCGCAGCCCGAATCGTAGATCGCGCTCGTCAGGTCGTACAGCAATCCCGGGCGATCCTCGGCAATCACTTCCACCAGCGTCGCATTGGGAACCGCCTCATTCGTAACGCCCACGCGCGACGGAAGATTGCGCTTCTGCCGGTGCGCCCGCTTGCGGCTCTCGAGCATCTTGGTGATGTCCTGCTTGCCGAGCGCCGTCTTGTGTAGCAACCGCTGCAGCCGGTCGACCTCTTCGGGATTCTGCTCCAGGTTCCGGTGCGGATCCTCAAACGCAAATGTGTCGAGAATCATCCCGCGCGCGTTCGCAAACGCCTCGGCCTTGAGAATATTGAATCCGAACGCCGCCAGCGCGCCTGCCAGCGAGGCAAATAAACCCGGCCGGTCCGCGGCGAGGATCGTCGCGCGCCACGCGCCATGATGCCGGTCCACCGCGATCGCCGCGCCCTCTTCCCCTTGCACGCGCGATAACTCGAGCAGCTTCTTGATCTCGTCCTTTGAGTGCGTGCGCAGAAAACGGGCCGGAAAACCCTCCAAAAACGCCTGTTCTTCCGGCGTATCGCCCTGATGCGCGATGCGCTGTGTTTCCAGTTCGCGCGTCAGTTCCTCATGCGTCGCCGTATACAACCGCCACAACTGCTCGAGCCGCCACGGCGTCATCGCCCCCGGATACACGGCGCTGATATCGGCGTACGTCAGCAGCGTCAGCAGCTTCAGATTCTCGACCGTCCCTACCTGATCCGCCAACTCGCGAATCGCCACAGGATCCGACAAATCCCGCTTGCTCATCACCGCGGACATTGTGATGTGATGCCGCACCAGGAACTCAACCGTGTCGATATCTTCCGCAGGCGCGCTCCAGCGCGTCAGCACGCGCCGCGCGATCTCCGCGGACTCCCGCACATGATCCCCGTCGCCCTTGCCGATGTCATGAAAGATGAGAGCCAGCCGCAGCAACTCGATCCGCCCCGTCTCCTCGAACAGCGTCTGCAATCGCTGATCGTTCGGAGGCTCGATCATCTCCAGCGCAACGATCGTATGTTCATCGACCGTGTACCGGTGATAGAAATCGCGAACCACCAGGCACTCGATCTCTTTCCATTCCGGCAGAATCTGCTCGAGCACGCGCGTCGCATGCATCTGCCGCAGCGCGAACGCCGCTTTCGGCAACCGCATCAGCGTCACGATCTGATGCCACTGCAGCGCATCGGGCTGCGTGTGGAACTCCAGCAACCGCGCCTCGGTATCCGCCGCCAGCGCCAGCCCATGCCGCCCCGTGAATTGGAACAGCCGCAACACCAGCGACAAGTCCGAACGCAGGATCTGCGGCGACCGCGCCAGCACCTGATCCCGCGACACCGTGAAATCGGAATTCGATAGCCGCGTGCGCCAGTTGCGGAAGTGTTCGAACAATCCCTTGTCGTGCGTCGTCTCTGCGGCTTCGAGCAACCGCGTCGCCGAGCGGTAGATCGACCGCGCATGCCGGTAGTAATCCCGCATCAACTCTTCCGGCTGCGAACTCAGCGCATCCTGCGCTTCAAAATCCAGAACGTTCTTATCGCGGCCAGCGCGAGTATGCAGCCCGTACCGCAGAAAGAACAGAAAATCCCGAGCCGCCTGCAATTCCGGCGGAAATCCGCCGCGCGCCAGCAGCTTGGTCAACCACTGCACGATGTGTACGTCGCGCAATGCGCCCGGCGTCTCTTTGATGTCCGGCTCGAGATGGTAAATCGTCGCGTGATACTTCGAATGCCGCGCCCGCGTCAGTTCGGCAAGCCGCCTCGTCAGGATCCCCGACTTCGCGCGAAGGAACTCCGGCAGCTTCCGCGACAGCTTCTCATACAACCCGGACTCGCCCGTCAGATACCGCTCGTCGAGCAGGCTGATCGAAAGCTCCGTGTTGCCGTCGTGGATCTGGCAGCATTCGTCCACCGTATGCACCGAGTGGCTGAGCCGCAGGCCCGAATCCCACAGGGTCCGCAAAAAAGTGGAAAGGTCCGCCTTGGCAGCTTGCGCCGCGCCGGCGGACTCCACGAGTAACAATATGTCCACATCCGAATGCGGGAACAGTTCCGCGCGGCCGAAGCCGCCGACTGCCAGCACCGCACACGGCATCTTGTCCTGCAGCGTACTGGCGTACGCGGATTTGATGATCGCTTCGCACGAAGCTGTCCGTTCCGCCAGTACCTGCATGACGTTTTAGAGCGCGCTTTCCCCGCGGTCGTCGTTGCGAATGCGAATCGCGTCGGCGACATCGTAGATGAAGATCTTGCCGTCGCCGATCTTGCCCGATCGGGCTGCCTTGGCGATGGTGGATGCGACTTCTTCCAGACGGTCGTCGTTGATGACCGCTTCGATCTTGATCTTCGGCAACAGGTCCACCTGGTATTCCATGCCGCGGTAGACTTCCTTGTGGCCCTTCTGCCGGCCATGTCCGCGGACCTCGGTGATGGTCATGCCATCGACGCCGATACCCTTCAGGGCTTCCTTCACCTCTTCGAGCTTGTGGGGCTGGATGATTGCTTCGATTTTCTTCATGGTGGTGGTCCTTAAGCCTCCAGGCTATATCCTTCTTCGCCGTGCATGCTCAGGTCGAGACCTTCACGTTCCTGATCTTCCGTGGCGCGGATGCCGACCACGATATCGACGATCTTGAGGATGATGAAAGTGCCGATCGCGCCCAGCGCAATCGCGATGCCCGTGCCGATCAACTGGTTCACGAACTGGCCGCCGTTGCCTTCGAGCAGGCCCATCGGCTTGCCGGCGAACAGGTCGTTGACTTCCTTCGTCGCGAACACGCCCGTGAGGATCGCGCCCAGCGTTCCGCCGGCGCCGTGCACGCCGAACGCGTCGAGCGAATCGTCATAGCCGAACATGTTCTTCACCGCAGTCGCCATCAGGTAGCAGAAAACGCCGGCGCACAGTCCGATGATCAATGCCGGACCCGGCTTCACGAAGCCCGCGGCCGGAGTGATCGCCACGAGTCCTGCGACGCAGCCGGAAATGCCGCCGAGCATCGAAGGCTTGCCGTGCTTCATCCATTCCGCGACCATCCATCCCAGCGTCGCAGCCGCCGCCGCAAAGTGCGTCGTGACGAACGCGCTTGAAGCGAGACCCGAAGACGCAAGCGCCGAACCCGCGTTGAATCCGAACCAGCCCACCCACAGCATGCAGGCGCCGACGCAGCTCAGCACCAGGCTGTGAGGCCGCATCGGTTCCGAACCATAACCCTTGCGCTTGCCGAGATACAGCGCGAAAACCAGCGCCGACACGCCGGACGTGATGTGCACCACCGTGCCGCCCGCGAAGTCGAGACAAGGAATCGAACCGCCCATCGCGGCGTTCAGCAAACCGCCCTTGCCCCACACCATGTGCGCCATCGGAAAGTACACGATCAGCGCCCACAGCGATGTGAACAACAACATTCCCGTGAACTTCACGCGTTCCGCGAATGCGCCCGAAATCAGCGCAGGCGTGATGATCGCGAACATCAACTGATAGACCATGAACGTCAGGTGCGGAATCGTGCCCGCGTACTCGCTGGGCGCCGTTCCTACGCCGTTCATCATGAAGAACTGCAGGCTGCCGACGAACGGCGATCCTTCGCCGAACGCGAGGCTATAGCCCAGAATGGCCCAGATCACTGTAATGACGGCCATGCAGATAAAGCTGTGCATCATCGTACCGAGGACGTTCTTGCGACGTACCAGTCCTCCGTAAAACAGTGCGAGACCTGGACCCGTCATCATCAGCACCAGTGCGGCTGACGTAAGCATCCAGGCATTGTCGCCGGCGGACTGAGCGGCCTTCGCGGCGTCCTCGAGCTTGGCGACTTTCTGATCAATCGTGAGTGGTGCTGCCGGAGTCTGTGCGTTCGCAATCGTTGCGACCAGAAACATCAGACCCAACATGGCGTTTCGGACCATGATTTCTCCTGTTTCAAATTGGATCGCGACCCGCGGACGGGGCAGGTTACGCCGACCTGTTCTTGGTGGGTTGATTTTTAGTATAGGGGTCTTTCGTCAATCTGTCGCGAAGTTGATTTGTATCGGGTTGATTGGATTTTTCTATCGG
>CAZVKC010000028.1:81828-92039 GCA_964627455.1 uncultured Solibacteraceae bacterium | reverse complement strand
GCGTTTCCTGACAGCGATTGACCTGCAAAGTTCTACCGTTGGCTTTCAATTCATCGAAGCACGGTCTGTCCCTTGGTACCCTGAAGGTAACGACCAGCAGCGCTCATCTCGCAGCAGTCACAAGCCTGTCATGAAGAAGATTTACGCCCGGTGGATGAACGACTGGGAAAATAGCCTGTGCTTCCGCTCTACGAACCGTGTCGTCCGCCCGTTCGAATGGGGGCTCGATTGGACCCATCACTGGCCTGTCGC
This sequence comes from uncultured Solibacteraceae bacterium, assembly GCA_964627455.1. Lineage (GTDB taxonomy): Bacteria > Acidobacteriota > Terriglobia > Bryobacterales > Bryobacteraceae > F-183. The sequence goes on along the minus strand of CAZVKC010000028.1, from coordinate 91,787 downwards.
CCATACGCACCCGCGCAACGGGCATGATGAGGCCTCTTACCTGAAGGTCCTGAATCAGGCCGCAATCCAGCACTCGGACCGCTTCTTCGCCTACAAGACGCCAACTGATTTCCGTCTCGAGGGCGACATCGTAAGCTTCACCTCCGCGGTCCACACCCCTTACAAGGAAAACAACCTGGTCCACGGCAGGTTCTATGCGCCCCGCAGCGGGCGCGGCGCGCGCGGATCCTTCAACCGCAAGACCGCGGTGATCGTGCTGCCGCACTGGAACGCCAGCTACGACCAGCATCAGGGACTGGCCGCCGGCATCGCCAAGTTCGGCATGGCGGCCGTGCGCATCTCGCTGCCATATCATGACCATCGCATGCCCGCCGAACTGCAGCGCGCGGATTACGCCGTGTCGTCGAACATCGGCCGGACTCTCGACGCCACTCGACAGGCGGTGATCGACGTGCGTTCGATGGCGGACTGGCTGCAACGGCAGGGGTACGAGCGGATCGGCTTGTGCGGGACCTCACTGGGATCCTGCTACGCCTACCTCGCCAGCGCACACGACGACCGCTTTGAAGTCAACGTCTACAACCATTGCTCGACATACTTCGGCGACGTCGTCTGGGAAGGCCTGTCGACCCAGCACATCCGCCAGGGACTCGAAGGCAAGGTGACGATGGAAGAACTGCGGGAGTTGTGGGCCGCGATCTCACCGCCGTCCTACTGGGACAAGTACGCCGAGAAGAAGAAAAAGTCGCTCTTCATCTATGCGGAGTACGACACGACTTTCCCCAAACACTACTCGGAACAGGTCGTGCAGGAAGCGCGCAGCAAAGGCCTCGACCACAAAAGCGTGAAGCTGCCGTGCGGCCATTACACGGAGGGCGAGAGTCCCTTTAAGTTCATGGTCGGCTACCACATCGTTTCGTATCTGAAGCGCAACCTGTAGACCGGGGCCGTTCACCCTTGCGGCGTTAGATACACAATCCACAGCGGGTATATAATCCGGCTTGCAGTTGTCGCAACCACCATGCAACAGCAAGCCGAAGCTCCCCGCAAACTCCCGGAAAACGCATACACCCGGCTCCAACCCGGCGAATCCTACACCCCGCTCGTCCCACCGAACGAAGCGCCGCCGGAACTCACCCCCCGCGCCATCGCCTGGGGACTCTTCTTCTGCATCATCTTCACCGTCGCCTCTTCCTACAGCACGTTGAAGGTCGGCCAAGGCATGGAAGCCGCGATCCCCATTTCCATCCTCGCCATCGGACTCGCACGTCTCTACTCCCGCCGCTCCACCATTCTCGAGAATGTGATCATCACCGGGTTCGGCGGCGTCGGCGGATCCGTGGTCGCCGGCGCGACCTTCACTCTCCCTGCACTCTACATCCTCAAACTGGACCCGCATCCCTTCCAAACCACCCTCATCGCGCTGGCCGGCGCCTGCCTGGGAACCCTGCTTCTCATCCCCCTGCGCCGCTACTTCGTCAAGGAAACGCATGGCCTCATGCCGTACCCCGAAGCCACCGCCATCACCGAGGTTCTCGTCACCGGCGAACGCGGCGGTTCGCAAGCGCGCCTCCTCCTGCAAGCCACTGCCATCGCGGGCGTTTACGACTTCTTCGTCACCACCTTCCACGTGTGGAAAGAGAACGTCGATCTCCTGTTCACCGGCTTCATGCAAAAGCTGTCCGCCGAAGCCCGCATCGCCTTCAACTTCGACGCGATCTCCTTTATCCTCGGACTCGGTTACGTCATGGGACTCCGCAGTTCGATGGTCTTGTGCGCAGGCGGATTTCTTTCCAACTTCGTACTCGTGCCCGTCATCTGGATGATCGGCTCGAACCTCCCCGAGAACATCGCGGTCTACCCTGCCGTGCTCCCGATCGCCAAGATGAGCGCCGCGCAGATCTTCCGCGGCTATGTGCGATTCATCGGCGTCGGCGCGATCGCCACTGCGGGGATTTTCGGAATCCTGAAGTCGCTTCGCGTCCTTGGGGGATCGATGCAAATCGCCTTCCGGGCATTCCATGCCGGCGGAATCGAAGCCGCCGCGGTCACCGACCGCACGGACCACGACATTCCCATCGTCAAGGTGCTGCTGGGCGTGATCCTTTGCACCGTCGGCATCGCGGTGATCCTGGCGTCGCTGTCAGCGCCCGTGATGGCCGTCGCGATCGGTGTGGTGCTGGTCCTTCTCTTCTCGTTCTTCTTCACCTCCGTTGGAGCCAACGCGATCGCTACGATCGCGCGCAACCCGGTATCCGGCATGACGATGCTGACCGTCATCATTTCGTCGATCGTGTTGTTGAACTTCGGCGTCTCGGGATCCACCGGCATGTTCTTCGTGATGGCTATCGCGGGACTCGTCTGCACCGCGCTGTCCGTCGCAGGCCAGGCGGCCACGGACTTCAAGGCCGGCTATTGGATCGGGTCCACGCCCGCCGCGCAGCAGAAAGCCCGCCTCATCGCGGGCGTCGCATCGGCCATCGCCGTGAGCCTGACGCTCGTGATGCTCGCGCAAACGTTCCAGTTCGGCGAAGCTGTGCCGGGTGACAATCGCGTGGTCCTCGCCGCACCGCAGGCATCGATCATGAAAGCTCTCGTCGAAGGCTTCATGAGCCGCCAGCCTGTCGCGTGGCTCCTGTTCGGATGCGGCGCCATGATCGCCGTCATCATGGAAATGCTCGGCGCACCTGCGTTGATCTTCGCCCTCGGCATGTACCTGCCGCTCGAATTGAACTCACCCGCGTTGATTGGCGGAATCCTCAGTCACTTCATCACGCGCCGCAGCGAGCAGACCGGCGGAGAAGCAGGACGCACCATCCGCGAACGCGGCGTCATCATCGCCTCGGGTCTCATGGCGGGAGGCGCGCTGGGAGGCGTCTTCGGAGCCGCCTTGCGCCTGATCCCCTCGTATACCGAAGATTGGATCAGGACGCCTTTTTATGACCACGACCCGGTCTCGCAGTCACTCTCGATCTTCGGCTTCGTGGCGCTGTGCGTTTATACCTGGAAAGGCTCGATGAAAAAAGCATGAGTATCACGAATCAGACCATCGCCACCGCCATCCTCGGCATTGATACGCTCTGGGGAGGCGACGTGATGTGCCTTTCCGGCACCGGCCGTTTCATCGCCGATTCCTGGTTCGCCGACGAGCCGCTCCCGCTCGCGTACACGCATCCAGCCGCAGCCCGCCTGCGCGAAACCGGAGGCGTATCAGCCAAAGAACCGGATCGCGCCGCAATCGATTCGTACCTGCAGGCCGTCGACGTGCCTGCCGCGATCCGCGCGCTGGCCGGGTCCCCGAGCGTCTTCATGCGCAATCTCGCGGACTGCCTTGAAGTGATGTGGGATCTTTCCCGAGAACTACTCGGCCAGGGCGAACCAGTGCCGTACGAGCGTTGCGTGCTCGCCTCCACCGGCGCGGCGCCCGAGCCGTCGGATCCTCGCGCAAAACGCGAACTGGTCGGGGAACTCCTCGCCCGCGTTGGCTATCCGTCGCACGATCTCCTGCAAGCGGTCGATGACTGGCGCAAGCCTCGCCTGGTTCCGATGGCGTCGTTGAAATCGCTCGGCGCCGCGGTCATCGCGCGCTATGACGCGTTGTGCGTCCGCAACCTGCTGCCGTTTCTTCCCGAGGAACTCCACAACGTTCCCCGCGCGAACATCAGCTTTCTCGCCATTAAGGACGCCTGGTTTTCCGGCTCGATGAACTACATCGGCCGCGCCCGCAACGCCGATGGCTCGCCGCAGTACGAGGCGAATTACGAGATCAACGCGTCGCTGAACATCTCCGTGCCGGAGTTCGAACAACTGGTCACGCACGAGGTCGTACCCGGACACGTCACGACGTTCGCGTATCTGCAGGATCTCTACCATCGCGGCAAGGCGGGTTTCGAAGCGACGGTACTCACGATGAACACCCGTGCCGCGACTCTGTATGAAGGCATCGCCAACAACGCGCTTCTCATGGCATGCGGTGTCACGGAGATCGACGAACTCGACGACGACGACCTCAAAATCGGCCTGCTTCTCGCACTGTTGCAGGATGACGCCAAGAACCAGGCCTCGTACCTGACGTGGCGCGAAGGCGCCGCGCAACCGGATGTCGCCGCCACGCTTCGCCGCGACTTCCTGGTCTCAGAAGAGCGCGCCGGCAAACTCTCCGGAGCCTGGGGCCGCCACCCGCTTCTCGGGCGCATGTACCTCCCGGCCTACCGCGCCGGAACCGATAAGGTCGCCGCCTGGCGCCGCAAACACGCCGCCAAAGACATCATCCCGGCCCTCTACGGCTGCCGCGGCCTGGTCGACATCACGACCCTTGAAGACGTCCTCGCGAGCTGACACCACGGTCTCTTGTGAGCATTTCCACGCACATGCCATGGCGAGGACAGGTTCCCCTCTGGCAGCCCCCGTGCGATTCGGGCATACTGATGAAACCATGCCTATTGTCATCAAACAGCTCGAAGTTCGCGCAACGGCTGGCAGGGAACTGACGCTCGAAAGCGTCGATGCCCGGCTTCGCAATCTGGAACGGTTCATCACGGTGGAAGGCGACTCGATCATCATCCGGGCGCAGAGTGTCGAGATCCATGCCAACGGCGTCATTGCAATTGACTCCGGCCGCGAGGTCTGGATCTCAGGGCGCGAGAGCGTGTTCGTCGAGGCGGGACCGTCCAGTGTCCAATTGGGCCCGGCGGGGGTTACCGTGAACGCTGCCGCCTCCTTTTCAGTGGCCTCCTCCACTGCGAGGATTTCGACCGGAACGTTGACGGTGGATTCCGGCATGTCGAGGTTTAGCGGCGTCGTGCGGGCGGACACGATGATCACGAATACGATCGTCGCCAGCACGTACACCCCCGGCGCGGGCAACGTCTGGTAGAGGCCATGCCCGCGTCAAATGTCGATCGGGCTTGTGCGTATTTGAATGCAGTGGCGTCGCTCGGGCCGGCCGCCGGAGTGAAGGCTTTCTATGCACCGAATGTTGAGATACGCGAGTTCCCGAACCGGATCGCTCCCATGGGCCGCATTCGGCGGCTCGGGGATCTCGACGCCGCGTACGAAGCAGGCCGTGGAATCCTGCGTTCGCAGAGTTACGCCATCCAGCGGGTAGTCGAGTCCGGGAACGAAGTGGTGATGGAGATTGAATGGACCGGCGTCCTCGCGAAGCCAGTGCTCGGGCTGCTGGAAGGCTACGAGATGCGGGCCTTTGTCGCGATGTTCCTGACGTTCGATGATGACGGGTTGATCGTCTCCCAGCGAAACTACGACTGTTATCCGCCGTTTGAAGCGAGTTGAAAACACCAACGCCGCCGGAACCCTTGCGGGAGTCCGGCGGCGTTGTGTGTTTGTGGATCCGGGTTTCTGGTTAGAAGCGGAACCGGAGTGACATGATCGCGCGCCGCGCCTGGACCTGCGCGCCCTGGATCTGTCCAAAGCTCGCGTTGGTCTGTGCGCCGGTGGCGAAGTTATAGGTCAGCGAAGTGTTCGGGTTGCTCGGGTTGAAGTGGTTGAAGGTGTTGAACGTTTCCGTGCGGAACTCGAGCACCTTCTGTCCATCCTTTCCAAGCCGGAACTGCTTCGCCAGCGACAGGTCGAAGTTCACCGCGCCCGGACCGTAGAACAGCGTGGGCGGGGTGTTGCCGATGCCGAGGGAGTCAATCGCCGGCAACTGGAAGTTGGCAGCGTTGAGCGCCCACTGCAGCCTTGGATCCTCGCGGGTATTGGGCACCTGGCCGTTCGGCAGGTAGATGTCCTTGCCCATCTGGCAGCGGAACGGGATGTAGCTGACCGACCCGGGAGCCGACGCGGATACTGCAGTCGCGGAGGCCGTGTTTGGAGTTCCCGTCCAGTATCCCGCTGGAGCGTTCGATGCGCCGCAGCCGACGGTCATCGGAGTGCCGGCATAGATAGCGCCGTTGCCGTTCACCTTCCAGTTGTCAAGCAGGAACTTGCCAACCATATTGTTCACGAGGCGGCTTCCCTTCGGGATGTCATATCCGAAGTTGAAGTTCACTGCGTGGGGACGGTTTTCGACCGTCTTGCCGAGCTTGGTGTCGACGAACTGGTTGTACAGATATGCCGTCGTGCGAGACCACGTGTAGTTCCAGTTCCACTGCAGGGAACCAGCGCGTCTGTTCAACTGGATCTGCAGGGCGTGGTAATTGCTGGTGCCGTTGTAGGTCCAGGTCGGGATGTTGCCGAGGGCGTTGTAGCCGACCATGGAGCGAATCAGATTGGTTGAGTAGAAACCCGAGCCGGTTGGGTCGCGGAACTTCTGGATCGCTCCGTCCTTGGGGTTCCACAGGGTGTAGGGAGCAACGGCGTTGACGTCGTACAACTGGCCGTAGCCGTGGCGCATCATGGTGCCGATGTAGGAGACGTCGAGGACCATGTTCTTGCCGAGGTCATGCTGGATGCCGAGGCTCAGGTTGTAGGTCTTCTGCGTCTTCTGATCCTGTGAACCGCCGATGGCGTTCTGCGGCGTCAGGTAGGATTCCGACGTCGCGAGATTCTGCATGTTGGTGTACAGGATGACAGGCGCGAGGAAGGTGGGAGGCGTCATCATCGGACCCTGGCCTGCTCCGAGAGCGCCGATGTAGTCGACGGTCCAGTTGCGGCCCACGATGATGCCGGCGCCGCCACGGAGCGCGGTTTTGCCGTTGCCAAAGACATCGAGTGCGAAGCCGAGCCGGGGTCCAAGCTGGATCGGCGGGACCTTAAAGAAGTGGCTGTCGTACTGCTTGATGCCCGAGTACGGCAGCGAACCCGCCGCATACGACGCGGTGTCGAACGTGCCTTGACGGACGTACGGGAAGATCGCGCCGGTTGCCGGATTGATCGCGGCGCGCTGGCCGTTGACCAGCGTCGGGAAGAGTAACTGGCCGGTCTTGGTCTTGTCATAGGCATCCGCGGCGAAGAGGCCAAGCGTCGCGCCCGCGGAATAGAGGTCGCCGACGCGGTGGAAGCGCAGACCGTAGTCGAAGGTCAGGCGCCTGGTGGCTTTCCATGTGTCCTGAACGAACCATTCGACTTGCGTGTAGCGCGCGTGATTGACCAGCTTGCGGTTGTCGTCGCCGTAGGCGAAGACCGAACCGAGCAACGCGTTCGAATAGGCGAAGCCGGTGTCGAACGGGTTGGCCCGATCCGAACCAAAGTAGTAGGTTCCGGCCGTATTGAATACCGAGTATACGCTGACGTTGCGGGCCATGCGTTCAATGAATATGCCAGCTTTCAGCGTGTGCGAACCCTTGATCCAGGTCACCTTATCGTTGATGGTCTGCACGGTGTCGGTCCCGGTGAAAGGCCAGCGCGGATCGTGGCCGAACGTCGGGAACGCGTTCACGCCGAGGCCGGCGGACTGCGCGGAGAATCCGGCAGGCAAACCGAAGCTCACCTGCGGCAGCAGGCCGAGCACGTTGCTGTCCTTGTTGATGCGGGGCAGCGTGATCGGCTGGCCGCTGGCATCCTTTAATGGAAGAAGGTTGTCAGCGAAGGTCTTGGTTCCGCCGGTGGCGGTGGAAGTCACCTCGTCGAGCGGATTCACGCCCTGTTTGCCTCGGTTGACGCCCCACGAAAACTCGTTGATCAGGGTCGGGTTGAATGTGTAGATCGCAGTGCCCACCGCGCCCGCTGCCTGCACGTGATAGCTGTGGGGGAACTGGCCCCACGCGCCGCCGGCGGGTCCGACAGTGCCGGCGTAGCCGTCGACCGCCTGGTAGTCCTGCAAGAGGCGGACAAAGGTCTGCAGCTTGGGGCTGAAGTTGTAGTCCACGCGCAAAATCTTGTCGTCGTTGGGGCGCAACTGGGGCAGCAGCGCGCGGTAGTTGAAGCGGCGCGCGCCGGTCGGATCGAGCGCAAGGCCCTTGGCGTCCGGTTGCGGGAAGAGGTTCAGCATCGCGAGACCCGTACGGTCGATGCGGTTCGCCGGAATGCGGTTTCCAGGGAACGGATTCTGGTTGTTCTGCGGATCGTAGATCGGAATCTGGACGCCGGCCGTGGTGACGGTCTGCGAGAAATCGCCCTGGCGCTCGAGAGCGCTCGGCATCGTGTACTGGTTGTCGATGACGTTGCGGTTCCGCAGATAGTCGTAGCTGAAGAAGAAGAACAGCTTGTTGCGGTCGCGGTTGAAACGCGTGCCCGGAATGAGCAGCGGTCCACCGAAGGTGCCGCCTGGGTTCTGATAACGATACTTCTGCTTGCCGATTCCCTGTTTGTTGTTGAAGAACTCGTTCGCGTTGAACATTTCATGGCGCATGTAGTAGAACGCGCTGCCATGATAGTCGCGAGTGCCGTTCTTAATCGACAGAGTCAGCTGGCCGCCGGTGCGTCCGCCGTATTCCGCCGTGTAGTTGGATACGAGCAATTTCACTTCACCGATGGCGTCAATGCTGGGCGAGGAGTACCCGGGGTTGAGGTTGCCCGAGTCCTGGCCGGTGGCGCCGTCGATGCTGAGGACAACCTGACCGGTGCGTCCGCCGTTGACCGCGGGGATACCGCCGCCGGACCAGCCGCGGAAATCATTGCCTGCGAGCGTCTGCACGCCGGGCAGGGTCATGATCAGCGAGAGTGGATTGCGCCCACGCGTCGGGGTGTCTTCCATCTGCCGCAGGTTGATCGAAATGGACCGGTCCGAACTGTTGGTCTGGATCTGCACGGCTGCGGCCTGCACTTCGATCGTGCTCGTGACTTCACCGACGGCCAGATGGATTTCGTGCAGGTCGACGCGTTGCTGGGCGGTGACCTGAATGCCCTTCTGGTCGTACGCTTTGAAGCCCTGCTGAGCGATGCGCAAATCATAATCGCCGGGCACGAGGCCGGTGAAAACGAATGCGCCGGATTCGTCCGTCTTGAAGGTGCGAACCTGCTTCGACAGGACATGGGTGAGACTGACTTCGGCGCCGCCGACGACGGCGCCGCTGGCATCGGCCACCGTGCCAGAGATCTGGCCGGTGACGCTCTGCGCGTTGAGATGTAGTGTTAGAACTCCTGCGAGGAACAAGGCAGCAGCAAGTAACACACGGATGGTTTTCATGGATCGACTAAGCCTCCATAAAGTGGGACCACCGGTAAGCGGTTAGGGGAAATTCTATGTCAAGTATGTAAAACTTCGCAACTATACTGACAGGTCAGTCTGAGAGGGATGGTCTCGCGATAGCATGATTGCAGATGGACCCGGTACTCGCTTACGCCCAATCCAAACAAGCTGACATCATTGATTTCATTCGCGAACTCATCGAATGCGAGTCTCCAAGCGATGATCCCGCGGCCGTGAACCGCTTCGGGGAACTCTTCGCCGACCGCGTGTCGGATATCGCCGCCAATGTAAAATTCTTCTCTGGCGGAAAGACCTTCGGTAAACACTTGCGCGTCGAGTTCCGGCTGCCCGGCAAGGTGAAGAAGGGCGCAGGCCAGATCCTCGGGCTCGGCCATTCCGACACGGTGTATCCGCTGGGAACGCTGCAATCGACGCCGTTCCGCGCCGAAGCAGACGCGCTGTGGGGACCCGGCGTCATCGACATGAAAGGCGGCCTCGCATTCTTTGTCTTCGCCATGCGCGCGCTGCGGGATCTCGATATTCCGGTGTCGCGCAAGGTCGTTCTGCAGCTCAATTCCGATGAGGAAGTGGGCAGCGAATCGTCGCGTCCGTTGACGGAGGAGGCCGCGCGCAAGAGCGAAGCAGTGCTGGTGCTCGAGCCGGGCACGGGCGCCGAGGGCAAGTTGAAGACTGCCCGCAAAGGCGTCGGCGACTACCTCGTCACCGTCCGCGGCAAAGCCGCGCATGCCGGCGTGGACTTCACTGCAGGCGCCAGTGCGATCGTCGAAGCCGCACGGCAGATTGCGAAAATCGCGGAGTTCACTGACCTTGCCAAGGGAACCACCGTGAATCCCGGCGTGATCCACGGCGGCACGCGCACCAACGTCATCGCGGATCTCGCCACCATCGAGGTCGACATGCGCATCGC
>CAZVKC010000028.1:39884-81728 GCA_964627455.1 uncultured Solibacteraceae bacterium | reverse complement strand
CGCGCACCAACGTCATCGCGGATCTCGCCACCATCGAGGTCGACATGCGCATCGCGAAGTTGAGCGAAGCGGCGAAGCTCGACAGGAAGTTTCAGTCTTTGAAGCCCGTGGACAAGCGCTGCGCCATCGAGATCAGCGGCGGCTTGAACCGTCCTCCGATGGAGCGCAGCAAAGGCATCGTCGCGTTGTTCCAGAAGGCTCGCGCGCTGGGCCGCGATCTCGGCGTGACTGTCGAAGAGTCCTCTACCGGCGGCGGATCCGACGGCAATTTCACGGCGGCGCTGGGGATCCCGACCCTCGACGGCATCGGCGCCGTGGGCCTCGGCGCGCACACGCCGCACGAGCATTTGTTCACGAACCGCATTGCGGATCGCACGGCGTTGCTCGCCAAACTCGTCGCCGCCATATGAGCTGTCGAATCCCCGAAACCAATGCGTACCTCTCGTCGCTCGCGCCGACGCCGCTGACTCCGGTCGCGCTCGACGGCGGACCTGTGATCTGGTGCAAGCTCGAGTTCCTCAATCCCAGCGGGAGCACCAAAGATCGCATCGCGCGATTCATCCTCTCAAAAGCCTGGCGGGAAGGACATCTGACGCGCGAACACACCGTGATCGAAGCGTCGAGCGGATCCACCAGTATCGCGATGGCGCTGGTGTGCGCGCAGCTCGGCGTGCGGTTCCTCGCCGTCATGCCCGAAGGAGTCAGCAACGAGCGCGTGATGATGATCCGCGCCTATGGCGGCGAGATCCGATTGACGCCCAAAGATGGCGGAATCCTCGGCGCGATTGCAGAGACCGAACGCATTGCCGCGGAGATCCCGGCGTTCCTGCCGCGGCAGTTCGCGAACGCCGACAACGCGCAGGCGCATCGCATGACAACGGCGCGCGAGATCCTCGATCAGATTCCGGGTGGATTAGTGGATGCGGTGGTGAGCGGCGTCGGCACCGGCGGCACGCTCGTCGGACTCTACCAGGGCTTTCGCGACGGCGGTTGTGATGCGAAACCATTCCACGCGAAGCCGACGATGCTCGAAGGCGGATCGGCGCCGGACATCGAATGCTGCAGCTTCAGCGGCCGCATTCCCGGCGTCGTGGATCGCGTGTCGCAGATCTTCAGAGAAGACGATTTGCCGGGACTCGAAGTCCTCGAGATCCGCGACGAGCAGGCGATCGAGACGACTCGCAAGTTGATCCGGCTGGGATTTCCTGTGGGTCCGAGTTCGGGGTTGAACTATCTCGGCGCACTCGAAGCAGCGCGCAGGCTGGAAGCAAAAGCGCCCCAGGTGGTCACGGTGTTCGCAGACCGCATGGAGCGCTATTTCACAACGGAACTCTTCAGGAAGTAACGGCAGCTACTTCGAAGCCGCGAATTCCTTGTACAGCGCGGCGACGCCGCCGGTTGTCGCGTCGCCGGGGTGAATCACGACGCGCCACTTGAAGTTCATCTTTTCGCCGGTGGCGAGCTTGTGCGAATAGGCGGGCAGGCTCTCGTCGAATCCTTTCTGGCCGAAGGGATTCAGCGAGAACAGTCCGTAATCACGGGCATGCCAGCGGGTCGGGAAGCCAGGATTGGACGGATGGTCGAAGATCGCGACGCCGAGGTGCTCGCCCTGCAGAAGTGCGGAATAATCGACCCAGTTCGATTTCTTGCCCCACACCTGCTTCATCGTGGTGAGGCCGTCTGCATTGACGATGCGGCCTCCGCGCTTCTCGGTGAAGTCTTCGGCAAGGCGGATTGCGAACGCTCCCTCTTTGGTGTCGCCGAGGGTCACGTTGGTGGCGGCGGCGAGCGAGATGCGGAAGTCGATCATCCGAAGTTTGTCGTCGCCGGAAAAGACCATCGTGCGATCTTCGATCAGCAGCGGCTTGCCGGCGGGATCCCGCCATTCCATGACCGCGCGCAAGGTAGAGGTCTTGTCATCGAAGTCGGCTTTGGTCACCACGACGCGCCCCTTGTTGGGCTTCTTGTCATAGGACGGATCGTTCTCCCAGAACTTCACGCCGTTGACGTCGTCATAGGTGAACCAGAGTCCGCGATGGTGCAGATGGTCGCGGCTCTCGCCTTCGACTACATCCATGGGAAAGCGGCGCGTCACCACTTTGCCCGAGGCGCTGCGAAGCGGAGCGAGGAACGGCTTTGCGGCCGTCTCGCCATAGTGGAAGGTCGCGAACGGCTTGCCGGCGACGTCGATCCGGATTGCCGACTCTTGCGTAAAGTGGGCCTGAGCAAACAGGGCTGCAGTGCCAGTCAGCAGGCACAGAATAAAGTGCGGATATCGCATTTGTGTACTAACATATCACTACATGCGGAACCTGGTTTGTTTGCTCGCACTTGGCGCCCTCGCTTCGATGGCCGTTTTGGGAGCCGAACTCCCGGAGCTGAAGGTGGAGGCGACCGACGGAGGCTCCGCGCTGGTGATCCGCAACCCTTCTTCGACGCAGGCTCTGACCGCCTATCTGGTCGAACTCGTCGACTATCCCGGCAGTTCGTTCGCCTTCGCCCAGGATGAACTGGCGTTGCCGGGCGGGGAACCCTTGGCCGCAGGACAGCAGCGGCGGGTCCCGATCGGCAACATGACCGTGGGCGCGGCGCCGGATTACGTGAAGATGATCGCCGCGATTTATGCGGATGGATCGAGCGCGGGTCCTGCGGAAAGGGTCGCGCAAATCATCGAACGCCGCAAATTGTATCTGGCGACAGTTCGCGACCTGATCTCGCGAATCGGTAAGGGTGAAGGCGCCGCCGCACTACAGAAGTCCGCCGATGCGATCCCGGAATCGACAAGTAAGACGAAACGCGCGCTGCCCGCGGTGCTGAATCCTGCGCTCATGAAGTCCTTCACCGAAGACGTGGCGAAGCAGTTGCAGTCTTCGACGCCCGCTGCAGTGACAGGCCGCCTCAAAAAGATCGAAGCGGCCCTGGTGTCGAGCAAGCCTGCGTTATAAGCCGAGTTCCTTGAGGATGCGGCTGGTCTTGTAGACCTTGCGCAGAGCCTCGACGATCCCCTGACTCGCGACGTGTACCGAACGCGCCTGCTCGTCAGTGAAGATGAAGCGGTTCGGAAGTCCTTCGATGTTGCCGTCGAACAGGATGCCGATGATCTCGCCCTTCTGATTCACGGTCGGACTGCCGGAATTGCCGCCGTGCGTGTCCGTCGTCGATACGAAGTTGAAAGGCGTCTTCGACTGTGCCAGCCGGCTCTTCGCGGCCAGCCACGACTTTGGAAGCGCGAAGGGTTCGACGCCGGTCGCACGCGGGAACACGCCGCCGATCTCAGTCGCCCACGGCACATCCTTGCCCGCGTCGTTCTTGTACCCCTTCACCGTTCCGAACGTCACTCGCATGGTGAAGGTCGCGTCGGGATACTCGGCGTCACCATAGGCGGCCAGCCGCGCCAGCGCGATCTTGCTCTTGTTGGCGATCAGCACGCTTTCGATCTCGTTCTCGTAGCGGGTGCGCAGCGCACGCGCCGGACCATCGAGCAACCGCGCCAGCTTCATCATCGCGTCATCCGAGGAGGCCGAAGCCTTTGCGTCGGCCGCCATCTTCTTGCGGAATTCGATGTCCTGGATCTTGGTGCCGTCGATGTACGCAGCGGCCGCCTGCTGTTCCGAACGTCCGGCGAGGATCTCGCGCATCACCGGATGGTCCGCGCCAAGCCTCTCCTTCATTTCGCGAAAGAGCACCGCCAGCCGGACCTTCTCCAGATCCGCGGAAATCGGCGCGGGCGAGAAGAGTTCCTGTTCCACCTCGGGGATGGCCGGCGTTACGTATTCCCGCAGCCGGTCCGCGTCGGGCTTGGTGCGCTCCGCCGACAAACGCAGCGCCTCACGGGCCAAATGCAGATGCGTGGCGAGAGCCGGGATGCGTTCGAGCGCGTAGTATTCCGTCGCCGAAGGACGCCACTTTTCGAGCACCTTCGCGATCTCGTCCCAGGTCTGGCCGTACTCAGCTTTCTTCGCCGGGTTATCTGCAATGGCGTCACGCAGCTTCTTCTCGTCCGCCCGCTTGCGATCCATCAGCTTGGGATCCTTCAGGCCGCGCATGAATCCCGAGTAGGCCTTGAACGAATTCTGGTACCCCTGCAACTCGCCGTCGGCCAGTCGCTTGGCTTCGGCGTCGCGCTTGCCGTAATCCTGCATCGCCTGGATCAGGTGATCGAGCAGCGACAGAACGTTGGGATACTGGAAATCCCGCTGGTACTCGAGCTGCGCCATCGTATCCAGGCGGCCGGTCGACCCCGGATTGCCGGGCACGAAAACCAGGTCGCCGTTCTGAGCGCCGGTGCGGCTCCACTGATACCAATGTTTCGGTTGCACAGGCTTGCCGTTCTCGTAGGCGCGGAAGAGCGCGAAGTCGAGGTCGTAACGCGGGTAGGTGAAGTTGTCGGGATCCCCGCCGAAGGACGCGATCGAGTATTCGGGCGCGAACACCAGGCGCACATCCGTGTACTTCTTGTATTCGTACAACGCGTACTGGCCGCCCGAGTACAACGTCACAGCATCGCAGCGGTTGCCGGTCGCCGCCGTGCAGGCTTTTTCGAGTTCCGTCTGTTTGGCCTTGCGGGCGGCGTTCTGCTCAGCCAGCGTTCCGCCGGAGCCCGCCGCCTGGACCTTTCCCGTGATGTCTTCGATGCGCAACAGGATGTTGATCTCGAGATCGGGGCAGGCGCGCTCCTCGCTCTGCGTTCTGGCGTAAAATCCTTTTGCCATGTAATCGGCTTTGGCGGAGGAGAGCTTTTGGATACAATCCGCACCGACGTGGTGGTTGGTGAAAAGCAATCCGTTTGCTGAAACAAAGGATCCGCTGCCGCCGCTGTTGAACCGGACCGAAGCAAGGCGCATGTGGTCCAGGAAAGCATCGGTGACTTCGAATCCGTAACGCTGCTTCACCAGCGCCTTGGGGAACTTGTCGAACAGCCACATGCCGTCATCGCCCACCAGGAAAGCAGGAGCCAGCGCCAAACCAAGAATCAGGTGAAGATTCCGTGAAGTAAATCCCGTCATACTCATCTACTATGGTGACACGGTTTTGTCAAGACTTTAACTCTTTTCGTTTCTTGTCGTTACACGGAAAACAGCGGGAAAAAGGATTTGAGCGTGCGATACTCAAGTCAAGGAAGTACCAGCTAAACGATGTCGCAACTCGGCGATGCAATCGCTCGTTTCCACCGGCTCCTGGAGTCGGATGCTTACAAGGATATGGCATGGGCGGAAGAATTGCAGAAGCGCATGAAGCAGGAGCATCTGCTCCTCGGAACGCGCCCCGCAACCCCCGTGTTGCGGCCGCATTTTATCACCAAGCGCCAGTACGAGAACATGGTGAAAGCGGCAGAATCGTTGTACTCGGCTCTGCACCGGGTGCAGGAACTCGCCCTCGGCAACCAGCAGTTGATGAGCCGGATGCAGTTGTTGCCCGCTGAAAAAATGCTGGCGGCAATCGATCCTGGCTACCCTTTCCTGTCGGTCACGGAACTGCTGGATACCAGCCTCCACAACGGCTCGCTGCGTTTTACGGATTACAACGCCGAGACGCCCGCCGGCGTCGCGTACGCCGAGGCGCTCTCGAACCTCTTCTACGACGCCCCGCCGGTCAAGGAGTTCCGCAAGAAGTACTCGCTGACCAAGCTGGGCGGCGGCAAGTTCCTGCTGCAGTCGCTGCTGAAGGCGTACAAGGAGTTCGGCTCCAAGAACAAGAAGCCGAACATCGCGATCCTCGAGTTCCGGCAGCCGTTTCAGAAGGAAGCCGCGCCCGAAAACCTGGCTGTGGCGGAGATGTTCCGGCGGGAAGGCTGCAACGCGGAAGTCGTTGCGCCCGAACACCTAGAATACAAGAACGGCGTGCTGCGCAAGGGCGATTTCGCGATTGAATTGATGTACCGGAAGATGAAGGTGCATGAGTTCCTGGTGCGCTTCGACCTCGGACATCCGCTGGTTCGGGCCTATCGCGACAAGGCCGTCTGCATCGTCAACAGTTTCCGCGCCGAACTGGCGCAGAAGAAGGCGATCTTCGATCTGCTCACCGATGAGACGATCACGGAAGGGTTCCCGACTGCGGAGCGCAAGGCGATCCGCGAGTTCGTGCCGTGGACCCGTGTGGTGCGCCCGGTGCAGACCAGCCTACGGGGCGAATCCATCGACCTGCTCGAATACATCCGCCAGAATCGCGACAGCCTGGTGCTGAAGCCGAACGACGACGCCTCGGAAACTCCGGTCTACTATGGTCCGCGCATGGACGACGGAGCGTGGGATCGCGCCTTGAAGCTGGCCATCCGCAATCCATACGTTGTGCAGGAAGTAACCGAGTCGGCTACTCAGCAGTTTCCGATCCTGCAGTATGGTTCGATGCAGATGAAGGAGCTGAACGTGGACGTCCACCCGCATTCGTCGCTCGGCAAGGTGCATGGCGCGTCGAGCTGGTTGACGGCAGAATCCTCGTCCGGCTTTGTGAGCACCGTGGGGTTGGCCCCGACGTTCATTCTCGACTCCAAGTAAGGCTGTCGAGCCAGCCCTGTAGTCCCGCGAGAGAAACAGTTTCCCGCACGCTGGAACTCGGTTGCGTGAATTCGACGCCCGGTTCCCGGCTCAGGGATATCAATATCTGAAGCACGGCCGTGTCAATCGCTTTCGCGGCAGTCCAGTCCACCAGCACCGGGCCGGCGGCAGTTGTTGCCCGGCAAAGCGACAGGATCTCCGTCGCCCTCTGGATTGTCAGTCTTCCCGACAATACGATCTTGGACACAAGACTCTCATCGGACGGTCCACAGAGAAATAGCTCTAAATTCCTGTTCGCAATACCGATGAGAGCAGCATGACGGCGTCGGCGGCGGAAGAAAGGTCGATTCCAGAACTGCTGGAGCGGCTTGTCGAACTGCATCGGGATCTCCAAACGGTCGCCGATGACATGGAGCCGTTCATCAACAACCTATGCAGCCTCCTTCACGAAATCCGAAGCGTTGAACGGCAAGCCCATGGCAACGTACCGAGCAAACTGACGGAACACTTTGTCACCGGCCTCCAGTTTCACGACTTGTTCGTTCAAAGGATCCGCAACGCCTTGCGGATCATCAGTGACGTCGTGGCTTCCGAAGGCCGCCATTCCGCGCCGTGGATCTATAAGGCAACGTGGCTCGGCGGGGCGCTGGTCGAAGAGGCGCGCCGGGAATACGTAAGAGGCTTCAACGAGATCAGCCTGGCGCTCACGACTGTCGTTCACGCCGAATACACCGGCTATTTGCCGCCTGAGAGCAGTGAGGTCGCGCGGCCGATGAGTGTGTCTTTGGCGGCAATCCGCCCCTTCGGAAACCGGATCCGCGCAGTCGCGAACATCCTCGAAACTTTGGGACGCCTTGCCTATGAGCAGGTCGTTGCCTCGGGCGGCGAAACAGACGTCAGCGCGTCATTTTCCGCGCTGCTCGCCGAATACAGTTTCCCGGACGAGGCCAAGACCCATCATCTAATTCTTAACCTTCCCCCTCCGAACGAACCGGCGCTGCAGCCAGGAGAGTTCCTGCAGCTCTGATCGTATCCTGGGAGCGTTTCTGAAAAAGGCGGCCCATGAATGGCTTCTCCGTGTACACAAACAGGACGGAACAAATCGCCAGGATTAACGGCACAAACACCAGCATCTGGATCCCGAGGTCAGCCCATAAGGGCAAGCCCGGAGCCGAGAGCGTTATCATCAGGCTCTTGCAGACGCTGATGATGGGTACGTGATAAAGGTAGATCGTGTAGCACATGCCGCCGATGATCACGATCGGCCTGGCGACGAAGAACCGCCGCAGCAGACGTCCCTGAAACGCGCCTGCGTAAAAGAGCAGAACCAGGAACGGTAACGCGCAATAGAGCCACTTGCGCCAGTACATCATGGTCAGCAGCGTCAACACGGCGCCGGTGAGGCTGGCGATATCCCACGCCGTGGAGTTGCGGCGGTTGTGAATCGTCCCGGTCTGATGCAGATCGGCGAGCAGGAACCCCGCGAGGAAGTACTGCATATACGCGGCGAGGCTCATTTTGAGCCCTTCCATCTGCGTCTTCCAGAGAATGAACTGCGTAAAAGCCGCAAAGCCGAGAATCGCCGTGGTCAACACCGTTCGGCGCAGGGCGTGATTTCGAATCGCAAACGCTGCACGCGCAAACAGCGGCGCGAGGATGTAGAACTGCACCTCGATTTCGAGCGACCAGGCGACACCGTTGATCGTGCTGCCCCGGCTGAAGATGAGGTTGTGCAGATAGAGCAGGCTGGCGCCGAGATGTTCCCAGGTCTCACGGTACACGGGCGTCCACAGCGCGATCAGGCCGAAGCACACCAGCATGTTCAGGATGTACGGCGGTTCGATACGCGTTACGCGCCTCAGGAAGTAGTTGCGAATCGACGGCGCCGGGCGGCCGCTCAGATAGTGACGCACGAATGGCAGTCCCAGCACGAAACCACTGATCACGAAAAAAAGATGGACACCGAAGTATCCCTGCCAAAGCCCGTGAATGAGCGTGCTGTCTTCCGATAACCGGCGCCAGTCGCGCGGAAAGCGCACCTCGCCCCCGAAGCGCGCGCTGCTTTCCATGTAGATGGATGCGATGTGATGCAGTACGACCGCCGCGATGGCGACAAAGCGCAGTCCGTCGATCTCAGCGATGAACTCACCCGACGAGGTGACGCGCGAAAGCCGGTTTCCTATCCGCTGCAGAAGGCTGGTGTTCGGGAAGCCGGACGCGGAAGGCGCTTCCAGCGGTGCAACAACTGTACTCAATCCTTCTATCCTAACCGCCCCGGTCCTTCCAGTGCTGCATGGGCGCCCCCAAATAGAATAGGATAGGACTTTCAGTTTTTCGATGACCGTTCGCAGTGTTGGTTTTCGTACAATCGGAGTCGCAGCCATAGCTGCCACCCTTGCCTTGGCAGCAAGAGTGGAAAGCGGTACCGTTCTCGAACTGCGCTTACGGCAGGAAATCAACTCCAATTCCACAGTCCAGGGATCCCGCTTTGAAGCCGTCGTCGTGTCGCCGGTCCTCAATGGGGAACGGGAAGCGATCCCCGCCGGAACGATCGCCCGCGGCATTGTCGACCATGTGGCAAAAGTCGGCGTCGGACTGATTCACGAGCGCGCCTCCATCGGCCTCCACATCAACGAACTGGAATTGCCCGACGGACGCCGTTTCGTGATTTCGAGCCAGGTCGTGCAGTTGGAGAATGCGCGCGAGGCGGTCGATCGCCGCGGCCGGATTCTGGGAATCCGTTCGACCAATACACCGGGCTATCGCGCAACCGGACTGCTCGTATCACTGGCGTCGGTTGAACCCATCGCACTGCTGTTTTCCTCCACAGCGTTCGCCACCATCCTGCGATTCAGCGAACCGGAGATCCGGCTGACGACGGGCGCCGAGTTCCGAATCAAGCTCAATCAACCACTCGAAACCGGCGATGACGGCTTTCCGATCTCGCGTTCCCCAATCACGCATTCACTGGCTGAAAAGCGGCGGCTGGCAGCCGTATTGCAAAGGATGCCGGTTCGCACCAGCACTCCCACCGGCGTCGAGTCGGACCTCACCAACATCCTTTTTATCGGGGATTCCGAAGCGTTGTCGCGCGCCTTTGCCGCGGCCGGCTGGAGCGTTCCGGAGAACGTCAACGCGGCTTCGCGTTACCGTACCCTACGCGCAGTCGCCGAAGTGCAGGCCTATCACGAAGCGCCCATGTCGGAACTGCTCTGGAACGGATCGAGGCCCATCCTCAACCGCGCGAAGTCGCTCAACAGCTTTTCCCGCCGGCACCATATCCGCGTGTTCCACACTCCCGAACTCTGGGATGGCCGGCCCGTGATGATCGGCGCGGCCACGCAGGATTCGGGCATCGGTTTCTCGATGCGCGAAAAAGGCTTTGTCCACCTCATCGACTCTTGGATCGACAAAGAGCGCACCAAGGTTCTCGACGACCTCGCGTTCACAGGCTGTATCGACGGCACGGAACTGGTGCCGCGTTTTGCTCTGCCTCGCAATGCGCGCAACGCCACAGGCGATCGCATCGTGACAGACGGCGCCGTTGTCGCGATTCGCATCAACGACTGCCTGGCTCCTCGCAGGGCCGATGAAGAAGTCGCCCCGCCGCCGGGTCCGTATCGCGGCAATGCTCTGCTGCGCGCCAGCCGGCGGTTCTTCCTCACCGCGCGCAACGATCTGATTCGGGGCAATATCGCCTACCAGGGCGTCAGCTTGAGCGTGGCAGGCACGCGCATGTTGATGCGCCGTCCCGGGCGCGACCCAGGCGAAGCGCCTGCGTCGATCACAATGTCCAACCGCGAAATCGCTTTGGTTGCGGATGAGGCGTTTCCACCACCGCCGGAACTTCCCACCATGTCCTTCATCTCGCCAGTGACGCGCCCCGCAGGTCCTGCGATGCAAGGGACCGCGTCCCGCAAGAAAAAGGAAGACGAACGCTGGTCGACGCCACCACACATGGAACTCGCCATTCACTTCGGCAGCCTTCGGTACGGCAGCCAGACAGCGGGCGCGGAAGGGCTGATCATTTCGAAGAAGTACCCCAATGGAACCCGCGGAGAGGCGACGGTGCTGGCCGGCAATACGATCCATCCGGGCTGGCAGCTCGGCGGATCCCTGACCGTGAATTCCAGCCGCTGGTTCTCACATGAGATCGGCTTCGCCTACCAGCGCGGCTCGTTCGAACTCGATCTCTCGTCCACCAACCCGAACACCACGGCAAGCCTGCAAACGAACAACGTCGATCAACGCGCAGGATTGCTCACCCGCCAGTTCTCGTATGGCGCGATGCTGCAATTGCGTCCTCGCGAAAGCCGTTGGAGTCCGTATCTCGTCGCGGGTCCCGCGCTGCAGTTGATCCACCTGACCGACGCTCCGTTCCAGAAAGCGAAAGGCGTCTTCCGGCTCGGACTGTCCAATATCGGCATGATTCAGTCCGCCTACAACTTCGGATCTGCGCCGCCGCTCGAAGGCGGCGGGATTTTTCAGCCGGCGCTGCAAGCCGGAGGCGGAATCAAACTCCGCGTCCACCCGCGCTGGACCCTTCGCCTCGACTATCGTTCCACCATCAGCGCGCAGCCGGATTTCCTGACTAAATCGCTCGTGACGACGCAGGAACAGCCGCTCGAACCTGGCGGTCCGCCGCGTGTCGATCCGGTGCAGGGCTTGAAGCGCGGGCTTCTCATTCAGCGCCGTTTCACCACCGGCTTTGCTTTCACCTTCTAGATCTCACCCCGGACCTTGGCAGCGGTTTCGGCGCCGCGCACGGGTAGGGATTCGTCCGTGATCAGACCGATCTGCTTCAACACGGACGCCTGGTCCCAGTAGATGTGTTCGTGCGCGAGCTTGCCGTCACGGAATTTCACGATCGCCACCAGCGGAACTTCCACGCGTTTGCCTGTCGGCGGGACGCCCGGCAGCATCCAGGGCATCTCCTGCGTATGCGTGAACGAGAAGATCATCTCGTCGACGAGCTGATCGCTGCCGACCGTGCGCGACACTGGCGTGAGCGTGGTATCCGGCGGCATGCAGGGGATGAAATCCTTCGAGTAAAATTCGCGCAACGCGCTCTTGCCGCGCCCGCCCGTCAGGATCGGAATGTGATTGACGTACGCGTCCTCGACCATCGTGTCGAGCGTCGCCTCGGTGTCGCGCGTCGCGAACTCGTGCGCGGTGTGCTCTTCCCAGAGCTTGCTGAGATCCATATACGGGATATTGTTAGCGCGTGAGCGTCCAGACGGCAAGCGCGAGCAAAGCCGCAGCAAGAGCAATTGCAGCGATCCACCGCATGGCGCCCTGCGAGCGGGTCTTCGCAACAAGGCCCCGGGCGAGAGCCAGTTTGCGGCGGCCGGCTTTCGTTTGCAGCAACCGCTGTTCGAAAACCGGACGCCACTCACCCGGCAGGTTGCCGCGAACATAGGCGTCGAAAAGTTCGTTCTCTGCTTCGAGCACCCGATCGGAGATTTCGGAACTCTCGATCACGAGGCCCTGGAACGTCTCACGGTCGACGCGCGGCATGTGGCCCAGCAGGTACTCGAACTCACGCGCGAGATCGGGCCGGAATTCCCGGCTGGATTCGCCGGTCATCGGGCCAGCCGCTCCTGTAACAGGTTCTCCAGCCGCTCGCGTTCCCGCAGTGCTTTGGCGCGCAGGTCCTGCAGAGGTATCTGCCCGGCGCCAGTCATTGAAGTCCACACCTGCAGCCGGTCCGGCGGATCCGGCCGGTAGAAGCTGCGCAGTAACGCTTTAGCATCGGGCGGGAGCGCCTGGAAACTCTCGTCGAACGCACGCTGATCCTGTTGCTCGACTGCCGGGTCGCCGGGGGATGCTGCGGCATTCGCGGCAGTTGCCGGCTCGAGCATCAGCCGCGCCTGATCGAGCACACGCGCGCTCATCTTCTCTTTCAGAATGCGGCGGGCTGTCGAGGTCGCCAGCGCGAGTACGTTCGGGACGCGCTCGCCCGCCGCGAGCCGCGTCGCGATCTCGTTGAGGACATCATTCGCACACTCTTCCGGTTCGCAGCATCCTTCCCACTCGAAGAATCGCGTCAACCGGCGGCGCAAAGCCTCCAGCGAATCCGGGGCGAGCGAGTCTCGCAGCTTGCCGAAGCCGTCTCCTTCCACAATTCCCAAGATTCTATCGCTCCTCCCGTCTGTGCGCTTGTGGTGACGCGTCCCTACATTCTCGCATCGTTCCGCAAAGGTGTTACCGTAGCAAAGAAAAGGCGAAAATGAATCTCTTGCTCTTTCCCAACCCGGAACAACCGGAGATCCTCGCAAAGCGCGATCACGGCATCGACAGCGCCATCGCGCGATTCGAGCAATGGATGGCGGATCCCGAATCGCCTGTGCGCGCCGTGCGCCGCATGGAAGCGCGCCCGCCACAGTTCGCCGACATGCCCGCGGAAGTCGACCAGGCGCTGGTTCGCGCACTGCATGAGCGCGGCATCCATCAGTTGTACACGCACCAGCGCGAAGCGTTCGACCTCACGGCTGCAGGACAGAACGTCGCGATTGTGACGCCGACCGCGAGCGGCAAGACCCTCTGCTACAACCTGCCGGTGTTCAACGCCATTCTGCGGGATCCCAACGCGCGGGCGATGTATATGTTCCCCACCAAGGCGCTGGCCGAAGATCAGTTGCACGAGTTCCAGGCTGCGGCGGACAAGATGGGCGCGTCGATCAAGGCGTTCACCTATGACGGCGACACGCCGCAGGACGCGCGCCGCGCGATCCGCGAACGCGCCAACGTGGTGTTCACGAATCCTGACATGCTGCACTCGGGGATCCTGCCGCATCACACCAAGTGGGCCAAGGCATTCGAGAACCTGAAGTACATCGTCATCGACGAACTGCACTACTATCGCGGCGTGTACGGCAGCCATCTCGCGAACCTGCTGCGGCGCCTGAAGCGAATCTGCGAGTTTTATGGATCGAAGCCGCAGTTCATCTGCTGTTCCGCGACCATCGCCAATCCGCAGGAACTCGCGCAGACGCTGGTCGAAGAGCAGTTCGCGCTGGTGGATCGCAACGGCGCGCCGTCGGGCGAGAAGTTCGTGGTCTTCTACAATCCGCCGGTCGTCAACAAGCAACTGGGGATCCGCCGTTCGTACCTGCATGAAACGCGCCGTCTCGCGTTGGAATTCATTGATCGCGGGCAACAGACGCTCGTCTTCGCCAACAACCGTCTCGCCACCGAAGTGCTCGTCACCTATCTGAAGGACGCTGCGGAACAGCGGCCTTTGTCGAGCGATGCCGTGCGCGGCTATCGCGGAGGTTACCTGCCGCGCGAGCGCCGCGAGATCGAGCGCAAGTTGCGTGACGGCGACATCCGCGCCGTGGTCGCGACCAACGCGTTGGAACTCGGCATCGACATCGGATCCCTCGACGCGGTCGTGATGGCAGGCTATCCGGGGACCATCGCATCGACGTGGCAGCGCGCGGGCCGTGCAGGCCGCCGGCATTCGACGTCGATCGCGGTGATGGTTGCGTCGTCAGCGCCTCTCGATCAATACATCGTCGAACATCCCGAGTATTTCTTCGAACGTCCCGCCGAGCGCGCCAACGTCAATCCCGACAATCTCGAGATCCTGCTCAATCACCTGCGCTGCGCCGCGTTCGAACTGCCGGTTCGCGATGGCGAGAAGTTCGGTCCCCATGAGACCGGCGAGATGTGCCGGTTCCTCGAAGAGACGAAACTGCTGCATCACGCGGGCGGCGCCTGGCACTGGACATCCGACACCTATCCCGCCGACGCGGTCAGCCTGCGCACGGTCACGAGCGATAACTTCGTCGTGGTCGATATCACCGGCAATCACAAGATCATTGCGGAAGTCGCATTTCCCACGGCGCTCACCACACTGCATGAGAAGGCGATCTACCTGCACGAAGCGCGTCAGTACCAGGTGGAGAAGTTCGATTACGACGGCCGCAAAGCGTACGTGCGCCGCGTCGATAGCGACTATTTCACCGACGCCATCGATTACACGCAGGTCAAACAACTCGAGACGTTCGACTCGCGCCCGGTAGGTGATGCGGACGCAGTGCATGGCGAGGTCCGCGTGAATACGCAGGTGGTCGGGTTCAAGAAGATCAAGTTCTACACGCTCGAAAACGTCGGCGCGGGACACCTCTCGATGCCGGAACAGGAAATGCACACGACGTCGTTCTGGCTGCATTTCTCCGAGAAGTTCCTCGCGAAGTTTCCGGACCTCTCGCCCAACGACAAGCAGAACGCCGTCGTCGGCCTCGGTAATGCGCTGCGCACGGTCGCCGCACTGTTGTTGATGTGCGACCCGCGCGATCTCGGCGTGTCGATTACCGAAGACATCAATAGCGGACTGCTCGCGTTTGAACCGAATCTCTATCTCTACGACAACTTCCCCGGAGGCATCGGACTCAGTGGTCCGTTATTCCAGATGACGCCGCGCCTGCTGGCCGGCGCACGCGATCTTCTGTCGGGCTGCTCGTGCGAAGAGGGATGCCCGAGTTGCGTGGGTCCGCTGGGAGAGGTCGGCGAGAAGGGTAAGGAAGGCGCGACGCGGATTCTGTCGGAGTTGCTCGCCGGGCTGGCCGTGTAGAATTCATCTATGAGCTTTTCCGTTCTCGAACAGACGATTCTCAAGGCCAAAGGCCTGACGGACGAAAATCTGGCTTTTCTGAATTCGGCCGGCGTTTCCGGCAAGGCGGATTTCGCCACCATTGGCAGTGTCGAAACGTTGCTCGAGATTATGCCCGGCCTGAACGCCGAGGTCGCCAACAAAGTTATGGAATGGGCTGTTGGCGCGTCGAAACCCGCTGCCGCTGCGCAGTCCGCCGCGCCGCCCCAGGCTTTGTTTGTGGATTCGGCCGATGCGGTGTACTGCGTGCATTGCAATGCCAAGCAGCCCAAAGATTACAAGAGCGGCGACCTGTGCCCTGCATGCGGCAAGCAGGCGGAACCCGTGCAATCCTGCTACTGGTGCGGCCAGAGCGGACCCGGCAAATTCTGCCGCGGCTGCGGCGCCGAGTTCGTCCCGCTTGCCGAGTTCGACCTCGCGGTGCTGTTGAAACGCGAGGGCGTCGCCAAGGAAGAGATCAGCGGCAAGCTGAAAACCATGTCGACCGCCGACAAAGACCTGCTCTGGGGACGCGTGCGACGCGTTCGCTCCTAACCTCGCGCTGCCATCATGCGCGCTGTCTGCGAATCCTGCGACCGGCGCCAACCCGTCGATTGGCGTCCTGGCGATCTGTGTGTCCACTGCGGACGCGCCGTTCGCGAAGAGAACCGTTGTTACTGGTGCGCGCGCTGGGTCCCGGCCGGCAACTTCTGCCGCGGCTGCGGCGCCGAGGGGATCCCACCGGACTTGTATGCGCCCGCGCGCATGATGAAGTTCTATGGCGCGGACATGTTCTCGATTCCGCGGATGCTGCGGGAGATGGATCCGGCGCGCGTCGACACCTTCCGTGCCGTATACGGCCGGCATCAGGCGGTCGCCATGCGGCATGTCGACGAGTTGCATGAGATCGAGTCGCAACTCTTTGACCAGCACTGGAGCGCCGAACTCGAAGAGCAGTTGATCCCGCAGCTTCCCTGGCCCGACGAGCAACTCAACTCTTATGCGAAGTCCGATGCGTGCGGTCGCAACTCACCGTTTCCCGTGACGCGAGCGCTCGCGGATCTGGTCACACTGCGCAGCGGCGACTTCACTCTGCTGACTGCCTGTTGCGGACTCGTCTCACCTGATGCGCTGGGACTCGAAGCTGCGCTGCAGCTTGCGAACTGGCGCGTTGCGGGCAACACGTATCTCGAGAGTTCGCGGTACGCCGTGCTCGATCGCTTGCGCGCCGTGCCCGATCCGCAGCCTGCGATCGTACGCTTGAGCCGCGTCTATCTCGGCGACCGCGATGCATCTGTACCGGAAGACGCGATCACGTCCGCGGATCCCGAGATCCGCTTCTTCGCCGCGTTACTCGCGCCTGACGAACGGATTCTCGAAGAAGCGCTGCGGTCGCCGGAAGTCCTGCAGCAGAATGTCGCAGCCTACCGCCTGATTCGTCTGGGTCGCGCGGAACTGGTCCGCGACGTATACGCAACAGCGGACCCTGTCCGTCAAAAACGCCTGCTCGACGAGATCAACGTCGCGAAGAAACCGGTTCCGGAGTTGCACGATGTGCTGTTCGAGACGATTCACCGGCAGGGTCCTGCGGACCGGCTTTCGCACGCCGCCGCCCGCGCGATCTGCCTGGGGAGGCCGTCGCACGCGGTCGCGATGCGTCTGGCGGAGCTGCATGACTGGGACATCCTGCATGTCGTTGCCTTGGCGAAGCTGTCGGATCCGGAAACCTATCGTGAGATCGGTGAGATGCTGGTCCGCGAGGACAAGGTGAACTTCAGCCGCTTCGCCTGGACCGCGCTGGCGGGTCCCGGCCGCATGCCCCACGATTTCGTCGAACGTGTTTTTGACAGCGCGCCTTCCGCCGAGGCGCAGAAGGAACTGCTGCGGTTCGCCGAAAAGCAGTTGGACGATCTCCCCGAACGTCCAGAAGGGACCTCGATGGAACGAGTCCTCATCAACGCCGCATTCGGGGACTACGATCCCGG
The DNA here is from genome assembly GCA_964627455.1 of uncultured Solibacteraceae bacterium. Classification (GTDB taxonomy): domain Bacteria; phylum Acidobacteriota; class Terriglobia; order Bryobacterales; family Bryobacteraceae; genus F-183. The sequence continues at coordinate 64,653 of CAZVKC010000028.1, read as the reverse complement.
CGTGATCGCCGAAGCGTGGGCGGGGATGCATCGCATCAACTACCACCGGGACTACGGCAGCATCTCTCCATTCCCCTTCCGGCAGGAAAACATCGAACGCTTCTGGCCCATGCACGAGTTCGAACGTCGCCTCGCCCGCCTGCAGTCCAACGAAGAAGCCCTCAAGGGAACCTTCGTGAAGGACGAGCTCGACCGCTTTCTCCGCAGCCGCGATCGGTAGCCATCGCGCCCGATCTGAGAGTTCCACCAAACTTTCTGCCGCCGGATGCGTATTAGCATCAAAGAACCATATCTTGATGCTGTCCTCCACCCTTCTCACTTTTGCGTTCCTGGCCGCTTCAGCCGCCGCGGAACCTGCGCCACCTTACACCGTTCCGGTCAGTTACTTCAAGTTGGACAACGGGTTACGCGTGGTCCTCTCGAAGGATACGAGCGCCCCGCTGGTCACCGTCGCCGTCTACTACAACATCGGATTTCGAAACGAACCCAAGAACCGCACCGGCTTCGCACACCTCTTTGAACACATGATGTTCCAGGGGTCGAACAACCTCCCCAAGGGCGAGTTCGACAAACTGATCAACGGCAACGGCGGCACCAACAACGGATCCACCCGCTTCGACTTCACGAATTACTTCGAGATCGTCCCCGCACACGTCCTCGAACCCATCCTCTGGGCCGAGGCGGACCGCATGAAGGGACTCCTCCTCACCCCGGCGAACCTGTTGAATCAGCAGGGCGTGGTCTCGAACGAAGTCCTCGGCAACGTGCTCAACCAGCCTTATGGCGGATTCCCCTGGCTCGACATGCCGCAATACGCCAACAAGAACTGGTACAACGCCCACAACTTCTACGGCGACCTCAAAGACCTCGAGGCCGCCACTCTCGCGGACGTCAAGGACTTCTTCCGCCTGTACTACGCCCCCAACAACGCCGTCCTCTCCATCACCGGCGATATCGACGAGGCGCAGACCCGACGCTGGATCTCCAAGTACTTCGCCGGGATCCCCGCGGCCAAGCTGCCTCCACAGCCGGACCTCAGCGAACCGCGCCAGGCCGAAGAGCAGCGGGCGTCGAAAACCGACAAGCTCGCCAACCAGCCGGCGCTGGGCATCGCGTATCACGTTCCTGAGCGGAATACCCCCGAACACCTCGCCATGGTGCTCCTCACCGGGATCCTCGGTGACGGCGACGACGCGCTGCTGACCGAAGAGATCGTCAAAAAGAAGGGTTACGCGAGTTCCGTGGATTCCGGCATCAACCTGCTGGGCAACGCCTTCAATTACAAGGGACCCATGCTGTGGACCGTCTCGCTGGTCCACGACGCGAAGACGCCCGCCAACGATATCCTCGCCTCGCTTGACCAGGTGGTCGCGGGCATTCAGGAAAAGGGCGTCACCCGCGCCCAACTCGATCGCGCGATTGTGAAGTTCCGCGCGTATTGGTACTCCACCCTCAGCAATCCGGTGGGACGCGCCGACGTCCTCGCCTGCTTCGCGCTCTTCGACGACGCGCCCGACAAGGCCAACCAGGTCGAGGCGAATCTCCGCAAAGTCACGCCCGAAATGATTCAAAACGTCGCGAAGGAATACCTCCGCAAGACCAACCGCACGATCCTCACCATTGTTCCGGAGGCCGCGAAGTAACATGAAGCCAACCATTGCACTCCTCCTGCTTGGACTTTCCCTTTTCGCCCAGCAGCAGGCGCCCCGGCAGCGGCCGCCACGCCCCACGACCCAGCCGGACGGCAAGCCGCTCGAAACCCCGCCGGCGTCAGGCAAACCCAAAACGTTCGCGGTCCCGCCGCGCGAGTTGGTCAAGCTGCCGAACGGACTCACGGCCAGCCTCGTCGAATACGGATCCGCGCCGCTGGTCAGCATCGCGGTCACCGTGCTGGCTGGAAACATCAACGAAGCCGCCAACGAAGACGCGCTCGCAGACCTCACCGCGGAACTCATGAAGGAAGGCGCGGGCGGCAAGTCGGCCAAGCAGTTGGCGGAAGAGGCGGCGTCGATGGGCGGATCCTTGAACATCCGCGCCGTACCCGATTCGACCACTGCCAGCATGGAGGTCCTCGGCGAATTCGCGCCGCAGGCGATCCGGATGCTCGCGAGTGTGGTGCAATCTCCGGACCTTCCCGCCTCGGAACTCGAACGGCTGCGCGCCGACATGCTGCGCAACGCGCGCATCGCGAAGTCCCGCCCGGGGATCCTCGCGGAAGCCGCGTTGCAGAAGACGATGTTCCCGGCAACGCATCCGTATTCCCGTGGCGTGATTCCGGATGAAGAAGCACTGAAGCGGTTCACGCTCGATGACGTCAAGCGGTTTCATTCGACGCAGTTCGGCGCCGCCCGCACGCGGATCTACATCGTCGGCCGCTTTGATCGTGCGCAAGCGAAAGACGCAATCACCAGGGCGTTCGCCGGCTGGAAGAAAGGTCCGGAGCCGTTGCGCAACGTGCCGAAACTGGAAGCCAAGAAACAGGTCGTGTTTGTCGAACGCCCAAATTCCGAGCAGGCGGTCGTGCGATTCGCGATCCCGGTGCCGGTGAACCCGTCCGATCCGGACTCCGTTCCGCTCGACATTCTGAACAGCATGCTCGGCGGCAGCTTCATTTCGCGCATCACGACGAACATTCGCGAAGAAAAAGGCTATACATACAGCCCGTTTTCGAACATCCGCCGCAACTACAAGACCGCGTACTGGGCGCACAGCTCCGATCTCCAGAACAAGTTCGCCGCAGCCGGCGTGAAGGAGATTCTGAAAGAGATCAACAAAATCCGCTCGGAACCGCCATCGGAAGAAGAACTCACCCGGATCCGAAATGAAGCCGCGGGCATGTTCATCCTGCGCAACGCCAGCAACGGCGGCGTGCTGTCGCAGCTTCGCTTCGTCGACATGCACGGCCTGACCGACGACTATCTGCGGCAGTATACGAACCGTGTGATGGGCGTCAAACGCGAGGATATCCAGCGTCTCGCCGAGACCTATCTCAACCCCGCGAAGATGGCCGTCATCGTGGTCGGCGACAAGTCGAAGATCCAGGACGCGCTAGACGCCCTGCAGTAGTGATAAGGTCTAAACATGCGCTCATCTGTGCTACTCGTAGCCGGCCTCGTGGCCGGAACGCTTTTCGCCGCCGATAAGCCCGAGAAGGGCTTTGTCTCGCTGTTCAACGGCAAGGACCTCACCGGTTGGACCGCGGCCAAAGAGAATCCCGAATCCTTCTCCGTGAAGGACGGCGCGATCGTCGCCAACGGCAAGTACTGCCATCTGTATTATTCCGGTCCGTTCAAAGGCAAGGAGCCGGACTTCAGGAATTTCGAGCTGAAGGTCGATGTGATGACCCGTCCGAAGTCCAACGGCGGTATCTACTTCCACACCACGTATCAGGAGAAAGGCTGGCCGGATAAGGGCTTCGAAGTCCAGGTCAACAACTCGCACGGCGACTGGAAGAAGACCGGTGGCCTGTACAACGTGCAGGACAACAAGGAACCGTTCAAGGACGACGAATGGTTCACCGAACACATCATCGTGAAGGACAAGCACGTGCAGGTGTTCGTCAACGGCAAGAAGGTTTCCGACTGGACGCAGCCCGATGACTGGCAGGGTCCCAAGGGCAGCCCGGGCCGCGTGCTCGGGGCAGGCAAGACCTTCGCGCTGCAGGCGCACGATCCGGGTTCGACGATCTACTACAAGAACATCCGCGTGAAGCCGCTGAAGTAACTCTCCCTCCCCTCAAGCCCGGTGGTTGGCTTCGTCAGATGCTGATCACCGGGCAGGGCGAACTCCGGATAATCGAGTACGCCTGCGACCCCAGCCTGCCGAACATCCCGTCGTGGTGTCCCCGCCCAATGATCACGACGCTCGATTTGGGCTCCTCCACTGTCTTCATAATCAGCCTGCCGGGAGTTTCCGCTTCGATCACCATCGGGAATTTCGTCCGCGCCTTTGTCTGCAGGTTCTCCAGATTCTCCTTCGCCCACTGCATCAGCGTTGCGGCAAAAGGTTCATCCGGCTGCCCCGGCACGTGGACCGCCCCATGCACGGCATGCAGCAATGTCACCGGACCCGTGTTCCAGATCTTCGAGTAGTCGACAGCCCATTGGATCAGGCGCAGGTCATGGTCGTCGTCCACCAGGTCGAGTGCGCAGTACACCTTGTCGCAGACGTCGCGGATCCCGGGTCTCATTTCCTCGACATGTGCGTCGGTCCAGATCGGGCCTTTGACGTCGTGCAGCAGCCGGTTGGTGACGGAGCCGGTCAGAAACCGGCGGAATCCCCCATGCCCGTGCGTGGGAATCATGACCAGATCTGGGTTTAGGGACTCAATGCAACGCAGGAGGGCCGACGAGACCTCGCCGGTATCCACGACATAGCGGGTCCGGCCCGGATTCCAGAGTTCCGGCCGGAAATCCTGCAACATCTGTGTGCGGATCATCTGCAGCCGCCCGGCGACATCGCTGAGGGGCTGGCCTTCCAGGTCTGCCCGGAGTTGTTCATTGTGGGGCGGACCGATCCAGTCCACCGGTTTGCCCACGACATGGAACAACGTCACCATCGCGCCGGTTCTCTGCGCCAGAGCCTGTACCGCATTCGCAGATGCCGAGCATCGCGGTGAGAAGTCCACCGGGAAGAGAATTTCGCGAATGTGTAACATCTTGCTGTTTCGCAGTGCACGTCGCGCACCAATTCAGTGGTTTATTGGTTGCGTCAAGGCCCACAGGCGTTTTGCCTCTAATGACGCAGGTCCAAGGCCATTGTTCAGTGCGGACTAGGAATTTCGGGGATTCCCCGTGGCGCCCGACGTGCAAGCCTGGGTAATTCGAGTGTGAGGTTGTCATCATGCCCAAAGTAATGGTCCGGAACAGGAGCAACGCTGCAAGAGAACTGAATGGTCAGGCTCTCCGTGGCCGGGCGCTGACTGCTCTGAAACGAAGCTTGCTGACGGAGCGGGCGAAGCTTGCGAATGAGCCTGATTTGCGCGAGGCATTGCTGGTGGAACGCCAGGAAGAGGTCATGGATCAGATCCTCGCCGACGAAGAGCGGGAACTGGCCGGTGAACGTGTTGAAGGACACACCAGACTGCTGCACCGCGTCGATGCAGCCCTTGCCCGCATCGAGGCGGGCCATTTCGGGACCTGCGAAAGTTGCGGGGAATCGATCGCCCCGGCGCGGCTCAAAGCGATTCCTTGGACAGAGTATTGCCTCTCCTGTCAGGAACGGGCCGAGACTTCCAAAAAGACCTACGCAGCCTGACACACTCACTCTCTGCGGCTTGCTGCGGGGAACGAATTCGGATTTGCAGAAGGAGTGTTTATGAGAATCTTCATCGTCGCCCTCGTCGCGTCGCTGTTTCTCGCGGCTGGATCGGCCGCTCAGGAGAAGAAGTTGAAAATCACGCCTGTAAAACCCATCTCGGGAGCGTCGGGCGCGGAGAACTACAAAGCCTACTGTGCGTCATGCCATGGATTGACAGGCAAAGGGGATGGTCCTGCTATTGCCGCTCTCAAAGCGCCGCCAAAGGATCTCGGCCTTCTGGCGTCGGCGCACAAGGGCAAGTACCCGGCTGACTACGTACTCGCGGTTCTGAACGGCAAGGCGTCGGTCGCGGCGCACGGTTCGCAGGAAATGCCCGTATGGGGCCCGGTGTTCATGAGCTTTGAGAAGGAATCGGAAATGAGGCTCCGGCTCAACAACCTGGTGGACTACATCGGAACTCTGCAAAAGAAATAACTGTTGGTGTCTCCTCCCTCACACGAAACGCCGCCGGCTTCGAGGTCTACCCGGATCCCGAAACCGGCGGCGGGTGGTATTGCGAGTGCGCTAGGGGAACGTCAAGCGTTGGGTTCGTGAAGATCCGCTGCTGTTGGTTAGCTCGACTTCCACGCCGGCAATCTGCGACACAGGACCCTGCACCGGGAAACTGGCGCGCATCGTGAAGATTCCACCGTTTTCCCTGGAGGACGCACCGAAGAAACGCTCGAACTCCCGCCGCACGTCGGCGAGGATCGCGCCGGGTCCGATCGGCCGCCCGCTCGTGTCGAAGAACGTGAACGCCGCTTGCGAAATCGTACGCGTGTTGTCGAATCCCGTGATGGTCACATCAAGATCCTGTGTTCGCCGGCCCGCCAGGGCTGTATCAATGCTCACCGCCGCGGGCGCGATGGGCATCGTGTACGTGATCTTGTGCCCTCCGATTGCCAGGGTGAACAGAATCTCGCCAGCCGTCGTGCCTGCCTGAAAGACTGGATCCTTCACGTTGTTCGTCAACCAGATGGCGTCGTCGTCGCGGCGGGTCACGACGCTTAGCGAACGTCCTCCGCTACTGAGGAAACGAACTCCGGGATCGTCATCCACCCCAACAACTGAACTTGCCGGCCGGAACTCCATTTGCACGCCCCCGCTCAGCGCGGACGGCGCCGGCGCCGCGAGCCGCATCGTCAGCTTGTATTGGCGTTCGCCCAGAGGCGACGGCTCGACAGCAATCGATGGTGCGGGTAAAGGGGGATCGATCCCGGATGCGGTGAGTCCAAAGGCTCGGCCGTCGATACTGAGGGTCGCCGTATACTGCTGGCTGGCCGGCGGAGTGAATTCGATATCGAACTGCTGTGAACCTCCGTCGAGGATGTCCACCGGCAGGCTCGGACCCCGGTACACGAACAGCCCTGACGCGATGCCCGTGAAGGTGACCGACCGAACTGTGATTCGCGATCCGTTGCGGTTTTCCAGCCAGAAGGTGCGAGTCAGTTTCTGTCCGCGCTGCACGTTGCCGAGCGCGACGGTGGATCCCGCGGCGATATCGCTGCGAACTCCGGAAGCAGATTCGGTTACCAGCGTCGGCGCCGCCACGACCGTGGCGCGCAACAGGACAGAAATCGTTCCAGCTGTGAGGTTCGCGCTGTAGGATCCCCCGCCCACCGCCGAGAATCGCACGGTGAAATCGAGCGGTAGTCCGTTCGGCGCCAAGGTGTAGGGCAGCGGCGGCGTCGAGAGTGTAAACCCTTGTCCCGCAGCCCGTATACTCTGGACCTGCTGTGTGGTCGTGCCGGTATTGCGCATGCGGAAGCGTGTCTGCAACGTGTCTCCGGAACCTGCCGTGCCAACGTCGAATACGCTTCCCGTGACTTCGCGCTCCGAACCGGTGGCCGCATCCAGCACAACGTACAACTTGACCTGCGCCTGGCATAGAGCGACCGTCGCCGCCGCGGTCAGCAGGAATATGACGCAGGACCTCATTGTGGACTCTCCGGCAGTTGGTTGACTTTCAGAAACACGTCCTGAGGCAGGCTCGGGTTTCCGCCAAGATGCACGGCGAAATGCCGCTCGTCCGAATCACCAGCGGCCGCGCTCGCATGAACGAGATTTCGCCCGATCCAATCGACTCGGGCTACAGGAGCGTCCGTGTCGACGAACACCATCGACCCGTCCGCACGGCGCAGAAACAGGACCCCATCCTCACACCACAGCGACATACCGTCCGGAAGGAACAGGTACTGCCGGGGATTCCCCGAGAATGTTTCCCGCAGGATGGATTCCCCACTGCCGTCCAGCCAGATCCGGCGAACGCTGATCTGCCCCTCCGCGGCTGTGGCCAGTTCGACATAGGGACCCGCGCCGCTGATTCCCACGACCTGTGCGACATCATCGAAACCCGGCAGATCATCCAGTGCGAAACGGTCGGCGCGGTCACGTCCGATGCGCCAAAGCTCGCTCTGGGTGAGTACAAAGGCCGAGTCGTCAATGGTCGAGAGCCCGGCGCGCCGGACCTTCGAACCGTCCAATTGGACGGTCCGCAGCAATTCTCCGTTCGCTCCTAACAGGTTCGCTTGCGAGCCGGAGGTCCGGACGCCGATGCTGCCATTGAACGTCAGATGATCGACTGCTCCGCCGGCGAATTGTCCGAAGTAGTACGCTCCGGTCACACCCCGGAGGCTCCACACCTCACGGGTCGGAAGCAACACGAACCCAAGGCGGGGCGCGTCGATCGAGGCATTGGCGACGAATAGCCAGAAGGCGGGCGCGGCGGCGAGAAGAGGTTTCAGGAGTGGCATAGGGGTCACTACCTCCCTACGGATATGGATGGAGAACCGATGACGATTGCCGAATTGGATCCGGCAGCGGAAACCCCGGCTCCGGCGGCGCTGCCGGAGCGGGCGCCGAATGCGAGTCCGCCCCCGGCTGCAGCGGCAGCCAGCGCAGAGACGAGGAGCCAGCGGCGGTTCGGCCGGATCCGGTATCCCGGCACGGGATCGCGTTTTCCGGCGAGGGCCGCTGTGTTCGCCTGGGATGGCTCGACCAGGATTTGCGTCACGAGCGCACCGGCTCGGGTTTCACCCTTGGCCGCCGTGACGCGGACCACAAGAGATCCGGGGATACGATTCCACTTCATGCCCCACACCGTGGCGCGCCCCGAGGCGGAGGTCGAAGCAATCTCCGTTCGCGCGCCATTCTGGAAGAGCCCGGTGGGGCCGTCCTCCGGGAGCCGGAAACTCACGGCAGCGCCGGATACGGGCAGCCCTGCCTCATCCGTCACTTCGACGGTGATCCCTTTGATGGAACGCGAACCCGCTGCGTAGCTGGCGGAGTCTCCTTCAATCACGCGAATCTGGAGAATCAGGGGACTGGCGCCCTCGCTTGCGCCGGCATCTTCGGCTGCCCAGGCGCAGCCACCGGCAAAAAGCAGAGCGCCGCAGATGGTGGAAAAAACGGGCCTCACGCCAACTTAGTGGCCGGACGAGGCGATTTATCTCAGCCTAATTTGAGGGTGTCGCTGGGAGTAGGAGTAACCGCGGGCGTTTCGAGAGTAATCACTTCCTCGGAATTACTATCCTCAGGAGGTGCTACGATCCGCAACAGCACAGTAGTCACGTTATCGGGTCCACCGTTCGCCTTCGCTGAGTTGATCAGCGTGTTGCACTTCTCTTCGAGCGAACTATCGCTGGCGAGGATGCGGGCGATCATATGGTCATCAATGACGCCGTGCAGTCCGTCGCTGCAAAGCAGGATCTGCGAACCGATCAGGGGACGCACACGATAGGTGTTGATGCGGAGCTGCTGGCTGACGCCGATCGCCATGGTCAGGACGTGGCGCATCGGGTGCGTTTTGAGATTCTCTTCGTCGATCCCCAAGCGCCGGCCGACTTCCTGGACCCAGGTTTGATCCGCCGTGATGCTGGCAAGCTGGTTTTCCTGAAAGAGGTAGGCGCGGCTGTCGCCTACGCTCGCGATCAGCATTTCGTCGCCGGCTTCCAACACGCTGACCAAGGTCGTGCCCATGCCGTCGAGGCTGGCGTCCATGGCAGCTTCGTTGATGACGCACTGATTGGCTTGCTCGAAGGCTTCAGCGAGAACTTCGATACCGGCGTTCTCACCATGGTTGTAGATAACTTCCCAGACCTTCTCGGCCGCAAGCTTGGATGCGCGTTCGCCCGCAGCTGCTCCGCCCATCCCATCGGCCAGCACATAAAGGCCGATGTTGGGGGCCATCAGGTAGTAATCCTCATTGTTCGACCGGACGCAACCGAGGTCGGACAAACCAAAAGCTTCGACCATGAACTTCCCGATTATACCTGTTTCACGACGCTTGCGTGTTGCTGCTCTCACTTCTTTTATTCCGGCTTGGCCGGCTGCAACATACTCTTGAGTTGGAGCCATGCCGTTTCTTCATAGCCCGTCTTCAGGCGTTCCCGAATCTCAAGGCGGTCCTGGGGCCTCGGACCGATCCGGTTCTGGCTGCGCGCCAACATCGCCTTGGCTTCCGCATCGGCTGGATCGCGATCGACCGCGACCTGAAATTGTTCCGCCGCCTCGGCAAAGCGTGCACGCCTCCAATAGGCGAGTCCGACGTTGAATCGATAAACGGAATCTGCCGGGTCGCCCTCGAGGGCCTTTTGCAATGTGTCGAGAGCATCCGGCAGATTCCTTCGAGCCTGAGCCACGCCGATGTTGTTCAACACTTCGCTGAGCGGCACATCACGGGCGACCTCTTCAAAAGCAGTCTGGGCTCCCGCAAAGTCGCTGAGATGAAAGCGGCAAATGCCGATGAAAAACTGCGATTCGCGATAATGTGAATTTTTCGGAAGCACCTGCGCCAGTTCGTCGACAGCGAGCTTGTATTCTTTCCTCTCGTAATGCATCAACCCCAAACGGAAATGCACGCGCGAGAGCGTTGGATCGATGCGCAGCGCCGTCGTATAGTAGCGATGCCGGGTCTCATAATTCGTTGCCAGAAGCCCACGAACAAAGTTCTCGACTGCGTCGAGCCGCGTCGGAGGCCGCGACTTCAGAAACTCCTCGAGTAAAGGCGTCGAAGCCGGCTGCAAAGTCGACAGGACCCGCCAGTTCATGCGCGTCTGGATCACCGCAAGGTCTTCGAGCCCGCCAAGCTCTGTGAACTCAGGGCCTTGCCGCAGGCTCTTGCGATCCAGCATGTGTCCGGTAAGCCGCAAAGTCCCTCTTGATCCTGCCGTGTTGGGTGGAGCGGGGATGAATTCGAACTCGCCGTATATCACCTGCTCGGCGTCCAGAGCCTCAGCTATTTTGATGATGCTGGCACGTGTCAGCAGCACGTTCTGGCGAATACCCAGCCGCCGGTACGCCTCCTCACGATCCGTCCGATCGAGCAGGATGACGCCCTGCGCCGCCAGTGTCTCGCGCAGGTCATCAGCGATGCTTTCGCCAATCCAGTCGAGATTCGCCGTGCGGCTCAGGTTCGCGAATGGCAACACCACGAACGTTTCGGCCCAGGCGGTAAACGAGGTTACGAATAGCAGTGCGCCTGCGGCGGCCGTCCACGGCGAACAAATCGGGCGTCGTCGCTGCGACATGAGGGTTCTTCTCAATTTTACCGCGCGAAGCGTTACGCTGATCTCGATTGCCTGAACTTCCGGATATTGAGATCTACCTCGAAGCCCTCGAGAAGCGGATCCTCGGCCAGACGCTGCATGGTGTTCGCCTCGCGAGCCCCTTCCTGCTGCGCACCGTGGATCCACCTTTGCGCGCCGCGGAAGGCAAGCCGGTCGCGCAGTTGCGCCGCGTCGGCAAACGCATTGCAATCGGCCTCGAAGATGGACCCTGGCTCGTCCTGCATTTGATGATTGCCGGACGCCTGCACTGGAAATCGATGCAACGCGCTGCGATACCAGGCGGCAAGCGCGGACTCGCCGCGTTCGACTTCTCTTCGGGCACGCTACTTCTCACCGAGGCCGGATCGAAGCGACGCGCCTCTCTCCATGTCGTCGCCGATCCCGTATCGCTCGACCCCGGCGGCATCGAACCTCTCACCGCAACACTCGCCGAGTTCAAGGCGGTGCTCCTCGCAGGCAACCACACGCTGAAGCGCGTGCTCACCGATCCGCGCACGTTCAGCGGCATCGGCAACGCCTATTCCGATGAGATCCTGCATCGCGCGAAGCTCTCGCCTATCGCGTTGACGCACAAGCTCAATGCCGCAGACATCGAGCGTCTCTACCACGCGACCCGCGAGAGCCTCATCGAATGGACCAACCGTTTACGCGAGCAGACCGGTGACGGCTTCCCCGAGAAGGTCACTGCATTCCGGCCGGAAATGGCGGCCCATGGCAGGTATGGACTCGCCTGTCCCACCTGCGGCGAGCAGATCCAGCGGATCCGTTACGCCGACAACGAAACCAACTACTGTCCACAATGCCAAACCGGCGGAAAATTGCTAGCCGACCGCGCTTTATCACGATTACTCGGCTCCGCCTGGCCGAAGACCCTCGACGACCTCGAGTTGTTGAAGAAACAATCCAGCATCGGATAGCGAGACGCATGGTTAGAACATCCCCGAGTTCGGATCCCCGTTGCCAATTCGCAGAATCCTCTTGATCTCATTTACTGTGATCTCCGGATAGCGCGCCATCAGATCGGTCGAGAAATTCTCCTGCCTTCCATTCGGTAGCTGCACGTTGGTATACCGGTGCATGTAGCCTCCACCGGGACCCGGATACACGACCCATTCCTCGTGAGACTCTACCTTGAACTGCGACGGGATCAGCCCGGCCGCCTCCAATGCAGCGTTCAACACATCGACAGGCGTTTGTGGTGTGGAGCCGTCCAATGCCTTCGTCGACACCGTCGAACTTTTGGCGCTGGCGACTTCCGGTCGCGACGAAATTTTGGCGATGCCGCTCGCCGACTTTGCCACCTGAGTAGCTCGATTTGTCGCGTTGCTCGTGGCCGTGGACACCGAGTCGATGACGTTCGAGAAATACGACCCCGCCTTTTGTTGCACTTGGCTGGATTTTGCAGTCGCCTGCGCCTTTGCCAGGAGCCGTGTGGCTGCGATTTTGGTTTGGATCGACTGAAACATCGACTTTCCCGAGTGCACCTGGATCGCCAATGTCATAATGAGGTTCAAGATGGCTGCGAACGTCTGGAAAGGTCATATCACGTTCGGACTGGTCTCGATCCCGGTCCGCCTCTCGGTCGCCGCGCGTTCGGAGACCATCGGCTTCAACCAGCTCCATAAGAAAGACAACTCGCGGATTCGACAGGTGCTGTATTGCGCCGCCGAAGACAAACCAATTGAACGCAGCGAGATTGTCAAAGGCTACGAGTACGAGAAGGGCAAGTATGTCGTCATCGAGGATGAAGACATCAAAAAGATGCAGCCCAAGACGGCCAAGGTCATGGAGATCCTGGAATTCGTCAAGCAGGAAGAGATGGACCCCGTCTATCTCGAAAGCTCCTACTACGTGCAGCCCGAAGAGGCTGGCGAAAAGCCGTATACCCTGCTGTTCGAAGCATTGAAGCGTACCGGATGCGTCGGCATCGCCAAGGCGACCATGCATCAGCGCGAACACATTGTCATCGTCCGGCCCGGCCGTCACGGACTGCTGCTGCACACGATGTATTACCAGGACGAGATCCGCGCCACCGATGAGTTCCGCACCAACAACGAACTCGTCAAAGACAAAGAAGTCGCGATGGCGCAGATGCTGATCGACAACATGGTCGGTTCGTTCGAGCCATCCAGGTTTTCCGACAACTACCGCACGAATCTGCGCGCCATGATCGACGCGAAGATTGCGGGCCAGGAAGTCGTCGCCGCGCCGGAAGCCGAAGAGCTTGCCCCGGTCGTCGATATCATGGAGGCTCTCCGTTCGAGTCTCGAAGCGTTGAAGAAACCAGTCGAGAAGGTGGTCGAGTTCCCCGATGCGGAACGCAAGACCGGAACCAGAGGGAGCCATTAGCTGATATGTCGTATTTGATGTCGCGCCGCAAGGCCCTGCTCACCGCAACAGCCGCCGCGCCGTTCTTTACCGCCGCCAATACGGCGAGCGCGCAGCCGCTTGCGAGCCGTCGGAAGGAAGCGAAGACCGTCACTGTCGCCGAGCGCCAGCGCCGCATTGCGCGAGCGCAGCAGTTGATGGCCGAGAACAAGATGAACGCCATCGCGGTCGCGGGCGGCACGACGCTGCAGTATTTCTCCGGCGTCCGCTGGGGGACCTCCGAACGCATGTTCATCATGGTCCTGCCTGCCAAGGGCGATCCGTTCTTCGTCGTCCCGGCGTTCGAACGCGACCGCGCCGTGGAACAGATCGAACTCGGACCCTTCGGCAAGAACTATCAGGTCGTCACCTGGGAAGAGGACGATTCACCGTATCAGAAGGTCGCGTTCATGCTGAAAGAACGCGGACTCGCCACCGGCGCAGTCGGCATCGAAGAGACCACCGATTTCGTGTTCGCCGACGGCATCGGCAAGGCCGCGACACAGTCGAAGGTCACCTCTGCGACGCCGGTCACTGCCGGATGCCGCATGGTGAAGAGTCCGCTGGAACTCGACATCATGCGCTTCGCCAACGACGTCACCATCAAGGCGTTCGAGTGGGCGTACAAACAGATCAAAGAGGGAATGTCGCGCGATGAATTCAGCCAGTTGATCGCGCAGGGACACGCGCAGCAGGGCTTCCAGGGCTACGCGATGGTGCTCGTCGGCGAGTATTCCGCGCTGCCGCACGGCACGATCAAGCCGCAAACGATTCGCGAAGGCACCATCATCCTCATCGACGGCGGCTGCACCGTGGAAGGCTACAAGTCCGACATCTCGCGGACCTTCGTCGTCGGCGGCAAGCCGCCGGACAAGATGAAGCAGGTCTTCGACATCGTGCATCGTGCGCAGGCCGCCGCGTTGAAGGCCGCAAAACCGGGCACCGCGTGCGAATCGGTGGATGCCGCCGCGCGCAAGGTGATCGAGGATGCGGGCTATGGTCCGGGGTACAAGTACTTCACGCACCGCGTCGGTCACGGCATCGGCATGGATGGTCACGAATGGCCGTATCTGGTGAAAGCCAACACGCGTCCTCTCGAGCCCGGCATGACCTTCAGCGACGAACCCGGCATCTACATCAAGGGCGAGTTCGGCGTGCGCCTCGAAGACGACATGGTGATCACGGCCGACGGGGCGGAACTCTTCACCGGCCAGAGTCTGTCGCTCGAGAAGCCGTTCGAAATCGGCTGATCAGCCAGCACAGCACGGCAAACGAATACACCGGCGCGTAAACGAACCAGCGGGAATCCGTGACGCCGTTCCACGCGCCGAGCGTGTGATACGAGATCAGTACCGCGTAGTGCAGCGGCACGAGCGCGACCCATAACAGCAAGGGTGCGGCGGGGTTCACGGCCAGCAGCGGCACGAGCCACGTCAGATACCAGGGATGCACGTTGGCCGAGATCGCCAGCATTGCCGTGATGATCGCCAGCGCTGCTTCGGCGAACGGCAGCTTCTTCCACAACACGACGGACACTACGCAGGCGAGGATTGCGAACGTCGCGTACTTCGCGCAATAGACATCGCCGCGGCAGGTCCACAGAATCAGCCCGTAGATGCTGTCATTGTTGCGCCAGCCGCCGAGGAATCCGGAGGCATACTGCGCGTTCTCGAGGACATCCGCAAGATACGGGGCACTCAACAGTGCGGCCGGCACAGCCGCCCATAACGCGGACTTCCACCCGCGCCGCACCAGGATCCACGGCCACAATACCGCCGGCCACAACTTCGTCGCCGCCGACATCGCAAGCGCCGCCGCAGACCATCCGTACCGTCCGCGAGCATCCCACCACAGCGCCATCGCCAAAAAGCAAAGCAACAGAGAATCGTTGTGCCCGTTCACCCAGAACTCGAACACCGGCAGCGGGCACCACGCGTAAATAAGCACGCGTTCCACGGGATCCCCGCGAGCCTTCAGCCACAGCCAGACCGCCCCGATGGTCAGCAGGTCGAACAGCGCCGCCGGAGCCTTGAACCAGAACACCCGCACGAACGGATCCGCAACCCCAAGCTTCCACAGGATCCAATACCAGGCGCGCTGTTCCAGTTCGATCGCCGGACCGTAAATCGTCTTATTGTCCGGCAGCACCACATTCCCGTAGGTCGAGTCGCGCAGTGCTGCGCGCGCAGGATCCGACGGCGCCGTGAGGTACGGGTTGCCGTGGCCTTCCACCTGCAACTTCCCTTCCCAGTGATACCGGTAAACGTCGTTCGAAAACGCCGGATACAACGGCCAGACTGTGAGTCGGAAAACAACCGCCGCAGCCAAGATGAAGAATCCTAAATGATTCCCTCGCGACCTGTGGGAATTCCGGGATATCCAATAAACGGAAACAAGGTACACTAGAGAAGTTGACAATAGGCAGGTGATCGTGTGTACGATCTCGAACCTGAGATGGTCCACACAGCGCAGGGCGAGCCAACAAGCTTCGATTCCGAGCGCTGCAACCGTAACGGGCAGTAACTTAGCAGGAAGTAGGTTTTTCGTTTCGACCATATGATATCAGGCACTGGTCCGATAGCATTTTTGTTCCTGGGCGCACAGTCCGCCACCGACAAGGTGTTGGAAGCGCTGATGGATGACACCTTCTCGGGTATCCATCAGCTGGACTGGTTCGACTGGGCGATGATGATTCCGTACTTCGCCGTCCTGCTGGTTTTGTCTTTGTACGGGATGCATCGCTACGAGATGATCCGCGCCTATTACAATAACAAGCACAAGCTGCCGACCGTAGCGCCGACCAACTTCGATCAGTTACCCAAGGTCACCATTCAGCTTCCGCTGTTCAACGAGCGTTTCGTGGTCGACCGCCTCGTCGACGAGATCTGCAAGATGGACTATCCCAAGGAACTGCTGCAGATCCAGATCCTCGACGACTCCACCGACGAAACCCACCCGTACACCGAGCGCCTGGTCGCGGAATACCGCGCCGCCGGATATCCCATCGAGTACCGCCACCGCACCAACCGCCACGGCTACAAAGCCGGCGCGTTGCAGGAAGGCATGGAACACGCCACCGGCGAGTTCATCGCGATCTTCGACGCGGACTTCGTCCCGCCCCGCGACTTCCTCCAGCGGACCATCAATTTCTTCCACAATCCCAAGGTCGGCATGGTACAGACCCGCTGGGGTTATCTCAACCGTCACGATTCGGTGCTGACCGAGGTCCAGGCGATGTTGCTCGACGGCCACTTCGTGCTCGAGCACGGCGCGCGTTTCGGCGAGGGCCTGTATTTTAACTTCAACGGAACCGCAGGTATCTGGCGCCGGCAGGCGATCGATGAAGCCGGCGGTTGGGAACACGACACGCTCACCGAAGACTCGGATCTCAGCTATCGCGCGCAGTTGAAGGGCTGGCAGTTCGTGTACGTGCCGTCGGTCGAGTGCCCCTCAGAACTCCCGGCCGACACGTATGGCTTCCAGGTCCAGCAGTCGCGTTGGGCGAAGGGCTTGACGCAGGTCGCCAAGAAGTTGCTCAAGCGGATCCTGCAGTCGGACGTCCCGTGGCGCGTCAAGGCCGAAGCGTTCTTCCACCTCACGCCAAACATCTCGTATCCGCTGATGATCATCGTGTCGTCGCTGATGCTGCCGGTGATGATCGTGCGATTCTACATGGGTCCGTTCCAGATGCTGATTCTGGATCTCCCGCTCATCATCGCGTCGTTCTGGTCGATTTCCGCGTTTTATCTCGTCGCGCAGCGCGAACTGCATCCGCAGACGTGGAAGCGCTCGATCTTCTTCCTGCCCGCGCTCATGGCGGCCGGTGTCGCGCTGACGCTCATCAACGCGAAGGCCGTGATGGAAGCGCTGGTCGGTTACGAAACCGCCTTCGCCCGCACGCCGAAGTTCGGCCTGGGCGGCAAGGCTGTGGTCAAGACGCAGCAGGTGAAGTATCGCCGCCGTTCCGGCTGGCTGCCGTACTCGGAAATCGCAATGGGAACGTTCTTCCTGGCGATGGTCGTGTACGCGGTCGAAACCTACAACTTCCTCGCGGTGCCGTTCCTGATGTTGTTCGTCGGCGGCTACTACTGGGCCGGCTTCTCAACGCTCTGGGAAGAGTACCAGAGCAAGCTCGCCTGGCAGAAGCAGCAGGCGCTCATCGCCCAGCAGCAGGAAAACTAACACCTCTAAATCCAACATCGAAAAGGGACCCTCACTGCAGGGTCCCTTTCGTGCTTTTGCAGTACACTGTCTAAATAGCACCACGTGCAGGTGATAGGAACCGCCCGCAAGGCACGGCGCACATTCCCCAGGGAATCGAGCCAGGTGCGGTTCGCAACCAAGTCGACAGAATCCTTTCCAGCAAGACATTCGTAAGCGCCGGGCGAATGAGCCGCTTCTTGCGGTTCTGCGTCGAAGAGACCCTCGCCGGACGCGCCTCCGATCTCAAAGAATTTACCCTCGGACTCGCCGTCTTCGATCGCCCCGTGGACTTCGATCCCCGCACGGATCCGATCGTCCGCGTCGAGGCCCGGCGCCTCCGCGACAAGCTCGCCACCTATTACGCCAACGAAGGCGCGAACGACGACCTGCTCATCGAACTGCCCAAGGGCGGCTACGCGCCGCGCGTCACCTGCCGCCGGCCTCCAGTGACGGCTGATGCGCCACCGGCCCTGAACGCAAACATCCGCCTTGCCGTACTCCCGTTCAGCAACCTCGGCGGGGATACCGCCGACTACTTCTCACAAGGCCTCGCCGAAGAACTGATCCACCTGCTGACCCGCATCCCCGGACTCGAAGTCATCGCCTGGGAATCCTCGGCGCGCCTCGCCGGCGGCGAAGGCAATCACGATGCGATGCTCGACCGCCTGGACCTCCGTTATTACCTCCGCGGATCCGTGCGCAGCAGCATCGCGGGCCAGGTCCGCGTGAGCGTCCAACTCGTGGAACTCCCCGCGCGCCGCTACGTCTGGAGCGAAGTTTACGAGCGCGCCCTCGACGACCTGCTTTCGATTGAATCCGAGATCGCGCGTCAAATCGCGAGTCACCTGCAGATTCGCTTCACATTGCCCGCGCGCCGCGCCCCACAACCAGCGCATGGCAGCGAAGAACACTCGCTGTATCTGATGGGACGCTTCCACACCAACCGGCGCACCGTCGAAGGTCTCGAACGTGCGGCCCGCTGTTACGAACAGGCGCTCGCCTTGCGGCCGGATTTCGCGCTGGCCCACGCCGCCCTGTCGGAATGCTTCAGCCTGCTCGCGATCTACGGCGCCCGGGCGCCGCGCGACACCGTGCCGCAGGCCCGCGCCGCGGCGTTGCGAGCCCTGGAACTTGATCCGGAAGAAGCCGGCGCCGCTGCCAACACCTCGCTGGCTCTCCTCACCGGCATGCATGACTGGAACTGGGAAGAGGGCGAACAGCTCTATCGCAAGGCGCTCGCGCTCGATCCCAACTATGCGACGGCGCACTACTGGCTGGCCACCGATCATCTCGCGCCGCTCGGCCGCTACGATGAAGCGCTGCATCACGCGACGATCGCCTGCCGCCTCGACCCGCTCTCGCTGATCATCAATGAAGGACCCGCCTTCATCAACATGCTGCGCCGCCGCTATGACGAGTCGCTGCGCCTTTATCAGGCGGCCGGCGAACTCGATCCTCTCTTCTACATGGTCCACACCTCGATGGGCCGCCTGTACGCGCAGATGGGCCGTTACGAAGACGCGATCGCCTCGTACCAGAAGGGCCGCAAACTGGCGGGTGACGCCGCGGCAAAGGTCGACGGCGCGATGGGGCAGACGCTTGCGCTGCTCGGCCGCACGGACGAAGCGCGTGCTCTGCTCAGCCGCATGAAGGAAAAATCGCGCACGGCGTTCGTACCCGCCACCGCCATCGCGATCATCCACATCGGACTCGGCGAACTCGAGCCCGCCCTCGACTACATCGAACAGGCCGTGGACGCTCACGAATTCTCGGTCGCGCTCGCCAATGTTCATCCGGTGTACGACCCGTTGCGCCCGCACGCGCGGTTCCAAAACCTCCTCCGCCGCATGCGCTTCTTACCGTAAGACGCTACGGTAAGGTAACTCCGTCTCACTCTGATTCCACCCCTCTGGAACCGCAACATGATTCCAGGGAGGAATTCACTGTGCTGTTCTTGCTGCTGCTGTTTCCGCTGTTGCTGTCTGCCTATTCTTCGGATCTCCAAACCGCCCGCAAGCTGCAGGTCGAAGGCCGCTACGCCGAAGCGGAAACTCTGTACCGTCAAATGCTCGATACCGGCGACTACCTGCCGCGCGACGAGGCGAAAATCTACAACAACCTGGGCAGCGTGCTGTTTGAAGCGGGACGCCCCGCCGACGCGGAACCCTTCATTCGCCGCGCGATTCAATGCTGGGAAAAAGACTCTGCGATCGCTGAGGTGCTGAAACTCGGCGCCGCATACAACAATCTCGGCGCGATTCAGCGCGCCAAAGGAAATCCGCGTGAAGCCGAAGCCTCCTATCGCAAAGCAATGGAGATCCTGCGCGCCGCCCATGATCTCGAAAGCCTCGCGCCCGTGCTGTCGAACCTCGGCAGCCTGTACGCAGGCGACCGCGCGCGATACGCCGAAGCGGAGGCCCTGCAACGCGAGGCCCTGTACATTCGCGAAAGCAGCGATCGAAAGGACCCGCAACTGGGCAACAGCTACAGCGCGCTCGCGCAACTACTGCAGTCGACCGGCCGCTATGCCGAGGCTGAGTCGATGCACCAGAAGGCGCTGCAGATCCACGAAGCCACGCTGCCCGCTCGCCACCCGCAACTGGCTCGCGATCGCGCCAACTTAGCGTTCCTCTACCGAACCACCAACCGCCTGGCAGAAGCGGAGGCCATGTACCTCCGCTCGCTGGTCGACTTCGAGCAGTCGGTTGGCAAGAAGCATCCGGATTATGCGACCACGCTCAACAACATCGCCAGGATTCGCGCCGCTGTCGGTGATAGAAAGACTGCCGTGTCACTCTACCGTCAGGCCGTCGCGATCTGGGAAGAAGCGCTCGGCGCCGATCATCCCAACGTCGCCGCGGGACTCTCAAACCTCGCGGACCTGCTGCGCGTGGAGCATCGCTACGAGCAGGCCGCGCAGTTGCTCCGCCGCGTTGTCGCGATCGATGAGGCGAAACTCGGCGACACGCATCCGCACACGGCCGACGCCTACGGCAACCTGGGTATCGTCTGCTACCTGCGCAAGAACTTTGCGGAAGCGCAGACTTACCTCGAAAAAGCGTGGGAACTGAAAACGCGCATCTTCGGACCCGCCAGCGTTGAAGCCGCGCAGGCGCACGCCGATGTTGCGGAACTCTACCGCGTCACCCGCCGCGAACCACAAGCCATCGCGGCGTTTCGTGAGGCGATGTCGGTCCTCGAGCACGCCTGGCACAAGGACGACATCCGGTTCCTACTGATCCTGCACAACTATGAGGCCGCACTCCGCTCCCAGCAGGAATTTGCGGAAGCGGAGCGCGTTGGAGTCTGGTCCACTCGCATTCGGGTTCGCCAGTCGCTCCTGGCGAACGCCGGACACTAACGCGGAACCATCATGATGTAGTGCGTCAGGTTCTCGATGTCTTCCGGCTTCAACTGCTTGTAGGGAGGCATCGAGGTCCCTGGCGACAACTTCTGGGGATCGGCGAAATGCTCCACCACCCAGGGTTTGTCGCGGCGGAAGGCGAGTCCGTCAATCGCAGGGCCGATCTTGTTGCCTGCGCCCTTCAATTGATGACACGCCGCGCACTGGTTCATCTGATAGACCGCGGCGCCGGCGAGCGCCCAGGCAGGTGTTCCGGAAGCCGGATCCATCACTTCCTTGTGCGCATCCGACAACTTGCCGAGCGTCTTCCCAAGAGCCTTCCACTGACCATCCCGCAGCGACACCGCGGCATTTGTCTTGAAGTGCTCGAGCAGCCACTCTTCGTCCCTGGTCGCCTTGCGGGCGTCGTGACACTTCGTGCAGTTCGCCGCTTTGAAGTATCCGACCGAAGCCAGTTCATCCGCGGGCAGCAACTGCCACGGCTCCGTCGGACGGTCGAGCGCCTTCGCGAACTCGTTCTCCACCGGCGTACTCTTCACCGCGAAGAACGTCAGTGATCCCCAGGCGATTCCCGCCATTGCCAGGACGGCCAGCGCCATACCGCGTTTGCCGACCTGCACCGCCTTGCCGCGATCGATGAACGGCACCGCGAACAATGCGACGATTGCGAGGTTCGGCAGCACCAGCGTACCCAGCAGTTCCAGCGGACCCTCGAACAGCTTCAACATCTGGAACAAGAACAGGAAATACCATTCAGGCCGCGGCGTGTACGTCGTATCCGTCGGATCCGCCATGCGTCCCAGCGGCACCGACGCGACGATCGACATCGTCAACAGAATCGCGAACGCCACGAACATCGCGACCGTGTCCTTGTAGACCTGCGACGGATAGAACTTCTTGGTCGCGGTCTCTTCGGGCTGCGGCGCCACGCCATGCCGGCGCACCAGGTACAGGTGGAACGCGATCATCAGCGCCGTGATCGGAGGCAGCACCAGCACGTGCGCCGCATAGAATCGCGAGAACGTCACCGCGCCGATCGCGCCCCCCTCGCTGCCCAGCAACCGCTGCACATGTGGGCCCGCGCCCGGCATCAGTCCCGCGATCTGCACCGTCACTACCGTGCCCCAATACGCGCGATTGTCCCAGGGCAGCAGATACCCCGTCAGCCCATAAGCGAGCGTCAACAACAACAGCACCACGCCCGCCAGCCAAGTCGCTTCACGCGGCTTCTTGTACGCGCCCCACACGAAGACCTGCATCATGTGGAACCCGACCACCACGATCATCATGCTCGCGCCCCAGTGGTGCATCGAGCGGATAATCGGACCGCCTGTCAGTTCCGTGAGAATGTACTTCAGGCTCGAGTACGCTTCGCCGACCGTCGGCGCGTAGTTCAGCGCGAGCAACAAGCCGGTGGTCGCCTGCACCATAAAGCAGAACAGAGCGACGGATCCCAGTACGTGCTTCCAACCGCTTGACGCCGGAATATCTTCATTGAGGAAATGCGACACCAGCGAGCCGACGCCGGTCCGTTCCTCGGCCCAGTTCAAGATGTTTTTGATCATAGGGACTAGGCCTTTTTGACGTCACCCAACAGAACGCGGCCGTTTTCGACCTTGATGTCATAACGGTCGAGCGCGCGCGGCGCGGGACCCGACAGCACTTTGCCATCAAGCGAGAATGCCGACACATGGCACGGGCAGATGAAATTCTTCTGCGCCGCATCGTAACGGAAGGCGCAACCGAGATGCGTGCAACTCGGCGCGAAGGCGATCACTTCCTGTTCGGACTTCTTGACGATCCACGCGCTGGTCTTCTCTTTGGATACGCGCCATCCATCGACGCGCGTCCGTTCGAACACGACTTCTTCGGCCTCGCCGGCCTTGAGCCGGGAAGCATCGGCTGCTTCCACCCACGCGGCGGCGCGGCGTTTTTGGGCGGGAGTGAGCAAGTAGGTCCCACCGAGTCCTGCGATGACTGCGGTGATGAGTCCACCCAGAATATGGATAGACGCTTCTGTGAAGCTACGGCGTGTTGTCGCCATTTTGGATTTTTCCTCCTGAAGCAGAGCGAGCCGGGCAATACGTTATGAGACAGTATCTGACTGCGGGAGGAACAAGTCAACCTGCTGTTCCCGGAGAGATGCGCGCCAAAACCAGGGCCGACGCAACGAGCGCTCCATCGCGCACCAGCGTTTTCCAGGTCAGAGCCTCTCCGACGCCGAAGCAGCCGCAGTCGATCGTCATTCCCTTGCCATAGCTGAACAGGAGGATCGCGAAGAAGGTTACGAGCAGGCCCGCAGCGGCAATCGCGAAGATCCGCAGCCGCCATCCTGCCAGGAGTCCCAGGCCGATTCCGAGTTCCAAGCCTGGCAGCGTTCGCGCCACCGTAAGCACCGCCCATTCCGGCAGCAACTGGTAGGAATCGATGCTCATCGCGAACACCAGGTACGACTGTTTCAGTTTGCTGTAGGCCGCGAAGAGGAATACCGCAGCCAGCAGGATCCGCAAGGCCCAAACGAGAACGCCCCGCATTACGGCGTCGCCAGCAGCATGTCGATATAGCGGCGGAAGATCGGATAGCTGACTGCTCCGGTAATCGGCTGCGTCTTGCCCTTGTAGGTGACGAGCATCGTCGGCGTCTGCATGATCGGCGCCTTCATGCCAAGAGAAACATCGGCTTCCACCTCGGCGATCACTTTGGGATCCTTGGCCAGTGTTTTGAGCTTCGCCAGCTCCGCCGGGCTCAGCACCTTTGCCAGCGTCTCGTCGAGTTTGCCATTCGCTGCCCAAATGGGCTGATCACGAAACAGCGCGTCGCTCACCTTGCGATACTGCCCCAGCTTTTCCGCCGCGCACGCCAGACACGCGGCCTGCTTCGCGAACGCATGCCCCGGCAGCGGGAATTCGCGATGCACCAGTTGCACCTTGCCAGAAGACACGTAGTCGTTGCGGAACGCCTGCAGCGTACCCTCGTGCAACTGCTTGCAGCCGGGACATTGAAAGTCGCTGAAGACCTCGACGCGAATCCGCGTGCCGGTCACGCCTTCGACTTTGCCTTGCGCGAAGAGATAAGAGGACGCGGGCAACCCGAGCAGCGACAGTAGCGCCCGGCGTCCAATTGGGGAGTTCATCGTTTGTTGTCGGTTACTGAAGAGACGAAACAGTCTGCAGATTCGTCTCGCTCAACAGTTTTTCGATTTTCGCACGCACCTCGGCCTTCAGTCGCAGGTGCTCTTCACCGGTTGCAGGACTCGCGAATCCCGCATGCACGCTGCGCACGCGCCCGTCGCGTCCGATGAAGAAGGTCGCGGGCCAGGTGTTGAGGTTCACCGCCTGCGGCAGCCGTTCGCGGACCTGTTCCGGTTCCCCGCCCAGAAGCACCGTGTGGCGGATGCCATATTGTTTGATGAACGCTCGCAACCGCACGGGATCCTGCAACTGCTCCGCTTCTTCAAACGACAGATTCACGACCTCGAGTCCGCGGGTGCTGTATTCCTTGTCGAGTTCCACCAGGAACGGCGCTTCGTCGTGGCAGTTCGGGCACCAGCTGCCGCCCAGGCTCAACAGCACGACCTTTCCCACAAATCGCGGATCCGCTTCCGTCACCAGTTTGCCGTTGAGATCCGGCGCCGAGAAGCGAAACGCTTCCGTGGGATCCTTGACGCTCGTGTGCCGCGACGGATCCGTCGGTTCCGGCAATCCCTTCAGCCGCGCCTCGCTCGACCGGAGCGCCAGATACTTCGACTTCCTGTTCTGGACCACCTCGATTGTGCCGTCCGCGTTCGGCGTCACTTCCACCAAAGCAGGCCGCGCGCCCGAAAAGTGGCTCAGCACGAACTTGCCGTTCTGGAACTTGCCGCTCAACGCGCCGGTGTCGCCATCCACGCGAAGAATGGTGCCTGTCACTTCAGGACCCGACTGCCGCACGATGAACCGCCAGGCGCTTTCACCTTTCGCGCTCTTCACCG
>CAZVKC010000028.1:10528-39784 GCA_964627455.1 uncultured Solibacteraceae bacterium | reverse complement strand
CCCGACTGCCGCACGATGAACCGCCAGGCGCTTTCACCTTTCGCGCTCTTCACCGGGATGTCCCACAGTCCCGCGATGTTCGGGATCTTCTCTTCGCCAGTCAGTTCCGCCGCCGCGAACTTCCTCGCCTGGAACGCATACGGCGTGCGACCCTGCCGTCCATAAGTGCCGGTCCAGCGCTCCCCATTCCATTTGGCGATCAGCTTCGATGCATAGTGTTCGAACCGCAGCACCAGCGTCCCGTCCGCCTGCAGTTCCCCCGCAGTCGACCGGACCATCAAGTCTCCGTTGAAAAACGCGCCAGCCGGAGCGGGCTTGGTCACGATCTCCATGCGGAACGGGATCTCGACATCATTGACGACCACCGAGGCGTCCCACAGTCCGGAGGTCGGAAGTTCCGCCGCAGCAATCATTTGGGCGCTCAGAGGCAAGAGCAGGAGCAGAGCAGCTTTCGTCATGGTCCCTATTTAGATAGAGAATAGGGTAGAAAAGATGCAAAGTCAATCGACAAAGAAGAGTTCAGGACGGAAACGGTACAGGAGATACAGTCCCAGCATGGCGCCCCGCAGGATCCAGATCACCTTTACAGCACTCAGTCGTTGCAGCATCCACCACGCTGCCCCGCCCGTAATCGAGGTCGCGACCAAGCTGTATCCGCCGGCTTTCGCGATCGCCATACCCGAAGGGATCCCCGCCCCGGTCAGAGCCAGGCTGATACCGATCGACGCCGCGACCAGCCCGACCGCGGCCGGAATCGCGACGAGCGGCCTGCGTGTTTGGACCACCAGCGGACCCACCAGCAGGATCGACAGGCACGACATCGGGACCAGGAATGAGGCATCGACTAGCGCCGGGCCCAGTTGGGTCGCCAGGAACAGGCTGATCGAAAAAATCCCCAGAATCTGCCAAATCCAGCGCCGCTTCGTGTTATCCTGTTGATTCCACACCATACGTCTTCGGTAGTGGATCGGCAGAATTTTCACCTGTCAGCACCCTGCGCGCACCGTATCGCACGCCCTGTGCATTTCTTAGTTGCGCTGCGGGGACTGCCCCTGCTATCCTGTGGAAGACAAAGATTAAGGTATCAAGACGAGGAGTATTGTAGTTCCAATGGCACTGGCGGCCGAAGCTAAATCCAAGACGATTACGAAGTATCGCACTCACAAGACCGACACCGGCTCGCCAGAGGTCCAGGTAGCGTTGCTCAGCCAGCGTATTGCGGAACTCACCGAGCATTTCAAGACCCACGCCAAGGATCACCACTCCCGGCGCGGCCTCTTGACCATGGTGGCCCGCCGTCGTCGGCTCCTGGACTACTTGAAGAGCAATAGTCCGGAACGCTACAAGGCCCTGATCACCAGCCTGGGCATCCGCCGCTAGCCGCTTGTTGTAAGCGACCTCGCGACGACGACAGCCTCCTTGTGCAGGAGGCTGTTTCTACATCTCCATTCTCATACCGTGATCGCTATCCGTCAGGAAGGCGATGCCCTTCCTTTCGCGAAAGGAACTTGAGAATGACACATACAGTCGAGATTGAACTCTCGGGCCGGAAGATCACAATCGAAACCGGCAAACTCGCCAAACAAGCCAACGGCTCGGTAGTCGTCCGGCAAGGCGAATCGGTCGTGCTGGTCACGGCCTGCGCTGCTCCCAAACCGAAACCCGGTCAAGGGTTTTTTCCTCTGACCGTTGATTATCGCGAATACACCTATTCCGCGGGACGCTTCCCCGGCGGCTTCATCAAGCGTGAGGGCCGTCCGTCCGAAAAAGAAATCCTCACTTGCCGTCTCATTGACCGCCCGCTTCGCCCGCTGTTCCCCGAAGGCTTCCTCAACGAAACGCAGATCATCGCCCTGGTGATGTCCGCGGATCCGCTCGTCGATCCCGCTCCCCTCGCCAGCATCGGCGCCGGCGCTGCTCTCGCCATTTCCGACATCCCGTTCCACCACATCTGCACCGGACTGCGTGTGGCGATGGTCGATGGCGAGATGGTCGCCAACCCGTCCTACGAGCAGGCCAAGGCGTCCAAGGTCAACATCGTTGTCGCGGGCACCGAAGAAGGCATCGTGATGGTGGAAGCCGGCGCGGACCAGGCCACCGAAGACCAGGTCATTGACGCCATCGAATTCGGCCACAACTGCTGCAAAACGATTGCAGAAGCGATCAAGAAGCTCGTCGCCGCCTGCGGCAAGAAGAAGTGGGACTACACCCCGCCCGCCGTCAACGAAGAGATGATGGCGAAGATCTCCGCCGCCGTTCGCGATGAACTGCAGGACGCCCTCAACACCGAAAAGTACGGCAAACTCGACAGCTACGCCCGTGTCGACGCCGCCAAGGCCAAGGCGCTTGCCCTGTTCGAAGGTGATGAATACACCGACGACCAGCGCGATGAAGCCGGCGACCTCTTCGACCGCCTCAAGGAACGTATCTTCCGCGACGACATGTTGAAGGATCGCCGCCGTCCCGACGGCCGCAAGTTCACCGAGATCCGCAACATCGACATCGAAACGACGGTCCTGCCGCGCACCCACGGTTCCGCCCTCTTCACCCGCGGCGAAACCCAGGCGCTCGTCACCGCCACGCTCGGCACCACGGACGACGAACAGCGCATCGAACTGCTCGATTCGACCGTGACCTCCAAGCGCTGGATGTTGCACTACAACTTCCCGCCGTTCAGCGTCGGTGAAACGGGCCGCTCCGGATCCCCGGGCCGCCGCGAAATCGGCCACGGCGCTCTTGCCGAACGCGCGCTGTCGTACGTGATCCCCGATGCGAAGACGTTCCCGTACACGTTGCGCGTCGTCAGCGACATTCTCGAATCCAACGGTTCTTCGTCGATGGCCTCGGTCTGCGGCGCGTCGCTCGCGCTGATGGACGCCGGTGTTCCGGTTTCCGCGGCAGTCGCCGGCATCGCAATGGGTCTCGTTGCTGAAAACGGCAACTACGCGATCCTCACCGATATCGCGGGCGCTGAAGATCACTACGGCGACATGGACTTCAAGGTCGCCGGAACCCGCGCCGGCATCACCGCCCTGCAGATGGACCTCAAGGTCACCAACATCTCCACCAAGGTGATGCGCGAAGCCCTCGCCCAGGCGAAGGAAGCCCGCATGTACCTGCTCGACAAAATGGATGCGGCGCTCGCGCAACCTCGCGCCACCCTGTCGCAGTATGCGCCTCGAATCTTCACCATGACGATCCCGACGGATAAGATCCGTGAGGTGATTGGACCTGGCGGCAAGATGATCCGCAGCATCGTCGACGCGACGGGCTGCAAGATCGACATCAACGACGACGGCACCATCAACATCTTCGCCCTCGACGGCATCGCCGCCGACAAGGCGATGCAGTTGATCGGCGACATCGCCGCCGTGGCGGAAATCGGCAAGACCTACCTCGGCAAAGTCGTCCGCATCGTGGACTTCGGCGCCTTCGTGGAAATCTTCCCCGGCACCGATGGACTGCTGCACATCAGCGAAATCTCCGAAAACCGCGTCAAGCAGGTTCGCGACGAGCTGAATGAAGGCGACCAGATCCAGGTTAAGGTCCTGGCTCTCGAAGGCAACAAGATCAAGCTCAGCCGCAAGGCCGTCTTGAAGGAGATGCGCGAGAAGCTCGCCGCCGGCAAGAAGTAGAAACCCTCAACTTCATCGTTCGCCTCGACCGGGACCCCCATCATGGGCCCCGGTTTTGTGTTTCAGGCCTATCATTTACCGGATCTCGCGATCACCTTAGAACCTCTCAGGTGATTTTTGATTTGCCTCCCTCGTGATAGTCGGATACTATCTAAAGATAGTAAGTGTGTCATGACAACGCGCTGTCTGGCGTTGATTGAAGAACACACTGCTGGAGGAGACCCTCATGAAAAATAGAGTCGCTGTTCTGCTGCTTCTTGCTTCCGCCTCGATCTATGCGGAAACGGTATCGTTGGAGTTCGGCGCCGGAGGAACCTTGACCGGGAACCTCTACTTGAATGGAGCCTCGGATTTCGTGCGAGTGCAGAACGTTGGCGTCACTTCTGTGTGTACGACTAGCGACATCAACTGCCAGTTGGCCAACGTGATCGCCAGCTATGTTCTGCCGGTCGGCTCGTTCATGAGCGCGACAACAGGCGCCCGTCAGACGCCCAACCCATTAACGGTCAATACCAGCACCGGTGCCTTTGACGTGACCTACAACGCACCCGCTATCGCGAATCTGGGAGTTTTCAATGGAGCATCTACCCTCCTGGGTGACGCTACTCCTGTCCCAGCCAAGATTAGTTTTCAGCCCGGTGTCGCGGTCACCTGCGCCAGCTCAACAAATATTTCGGGTTGCCGGGCGACGAGCCAGACCACTGCGAACTTCCAGGGCCGTCTCGTCACCGGATCGTTCACATTCGAGCGAGCGATCGACTTCGCCACTCTGGACCCGGTTATTGCATCCGCCCTGCACATCACAACGCCTTTGTCCGGCATTCTGCCTCTGAAGCTCAACTTCAATGGAAGGTTTGCCTACGCGGGCACAACGACCGGACCGATTGCGGGATCGATCTACCGCTTGACGGGTCCGGTGAGAAATGGGTCCACCCCGATCAATCTCGGAGCCACATTCAGCACGGGTTCCATTACGCTCGACGCTCCATCCTCGATTCCCGAGCCTTCGACCTTCGGACTTGCCGGAATGGCTTTGGCCGCCGCTGCCGTTGTCCTCCGCCGTCGCCGGTAGCTTTCCAGCCTGCCCCACATCCGATCGAAAGAAAGGGCCGCCGGTTCGTCCGGTGGCCCTTTCTCATTGCAGTTGGGGGATTCCTGAGGCGCCAAAGCCTGCCGCCTACTCGACCTTTGCCGCGGAGTTCCGGGTATACGTCGCTGACATTCCGCAGGAAATCACCTGCTGCGCGCGTAATGCATCGCGATGCGACGTTGGGAACTTCGCGCCGCGCCGCACGCAATCGATGAACACCGCAACTTCCTGCTTGTACGCTTCGCCGAAGCGCTCCATGAACTCCGGCGCGCCCGGATCCGACTTGCTCGCCGGGAACACCTTCTTCGCCAGCGGTTCCGCGGCGCCGCGCTTGCCGAACGCCTGCACGACGATTTCCTGCGGACGCTGCTCGAAGTGCCCGATCTGAATCTGCCCCTTCTCGCCGTAAATGATCGTTTCCACGCGATAGCCCGAGACGTGGTTGCGCGTCACCTGCACCTGCCCGACGATGTCCTCGCCGAACCACAAGTACAGCATCGCGTCGTCGAAATCCTCTTTGCATTTCGCGATGCGCTGGTTGTACACAAGCGAACCCACCACCATCGCGCGATCCGGCATCGGACCACCAGCCAGCCACAGAATCTCGTCGACGTTGTGGATCGACATATCCGGCAGAATCCCGCCGCTCATGTAATCATCCGGCGGCGGACCCGAATCTTCGAGCGCCGAATAAATCTTGAAGACGCGGCCGATGAGACCTTGCGCCATCAACTGCTGCCCGTAGGCCAGCGCCGGATCGAAGCGCCGCTGAAACGCGAGCATCACGCCATCCGGAAAATCGCGGTCGAGTTCCGCGCAAAACTCGATGTCGCCTTCGAGCGTACCCGTGAGAGGCTTCTCGCACAGCACCCGATGGCGGGCATTCACCAGCATCGACGAATGCGCCCGGTGCAGTTCCGTAGGCGACACGATCATCGTCGCTTTGCAGACCTCGGAGTCGATGTACTCTTCCACGGATCCGAAAATCTTCCCCGTGTATCCCGTCTGCTCGGCGAAACGCCTGGTCCGCGACGCGTCGCCGTCCACAATCCCGGCAAGGCGGCACACGCCGTCCTGCCGCTCCAGTTCGAGCATATTGCTCGCATGGACGAAGCCCATACGGCCCAGTCCGATAATTCCAATATCCAAGGGTGTTTGGCTCACGCTAACGAGTATATATCTCGTGTCAGGCGAGCATCGGAATGCGCGGTTGCCACACGATTCGCTGGATCGCCGGCGCCATCTCAGCCAGTCCGCGGATCATTGCTTCGCTGTGTAAATAAAAGTACGTCTGTCCCTTGAGCCAGAAACGCTGATCGCGATTCGCAAACGGTGAGTTGGTGTACTGATACTCCACCAGATGCGTCTGGCACTCGTGCCTGCACGGAGCGCCCGGCTCGAACTTCTGCGCCTTGCGATAACCGAGTCCTGCAGCCATGCAGATGCGAGCGGTCGATATCACGCCGAACGGAGCGTACACAGACAACGCGAGTTCGCTCTGGAAGTTGTTGCCCTGCGGCAGCAGATCCTGTTCCGCGTGCCGCACGTCGTATCTTCGCAGCAACGCCGAGTACGCCTGCGTCTCGAGCGAGGATCCCCGCAAAGCCTGCAATTGCGGACTCTCGCCCAACTGCACATACTCGGTCGTGATCCGTGGATCCCGCAGCGCTTTGTACAGCAGCCTCCCCTGCACGGGAACTAGTGTCGGATAGGAATGCCGCAGCAGGCGCAACACGCCGAAATCGTTGAACACCACCTCGGACTCGTCCGGCAGCGCATCCAGCA
Source organism: uncultured Solibacteraceae bacterium (assembly GCA_964627455.1). Taxonomy (GTDB): domain Bacteria; phylum Acidobacteriota; class Terriglobia; order Bryobacterales; family Bryobacteraceae; genus F-183. Next base: position 33,274 of record CAZVKC010000028.1, on the reverse strand, counting down.
GCGGCCGCAACCGTTCGAGCCCGCGATCGCTCACATAAGGAGTCAACAGCGTCAACGGCAGATCGACATAGTCGAAATCAAGAGGCTCATCGGGGATCAGGTTCTCGCAGAACTCCGTTCCCCAATAGATGCGGGTGAAATCCTCTTCGTCTTCGGGGACTCCCAGCAGTTCGCCAAGTTCCAGGATCGCGGGCCGCAGTTTCTCGCTGCGTTCCCACAAGGCCCAGGAGTCGAGGCAATCCAGGTCCGACACGGACTGGATGTGTATCGCGAACTCCGCCATTCTATGGCGCGACGATCAACAACTGCGTCGTCATGTCAGCATTGACATCGACAGTCTTTTCCGGCTGCAGCGTCTGCGCATCGAAGTACTCGATCGTGTTGCCTGCGCCGTAAATCAACAGCTTCCTGCCATCCGACGAAATACCGAAGAAGAACCGTGTGCGGCCTGAGAACTCGCCGCGCTTCACCAGCCGCTTCTGCGCCATGTCGAACATCATGAACTGCGTCACGCGATCGCCATGCTCACCCTCGACCGACACCGCGTAGCCGCTCTTGCCGTCTGGCGTCACCTGCAAGCCCGACAACTGTGACGGCACAGGACCGATCGGAGTGAAGTCGAACGTGCGCTTGTTCAAGTCGAACCGCGCGATGCCGAACGTTCGCCGGCGCACGATGTTGTCGGTGCTCTGGAACATCGACGTCAAAATATTTGGATCGCCCCACGGATCCATATCGCCGCCCACGAACAACGTATCCGTATTCGGAAACGGCGGCTTCGACAAGTCGATCCGCTCGACCTCTTTGAAGTTGTCCGTCGTGTCGTACACGATCACCGTCTGCCCGAACGTGTAGAGATACTTGCCGTCCGGCGACATACGCATTTGACGCCCGATGTTATCGGCATCGGCCGCCGGCACATCCACCTGGCGCACGATCTTCTGCTGCGCGACGTCGATGATGCTGAACTTGCGCTTGCCGATCTCGAACCGGTCGATCTTCTTCTCGATGTCGCGCGTCACCGCGTACAACAGCTTGCCTTCGCGATCCGGCGTCGGACCCGCATCCACGCGAATCTTCCTGTTGCCTTCGCTCAACTGGAAGACGGACGTCACCTGTTTGGTCGCGAGATCGATCGTCTCGAACCCGACGTCCTTGTGCGTCATCGCGAGGATCCGCTTCTTATCCGGACTCAGGTACAACGACCGCGCCGCACCGGTCTTCAGCTTGATGTCGCCTTCGAGCACTCCGGTCTTCTCATCGATCACCAGCACTCGCCCCGGCCACGCGCCCACGTACATCTTCTGCGCGAACAGCCCGCTGCAAGCGAGGCTCAGAACCAAAACAAACTTGCGCATTATGGAAACACCAGGTCGATGTTCCGCCAATCCTTGGTGGCGCTGGCGCACTTCGACGTCCAATCCGGATAGTTATTGAGATGGTCCGGCACCTGCGCCGGCCAGAAGCACGTGATGTAGCAGTCGTACAGGTCGCGCTCGGCGGGCTGGCACAATCCCGCAGTGCCGCCGGCCGAATCCACTTCCCAGCCGGGCGAAAACACGATCGAACATCCGACCGGATAGTGCGGCCTCTTCTGCGCCGACCCGCCGGGTCCGCCGCGTTGCTGCAAGGCGAACACGTCGCCTTCCATCGCGGCTGCGTACTCTTCGATGCGCTGCGCTTTTCGGTTCAGCGCGCGGACATGCTTCATACGGTCTTCCTCCGGTCGAAGGTGTCGAGGAACTGGGGATTGCGCGTCGCGATCTCACCGTAGATTTGCAGGCAGAGATCGGTCCAGCTGCGGATCCAGTCGCAGTAATGCAGGTTCGGATGCCCAGTGTCGCCGTAGCGCACGAAGGCCTCATGGTGGCAGCCGCCGGCGCACAGCGGGCGCGCCCAGCAGGTATGGCAATCGTACTTCGCGTGAATGTGGCCGCGCTTCAGAAAGTCGGCCTGCTTCTCGCGATCGATGCCCGTCGAAATGTGTCCCAGCGCGTGTGTGTCGGAATCGACGAAGCGGTGGCAGGGTGCGATGTCACCGGAAGGTCCGACGCCGACGAGTCCCAGGCCCGCGCCGCAGGGATGCGACTTGTTGATCCCTTGATGCAACTCAGTCAGCGTATCGCTCACGTTCGAAAATCCGTGATGCTCGCCGCGCACTGCAAAGTCGCGATACTCGAACGCCAGTTCGCGGAACTGCTCGAGTACGCGATCCATCCCGGTCGCTTCGATCGCATACAGCCGCTGCGGCGAAGTCGTCACCGGCGCGAACCCGACTTCATGAAAACCCATGTCCTGCTTCAGGTGCCGGAAGATGCGGATCACGTCCTTCACCTGCGCGGTCAGGGTCACGCGCGCTGCGATGGGTCGCGTCTTGTGCGCTTCGAGCAGCGCCTTCACCTTCGGCGCGATGATGTCGTAGCTGCCGCGACCGTTGGCGAACACGCGCAGCGCGTCGTTCATCTCCTTCGGACCGTCCATGCTCACCGTCACGCCGACGTGGTTCTCCGCCAGGAACTCGATGATCTGCGGCGTGAGCAGCGTCGCGTTGGTCGTGAGCGAAAAGTCGATGTACCGGCCTTCCTGCTTTGCCTTGTCGCGTGCGTACTCGACCACCTGCTTCAGCAGCGGGAAGTTCATGAGCGTCTCGCCGCCGAAGAACGTGATGTGGATCGCGCGCCGTCCCGCGGATTCGACAAACAGGTGATCCACCGACATCCGCGCCGTTTCCCAATTCATGAACTTCGGCTTGCCGTCGGGAGTCGCGACCTTGTCTTCGCCGAATTCGTAACAATAGCCGCAGCTCAGGTTGCACTGATTGGTGAGGTTCAGCACCATCGTCTGCAGCGGGAACTTGTCGGGGACATCCTGCGGTGGATCCTCGACAGCCGCACCTTCTTCAACAATCGCGCGGAAACTCGCGAGTTCATCGATCGCTTCGTGAATGTCCGGCGCCGCGAACGGTAGCGTCCCCACCAGTTCCTCGCGCGACGCCGCACGCGACTGCACGCGCTCCAATACCGCCCGCGCCACGGGATTCAAGTCCACGATGCCGCCGCTAGGCACGAGGTACAGGAACCGCTGCCCGGCCGCGTCGAACGCGTGAATCTCACCTGCCGAATACACCACTACTCCGCGACCTCCGGCTGATCCCAACGCATGTACAGGGGAACCGTCACCACCAGGTAGCTGCGCGCGGTGAGCGGTTTCGGACCACCATTCTCTACCGTCGCCACCACCCACACATCGCCGTAATTATTCGCCGCCCACTTGCGCTCCGGGTTCGGACCCTCGCTCGCCGGCGTAAAGAACCCGGTCCTCGCATCGATCGTTCCGACGAAATCTTTATCGTCGTCATCGAACCGCGCGAGGAACTCTTCGATCGACCACTTCGCCGCCACCGGACCCAGCGCGATATCGTCCGCCGTATTCGGCTTGCCGTCGAGTCCGCGATGATAGGCGATCGCTTCGAACTGCGCGTAGCCCTTGGGATGCGTGTTGCCGCCGAGGCGAGCAATCGTCGTATCCGAAGAGACCTTGATGTAATCGATCTTGTCGTAGACAAACAGCGCGTTAGTCGCCACTGTGCGATTCACCTCGACATCGCGAGGTCCCGACACCGCGTCCTTCGCGACGTCCACTGACACCGTAATCACGCGCGGCGTCGCGCTCACGACGCTCTTCACCGTCACACCGCCGCCGAAGCTGATGTCGGACGCCTTCACGTTCGCCGGCAGCTTGTCGCCGTAGATCTTGACCTGCCGCGAGCCCGCGCCGGATTGCAGCGACACCGCGTCGAGACCCACAATCACCGGAGCCTCGCCCGCGCGAACCAGCTTCGCGTTGATGCCGAGTTCCTGATACCCGCCCCAGAACCAGCGGCCTTCGATCCGCGACTGATCGCGCGACACGCTCATCACTTCGCGCATCTCTTTCGGATCCTCGAGCGTGCTCGACGTCCCCGTCGAACGCCCGCGCCACGCGTGCCCCGTGTACAGGTTCGCCTTGCCGGACCGCTTGAACTGCTTGCCCGTCGCAAGATCCGTATAAGTAATGTTGGTCGTGAACTCGTTCTCGTTCGCGCCCGGCTCGATCGAAACCTCGCCCAGCACGCGGCCCTTGCCCGGCTGATCGCCCCACAGAATCCAGCGCCCCTGCAACTTCGCCGGACGCATCGACGCCTTCCAGTTCGCCCACTCCGGCGTCATCAGCGGATTCGTCTTCGACAAATGCTCGATCGCCATCTCCACCGGATGCCGCTGCGTGGCAGGCGGCGCACTCGGATCCGGGCGTCCAAACCGCCGGAACGCCGTGAACTCGGTCACCGGGAAATACGCGACATGCATGTCTGTCAGCAGCTTCCACTCCTCCGCCGACCGCCGCCACGAATTCGGCTGGGCCATCGGATGGCACGAGGCACACGCGCGCTGAACCTCTTCGCTGGGAAATCCGGTTTCCGCTTCGATCGCGCGCTTCTCGAGGAACCAGCTCACATTCGCTGCCTCTTCGGGCGCGAGACCATGATCGCGGCTCAGGTATTGCACGATATGACGCGCTTCATCCGGAGTCAGCCGCACGCCGTTCAAACGCACCATGCGCTTGATCGCTTCCTGCCACCCCTCGGGCGTGGTGCGGATCCACGAAATACGCGTGAGATTGCCGTCTTTGTCGGCTTGATGGCAGGTCCCGCAGCGCTTCTTCGTAACCTCGTCGCGCACCGGAATTCCCGGCTCTTTAGGAGCCGCCGGCGGCTGTGCGAAGAGACTCAAAGCCGCGAAAACAGCGGTGGGAATGACGCGCGAGAGGCCCGGACCCATGTTGCGGAGTATAGCATGTGAGTCATTTTCCAGACGGACTTCGCATCCTTTGATGAAGCCATGTTCCGAACCGCAGCTTTTGCCCTCTTTTCGATCGCCGTGGTGACTCGCGCGCAGATGCCGGCCACCGGCAAGGACGTCCCCCAACTCGCCGTGTATGAGACTCTCCTCCGTCCGGTTTTCGAGAAATGGAAAGTTCCCGGGGCCGCCGTCGCCATCACCGATCAGGGCCGCCTCGTTTACGCCCGCGGCTTCGGCTTCGCGGATCGCGAAAACTGGATCCCCGTCCAGCCCACGTCGATGTTTCGCTTCGCCAGTATCTCCAAGACCCTCACAGGCATGACCATCCTGAAACTCGCTGAAGAGGGCAAGCTCAGCCTCGACGCCAAGTTCATGGACCTCATCCCCAACCTGCAGCCCGCCACAAGTCCCGCGCCCGACCCGCGCATGCGGCAGGTCACCGTGCGCCAGTTGCTGATGCACATCGAAGGCTTCGATAGGCCCGTCGAAGATGATCACCCGGTCTACTACAACACCGCCTCACGACTCTTCAACGCGCCGGTGTCGAAAGACCTCATGACACGTTACGTCATCAGCCAGAAACTCGACTTCGAGCCCGGCACGAAGTTCGCCTACGGCAACTCCGCCTACCAGATCCTCGGCCGCATCATCGAGCGCATCACCGGCAAACCATATGAAGACGCCATTCGGGAAAAACTTCTGACCCCCAGTGGCGCGACCGGAATCCGCACCGGGCATGCACTCCTCGAGAATCGTTATCAGGATGAGGTGAAGTACTACGACTACCCGGGCGCGCCGATCGTCACCGCGCCAGTCGTGCCTGGCGCCCCGCGCCCCACCACCCGGCCCTACGGCAACAACTGGCTCGAAATGGGAGATTCCTACGGCGGCATGGTCGGCAGCGCCATCGACCTCATGAAGTACATCAATGCGCTCGACGGCCGCCGCGGTGGACCCATCCTCAGCGCCAACACCATCTCATCGATCACCCAGCGCCCACCCGCGCCGGTACCCGTCAGCAACACCGGTTGGACGGGCCTGACCTGGCGCATCACGCCCATCACCGGAGGTTTCCACTGGTGGCATTCCGGCGGCGCCTCGGGAACCCGCAACCTCCTCGCCCGCCGCCAGAACGGCCGCGCCTGGGTCATCCTCACCAACACTCGCCCGCAGGATGAAGACAGCATCATCGACGACCTGTTTGCCGCCATGGCCACTGCCGAAGCGCGTGTCACCTCCTGGCCGGCACACGATCTCTTCACCGATTTCGCGGGATCCACGCTCGCGACCAGCGCCGACGTCCTCACATTGACAGCATCCGGATCCGCGCCCACCGCCACGGTCACGCTCGGCCTCACCGCCAACGGTCCCCTCAACAACATCACCGTCGAAACGATGGTGGCGCGTCCCAACGCCCTGCCCGTAGCCGCACCGTCCAATCACTGGCTGCGTGTCGACAGGCGTTCCGGCATCACGGCGCCGTCTTCCATCGCCGTATCCGCCGATCCCGCGGGACTCGATGCCGGAACTTACGACGCGCTGCTGCGTATCTCAGGTCCGAACCTTTCGAATACCTCGCGATACGTGCGCGTCGTGCTCACCGTCACCAATCCCAGCAATGTATCGGCGATTCGCAACGCCGCCACGCTCGCCATCGCAGACGCCGCCGCGCCGGGATCCCGCATCGTCATCGAGACATCCGAAGACCTCACATCAGAACCGGCGAAAGCGGAAGGCATCCCCGCAGCCGGACCCCTCGGCGGAGTCACCGCGCAAATCGCAGGTCTTGACGCGATCCTCGTCGAAGCGCAAGCGCGAAAGCTGGACCTCATGATTCCCGTGGAGGTCCCAACCGGCGACTCGACCGTGATCGTCACCACTTCGAAAGGGCGCGCTTTGCGGGGAACCCTGCGCATAGACGCCGCCACGCCATCTCTCTATTCGGCCGATCGCACCGGCAAAGGCGTTGCGCTCGCACGTTGGACCCGCATCGCAGAAGACGGCAGCACGCCATCGGATCCAACACCAGCCTTCGCGTGCGACGAAGCGGGCGTTTGTACGGCGACGCCAATCGATCTCGGATCCGAAACCGACCGCGTCCTTCTCGAGATCGCCGCCACCGGGTTACGCAACCCGCTCGCGGACCCTGCCTCAATAAGCGTTCAAATCGGCGATGAACTGGCTGAGGTCGTGACTGCGCAGCCCAGTGCAACAGAAGCAGGCGTCGACCTGATCACCGTCCGCCTTCCGCGCGTTCTCGCAGGCCGAGGCGAACTCGATCTCATCGTGAGCGCGCTCGACCGGTCTTCGAATCCTGTGCGAATCGCGATTCAGTGAGTTGTTGCGATCACGCACTTGCGTCCGCCCGTTGAAGCGTTATCGCCGCGTAGCCACACAGCAACCGGAGCCAGCGGCGAAGGCGGAGGCCACGGCAGCACCACGCGCAAGGTCTGCATCGGTTCGGCCCCCGATGCGGCCTTCGGCGCCGCGGTCACCGCGACACCCGGCTGCCCTTCCCAACCCGCCTTCTCGATCACCTCGAGATCGGTACCGCGGAGGATCGCGACGTAGCCGCCCTGCTGCTTTTCATCGGTCCACGTGAGCGACGTGATCCGTGGCAACCGCACGACGCGCCCCGCGGCGAATGGCGCGGATTTCCCTGCCGCCTCGGTCTCGATCGACACCTGTAACTCGCAGCCGGTCTGCCCCACAGCGCCAGGATCGAAGGATGCAAAGTACGTCCCCGCACCCGCCGCCGCGTCGAACTTCACGCCACCCGTGCGACGCTCGCCCAGCCGGATCCGCAGGCCACCCAGCGACTTCGCCGCATCCGAGCAATCCGCCACCAGCGAGGCCGGAGCCTCCACGTTTTCCGCGCGAATGGTGAACGACACCAAAGACCCGGACGGCAGTTCGCCCTCGCGAACCGCAGCCGGCAGATCATCGGCCAGCGCCGCTGTCGCAGCCGTCACTCGCGGCTTCGGACCCGTTACCTGAAACGCCAGTCCCGATCCCGTCCGAACACGTGCGCCCTTCGCCAGCTTCGCCGACGCCAGCAGCGTCACCATCGCATCGCGTTCCGTATCCGAACCATCGAGCATCTGCACTTTCACGCCCTCGGCGGACTCAATCGTCGCCGGGATCCGATCCAGATCCGAACCGCGCAACGTGATCCGCTGCTGCGGTTCGCCAAGATTGATGCGGATCGGCAGGTTTGTGATCCGCGCCGGAGCCGGAGCAATCTTGAGCGGGATCTCCGCGGTCTTGCCATTCACCTGCTCGACCGACAACAGATAGTTCCCCGCATGAAAGGCCGCCGTGTTGATTTCCAGCTGCAGCTTGCTTTGTTGCCCGCCGCGATATCCATTCGGCAGCCGGAACTCCAGTTCCGTATTGATCGCGCCCAACGCACCCGCGCGTTTCAGCCGCACGCGCTCGACAAACTGGAAGTCCGCGCCCTCGAGTTCCACCGGCGCCATGCCGGACTCCTCCACCAGCCGTAGCGCCGAATCCGCACTCAGCCTCGCCTGCTTCAGATCTCCTGCAGGCGACACCCGCCATGTACCCTGGACATTCACCGTATCCCAGTCCCACTTGCCGCGCAGTTGATAGCTCCCCTGCGGAACATCGATCTTACGCAGATCCATCTCCGCCCAGCCGCGCGCCACCGTGCGCATGGTCACCGGGATCTCACGTCCGCTCGAGGCGCCAGCGGGAACCAACCGCCAGTCGCGAACACGATCGAGAAGGGGCCACTCCGCGCTGTTCGCGGTCTTGATCGACACCGTACTCCGCGTCCCCGACGCCAGCGTCAGGTTGGATCCCTGGGAAAACTTCGGCGCATTGCTGTTTGTCAGCTGATAACCCCAGAGATAGACCACCCGGTTCCGCGTACGCGTCAACGTCTTTTGGGCGCACAGGGTCAGCCCGTCGGGAGGCGCCGTCTCGGCGTACACGGTGCGGAACTCCGAATCCGGCATCAGAAACATCTTCGCCATGCTCAGCGCGCCGCCCCCGGGAAAGAGTCCGCCGGCGTTCTCGAAGAACGCCACCGCTGCTTGTCCCGATTTCGTTTGGGATCCAACCGTGCGGCCGCCGCTCAACGGATTGAAGTACGTCGATGACGGATTGAGCGCGCGAGTCAGCGTGAAGAGCGCCTGTTCCACCGGGCTGCCGGTGCGCTGCGCCAGCATCGGATCCTCCACCGGTTCCTCTTCGTCCTCCAGCAGATTCAATGTCTCGATCGTGCTCTCGAGTGCAACGGTCCGCTCGGCGTAACGCGCCAGGTCCTCGATCAACTCTTCATCGCGGGAAATCAGGCTGGTGACGCGCTTTTCATCCAGGCCTTGCGGCGCGAACACCACCAGCAGCGTGCCGATCTGATAGGGAGCCGTCCACTCGCCGCTCGACCCCGCCAGTTTCGGTTCGAGCACCGTCGCGCCCGCCACGGCCCGCTGATCGGCGTCCGCCGGCGCAACCACCAGCGTCAACTTGCCGTTCTTTTTCAGGCTGTCCGGCAATTGCACCGGCTCGTAGCTGATCTTGCTGTTGGCCGCAATGTTATTCAACGATCGAATCGGCAGAGGATTCGTACCGGAAGGCGACTTCACCAGCAAACGAAAGGTTCCAACCGCGGCCGTACCACTGCAGGTCCCGGCATGCGCGCAAAGCGCAACAGCAAAACAGCAGAGCAAAGAAGAGCGGGGCATGTTTCTCATGGTAGCGATGCCCGCATGCGCCGGCGACTACAGTGCGATCTTCGGCCGCGCGAACGCGCCCCTCGCCGTCTCAAACGCGTGTGCGATCTCGAGCACCGCGAAGTCGGCCTGAGGACGCCCGACAATCTGCAGTCCTACCGGCAATCCCTCCGGCGTGAATCCGGCAGGCACGGAAATCGCCGGCAGCCCTGACATCGTGATGTAGAAGCACGACCGCATCCAGTCGATGTAGCTCGTGAACTTCTCGCCGTTGATCTCCTGCACGTACTCCTGCGTGACGTCGAACGGCGGAACCTGCACCGTCGGCAGCACCAGGTACTCGTACTTCTTCAGGAACTCGCCCATCCGCGCGCAAAACTCGGTCCGTGCGACTTCCGCGTCTGAAATCTGTGGACCCGTCAGCTTTATCCCACGCTCGATCTCCTCAATTACCGTCGCCTTCATCTCACCGCGATGTTGCGCCAGCTTGGCGCCATGCTGCTGATAGAAGCTGAGCGCGCGGAACACACGGAACGCCTCATCGACGCCCTTGAAATCCGGCGCCCCGTTTTCCACAACGCATCCAAGCCCCGACGCGAACGTCTTGCGATGCGATTCCATCACCGCGAGCACGCGCGCGTCGAACGGCATCCCGGGGACCCCGGTACACCACGCCACCTTCACGCCCTTCATCGAACGCGCATCGAGCGCCTGCGTCGCGAACTTCGAACCCGGCTCCTGAATCGACATCGGAAAACGAAGGTCCGGACCCGCCATCGCCGCCAGCAGCAGCGCGACGTCCCCGGCGTTGCGTCCCATCGGACCCACGACACTCAGCGGACTCCACGCTGAACTCGGCACGCGCCCGGGTGAAATGCGAAAACCCGTGATTCCGCAGAACGATGCGGGATTCCGCAGCGACCCGCCCATATCGCTGCCATCCGCGATCGGCAGCATCCCGCACGCCAGCGCTACCGCGGCGCCGCCGCTCGATCCGCCGCAGGTCTTCGTCTGATCGTATGGATTCTTCGTCGCGCCAAACACCTTATTAAAGGTCTGCGACCCGGCGCCGAACTCCGGCGTATTCGTTTTGCCTACCGTGATCGCGCCGGCGCCTTGAATGCGGTCCACCAGCAACGCGTTGACCTTCGGCACGAAGTCCTTGTGGATCGGCGAACCGTACGTGGTGCGAATCCCTTTGGTCTCGACGAGATCCTTGTGTGCGACGGGAAGTCCATGCAGGATCCCGGCAAAGCGCCCCTTCGCGGCCTGTTCGTCCAACTGCTTTGCGCGTTCGCGAGCCTGATCCGCCACCAGTGTCACGATCGCGTTGACCTTCGGATTCACGCGCTCGATCTGTTTCAGGTGCGCATCCAGCACCTCGCGCGCGGAAATCTGCTTCTTGCGAAGCTTCGCCGCGAGGTCGCGGGCCGTCATGAAACAGATGTCACCGCTTTGTGGCGCCGCAGCCGAAGCGGCAGACGAAGAGCCCGCCGCCAGGGCTGCGGATTGAAGTACGACCTGTCTGCGTGTCATAGAGGGTGGAACGATGTCTCCCCTATCTTAAACGACACGCCGTGGGGTTCAACCGAGTTCGTCGTAGCGCGTCAAAGCGGCGCCGCTCAGCACGTTCTTCCAGTACTGGAAGTAGGCGTTCGTCTTGCGATACCCGCTGTGTTCCTTGACCTTCGCCGAGCAATCGACCACGTACACGTTCTTCGTCCTGGACAGTGTGATCGTCTTGTTGCGCGGACCCTTCAGCCCCAGCGCGGGATGAATGCCGTCGGTGATGTCGCCAATCCAATATGCGCCGCCCAGCACCGGATCGTTCTTCGAATGAAAGACCAGGCAGCGGTTGCAGGCGTCCATCGCCGCGAAGAAATCCTCATCGGGCTCGAGCAGGTGATGATCCACGGCAGGCGCCGACAGCAACAATTGATCCACGAAGACTTTGGACGGATCGCGCAGAGCCGTCAACGCCACGCGCGCCCCCAGCGAATGCGTCTGCACATCCACCGAATGCGCCACGCCCCGCAGATGATTGATCAACTCGAGCAGGTACGGCGCGGACTTCTTTGCCGTGCCGACTGCAGCAAAATAACCCGGCGCGGTCGCCATCCCCGGCCACGTGAATCCGACCACAAGCCCGTACCCCAAAGGACCCGCAACCCCGGTGTCGCTCATCCGGGTCACGATGTCCCAGTAAGAGGTCATGACCTGTGAGATGTCGTTGTTGAAGCCGTGAACAAGAATGCAAACGTGTTTGTTGGTGGCGGCCGCCAGCAGTCCGGTGAGGTTCATCTCGACGAACACCGACGAATCCGCGGGATTGGTGAAGTTTCGAAATTGGTTTTTGGCGCCGGGAATCTGATTGGAATCGAATCCGCGCCGGCAACTCACAATGTACATGGGGAGACTGTACCCGAAATGCAGCCGGGAGAAAAGAGGAAGGCTCGCATCCACAATGGGGTGCGAGCCTGAAAAGCAAGGAGTAGCTACACGGCGAAATCAAAAATCCTGCCGCCAGAGCGACATGAGCGATGGAGAGGAGAGGTATCGCTCTTGCTGATTTGATGATAGGCGCGCATCCGGCCCCGGTCGATCGTGCGAAAGTTCCAATCGCGGGTTCTAAGGTTGCGGCCTGGACTGGTACCTTCGTAATATCGCATGCAGCAGCAGCAGACAGCGGCGGCAACCACGCAAGTTCTCCATCGTTCCTGGGTCGAAGTCTCACGCCGGCAGATCGCCGAAAACTTCCGCGCGGTCCGCAACGCAGCTGGTCCGGATGTCGAACTCATGCCGGTCGTGAAAGCCGACGCCTACCGGCATGGCGCGGTCGCGGTCTCTCACGTTCTGGAAGCAGAAGGCGCCCGCTGGCTCGCGGTGAGCAACGTCGAGGAAGGCATCGCGTTGCGCGAATCCGGATGCCAGTCGCGGATCCTCGTCATGGCGGACTTCCTCCCCTTCGAACGGCTCGCGCTCGCCGAACATTCGCTCACGCCCGTCATCCACGACCTCGCCGGCATCGCCGAATGGGAAACGATCGCCAACCGCATCGGCCGCCGCCTGCCGTTCCACCTCAAGATCGACTCCGGCATGGGCCGCCTCGGAACTCGCGCTGCCGCTTCGCACGTCATCGACGCGCTACACCGCGCGTCCTCTGAGGCTGTGGAATTCGAAGGCCTCATGACGCACTTCGCATCTTCTTCGGACTTCGACTCGCCGCAGACAGAGGATCAGATCGAGCAGTTCCGCCGCGTGCGTGACGCGCTCGCGGAAGCCGGTGTGCGTCCGCGCTACACGCATATGTCGAGCACCAATCCGCTGGGCTACGGCCGTGATGCGTCGTTTTGCAACCTCGTTCGTCCCGGACATGCGATCTACGGATACGTATCGCCGGCGCGTGGCGCATCCGCGCCTGCATTGCGTTTGCACGTGAAGCCTGCATTGACCTGGCGCGCTGCCGTGCTCGCTGTGAAAGACGTTGAAGCCGGAGCGCGCATTGGTTACGGTGGCATGCACGTCACGCGCGTACCATCGCGCATCGCGATCCTCGCCGCCGGATACGCCGACGGCATCCCGCATCGTCTCGGCGGCCGCGGCCGCGTCATCGTGCGCGGATGCTATGCGCCGATCATCGGCGCCGTGTCCATGGATCTCACCACGATCGACGTCACCAACTGTCCTCCGATTGAAGCAGGCGACAGCGTGATGTTGCTCGGCAGCGAAGGCGATGCGTCGATCGATGCGCAGCAGATCGCGAAACTTGCGGGCACCATCTCGTACAGCGTGCTGTGCGGCATTCATGCGCGTGTGAAGCGTCTCTACGTTTGACGCGAAGTGCGCCGGACCCGCATGAATACAGGGCTTCGCGCGCACCCTGCTTTCAAACATTTCATGCATGCGATGTTCCCGAAACATGCAGCATGTGAAACGTTTGATTAAGACTTGTGCATCAACACCCTCTCACATGCATTTTTCTCTTGACTTTGTTCGCAAAGAACCTTATATATGAATCACGCTGCGCTTCTCGCAAGAGTTGTGCATAACTTGATGTAAGGGAGAATTACTCAATGAAGAACGCAACCAAGAAAGCTGCTAAGAAGGCCGCCAAGAAGGCCCCGGCGAAGAAGAAGAAGTAAGCCGGTGCTCGCGCTAGCGAGCGGATCAGCAGTGATCTAAAGAAACGAAGGGCCGCCGGTGTTGGCGGCCCTTCTTCTTTTTGGGAACCGCCCTTCCATCACGGCGCGTCTTAGAATAGTAGTAGCCGGACCGGCAGGGGAGTAGATCGCCGAACCCATCGGAATGGCGTCTCCGTCAGGACGATTCGCGTGAGTCGATGCGTGAATCCGGAGCGTCAATGCAGGCAGAGCAAGCTTGCAGGATCGAGACCTTTCGCGAACGCTTTCCGCCTGCACCTCGTGTGGCGGGAGCCTTCGCGAAAGGTCTTTGTGTTTTGGAGGGATGGATCTTAGATCGTGAAAGACCGCGTTAGAGGCATTCTATATATGATGGGCGGCGTCCTCTGCCTCGTCATCGGATTCGCCGGCATCTTTCTGCCTGTGATTCCGGGGATTCCGCTGATGCTCCTCGGCCTCCACCTGCTCGGGATCAAGATGCCGTTTCTCGACAAACACATTGCCGCCCTCAAGCGCTGGCTCGAAGCAAAGGCTGCCAAGTGAACAACATTCTGCTGTTTCCGTTGAACGAGTATTGGTGGTTCTACCTGGGCTTCACGCTCATGGTAATCGTCATGCTCGTCGTCGACCTCAGCGTCTTCAATCGTAAAGCGCACACCATCGGCTTTCGCGAAGCGCTGGTCACCACCGCCGCGTGGATGAGCCTCGCGGCGATCTTCAACTTTGCGTTCTATCGCTTTGCCCTGTGGAAATTTTCGATCGATCCACGCCTGCAGTCGATTCCCGGCTTCAACGCCGCGCTCGAAGCCAAAGAAGCCGCGCTCGAATTCCTCTCGGGATACGTCGTCGAACAAACGTTGTCCGTCGACAACATGTTTGTCTTCGTGCTCGTGTTCGCCTACTTCCGCATCCCACCGCAGTACCAGCACCGCACGCTCTTCTACGGCATCCTCGGCGCCATCATCTTCCGCTCGATCTTCATCGCCCTCGGCAGCCTGCTGCTCGGTTACACCTGGGTGATCTGGTTGTTCGGAGGCTTCCTCGTCTTCACCGGCGTCAAGATGCTGTTCGGCGATGACGACGATCAACCGGACCTCGAGAACAACCTGCTGCTGCAGACCGTGCGCCGCTTCATCCCGGTCAGCGGCCAGTTGTACGGCCCGAAGTTCTTCATCTCCGACCAGGGACGCCGCGTCGCCACGCCGCTGTTCCTCACGCTCGTGTTGCTCGAAGCGAGCGACGTGATCTTCGCAGTCGATAGCGTTCCTGCGATCTTCGCTCTCACGCAGGAACCTCTCATCGTCTACACGTCGAACATCTTCGCGATCCTCGGCTTGCGTTCGATGTACTTCCTGCTCGCAGGCGCCGTGCACCGCTTCTACCTGCTGCGTTACGGCCTTGCACTGATCCTCGTCTTCATCGGACTCAAGATGGCGTGGCTCAACCAGGTGTACGAGGGCCACTTCCCTACCAGTCTCTCGCTGGGCATCATCTTCGGAGTCCTCGGAATCTCCATCGGACTCTCACTCGCCTTCCCGAAGAAGCAGCCGATGTCCACCGGCGCCTAAGCGCGCGGCGCTGGTGGAGGCAGAGGCGGTGGCGCGCCCTGCGACTGTCCGGCGGCCAGCAGGTCCGCGAGCATGCGGTTCTGCGCGCCGTCGTAGAACAGCGTGAGTTGGCCGCCTTTGTTCTCGATGATCTTCTGCGTCTCGAGGATCTCGAACAGCGACCGGGCTACGTCCGGATCGCCGGAAATCTCACGCAACGCCTCTCCAATCATGTTCGGACGAATCACCGCCGCCTTCGCAAGTTCTACTGCTGCTTCACGTTCCGCCGAACTCGTGATGATGCTCACCTGGTTCGCGCCGTCCTGCTTGATCGCCGACGTGACCTGCCGCAGCCGGTTGACGACCTTCTCTTCGATCTGCCGGATCATTGCGGCGTCGCGGAAGTGCACCTTGCGGATGTACACGGATCCCAACACATAGCCCCATGCCAGCGACTTCGCCGATACTTCCGCGCGAACCGTCCGGCTCATCTCGTGACGCGTCTGCAGCATCGACGCGAGTGGCATGTTGCTCAGACATCGCACCGTGGCGTTACTCACATTCGCGCGCAACGACCCGCGAGGATCGGTGTTCTTAAAGAGGTACGCGATCGGATCGCTGATCTGCATCTCGTACCAGATGCCGATGCCCATCGGTGCGCCTTCCTCGGAATTGACCGGCTGGCTGCGCAGGTACTCCTGGTCAAGCCGCATATCGACCACATAGCATTTGCCGAACAGGTTGATGATGATCGCCGCGGGTCCGAGGGACATCGGCAGGAAGTACCAGCCGGGTTCCGTCAGCACGCCGATGACTTTGCCGAACAGCACGTACACATGGCAGGTGCGTTCCTGCACGATCGCGTACAGCCCGAACATGCGCCCCAGTCCGAGGAGCAGCGCTTCGCCCAGAAACAGTCCCACGAAGGTCACGATAATAGTGATCAATCCGTCGCTCATCGCTTCACCTCCAGAAAGATCTGTTTCGCCCGGGCGGGCAAGGCAAGTTTGACGTTGCGTATGTACGTGTCGAGCAGGTTTGGACCTTTGGCCTTGAGGTTTTCCAACTCCTTTGCCATCATGCGCAGCGGTTCGACTTCTGCCTGCGCTTTCAAAGTTTCGATTTCCACAGCCTTGCGCGACAGTACGATCTTCTGGTCTGCCGACGCGTGCGCAAGACTGATGTCGCTCGACACCTGGTTATGCGCCGTGTTGATCGCCGCCAGCGCGGACTCGACTTCCGCCGGCGGATCGATGCCGGTGATGAGCGACGCGTCGAACAGTACGCCGTACCGCGCCGCCGTCGATACGCATTCCTGTTCCATGTATTCGTTCAGGTCGCGCAGGTTCTTGCGCAGGTCGTTGATCGAGACATCGACGACGTCCGTGCCGGCGTCTCGCGACTCGAAGTTCGCGATGCGCTGCCGCAGCACGGAAACGAAATACGCCATCACGTGGACCATCGGATACTTGATCGCAAACAGGTACGCGTACAGATTCACTTCGCTCACGCGGAACCGGATCTGCCCGGTGAGGCCGGTGTTCAACTGATCCTTGGTGACGGCTTCGAGCATCGTGCCGCCGTAGTTGGCACTTGCGTCTTCAAGGTCGCGCGCCATGTTGACGGTGCTCGTTGCGATCGAGACCTTGTGGATCTTCTCCCACGGCATTTTGAAGTAGGGTCCGCCGGGTGGAATCACACGTACGAGCGGATAGCGGTATCGCTCACGCTCGTCGGGACGAAGATACTCGGCGATGGGATCCTCGAGCGTCGTGCGATCGCCGGGAAGCCGTTGTGCTCGTCCGAAGACGGTCTTTACTGCGCGTTCGTTCTGGTCGACCGTATAGATGCCGGTTAGAATGCACCGGACCAGGAACCAGAGCGCCGCGCCAATCAGGAAACCGGTTGCGACAAACATGGCTGCATTCTATCCCGCGCTAACATCGCGTGTATGCGGGTTTGTCTCCTCGTTCTCTTCTCTATCCTCAGTATCCAGGCCAAGTCACTCATTACGATGACGGATCTGTTACAGATTCGCCGCGTGACGTCCGTGGATGTCGCGCCTTCGGGCGCCTATGCGATCTATGGCGTGCAGTCGATCGAGACCGAAACACCCGCAACCGGCGATCCGCAGTACAGCTACCGCACGCACCTCTTCTATATCAACCTCGAAGATCCGAACGCGAAGCCCGTGCAGTTGACCCACGGCAAACGCAATGACGGCGGGGTGGCGATCCGTCCGGACGGCAGGAGCTTCGCCTTCATCCGCGCGGATGATTCGTCGACTCCCGCAAAGCCGCAGGTTTGGATCATGCCCGTCGGCATGGCGGGCGAAGCGCGCATGCTCGGCAAACTCGAGAACGGCGCGGCGTCGGTGCAGTGGCGTCCCGACGGCAAGGCTCTGCTGGTCACTTCCGCGATTCCGATTTCGAAGCTCGAAGGCAAGCCGCACTTCACGATGGAGCGGCCGGAACGCGACTGGTTCGATGTCGACCGGAAGTTCGCGGGCGCGAATCCCGATGGCGATCGCGCGGCGGTTCGCGCGTGGCTCGACAAGAACGCGTCAAAGGACAATCCGACACGCATCAACCGCTTGAACTTCCTCGCCGAACAGGGACTCGCGCCCGAGATGTCGATCCCGCATCTGTTTCTGCTTGACGCCGAGACGGGCAAGTCGACACAACTCACGAAGGACTTCTATGCGCACGGCAATCCCGTCTGGTCGCCGGACGGCAAGACCATCGCATTCGTGAGCACGCCTCCGGGCGACCAGCATCCGGACCGCATCATGCGGTCGGCGATCTGGTTGATCGACGCCGACGGGTCCAATCCGCGGACACTGCTCGAGAACCGGGCCTGGGCGTATACGTCGCCTCGCTTCTCCGAAGACGGCAAGATCCTGTTCTTCACAGCCGCGGAATCAGATCAGCCGGGTTTCCGGCAGTCGAAGCTCGGCCGCCTGGATCTGCCGACGAAGGAAATCACATGGCTCGCGGCATCGGAATGGCAATCGAGCGTCCAAAGCATCACGCTTGCGGGCGGCGATGTGTACTTTTCGTCAAGCTGGCATGGCGGCGCGCCGCTGCTGCGTGTGTCGCCGGCGACCGGCAAGCTGACGCCGCTGGTGGAAGGTCCTGTCGGTGTGTCGGCCTTCGACGTCAACGGTGGACGCGTCGTGTTCGCCGAGATCAGCGTGCCGAATCCGAATGAGTTGTTCGTGATCGACCGCAACGGCAAGCGCCGGCAGTTGACTGCGCTGAACTCCGGCTGGCTGGCGGATAAAGAGGTCGTGTTGCCGGAAGAGCATTGGATCACGCGGCCGGACGGCATGAAGGTCCAGTATTGGGTGATGAAGCCCGCGGCGATGCAGGCGGGCCGCAAGTATCCCGTTGTTCTCGAAATGCACGGTGGCCCGAGCGCAATGTGGGGACCCGGCGAGTTGAGCATGTGGCACGAATTCCAGATCTTCTGCGCCTGGGGCTATGGAGTCGTGTACTCGAATCCGCGCGGATCGAGCGGCTATGGCTACGAATTCCAGCGCGCGAACTACAGGAACTGGGGCGAAGGTCCTGCGGCCGATGTGTTGTCGACGCTCGATGAGTCGTTGAAGGCGAACGCGTCGTGGATGGATGCCGACAAGCTGTTTCTCACAGGCGGATCCTATGCCGGGTATCTCACGGCGTGGATCATCGGTCACGACAATCGCTTCAAGGCCGCGGCCGCGCAACGCGGCGTCTATGACTTGACGACATTCTTCGGAGAAGGCAACGCGTGGCGCCTGGTGCCGTCGCACTTCGGCGGCTATCCCTGGGAGCCGGATACGCGCAAGTTGCTCGATCAGCAGTCGCCGTTCAGCTATGCCGCGAACATCCGGACGCCGTTCCTGATCATGCACGGCAGCCAGGATCTGCGCACGGGCGTGACGCAGAGCGAGATGCTGTACAAGGCGCTCGCGCAGATGGGCCGGCCGGTCGAATACATCCGCTATCCGGGGATCGGGCATGAGCAGACGCGCTCGGGTCCACCGCTGCAACGCATGGATCACATGTTGCGGATCATTGAGTTTTTCGAGCGATACTCTCGACGCTGAGGACCGTGAACCGGATCCGTTCGTAAGGCCGTTTGTCGCCCCGCTCGTAGAGGAGCCCGACTTGACGGCCTTTCAGTTCGACAAGCGAGGAATAGGCGGACGGTCCGTCGAAGAGGAGTTCCGAGTACGGCCACGTGCGGCCTTTGTCCTTGCTGATCCGGATCGTCATCTTCTCGCGCTTCGTCTCGGAGGCCGGGTTCGAGAACACCAGCCAGCGGCCGCCTTTGATCGAGATGAGGCTCCCCTGGCAGACGGGTTCGACAAGCGTGCCGTCCATTTGCAGTTTGTCGAGCGAGAGTCCACCGTCATTGCTGCGCTGCACGGCGCGGCGCCCCTGGCGGTGATAGCTGCGCATGTTCAGCACGAGTTCGCCATTGCGGAGTTCCGCGACCGCGGACTCATTCGTCTGTTCATCCGCGATCGCGCCGATGTGCCACGTCTCGCCGTGGTCGTCGCTATAAACAAGGTGCGAATGCATCACCTTCGTACCGCGGCGCGTGTGATCGCAGGCGACCACCAGACGGCCGGACTTCCGCAATTGGATCCCGTTGCCGGGACCAGTCGCGTACCAGGTCCAATCGGGGAGCTTCACCTGTTTGGTGATCTCGACAGGCGCTGACCACGTCTCGCCATCGTCTCGGCTGCGGACCACCCAAACCGTGCGGTCGCCTTGCCCTTCCTCGATCATCTTCTCGGTGATCCTGCCGCCGTTGTAGGTCAACAGCATCACGATGTCGCCGGTTGTGCGATCCACGACCGGAGCCGGATTGCCGATGGTGTCAGCGCCCATGTCGGCGACCACCTGCACGGGACCCCAGTTCTTGCCTCCATCGAAGCTGCGGCGCAACAACAGGTCGATGTCGCCGGCGTCACTCGAGGACCCGCGGCGTCCTTCGCAGAAGGCGAGCAGCGTGCCCTTGTTGGTCGCGACGATGGCCGGGATGCGGTACGTGTGATAACCGCCTTCGCCTGAGACAAAGACATCCACGTCCTGCGCGGCGGCGAGCGCGAGAAGGAACAGAGGAAGCATCAATGCTTATACAATAAGCCACGAATGCTGGTTTCCGCTCTGTCTTTCTTACTGATTGCCGCCGACGCGGACCTGATCCTGCACAACGGCAAGATCCTGACGGTCGATTCGAAGTTCACGATTGTCGAAGCCGTGGCAGTGAAGGGTGCGCGCATTGTGCGTACGGGCAGGTCCGCGGAGGTGCTGCAGGCGGAACGCGGCGCCAACACGAAGATCATCGACCTCGCTGGCAAGACCGTCTTGCCGGGGCTCATCGACAGCCACGTCCACACGCTGAGCGCGGCATTGAGCGAGTTCCGCGATCCGATGCCGCACTTCTCATCCGTCGCCGACATTCAGGATTACCTGCGACAGCGTGCCAAAGTGATTCCCAAGGGCGAGTGGATCCACGTGCCGCGCACGTTCGCGACGCGATTGAAAGAGATGCGCGTCCCCAACCGGCACGATCTCGATGTGGTTCCTGATCATCCCGTGTTCCTCGACTCGAGCTATGTGTCGGTGCTCAACACTCGTGGACTCGCACTCTGCGGCATCACGCGCGACACGCCGAATCCGCCTGCCGGAGAAATCGTGAAAGACGAGAAAGGCGAACCAAACGGAATCCTGCGCAACACGCCCAAGCTCACGACTGCCGCGAACAAGGCGCAAGTCTTCACCCGCGACGAGAAGCTGAAAGCGATGCGCGCGCAACTCGACCGTTATCGAGCCGCGGGACTCACCGCGATCGGCGACCGCGCCGTCACGGCCGAAGACATCGACCTCTATCACGAACTCGAAGGGCGTCACGAGTTGCCGCTGCGCATCGTGATGACCTGGCGTCTGGACGCCTCGCAACCAGTCGAGTCCGCGGTCGCGGAGATCCGCTCGCACAAAGACTGGAAGACGAACGCCTCGAAGTCCGAGTGGCTGAAGTTCGGCGCCTTCAAGGTGACGCTCGACGGCGGCATGATCCAGGGGACCGCGTATCAGCGGATGCCGTATGGTCCGTTTGGAAAGCAGCTCTATGCTCAGACGAATCCGGATAGCCGCGGCGCGCTGTTCATTCCTCCGGCTAAGCTGTACTCGATCCTCGAAGCGGCTCGCGATCAGGGCTGGCAACTCACGGCGCACAGCCAGGGTGGTGGCGCGGTCGACAATCTGCTGGACGCTTTCGAGAAGCTGAACAAGCAGAAGCCGATTGGTCCGACGCGGTCGCACGTGATGCATGCGTCGTTCCAGAATCCCGAAGCGATCGATCGGGCGGCGAAGATGGGTGTGATCGCGGATGTGCAGCCCGCGTGGCTGTATCACGACGCACCCGCGCTGACGCAGGTGTTTCCGTCGAAGCCGGGTCCGATGCGGTACTTCATCCCGTTGAAGACGTACCTCGACAAGGGCGTGCGGATCGCGGGTGGCAGCGATCACATGATCGGATTCAACAAAAACTCGGCGATCAACCCGTACAACCCGTTCCTCGGCATGTGGACCGCGGTAACGCGCAAGACGCGGTTCGGCGAGGTGGTGGGTCCTGAAGAGCGCATCACGCGCGAGCAGGCGCTGCGGATGTACACCGAGTGGGCGGCCTACCTGCAGTTCGCGGAGAAGGAACGCGGATCGATCGAACCGGGCAAGTTCGCGGACTTCGTCGTGCTCGATCGCGACTACCTGACGTGCGCCGAGGACGACATCCGGCGGATCGAGCCCGTGCAGGTGATTATCGGCGGCAAGTGAGGGTGGTTCGTTAGAATGAAGGTTCACCCCTTCTTCAGATGAAGCCCTCTCAAAAACCCAACAATCCCTGTTTTTCGTCGGGACCCTGTGCCAAGCGTCCCGGCTGGTCTCTCGAGGCCCTGCAAGGAGCCGCGCTCGGCCGTTCGCATCGCGCCAAGATCGGCAAAGCGAAGCTGGCCGAAGTGATTGAACGCAGCAAGAAGATCCTGGGCATCCCCGACGGGTATGTGCTGGGCATCGTTCCGGCCTCGGACACGGGCGCGATCGAGATGGCGATGTGGTCGCTGCTCGGCGAACGCGGCGTGGACATGCTGGCGTGGGAAAGCTTCGGCAGCGGCTGGGTCGCGGACGTCAAGAACCAACTGAAAATCTCGGATTTGCGGACTTTTAAGGCCGAATACGGCAAGATCCCGGATCTGTCGCAGGTGGACTGGAAGCGCGACGTTGTGTTCACCTGGAACGGCACGACGTCGGGCGTGAAGTGCCCGAACGGCGACTGGATCGCGGCGGATCGCGAGGGCCTCGCCATTTGCGATGCGACCTCGGCGGTGTTCGCGATGGAAATGCCGTGGGACAAGCTCGACGTGGTGACTTGGTCGTGGCAGAAGGTGCTGGGCGGCGAAGGCGCGCACGGCATGATCGTGCTGAGTCCGCGGGCGGTGCAGCGGTTGGAATCGTATGCGGCGCCGCGTCCG
>CAZVKC010000028.1:0-10428 GCA_964627455.1 uncultured Solibacteraceae bacterium | reverse complement strand
CGTGCTGAGTCCGCGGGCGGTGCAGCGGTTGGAATCGTATGCGGCGCCGCGTCCGTTGCCGAAGATTTTCCAGATGTCCAAGGGCGGCAAGCTGATCGGCGGCATCTTCGAAGGCGAGACGATCAACACGCCGTCGATGCTGTGCGTGGAAGATGCACTCGACGGATTGAAGTGGGCCGAGTCGGTCGGCGGACTGGCCGGACTGATCGCGCGTTCGCAGGCGAACCTGAAGGCCGTCGAAGAGTGGGTCGCGAAGTCGGACTGGGCCGGGTTCCTGGCCGAGGACGCGTCGATCCGGTCGAACACGTCGATCTGTTTGAAGATCGTGGATCCGGCGTACGCCGCGTTGTCGGCGGACGATCAGGCGAAGCACGCGAAGTCGCTGGTGTCGTTGCTGGACAAGGAAGGCGCGGCATTCGACATCGGCGCGTACCGCGACGCTCCCGTGGGACTGCGCATCTGGGGCGGCGCGACGGTGGAGACCTCGGATATGCAGGCGCTGCTGCCGTGGCTCGACTGGGCGTATGCGGAAGTGAAGTCTAAGTTCTAGGTTGTGAAAAGGGGCGTGTCAACAGTCCGCCTCACGGACTGCCGGTCGTTGGCTTGAGGCATTCCGTCCGGGGATCCCGCATCTGCAAGTAGGAGGACACGCACCAACGTGATTCGATTCTTCTTGCCGCTGGTTGCCCTTGTGGCCATGCTGCGTGGGACGGTGGTCCACGACCCCTCGGGCTTCCGGGCGGACCTGCCGCCGGGATGGCAGGCGACCAAGTCGGGAGCGGGGCATATCGTGATGGCAGGTCCCAACCCGCAGACGTATGCGTTTGTGCGGCCGGTGCTCAACCGGAATGGGGCTTGCGACGCGACCTTGCGCCAGAACATCAGCGGAGCCACTGGATTGGAAATCTCGCCGGCCGGCCCGCGAATGGCCACTGCGCGGTTCCTGTTTCAAAACGGGCAGGTCCGCGGAGCGATGTTGTGCGCCGAAACCAGCAGGAGAACGGCGATGCTGTACGGGTACGCGGCTCCGGCGAACGAGTTCGCGCAACAGGCGCCGCGCTTGATGGCGATACTGCGGAGTTTCGCTTTCGAGGGAGCGACTGGAACTGGAGGCTCCGCAACACCTGCCGCCATTCCGCCTCTGAACCTCACCTGGCAGGAACCTCACGAAATGGCGTACACGCTTGCGATTCCGCAGGGGTGGCGCGCGATGGGCGGTGTTCGAAGGCTCGACGTCACGCACTACAACAATGGTGTGCAGCTGATGAGTCCCGATGGCGGCTCGGTGATCCGCATCGGGGATCAGCGGCTGGCGCAGTGTACAGTGCCGGGTCCGGGCGCGGCAAGCATGCCTTCGACGGGCGGGCTGAATTATTGTCAGATGCAGTCCGCGGGGCAGTTCGGCAGCACTTATCTGGGGATGATGGCGCGGGACTTCGGCTGGCGCAACGGCAAGGTGACCTCGGTGCAGGACCGGCCGGATCTCGCGCAACGCGCACAGGCGCTGCCGGCTTCGTTCGGTCTGCGGACGGCAGTTTCGGTCGCCGAGATCCAGTTCCAGGCCAGTTGGAATGGGAATCCCGTGGCGGGTGCACTGCTGGCGACCACCACGATGTTCTATGCGGCGCAGGGCCAGAACTTCATTCTGGGAACACAGTCGTTCGAGGTGGCGGGATATGCGGGTCCCGCATCCCAGTCGGGAATGCTGGCGCGACTGACTGGCGCGATCCGGGCGTCGCAGCGGATCAATCCAGTGTGGTGGAGCCAGACGCAGCAGATCAACCGGCAGGTCGCGGAACGGACGCTGGCGACGCTGCACGCGGAAGCGGCGCATCAACAGGAGACCGCCTGGAACCGGATGGCGGCGGCGGATGCGCGCTCGGAAAGCACCGGACATTTGTTGCGTGGGACGGTGGAGCTATCCGACGGGCAGGGAAACCGGTATCAGGCAAAGGCCGGCAGCAACTACTACTTTCTCGACACGGAAGCCGCCAGGACAGCGGGCCGGCCCGACGACGCGGTGCGGGGCGGCGACGTGTGGCCGTCGCCAATGGTCGATCTCAGGCCCCTGGAAGTGGTGCGGTAGGCGGTTGGCGTGATTCCGGCCGGGCTTAGAGGTCCACGGGGCCGGGGAGGATTTCGGTTCCAAGCTTGCGGCTGAGCGCCAGCATCTTCTGGAACTCTTCGGGCGAGGGAGGTTCGACGCTTTCGGGCAGGTCGAAACTCGTGGCGGGCGTGCCGAGGACCTGGAACCATTCTTCGAATCCGGCGGGTGTCGCGATGGTGAGCATTTTGGCTTGGGGTGACTGGATGCGGAAGGTGTGCGGGACGCTGCGGGGCGCGAAGGCAACCATGCCGGGTGTGGCGTCGATCGTGCGGTCGCCAATGCGGAAGCGCACGCAACCTTCCTGAATGATGAATGTCTCGTCGCCCGTGTGGTGGACGTGGAGCGGCGGTTCGCTACCCGGCCGCTGGACGCCTTCCCACATGGAAAACTGTCCGTCGGTATCCTCACCGGTCAACAGGATCGTGATGGTTCCGCCCGCGTAACGGTAGGTGTTGTCGAGCCGCTTCTGCGCCACCACCGGCTCCATCGTTGTCATGGTCGTCATCAATCGTTGCCTCACATTCAACTGATGCGGAATCGAGGGGCCGGACCGGCTCAGTCTGTTTCCGGTACGCCTGCGATAATGAGGTCCTGCGATGACGCGATTCCGAATGCTGGCCCTCATCTCGGCCGGAACGATGCTGAATTACCTGGACCGAACGGTATTGGGCATTGCCGCTCCCGCGATGACTGCGGACCTGGGATTGTCGCCCTCGCAATTGGGGTTGCTGTTTTCGGCATTTTCCTGGAGCTATGCGCTGGCCCAGATTCCGGGCGGCTGGCTGCTGGACCGGGCGGGCGTGCGCGTGACGTACCTGCTGTCGCTGGTGTCCTGGTCCGGGTTCACGCTGCTGCAGGGGTTGGCGAGCGGGATGGCGTCCCTGCTGGCTTTTCGACTGGGCCTCGGGGTGAGCGAAGCGCCCTGTTTCCCGGCCAACAGCCGCGTGGTGGCGGCGTGGTTCCGTGAAGAGCAGCGGGCGCGGGCGACGGCGGTGTTCACGGTGGGTGAGTATGTGGGGTTGGCCTGCTTCGGTCCAGCTATGTTTTGGATCGCGAGCCGCTTCGGGTGGCGCGTGTTGTTTCTCGCGGTGGGAGGGGTTGGTGTCGCATTCGGGATTGTGTGGTGGTTCCTGTACAGGGATCCACCGGCAGCAACCGGCGCGGCCAGGGAAAAGATCCGATGGCCGCAGGTGTCGCGCCTGCTGCGATCGCGCAAGATCTGGGGCGCGAGCCTGGGACAGTTCGGCGGGAACTCGACGCTGGTGTTTTTCCTGACCTGGTTCCCGACGTATCTGGCGCAGGAACGCGGCTTGGACTGGATGCGGGCCGGGTTGTTTGCGACCTTGCCGTTTTGGGCAGCGGCAGGCGGGGTCCTGCTGGGAGGTTGGGGATCCGACCGGCTGCTGCGGTGGACGGGATCGCGAAATCTGGCGCGGAAGCTTCCGATTGTGGCGGGGCTGGCAGGGGCGTCGAGCATTATGCTGGTGACGGTCGTGCCGAGAGACAGCGCGGTGATTGCGATCTTCTCGTTCGCCTTCTTTTGCCAGGGGATGACGGGCTTGGGGTGGACGGTGATTTCCGACATCGCACCGCTGGAGTGTATGGGATTGGCGGGTGGGATCTTCAATTTCGCGGCGAATCTGGCGGGGATCGTGACGCCGGTGGTGATCGGCCAGGTTGTGAGTGCTACGGGGTCGTTCCAATGGGCGCTGTTCTACGTTGGGATTGCCGCGTTGCTCGGGGTGTTCGGGTACGTCGTGTTGCTGGGGGATGTGGAGCGGATCGCAGCCGGTAATGCGCCGCTGAGGGCGCGGTGACAGTCTAGACGGTCCCTACCGACGCCTATGCGGTGGTATCCCCACTATCGCGCTATTGCGCCCGGAATACGCTGTCAGCTGGAGTACTTGCCGTTATTTGGTTGCCCACCAGTAGCCCGGTCGCGCTGGACCTGTCCCTGGCTTCAACCTCACTCCAATGTCGATTCCAGATCGAATCTCCGCAGCGCCGTTTTCGCAAAGTTCGAAATCCCTGGCTTTCAAGCTGCAGTGCAACAGCAGCAGGATCCCTTCAACGGCGACTGTAAATCCGGCCAACCAGATCGTGAATCGCCTCGGGGACATGTTGCCTCCAACCTTCATCTCCTCGAACAAGCAATTCACGGACCAGCGTCGACGACACCTCGTCGTAGCCCGCCTCGATCGTCAGGTTCGACACTCCGTGCCGCACATGGAAAGGCGCCTCGTACTCACCCTGGCGCGCGGCCACGAGCAAGCGGTACTCCCTGAACTGCCGCTCGATCCCCTCAACCGTATCGCCGTAGTCCCACCCGACGATCCGTTCCGCGGCGTCGCGTCCGCAGAGAAAGTGCAATTCGACACTGGCGCCCGCCGCGATATCCCGGCGAAACTCCCTCGCGATCTCGATGAACAAGCCGCGATCGGACGCCAACACCGGGTAGCCCAGCGCCCCCAGCATCTCTACCCTCTCCTGAAAATCCGCGCCTGAAAACTCTTTATGCGGATACACCCGTGGCACTACGCAAGCCACGGCGTCCAAAACTCCTCGAGCAGCGCGCAGCAACGAAAGATGGGCCAAGGTAGGTGGGTTGAACCCTCCCGCTAAGAGTCCGACCTTATGCACACCCTCGCGAAATCCACCTAAAACTAAGTCCATCACCCCATATGGTACTGGGCCGTGGCCATCGGGAATTCGTCCTAGGGCTTACTACGGAGGGATTTGGGCAGATCGCCTGAGGGGAGTTTTCCTCAGCCCGCTGTAGAGTATAGGCATGTTGCACTGGATCTGTCCGGAGTGTGGAAACGAGTGTGAGCCGTCCGATAGAGACTGCCCTTCGTGTTACCCGCCCGATCCGAGCACGGCCCGCCAGTGGAAAACCGCAACCCTCGCCGCGCCGCCTCCTCTCCCTGCCGTCACCCCCTCCGTGGTGGTCCGCGAACCTGTCGCGATCCCCGCGTTTCTGATGCCCGCGGAAGACCCTGGCAGCGACGTTGTAAGAACCCTCAAGCTTCCGGTTCCGGTCCTGGCGCCCCCGAGCCGGCCGATTCGGCAAGCCGTGCCAGCCGCTGTCCCCCCGCCGGAGCCGCCTCCGTCCCCGGTGCCTGCAGGTCTCGCTGCGCTCTCCCACAACATGCAGGTCCGCGACAATCGGAGTCCACACAGCCTCCCGATCGCGGCAACCCTTGAACCCTTCCCCGCGCCACTTTGGAACCCCGCGGCAGACTCGCTCGTGATGCAGTATTCCTGGGCGCAGCCGGGCCTCGACCGAGCCGGCCGCGTGCCGTTGCCACCGCCACCGCAACGCGTGGAGGCCGTACCTCCGCCTGCTCAGAAGTCCGCACTCACGAACCTGGACCCTGCGCCGCTTTCGCCCCCGGCCGCAGCGATCGAAACGCCGGGCATCCGGCTGCAGATTCTGCCTGACGAAATCCAATTGCCGGCCGCGGAGCCGGACACTTCGCCGGTCGAGCAGGATCCCGCCATGGCTGGGCCTGCGTCCTGGCAGCCCGCCAAGCCTGCACTCGTCGCGCCACCCCAACACAACGGAGTGGCCACGTCGATCCAACTGGCCTTCGCGCCGTGGATCTCAGCCCTGCGTGTACCGTTCCGCGATGCGTTGCCGGAATGGAACGCCGGCTGGACCGAAGCGCCGCTGGTTCGTTTGGCAGTAGCGCAGCAGGCGTGCAACCAGAATCTGAAGCCAGCCGCCTTGAAGCCGGCCGGGTACGAGGCGGGACCGTTCGAGGGCCGACGCCCCGTCCTGCGTTCCACGCCGCCTGTGAAGTTCGAGACTGATCCGATGGTTCTCGCCGCTGCGGAACGAATCGCGACCCGGGCGGTGGAGCAGTTCGATGCGGCTGCGTCCCGCCTGGCGACGCCGATTCGGCTCCCGATCCGCTTGCAGTTTCGCAAGTGTTTCACGGCAACGGGGTACTGGGTCAACCGGGAACCGGAGCCCTGGCCGGCCTTGCCGCCCCAGGGGTCTCCCGTCACCGATTACCGCGTACCGATGGACCGGGCGGTTCTGGCCGCGATCGAAGAGGAACGCCGCAAAGCCCTGGAGTTTGTTGCGCCCGTGGTCACCGCTCCGAAACCGGCTCCGGTCCAGAACGCGCTTGTTCCAGTCACGGCCCCGTTCCAGGAGAGGAAGAAAAGCCCCAACGACACCATCGAGATCCTCAACCCGATCATCGAAACGCCAGTCCCGACGATGGCGAAGCTGGTTCCGCTGCCGTTGTTTGGCCTGCGTCCGAAGCAATCGAATCCCCGGCCCCGCCATGTGGCCGTGCGGGCGGAATTCCTGCCCGGACCTCCGCTTATCCCGATGCGCAGAGTGGCCGATGTCCGCATCATTCCATCACCGATTTACGGCGAGAAACGTCCCAAGACCTACAAGCCCGCCAAGTCGGCGGCGATGCCGCAGTTGGATACGGGAACTTTCCGTAGACCAGCGACCTCGGCGGGTTGGATGGTGACGGCCGGCATCGCGCTCCTGATCCCGATTACAGCGATCGGCGTGGTGAACTACTGGATCCTTCCCTCGCAGCGCGCCTCCGCGGCGTCGAACCCCTCTGCTGTGGAGAGCAGCTCCACTCCGACACGCCAGGTTTCAGCCGAACCCTCGACCGGCACGCCACAGAATGGCGGCAACGCCCCGGCCCTGCCGGCCAGCGCCGCGAATGCGTTCAACTGGCGGAAATCGCTTCAATTGACGGGCCTCCGTATGCTGGAAGGCGGCCGTGTTCAGTTCCTGGTGGTGAACATCGGCAAGGCCGATATCCCGCCTTCGAGCGTGTTCCAGGTGACCCTGCGCTCCAACAATCCGAAGCCGGGCGAACCGCCGATCGGATCGTTCCAGGTGCGCTTGAACGCGCCGTTGTCACCGCGCGAAGCCCGCGATCTGATTACGCCGATTACGCTCTCTTCGCAACTGCGTCCGGATGCGGACCTGAATGACCTGCGGATCGAAATGCAGCCGGTTTCATCGCCGGTCGCCGTTCGCCGCTAGTTGCTCTTCTTGAAACCGAGCAGGTAGGTGGAACCCTGCCGGTTCACTTCCAGCAGAATCGCCCCGCCGCTGGCGGACGCCATCTGGCGCTCGAATCCGGTAGCGTCGGCGATGGGTTGACGGTTCGCCGTCACGATCACATCGCCCGGGCGCAAGCCTGCCTGCGCGCTCAATCCCGAAGGATCGACCGCGACAATCAGCAAGCCACGCCCGCCCGGGAGTTCCGAAATCGCCGCTCCGGGCAGCGCCGGATTGATGGTTTCACCACCCGCTGCAGAGGCCAGCGGCAGGTTTTCGGGACGCTTGCTCAGCACGACCCAGAAGTTTTTTTCGTTCCCGTCGCGCAGCACCACCAGTTGCGACGCAACCCCGGGCCGCGCCTCCGCAATGAAGAGCCGCAGCCGGTTGAAGTCACGGACCACGCGGCCGTTCATGCCCGTGATCACATCGCCCTTTTGCAGCCCCGCCTTCGCCGCGGGGCTTTCCGGGCGCACTTCCGCAATCACCGCGCTGCCCGACATCGCGTCATCGCCGAGCGCATCGGCGAGATCCGGCGTCATCGGCTGCACCGCGATGCCCAGGTATCCGCGATCCACGCGTCCCGTCTCGATCAGTTCGCGAACCATCGTTTTCGCCACATTCGCAGGCAGCGCGAACCCGATGCCGTTGCTGCCGCCCGAAGTCGACAGGATCGCCGTGTTGACGCCGATCACTTCGCCTTCGGTATTGAGCAGCGGACCACCTGAGTTGCCAGGGTTCACCGCCGCATCCGTCTGAATGTAGTCCTCGTCTCCCGCGATCCCGAGCTTCGACGGACTCATCGCGCTCACGATGCCTTGCGTCACCGTCGTTCCGACGCCGAAAGGATTGCCGATCGCCAGCACGAGATCGCCGATCCGCAGTTTGGCGCTGTCGCCCATGGGAAGCGGCTGCAGCGGCTTGGCCGCGGATACCGGAACCTGCAGCACAGCCAGGTCGATCGCGGCATCTCCCGCAACGAGCCGGGCTTCTGATTCACGCCCGTCGTGAAATTGCACGCGAATTCGCGAAGCGCCTTCGACGACGTGAAAATTGGTCACAATGTGTCCGTCGTTAGACCAGACAAAGCCGGATCCTTCGCCGCTGACTTTGCGTGCGGAGGGGGTGTTTTTCTGAGCGCCAAAGCTAATGTTCGCCGGTTCGCCGGCGGTGGCGGCGCCACTGCTCGACGTCATCACCCGAACCACGCCTGGCAATGTCTTTTCTACGAGATCCGCAAAGCCCGCTGTTGCCGGCCGCGCAGCCGAAGACGAACCGGTGGGAGCGCCGCCAAACAGGAAGCCGCTCCCACCGCTCATACCCAACACAAGGAAAAGATTTGCCAGAGGACGCATCATCATGTTTATTTGCCTTCTATGTCTGCCTTCTGAAGACTACGCGAACAACGAAGGCGCGAGCGATCCTGTTCCTCAATCGTCTGGTGGTGCGCTCGCGCCTCTGTTCGCTTCTATCTGCAAGGATGTGTCCAAACCCCGAAAGGTTGGTTAAGAAGTGCAAAACCGGGGTCAATCCCTCTTTACACGAGGGATTACACAAGCGGTTTCTCGCCGCCGCGCAACGCCGGATCGTCTTCGTTGCGGGCCCGGAAATACGCCCGGATCTCGTCGCGCAGTTGCGGCTTGTTACCGGTCAGGCGAAGCACGCCCTGCCAGTCGGTGCACACGTCCGTACTCGGATCGTAGTCGTTGTCGAGCAGGACCCGCCAGCGATCGCCGTAGAAGCGATTGACCTTGGACCCATGGAAGTGATGGATCGCGTGATTGCGGACGTATCCGATGTTGCCTCCGAGGCGGACGGCGCGTTCCTGCCAGCGGGTGATCGATGCGACGTAGCGCTGGTTGCAGCGCACGGCCTCGGCGGCATAGTTGATCATCCCCGCCAGGCCGAAAGCCATATGCCAGTCACCGGAGCCGAGGATGCTGGTGTCGAGCAGGGATCCGACCGAGTCAAAGGCCTCGCGCGTGAACGCCCAGGCGCCGCCGGTCGCGCCCGGTGATTGCGGCCAGGCGCGCTTGGCCGCAGTCTTCGCGCTCACTGTGCCGGACGTATGCGCGGCAGCCAGCACCGTCCCAAGGTCCGCCGTCTGCCAGTTTTTCATCGACTCCCGGTTGTGAACGTAGTTGTAGGCGAAGCTGGACATGAGCCGGAACGGGCGGTGTTCGCTGTCGAGGTCCGCGTAGCTGGAGAACAGTTGCACGAACGCGTGATGCTGCAACTGATGGATCGCTTCGAGCGCCCAGTCGCGGCGGGTCATGACGAAGTCGCCGTCGATGATCGCGCCGTATTTCCAGCCGGCCGGGAACCTGCGGATGACGCAATTGAGGACGTTCTCCTTGTGCCAGAGTTCGTCCTGGGTGCGGAGTTGGACATCCTCCGCGCACTCGGGGCAGGTGACCTCGAAGGGCCGGTCTCCGTAGGCGAGTTCGCCGAC
This sequence comes from uncultured Solibacteraceae bacterium, assembly GCA_964627455.1. Classification (GTDB taxonomy): domain Bacteria; phylum Acidobacteriota; class Terriglobia; order Bryobacterales; family Bryobacteraceae; genus F-183. Next base: position 825 of record CAZVKC010000028.1, on the reverse strand, counting down.
ATACAGCTTGACGTTCGGCGAGTCTTTCATGTGCCGCCGGAAGTCGTTCAACAGCAGACGCCGCGTTTGCCAGCGCAGCGGGTTCGAGTACATCGTGGCGACGTACAGGGTTTCCTCGTGTGACCACTTCTGCCACGGCGCGTGGACGTCGGGGTGGTGCAGGCAATGCTCAACCATGGTGTGTATCTTCTCCTCGCCCGCCGGCGCAGGGCTGTGCAGCCTGCGGGCGGATGTGTTGCTTCGCCAAAAAGTTAGACCCGGCGTTCCGAGGAGCGCCGGGCCCGGGGTGTTGCGTAGATTTTGTGTTAGTCCCTCGTTTTCTTCCGCTTTTTCGGATTCGAGGGTTTGCGGGATCTGATCAGTTGTCCTGCGGCTCCTGGCAGCGGGACTCCTTTCCGGTGGGCGACTGCGGCTCGAGTGCTGTTTCGCAGCGGGCCTGGCGCTCGGAATGGGTTCGTTTTTTCATTTCGCTGTTTTTCGGCAATGCTTCGTCTGCTTCGTCGGGTTCCGGAGGCCCCACGGGTTCGGTTGCCGCGACGGCGTTTGCCGCGGAAAGCGCGAGGAGTTCGTCGACGGTGATGTCGTTGAAACGGTCCTTCTGCAGCAGTTGGAGTTCATGCCGTGCGCGGGAGTAGGAGCGCTCGATGCCGTTGAGGAGCCGCTGGACGGCGATGGAGGTGTTCTCGCCGTGGCGGTTGCGGAAGGCGACGGCCATGCGGAGGAGTCCCGTGGCGGATTGGCTGGAGACGGTTTCGAGGAGTTCGTCTTCGTTGACGGCGATGTCGAGGTCGAGGAGAGTGGTTTCCATGGCAATAGCGCGGTTGC